>NZ_JBLXGL010000012.1:0-165855 GCF_048381735.1 Ponticoccus sp. (in: a-proteobacteria)
CACCGTAAGGGTCACCGACAACGACGGCGGCTTCGACGAGCAGGTGGTCACGATCACCATCAACGGCACCAACGACGATCCGGTGATCACGGGCGTCGCCACGGGCGCCGTCACCGAGGATCTCGCCCTGTCCGCGACGGGCCAGCTGTCGCAGGATGACATCGACACCGGCAACACCCATGTCTGGACCGTGGAAGGGAGCACCGGCGATTACGGCACCCTGACCGTCGACAGCACCGGCCAGTGGCACTATGCGCTGGACAACACCCACCCCGATGTGCAGGCGCTGCCCCTCGGAGGCACCCTGACCGAAGAGATCACCGTAAGGGTCACCGACAACGACGGCGGCTTCGACGAGCAGGTGGTCACGATCACCATCAACGGCACCAACGACGTGCCCGAGATCTCGGCCGGGTCGGACCTTTCGGCGACGATCACGGAACTGGCCGACGGCGATCCGGCGGAAAACACGCTGGACCACGTCGAGACCGGGACGCTTCAGGTCTCGGGTCTGGACGCGACGGACACCCACACGGTCACCGCCGCGCCGCAGGGCGCGGGCTACCTGGGCACCTTCACACCGGGCGGGCTCGACCCTGTCACCGGAGAGGTCACCTGGACCTTCACGGTGAACGATGCCGATCTCGATACGCTGCCCGCCGGCACGGTCCTGACGCAGGACTACGAGGTCACGGTCGAGGATTCGCTGGGCGCCTCTCACACCGTGACGGTCACCGTCACGATCAACGGCAGCAACGACCGGCCGGATGCGCAGGACGACGCGACGCTGGTCGTCGCGGGCGCCGATGCGGTGCTGGACGTCGTGGCCAATGACAGCGACGTCGACAGCGGCGAAACCGCCACCCTGACCGTGACCGAGGTGGACGGCCAGGCCATCACCGCCGGCGGCAGCATCACCCTCAGCGGTGGCCGCGGGACGGTCTCGATGGCGGCGGACGGCACGCTGACCTTCGTGCCGGGCCCCAATGCGCCAGCCGAACTGATCCTGCCCTACACCGTCGACGATGGCAGCGGCACCGCCAATGCCACCACAACCGCGGACTGGGTGATCAACAGCGCCAGCGTCGACATCACCGACGATGCCAGCCCCGCCGGTGCCACACTTCCCGACAACGTGCTGTCCTCGGTGGACGATCTGACCCAGGTTGCGATCGACGGACAGGCGGCGGTCGGCGGACAGATCACCGGCCTGACCATCTCTGACGGCACGAACAGCGTGACCGTTCCCGTGGGCAGCATCGTGGTGCAGCCCGATGGCTCTTATTCCGTGACCGCCGATCTGAGCGGGCTGGACGACGGCACGCTGACCGTGACCGCCGATGTCGAGGACGCCGCCGGCAATACCGTGACGACGACCGACAGCATCCTGAAGGACACCGTCACGACCGTGACCATCGATCCGGTCCTGGTGGAAGACGGCGTCGCGCCGGTGATCACCGGCACCGGTGAGCCGGGCGCAAGCGTCACGCTGGACGTGGACGGCACGCCGTATTCCGCGACGGTCCAGCCCGACGGCACCTGGAGCGTGCCCCTGCCCGGGCCGCTGGCCACGGGTGAAACGGTGCTGTCCGCCAGCGCGGTCGATGCCTATGGCAACACCGACACGGACGGTCGCACCGTGACCGGGCTGGAGATCTCCGATACGGTCCCCGGACAACCCGAGGATATCCTCGTCGCGGAATCCGGCCTGACCGGCGGCACCGCCGAGGGGACAGGCACCGACACCACCAGCGCGACCTTCGTTCTGGGCACAAGCGCATCGCCGCTTGCCTCGATCGTGATCGGCGGCACGGTTTCGGGCGGCGCCCTGAGCGGCGGCACGACCGTGACGCTGGCCGAGCTGCAGAATGCGGCGACCACGCCGGTCGATGTGGCGACGCAATACGGCACGCTCAGCATCACCGGGTACGATGCGGCAACCGGCGAGATCAGCTACAGCTACACGCTGTCCGGCAACACCGGGGATCACAGCGACAGCGCCGCCAATGACATCCTGCGCGAGACGATCCAGATTGCCGCCGTCGAAAGCGATGGCGACATCCGGGTCGATCGCATTGTCGCCGGTATCGAGGACGATGCCCCCGCTGCACCCCAGGCGGATACAGCGGTCACCGTGGTCGAAGGCGGTTCCCGTGTCGGCTCTGCGAATGGTGGCGACAACCTGCTGGCCAACGACACGCTGGGCGCCGATGGCGGCCGGGTGCACGAGATCACCTATACCGACGCCGGCGGCAATTCCGCGTCGGTCCTGATCCCCCAGGGCGGCACGGAACTCGTCATCACGCAATACGGCTCTCTGACCGTCTCCAGCGATGGCTCCTGGTCCTACGCGCCCGATAGCAGCGCCGATCACGTCAAGCCGACAAACGACACCGAGCTGCGGGACGATTTCAGCTATACCACCATCGATGCCGATGGCGACGTCTCGCCGGGCTCTGCGACCCAGGAGATCACCGTGACCGATACGGTTCCGGTTCTGGGGGTGCCGCAGGACGTAAACATCGACGAAGCCAACCTGGCCAGCGGCAGCGCCCCGGATGCGGCTCTGCGCGAGGTCAGCGGCACGCTTAACCTGACCCCCGGGCAGGACGACGTGACCGTGACTTTCGGCACCGTCGGGCTGCCCGGCGGGCTGAGCTCGGGCGGCGTGCCCCTTGTCTTGATGCTTTCCGCCGACGACCAGACCCTGATCGCGACCAAGGGGAACGGAGGGGAGCCCGTCTTTGTCGTGACCCTGACGGACCCGACTTCGGCAGCAGCAGGATATACCTTCGAACTGCTGCGTCCGCTTGATCACAACGGCGATGCAGAAATCGAGCTGACCTTCGGCGTCCGGGCCCGGGACAGCGATGGCGACACCGCAAACTCCGCTATCACGATCACCGTGGCAGACGATGCACCCGTCGCAACGCTGGTGGTGGACGTTGTCGAGGACAGCCAGGCAGGCGATACCGACAACAGCTTTACCCTGTCGGCGGATATGACAGCGACGAACACGATCGTGACCCACGGCGGCCTCGAGGCCACCCCCGTGACCCATAACGCCGACGGCAGCAGGGACCACCCCTTCGCCAACGGCACGGTGACGGTCAGTGCCACGGGTGTGATCACCTTTGTTCCTGCACCGAACTTCAGCGGCACCCAGGAGTTTGTCTTCGAGACCACCGACGATGGCGTCACGGCCTCGACGACCGTGACGATCAATGTCGCGCCGATATCCGATGCGCCGGCGCTGTCGGTTGACGCCGAGAGCATCAATGTGGCGGAGGACACCGCCGTGCCGCTGGGGCTGAACGCCCCTGTCATCACCGATAACGGCATGGGAGCCGGCAACAACCTGGAAACCGAGGGGATTGGCCTGATCACCCTGTCCGGCTTTCCCGAAGGCACAATCCTGTCTTGGGGGGGCGGCAGCCTGACCGTCGACGCCAGTGGCTCTGTGAGCATCGCTTTGAGCGATGTGTATCCCGTCACCGGGACGTCGGCGGCTGCCGATCAGGTCATGACCAGCGCCGAGTTCGAGGCCTTGACGGTCACACCGCCCGAGCACGCCTCGGAGAACTTCGAGGTATCCTACGAAGTGACCAGCTACGAGCTGGACAGCAGTGGCGGGATTATGCCCGGCGTGCCCGGGGCCACCAGCACGGAAACCGTGACGGTCTATGTCGAGGCGGTGACCGATCCGGTTACCCTTGAATTCAACGCCGCCGATCCCGCGACCGTCGACAAGGCCGACGCCATTGTCTATACTGGCACCGACCAGGCCGAGCTGACCCTGAAAGAGGACACCACGGTCGACATTTCGGCCATCCTCGCCTCCAGCTTCGCCGATCTCGACGGCAGCGAGGTCCGGTCCTTCACCATCACCAACGGCTCGGACAAGGACATCGTCGTCAACGGCACCACGGTCGCGGCGGGCGGCAGCATCGACATTCCCGCCCCGGGTCTGTCGACCGATCCGACCGCCCTGCCGACCATCGAGATCGGCGGAAGCCCCGACTTCAGCGGTGAGATCAACGGGATCACGGTCACCCTGAACGGGCAGGACACCGATGCCGACGGCCACTGGAATGGCAGCGCACCTGAGGATGGCACCACCAGCGGACCGGTAAGCGACAGCGTCACCCTGGACCTGAACGTGACGCCGGTCGCGGGCGACGTGGAGATCCCGGACGCAGAAGGCGACGAGGACAGCCCCATCGCCTTCCTTGCCGGGCTCACCCTGACGGACACAAGCCCCTTGACACAGGCCGGAGGACAGGAGTTCATCCGCGAGGTGTCCTTCGACATTCCCCCGGGTTGGGACCTGGGGCCACTGCCGGCGCTGCCGCCCGGACTTACCTTCGATCAGTCCGGCGCGACGATAACAATCGGCGTGATGCCGGGTCTGCCGAATGTACTCGAAACCTATCTCGATTCCTTCACCCTTGTGGCGCCTGCCCATGACAGCAGCGATGTGACCATTCCTGTCACCGTCACGAGCCAGGACAGAGCCTGGATCGACGGTGCGACGGTCCAGGATGACCAAACCGTCGTTCACAACGTAACCGTCACGGTGAACCCGGTGGCCGAGACCGTCGGCACCGACACCGATGGTGACGGTGTGGATGACCTGACCATGAACGGTGACTTCAACTACACCACCCCGGGCGAAGAGGATGTCTGGTTCGATCTGAACAGCGACGGGTTCGACCTCGGCGCCGATTGGAGCAATCAGGACAGCGGCGAGCAGACCTTCGCCCGGCTGACGCCCGAGCTGATCCATGGCGACGGGTCGCAGGCCGATGCCATCGGCTCTCAGTTCCAGTGGTTCGACGGATCGACGTGGCATCAGGCCGTCTTCGACGGCACGCCGGTCGATGTGCCGATGGAATACCTCGACACCCTGCAGTTCCGCGCCGCCGAGAACTTCTCGGGGCAGTTCCAGATCGGGGTGCAGGCCTATACCGTCGACCCCGACGACGATGGCACCGGCTCGACGGTCGAGGCGACCAGCGGTCAGTCCTACCTGACCAATATCCTGATCTCGCCTGCCGCCGATGAGGTGACGATGTCGCTGACGGCGCGCGCCCAGGGCTACGAGGATACCGATATCCCGCTGGTGATCCGCCCGCGCAGTTCGGATCCCTCCGAGACCTTCAACGTCACAATCGCGGATATCCCCGCAGGGGCGACGCTGACCTATGACGGCCAGCCCGTGACGGTGACCGGAGGCGTCGCGACTTTCGTCGACTTCGATCCCGCGCTGCCGCTCATTCTGACGCCGCCGCCGCACAGCAACGTCGACTTCACGCTCAACATCAGCGCGCAGAGCGTCGACCGGCTGGATGTCGGCGGAACCATTCACGAGGACGTTTCGGCGCCGATCACGCTGCCGATGGAAATCCACATGAAGGGCGTCGCGGACGAAGCCGACGTGACCTTGACCTCGCAGAGCTATGTCGAGGCGGAACTGGACAGCGAGACCGATACCGTCATGCTGGGCGACATGGTTTCCGTCAGCTCGCCGGACACCGACGGATCCGAGAGGCTGACCCTTCAGGTCACCGGGCTGCCCGAAGGTTTCGACCTGAGCCAGGGCACCCTGCTGACCGGCCCGGACAAGACCGGTGCAGACCGGGTTTGGATCCTGCAGGAAAGCCAGATCGGCAGCACCGAGATCACCGTTCCGAAGAACTTCTCGGGACTGGTCGAGTTTGCCGTGGTGCCCGTCACGACAGAAAACGACGGGGATTCCCGAACCGGCTCGCCGACCCCGATCCGCTTCGTGGTAAGCCCCTCGCCCGAGGCGACGATCACCACACAGACCGAGATCGTCGAGGATGTCCGGCAGCCTCTCGACCTTGGGATCGTGCATCAGAACGGCGATACCGATGAGATGATCAGCGGCCTGCGGATCAACATTGACCACGTCGAGAGCGGCGATTTCACGCTGTATCTGGGTGCGCCCGGTTCCGAGGTGCCGCTTTTGATGGCCGGTCTTCCGGTCGTCTCCATTGGCGGCGTCGAGTACTACGAACTGAACGGCACCCAGGTGGGTCAGCTTTCGGTACAGGGTGGCGCGCATCTGGATGGATCGCTTGGCGGTTTCGACCTGCAGTACCAGATCACCGATCCGGGCGACGGAAACGTTCTGCCGGTCACCGGCGACTGGACCGACGGACGGTTCGAGCTGACCGCCACGCCGGTCAGCGACGCGCCTGCGCTGACAATCGACAGCATCGACTCGGTGCCGGGCGACCGCGTGACCGTTGACACCAGCGGCGAGCAGGTGACCGTCACCCTGAACATCGCCAACCCCGATCATGACGGCAGCGAGCACCTCGTGCGCGTGATCCTGGAGGACGTGCCCGAGGGCGTATCCGTCGAGGGCGGCCAACTGCTTGGCGGCGGAACATGGCTGCTGACCTACGAGGGCACCGACGCACTGCCGATCAACGCGGCGGGCGGGCTCGACCTGGATGTCACCTTCACCGTGGGCTATGGCGCAGTCGGGCTGACCGACGCGCCGATCTCGGTCACGGTGCAGACCCAGGATCGCGGCGACCTCGCGGGATCGGCGACCGATGTCCTGTCCGATACGGCGCAGTGGTTCCTGACCACCACCTTCCCGCCGGGCACCGTGGCACCGCCTGCCACGATCGAGACCTGGGAATACACCGGTGCAGAGGCAACCGAGGACGTCAGCTTTGTGCTGTCCGACATGGTCAATGCAGAGGTCACGGCCTGGACCACCAGCCCGAACATCCTGACGGTCACCATCGTCGACCTGCCCGCGGGAACGCAGGTGGAAGGCATGGTGCGCTCGGTGATCGATGGCCAGGAGGTCTGGACCGCATCGGTGACGACCGCATCGGGCGACGACGCTGCCACCGTCCAGGCAAAGCTGGATGCGCTTATGGACAGCATCGAGATCACGACGCCGCAGGATGGCAACGGCAACAACCTTGCCGAGCCCTTCGAACTCAACGCCACGCTGACCACCGCCGTGGCCGGTGGTGGCCGGTCCGAGACCGCGACCATCGTGCCCCCGGTTCCGGTGAACCCGGTGACCGACAAGGCCGTGATCGACATCGTGCTCGACCCGTCGGATCCTGACGGCAAGGTGACCGAAAGCGATACCGAGATCCCGCTGACGATCACCGTCACGAACCCGGCCGATGGCAGTGCGGGATCCACCGTCACCGGCGATCTCTATCTGCAGATCGGCGGGACGAGCGGACTGGAAAACGGCACGCTGACGCAGGGTGGCACGGTTCTGGTTCCGCAAACCGTCACCGGCGTCGATGGCATCCCCGACGGCACCTATTACGTCGTCCCGGGCGTTGCGATGAACGGGCCGCAGGATCTGGTGTTCACGCCCGACAGCATGGTCACCGGGGATCTCACCGTCGACGCCTGGATCAGCAACATCGAGACCGGCAGCGTCCCGACGATCTCGACCGGCACGGCAACCCTGCCTGTCGAGCTGAGCAACGATGGCGTCACGCTTGCCCCGACCGGCCCGCTGGGCGGTGACGAGGCGGCAGAGCCCAGCACCAGTGCGCTGATCGACCTCGACCTGACGCTTGCCCTGAACGACGCGGACGGGTCCGAGCAGATCTTCACGGTTCTGTTGTCGAGCCTGCCCGACGGGTTCCTGCTGTATACCGGCAGCAGCGCGAGCGATGCGAGCCTTGCCGACATGGCGGTCAACGCCGGCGGTTCGGGCGGTGTCAACACCTGGGTTCTGGCCAGCGGCGGCTCCGCTCTTCCGCCCTATGTCGGCATCCTGCCGCCGCAGAACTGGAGTGGCACACTGGAAGACCTCGCACTTGTGGTGAAGTCGGGCGAAACCACGCTGTCCGAGTCCCGCGTGGATATCCTGCCGATCGGCGATATCACGGTCGCCCCGGTGGCCAACGGCCTGACGATGACGGGGACGAATTCCTTCGGTCAGGAAGGGACCATCGTGTCGCTGAACCTCAACGCCTCCATGGTCGATTCCGAGGATGCCTCGGTGACCGCGGCAGCGGATGAAAGCATCGAGACGACGACGCTTGAAATCAAGGGTCTGGGCGAGTTCGCGTCCTTCTACACGGGCACGACACCGCTGGTCTCGGGCATCAGCTACGATGCCGCCAGCGACACCTATACCCTGACCGGGCTGAGCCAGACCGATCTGGACAACCTCGGGTTCGTTCAGGCGCGCGACGCACTGACCGATCAGGACAGCGGCACAGCCGGCGTTCAGATCGACGTGACCGCGCATACGGTGGAAAGCGGCGATGCAGGTGCGGTTTCGGCCGACACAGGCACCACCCTTACGGTGAACCTGGGTCAGCAGTTGCCGACCACGGGCGACAACAGCCTGATCTGGACCGGCTCTGCCATCAACGGCAAGGCGGGCGAGGACACGGTGCATCTGCGTGGCGGCGAAAGCCTGACCGGGGCGGAGCTCGGCACACAGCTGAGCAATGTCGAAACGCTCGACCTTGGCGTCGCGGGGTCCAACGCGATCACCGATCTGACGCCCGAGCAGGTGCGCGCCATGACCGATGGCGACAACCTGCTGACGGTGCGGGGATCGGCAGAGGACACGCTGTCGCTGTCCGGCGACTGGACCGACAATGGCGACGGGACCTTCACCGGCACCAGCGCGGGCGAACCGGACGTGACGCTCACCGTCGAGGACGTGACGGTCTCGCCGCTGCCCAGCTCCTTCGCCGCGGCGTCGATGATGTCCTTCGGGTTCGGTGGCGGCGCGGAAGGCTTCGGCCTTGCCTCGCTCGACGAGGGCAAGCTGGCCGACCGGCCCGACGAAGAGCCCGAGACGCTGCGCCTTGACGATCTGATGGCACCGGTGCGGGAGGAAGAAGACCTGACCGCCGGTCTGCCCGAAGAGAGATCGGATGACGGCGCGCAGCCGCAAGGCGACGATGTCCTGATCGGACAGCCGGTGCCGGGCCGCGTTCTGGAGGACGAGCTTCAGTCCGGCGCCTACGAGGTGTGACGCCGTGACCGTCGAAAGGCGCATAACCCGCCCGGAAACGGGCGGGTCCACCGCGCACAGGGGGTGGACGGAGGCCGTATTGCGCATCGCCGCGCATTACGGCATTGCCGTCTCTCCCGAACGTGTCCGGCTGGACCTTGCCTGGTCCGCGGATGCGGACCGGCTGCGGGTTCTGGCACGCTCTGCGGGGCTTTCGATCCGCGCACCCGACATTCGGCCCGAGGCGATCTCGACCCTGCGCCTGCCCCTGCTGGTCGAGTTCGACAATGGCGAGATCGGCGTCGTCGAACGGGAAACCGCCGATGGCTTCGGGATTGCGCTCGCAGGCGAGAAAGGACTGGAAACGCCGGTTTCCCGCGCGGAGCTGACAGGGCGACTGCGGCGCCTCTTCGTGCTGCGCCCGCTTTCGGCCCGGCCCGACCGGCGCATCGACGACTATATCGCGCCCTGGCGTCCCGACTGGCTGCGCAGCATCGCCCTGGCCGACCTTGCGCCCTACCGGGCGGTCATGGTCGCCTCGCTGGTCACCAACGTGCTGGCGCTGGCCGGGATCATCTTTTCGATGCAGGTCTACGACCGCGTCATTCCCAGCCAGTCGATGAATACGCTCTGGGTGCTGTTTGCCGGGGTCATGCTGGCCTCGTTCTTCGGCCTGTTGATGCGCCTTGCGCGCGGACGCATCACCGACGAGGCGGGCAAGGCCGCCGACCTGCGCATCTCGGACAGGGTGTTCGGCCATGCGCTGCGGGTGCGCAATTCCGCCCGCCCCCGGTCGACCGGGACGTTCATCTCGCAGGTCCGCGAACTGGAACACGTGCGCGAGATGATGACCTCGACCACCGTATCGGCGGTGGCCGATGTGCCGTTCTTCCTGCTGTTCTGCGCGCTGTTCTATGCCATCGTCGGCGGGCTTGTCTGGATTCCGCTGGCCGCCGTGGTCCTGATGGTGGCGCCCGGGCTTCTGGCCCAGAAGCGCCTGCGCCGCCTGGCCGAGGCCAATACCCGCGAAAGCGCGCTGCGCAGCGCCATGCTGGTCGAGGCGATCCAGGGGATCGACGACATCAAGTCGCTGCAGGCCGAAACCCGGTTCCAGAACCTGTGGAACCACTACAACGAGACCACCGCCGGGTCGTCGATGCAACTGCGCGACCTTGTGAACAGCCTGTCGTCCTGGGCGCAGGCGGTGCAGGGCGCGGTCTTCGCGGTGGTGGTCTTCTTCGGGGCGCCAATGGTCATGGCGGGCGATCTGAGCACCGGCGCGCTGGTCGCGGCCTCGATCCTGTCGTCGCGGATGCTGGCGCCGCTGACCTCTGTCACCCAGATCCTGAACCGCTGGCAACAGGCCCGGGTCGCCCGCCAGGCGCTGGATCAGCTGATGGCCCTGCCGGTCGATACCGCCCCGCAGGAACAGCGCATCCACAAGCCGGTGATCCAGGGCGATTTTGCCCTGAAGGACGCGGTCTTCGGCCATGATCCGCAGACCCCGATCCTGAAGGTCGAGCGGATACGGATCGCACCCGGCGAGCGCATCGCCATTCTGGGGCGCAACGGCGCCGGCAAATCGACGCTGCTGTCGGGGCTCGCCGGGCTGCTCGAACCCATGGCTGGTGAAATCCGCGTCGACGACGTGGTGATGGGATTGATCGATCCCAACGACCTGCGCCGCGACGTTGCGCTGCTGGCTCAGGGCGCGCGGCTGTTCCATGGCACGCTGCGCGAGAACCTGACGCTGGGAGCGCCGGATGCCACCGACGCGGCAATCATGGACATGCTGCGCCGCATGAGCCTTGTCGATTTCGTCGAGCGGCTGCCCGACGGGCTGGACCATCTGGTGCAGGAAGGCGGCCTTGGCCTGTCCGGCGGCCAGAAGCAGGGCCTGCTCATGGCGCGCATCCTGCTGCGCGATCCCAACGTCCTGCTGCTGGACGAACCCACCGCCGCCTTCGACGAGGTGTCCGAGGCCGCGATGATCGACATGCTGGGGCGGCTGGGGCCCGAGAAATCGGTGATCGTCGCCACCCACCGCCCGGCCATCCTGCGGATCGTCGACCGCCTGATCGTGGTCAGCAACGGGCGCATCGCCATGGACGGCCCGAAGGACAAGGTGCTGGCGCAATTGCGCGGCGGCGAGGCCGCGGCATGACGGATCTGTCCTTCATCGAGGAACGCCCCACGGCCCGGGCCGAACGCCGGCTGGTCTGGCTGGTCTTCGTCATGCTGGCGCTGTTCCTGGGCTGGGCCTGGTATTTTCCGCTGGTCGAGGTCTCGCGCGGTCAGGGCACGGTTGTGCCCTCGTCGCGCGAACAGGTGATCCAGTCGCTGGAAGGGGGCATCGTCACGGCGATCTCTGTCAGAGAGGGCGATATGGTCGAGAAGGGCCAGACCATCGCCCGGCTCGACGCCACGCGTTCGGCCTCCAACGTCGAGGAAGCGGCGGCCAAGTACCACGCCGCCATCGCGGCGGCGGCGCGGCTGCGCGCAGAGCTTGACGGTCGCGAGACGGTGGATTTTCCGGTCGAACTCTCGGGGGACGACTTCGACCAGCTGCGCCGCAACGAACTGGCCCTGTTCCGTTCTCGTCGCAACAGCCTGCAAGAGGCGCTGTCGGGCCTGACCGAGGGTCTGGAACTGACCCGGCAAGAGCTTGATATCGCGGAGACCCTGCAAAAGAACGGCGCGGCCAGCCGGGTCGAGGTGATCCGCCTGCGCCGCGAGGCCGCCCAGACCGAGCTGGAGATCGCGCGCCTGCAGGCCGATGCGCGGGTTCAGGCGGGCGAGGAACTGCAGCGCGTCAACGCCGAGGCCGAGGTGCAGGCCTCGGTCATGCGCGGCCGGTCCGACCAGCTTGCACGGCTGGTGTTCCAGGCGCCGATGCGCGGCATCGTCAAGGACATCGCGGTGACGACCATCGGCGGCGTCGTTCCGCCCGGCGGCAACCTGATGACCATCGTTCCGATGGATGACAAATTGCTGATCGAGGCCCGGATTTCCCCCCGCGACATCGCCTTCATCCACCCCGGACAAGAGGCGCAGGTCAAGCTGTCGGCCTATGACTACGCGATCTTCGGCGGGCTCTCGGGCGAGGTGGTGACGATCTCGCCCAACACCGTGCGGGACGAGGTCAATCCCGATCAGGTCTATTACCGCGCCTACATCCGCACCCAAGAGGATTTCCTGACCAACGAGATCGGCA
Organism: Ponticoccus sp. (in: a-proteobacteria); assembly: GCF_048381735.1. NCBI lineage: Bacteria > Pseudomonadati > Pseudomonadota > Alphaproteobacteria > Rhodobacterales > Roseobacteraceae > Ponticoccus > Ponticoccus sp. (in: a-proteobacteria). Next base: position 12,207 of record NZ_JBLXGL010000012.1, read on the forward strand.
CGCGCTTCCCCATCGTGCCGGGCATGATCGCCACGGTCGACATTCGCACCGGGGAAAAGACCGTCTGGCAGTATCTCGTCAAACCGTTCAACCGGGCACAGGAGGCGCTTCGTGAAAGATGAGACCGCGGGTCGCTTCGGCCCATTTCCAACACCTGACATGACCGCGAAGAGGTTCACGACATGACACGATTCGGCGGCGCGCATCGCGCCCTTCTGGCCACGGCCCTCCTGCTTGTTCTGCCCCTGGGCACCGCAACCGCACAGACGGCGAACCCGGCCCATCAGCTCGATCCGAAGGCGGGGTTCTCGTCCGAGTCCCGTCGCTACCCGGATATGAACGCGACCTATGCCCGCGAAGGCCACGAAGAGCGGATCGCGCGGATCCGCAGCGTGCAGCCGGGCATGTCGCGGCTGGACCTGCAACGGACACTTGGGCGTCCGGCGATCGGCTATCGCGACGGCTCGCTGGAGTACCACCTGTCGCTGTCCCTGACCGGGCGCGACAGGCTGATCTGCCAATACCGGGTTTTCTTCGACGATGACGGAGCGGTAGAACGCGCTGCATGGCGCCGCCCGCAATGCGCAAATCTGATCTGGGCAAGGTAAGGATACTCTCTGCATGATCCGCAATCGACGTTCTGGACAGGGAAACGCAGGACGCAGGGGTCTGGCGCTGGCCTTGTTGAGCCTGTCGCTTGCGGGCTGTGCGGCGCTGCCCGCGCCCGATGGCATGGAGGCGGCGCTGATCGAGCGCGCCGAAGGGCTTGCGCCGCTGGCTCCGGCGGAGGGCCGCGATGCCAAGAGCGCGGCGCGCAACGGGCTGTTGCTCAACCCCGCCGTTCGCGAGGCCGCCAGCCGGGTTTCCGCCAGCGCCGACGAGGTGCGGGTGCAGCGCGCGGTGCTCTTTCCGGCGCTTGGCCTGACGGCGGGCGGCGGGATCGGTGCCGCAGGCAAGGGCAAACCCGTTGCCGAGCTGACCGGGTCGCAACTGCTGTTTGACGGCGGCAAGAGCAAACGGGCCGTCAGGATTGCCGATTTCGACATGCAGATCAGCTATGTCGGCTTCCAGAAAGAGGTCGACGAGGCGCTGATCGCGCTTCTTGAAACCTATGACGACGTGCAGACGCAATCCGATCTTCTGGGCGTCTACCGCAAGCAGTTCGAGGCGCTGCAGGCGCTGGAACAGCGTGTCGCCGCCCGCGCGGCCAGCGGCGCCGTCTCTTCGACCGACGTTCTGGAAACCCGGCGGCGCCTGCAATCGGCGGCCTTTCTGGTCAACGACACCGAACTGGCGCTGGCCGAGACGCGCGACCGCCTGACCCTGCTGAGCGGTCAATCGCGCGGCGGCAGCATCGACATCGCCGCGCCCTCCTGCAAGCCGGCCGGGGCAACCGACGACGTCCTTCTGGCCCGGCTTGAACTGGGGCGCGCGCAGCTGGCACAGGAACAGGCGCAGAATGCCATGACCCCGCGTGTCGTTCTCAAACCCGTGGTGCGCGGAGAGATCGGCACCGATACGCTGCCGGTCGGCCTGAACCTCGATGTGCAGTCGGACTTGCTGAAGGGCGGTGCGCTGGGGGCCCGGGTCCGGGCGGCGGGCAATACGCTTGCGGCGGCCCGGGCGCGGGTCGAGGCGGCAGACCTCGAAGGCAGCATCGAGGAGCGCGCGCTGCTGCGGTCGCTGGCTGCCGGAAAACAGAAGCGCGCCCTGCTGCACCGCCAGATCGCGCTTTTGTCCGAAACCCGCGATCTGTACCGCAGCCAGTATCTGGATCTTGGCACGCGGCAGCTGTCCGAGCTTCTGGACAACGAAGAGGAATACTATACCCGCAAGGCGGAACTGGTGCAGTTGCGCTCCGAACTCGCCAGAAGCCAGCTGCAATGCGCGAGGCGCAGCGGGCATCTGCGTAGCACCCTCGGGCTGGAGGGCACGCGCCTCTACGGCTATCCGCTTGGGGATACTCGGTTCTGACCGTGGCCCACCCGGCAAAAGGGGGCAGTCGCCGCTGCGCGTCGGCCCGGTGACCGGGCCGATGATCCCCCGCTCCGCCCCCGGTCAGCCCAACGGCGCGGGATCGTCCAGCGCCGCCCCGGCCCCCAGCCTGCGCGAGATGTCGGCAGCCATCGCCACAAGGCGGGCGCGGCAATCCTCTGCCGAGGCGGCGGAGGTTCCCGTCAGGCGGTGCACGAAGGGGATCGTGACCGCGGCAATCACCCCGCCACGGAAATCGAAGATCGGGGCAGAGATGTTCTGCACCCCCTCGATGGTCAGCGAGGGCTGGGCGCAGTAGCCCGCCGCCCGCACGGCGGGCAGGTCATCGATGAAGGCCTTGTACTTGTCGCGCGGCTCCTGCCCGGCATCCCCGACCAGCCTTGCCAGCCTGTCCTCTTCCATCCAGGCGGCCAGCACCCGGCCCGAGGCGGTCTCGAAGATCGGGATATGCGCCCCCAGACGCACCGAGGTCACATTGTTGTCCTGACAATCCACCTGCGCAATGACCAGCACGCGGCCCGAGTGGATGATGCCGAGATGCATGGACTGGTTGACCTGATCGGCCAGCCTTTGCATGGCCTCGCCGGCGATCGAGGTCAGCCGCCGGGTCGGCGGATGCCGGTGCGCCAGCTCGAACATCCGCGTTGTCAGGTGATAGCGGTCGTCGTCCGCATAGAGATCCACGTAGCCGCGCTGCCGCAGCACCATCAGCATGCGAAAGATCTCTGACGTCGTTCGGCCCAGCTGCTTCGCGATCTCGATCTGGGTCAGCCCCTCGGCGCTGGAGGCCAGCAGTTCGAGAATATCCAGCCCCTTGGACAGGGCGGGCGCGCGGTACTTGTCGTCATCCTGCCGGACATCGGCGGTCTTGGTTTTCATTGTGCTCCTGCCCGCGAAATCGCGGCCTCTGGTCGGCGTATCTTATCTGCCTGCGCGTCGGGCTGACAACTGCCGACCCTGCCTTCTCTAAATATAAAATTTGCTTTTACTTGTGAAGCCGCGGCGCTATCCTGCCGGAAAGAGGAGGACAACCGTGGCCGAAAAACGCACGCTCAGGGGCATGACCTGGTCCGACCCGCGGGGCTACGACCCGCTGGTGGCCGCCAGCGCGGCCTTCCGGGACCGCCATCCGAATGTTCGGATCGACTGGGACAAACGCTCGCTTCAGGGGTTCGAAAGCACGCCGGTGGACGAACTGGCCGCGACCTACGATCTGATGATCATCGACCACCCGCACGTCGGCGAGGTCGTGGCCCAGAACTGCCTGCTGCCTATCGACCGCCACGGCGACCTGGCCCTGCTGGAGCAACTGGCCTCGGAGACCGTGGGCAAGAGCTTCCACAGCTATTTCTACGGCGGCCACCAGTGGGCGCTGCCGGTGGATGCCGCCTGTCAGGTGCAGGCGATCCGCCCGGACCTGTGCGACGCCCCCCTGACAGAGCTCTCCGCCGTGATCGCAGAGGCCCGCGCGGGCCGCGTGCTGCTGCCGCTGCGCCCGCCGCATGTGCTGATGTGCTTCTTCACCCTGATGGCCAACCTCGGCACGCCCTTCCCGGTCAGCCGCGAAATCGCCCTCGACCCCGCGAACGGGCGCCGCACGATGGAGGCCCTGCAGGCGCTGTCCGACGCCGTGGACCCCGCCTGCCACGGCATGGACCCGATCGCCGCGCTGGATGCGCTGGCCGATGGCGCGCGCGCCGCGATGATCCCCTTCACCTACCTCTATGCGCCCTACGCGCAGGAGAGCTATCGCCCGAACCGCCTGTCCTTCCACGACATCCCTGCGGCCGGCCTGTCGGGCCCGCTGGGCTCGGCGCTTGGCGGCACGGGGCTGGCGGTCTCGGCGCGCACGGCGCATCCCGAGCTCTGCACCGAATTCGCGCTGTGGGTCGCCTCTGCCGGGGTGCAATCGGGTCTTTACACCGCCAACAACGGCCAGCCGGGCAACGCGCTGGCCTGGGCCGACGCGGCGGTGAACGCCCGCACCGGCAATGCCTACCACCAGACCCGCATGAGCCACGAGGCCGCCTGGCTGCGGCCCCGCCACGCCGGATACATGGGGTTTCAGGAAGAGGCCTCTCACATCCTGCTCGACGCCCTGACCGGCAAGACCACGCATGACAGCGCGCTGAGCGCCCTGCATGCCCGTTTCCTCGAAAGCTTTCCCGCATGACGCTCGATCTGCCGCTCGCAGGGCTGAAGGTCCTCGATTTCTCGCAATTCCTCGCCGGTCCCTACTGCGCGCTGAAACTGGCCGACCTGGGCGCCGAGGTGGTCAAGGTGGAACGCGCCGGACAGGGCGACCTGTCGCGCTACCTCTATCTGACCGACACGAAGATCGGCGGCGAAAGCACGATCTTCCACGCCATCAACCGCAACAAGCGCTCTGTCGCGGTGGACCTGAAGTCCGGGGCCGACCGCGACCGCCTGAGCGGGCTGGTCGAGGGCGCCGACGTCATCCTGCAGAACTTCCGCCCCGGGGTCATGGACCGGCTGGGCTTTGGTTACGAGGCCGTCAAGGCGATGAACCCAAAGGTGGTCTACGGCACGGTGACCGGCTACGGCGCCACCGGGCCATGGGTCGACCTGCCGGGCCAGGATCTGCTGGCGCAGGCGCGGTCCGGCGTGATGTGGCTGTCGGGCGGGCGCGACGACGGGCCGGTGGCCATGGGCCTGCCCATCGCCGACGTGCTGGCGGGCGCGGCGCTGGCGCAGGGCGTTCTGGCGCTTCTGTACCGGCGGGCGGTGAAGGGCATCGGCGGCTATGTCGAGACCTCGCTGATCGAGGTGCTGGCCGACCTGCAATTCGAGCTTCTGACCACATGGCTGAACGATGGCCGCCGCACGCCGCTGCGCTCTGCCAACAACCCCGCACATGCCTATCTGGCCGCGCCCTACGGCGTCTACCAGACCGCCGACGGTCATGTGGCCATCGCCATGGGCAAGCTGGAGCTGCTGGCGCGGATCACCGGCCTGCCCGAGGAGATCGCCACCAGGGACGCCTTCGCCGCCCGGGACGAGATCAAGGCAGGCCTTGCCGAGCGCCTGCTGACCCGGCCCACCGAGCATTGGATGCGGGCCTTCATAGAGGCCGACATCTGGGCCGCGCCGGTGATGGACTGGGACGGCGTTCTGGACAGCGGCGTCCTGCAGACGCTTGAAATGACGCAGGAAATCGCCCGCGACGCGGTTCGGATGCAGACCACCCGTCTGCCCCTGCGCATCGACGGGCAGCGCCCGTCCTCCAGCACCGCAGCCCCGACGCTTGGCGACGCCAACGCGCTGCTGGATACCGGCTGGTAAGGAAGCCAAGGCGCCCGCAGACAGGCCCCAATAGGGCCGTCTGCGCCCGGCTCGCCTGTTCTTCAATACAGGTCAGAAACCTTGCTGGCCCTGCACAGGACGCACTGCAAGGCACCACGGGCGCAGCCCGCGAAGGCAGGCGGGTTGCTGGGCGTAGATTTGCGCATCCAGAACTCATGTATCGCCACAAGAACGACTCACAACCTATTTTAATTATTATATTTTTCTTATTTTCCGGTAAGTCTCAATGGTCGCTGGATTCCACCAGAACCAGCAAAGAAGATCTCGCCGGAACTGGTTCACACAAGGGCCGAAAAGGCCGTCGGATCGCGCCTCGCGGATCAACAGGCCTCCACCGCAGGACATACCAGGGAACAGGCCGACCACATCCAAGCGACCGACGCCGCTCCTGACAACCGCAAGACACGGAACACCGCGCAACGCACCAAAGGCGCGGTGCGCGAAGGCAGGCCGCTTGCCGGGAAAGGCCCGGATCACCCTCATGTGATGCTGTAGATAAACTCAGCAACCAACTATTATAAAAGTATAATCCCAGATCACCTCTGAGGCGCGACTGTCTCTGCCTTCCAAAAGCACCAGGAAAAGAAGGTCTCGTCGGACATTGCGCGCACAAGGGCCGCAATGGCGGCGGTTGCGGCCAGGGCAAAGGCGATCCGCCCGATGAGAACCCCGCCGATGTCAGCCCCCAGCGCCAGGACAATCATCGTGTCCTCGATGACGCTATGGGCAAACCCCATGAAGACGCAGGACACGAAAACCTGGCGGGGAGACACGGCGCCGGATCGCGCCTCGCGGATCAACAGGCCGCCGCCGTAGGAAATGCCAAGGAACAGGCCGACGGCGGTCAGGTGGCCCGCTTCGCGCCGGACCCCGGCGAGGCGCAGCACCGGCGCCAACACCCACATCATCAAGTCCAGCACCCCTGTGTATTTCAGCAGATCCAGCGCCCAGGTGAGCCCCACAAGAATGACAAGCATGGAGATCATGGTCTCTGTCAGGCCGATGAAGAACGCCGCCCAGTCGTCCGGGGCGCTCATCGGAATCCAGAGCGGCTCTGCAGGTGCCGCAAGCCAGCCCGTGGCCGCCAGAACCCGGTGCAGAAGATAGGCGTAGAGCAGGCCACCGGCAACGCGCAACAGCGTCGTGGCAGCCATGCCGGGACCGGCCTTCTGGACGATCTTCTGCTCGATCGGCAGGGCGTGCGCGAAGAGCAGAAGCGCCGAGAAGACCGTGATATCCGCCGTACTCAGGGACGACACCGGAACAAGCGTAAAAACCAGCGGAACCGCACCCCAGATCCCGACCACCATGCCGGTCAGCCAGGCCAGCCCCAGCTCTGGCGGAAGCCCCACAAGGCTCATGACCGGCGCAAATGCGGGGGCGACGGCCTCGATGACGCCCATGCGCGAAAGCAGCTCTGCCGCGATGGTCACCGGGATCGTGATCCGGGCAAGAACATAGTAAAGTCCAAGCGTTTCCCGCGTCTTATGCAGGACAGTTGAGAGAAACGACATCCGGGCACTCCTTTGCGATGGCTCTGGTCTGATACCTCAGACCACTGGCATTTGCGGTCAAAGATTGCATGAATATGCAATTTTATTGCACAGTGCCGCCAACAGCGGGGATGCACATATGGACCGGATCGACAGAAAGCTTCTGAACCTTCTTCAACGGGATGCCTCGCGAACGAATGTGGAGATTGCCGAAGAGGTCGGCTTGTCGCCGTCCAGCTGCCTGCGCCGGGTGCGGCGGCTGCGCAAGACGGGGATCATTGACCGCGTGGTGGCAATTCTGAACCCCGCCAAGACCGGGCGCGGCCTGAAAGCGCTGGTGACAGTCGAGCTAAAATTGCACGGAGAGCAGCACATGCGGCGCTTTCTTAATCTAGCGGTTGAAGAAGAGGCCGTGTCCCAGGCCTATGCCGTGACCGGCGATACGGATGTGGTCCTGATGCTGGGCCTGCGTGACATGGAAGAGTTCGACGCGCTCTGCGACCGGCTTTTCCGCGATCAGACCAATGTTGCGCGCTTCTTTACCATGATGGTCATTCGCACAGCAAAACTTGAGACGGCAGTTGAACTATGATGCGCAATCATATGAAAATAAACGAATAATCAACATATGCCAGAGGAACTCTATTAAGGCACCGGGCCACCTGCACCCTTGGCGAAGGCGGCCCGACACATCAAAGGCGCGGCCTGCACAGGCCGCGCCTTTCCGATGCCCGCGGGGGGCTCAGGTGTCGTTCTGGCAGACCTGCTTCTGCGTGCCGAGACCTTCGATGCCCAGTTCCACCACGTCGCCCGCCTTCAGGTAGCGCGGCGGGTTGAAGCCCAGTCCGACGCCCGGGGGCGTGCCGGTCGAGACGATATCGCCCGGTTCCAGCGTGAAGAACTGCGACAGGTAGGACAGCAGGAAGGGCACCCGGTAGACCATCGTCGCGGTCGATCCGTCCTGCACCCGCTCGCCGTTCACGTCGAGCCACATGTGCAGCGCGTCGAAGTCGCCGACCTCGTCCGGCGTCACCAGCCAGGGGCCGGTGGGGCCGAAGTTGTCCGAGGACTTGCCCTTGGACCACTGGCCCGAGCGCTCGATCTGGTAGGCGCGTTCGGACACGTCGTTGACCACGCAGAAGCCCGCCACGTGGTCCATGGCATCGGCCTCGGAGACATATTTGGCCTTCTTGCCCACGACGAAGGCCAGCTCGACCTCCCAGTCGGTCTTGTCCGAGCCGCGCGGGATCAGGATCGGGTCGTTCGGCCCGCAGATGGCCGAGGTATACTTGGCGAAGATCACCGGCTCCGGCGGCACTTCCAGCCCGCTTTCGGCGGCGTGGTCGGCGTAGTTCAGGCCGATACAGATGAACTTGCCGGTGCGGCCCACGCAGGCGCCCAGACGGGGCGTGCCCTCGACCACGGGCAGGCTGGCCGGGTCGATGTCGCGCAGGGCATCCAGCCGCGTCAGCACATCGCCCGCGATATCGTCCACATGGTCCGAGAGGTCGCGCAGCGTGCCGTCGGCCTCGACCAGGGCGGGTTTCTCGGCGCCGCGTGCGCCGTAACGTGCGAATTTCATGTCTGTTTTCCTTCCTGTCAGGCGGTCCAGCCGCCGTCGATCACATGCACCTGTCCGGTGGTGAAGCCGCTTTCGTCGGCGGCCAGATAGGCCACCAGCGCGGCGACCTCTTCGGGCTTGCCGATGCGGCCCATGGGCTGGCGCCCGATGAAGGCCTTCAGCGCGCCGTCATAATCGCCCGTGGCGCGCAGGCGCTCGTGCAGCGAGGGGCTGTCGACCGTGCCGGGCGCGATGGCGTTGCAGCGGATGCCCTGCGTCACGTAATCATTGGCCACCGCCAGCGTCATGCCCGCCACCGCCGCCTTGGAGGCTGAATAGACCAGCCGGTTGACCGGCCCGGTCACCGGCCCCGCGACCGAGGACATGTTGATGATCGAGCCAGCCCCCCGCGCCAGCATCCCCGGCAGCAGGGCGCGGATCATGCGAAACTGTGCCTTGGCGTTGAGGTTAAAGGCAAAGTCCCACTCGTCCTCGCTGGCCTCCAGAATGGTGCCGTTGTGCACGACGCCCGCGCAGTTGAAGAGCACGTCCACCGGGCCGACCGCCTCGGCGAAAGCGGTGATCGCCGCGCCGTCCAGCACGTCCAGCCGCTGCGCCTCGATCCCTTCGATGACGTTCAGCTCTGCCAGCGCCGCCTCGTTGATGTCGGTGGCGATGACGCGCGCGCCCTCTGCCGCCAGCCGCTCTGCCGCGGCGCGTCCGATGCCCTGTCCCGCCGCCGTCACGACGCAGGTCTTGCCGTCCAGTCTTTTCACGTCTGTCTCCTTGGTTACGCCGCGGGCAGGCAGGCCGGCCCGATCGGCGCGAAAGTCTTGTAGGTCAGGATGAATTCCCGGTGCCCCATGGCCTCGGACCGGGTCTGCTGCCCGCCCGCCACCGCCAGCACCAGGTCGCGGATCTCTTCGCCGACGGCGTCGATGCTGCGCAGGCCTTCGATGATGTCGCCCGCGTTGACGTCCATGTCGTCGGCCAGCGCGCGGAAGGTGTCGGGATTGGCGCAGATCTTCACGACCGGCGAGATGGCCGAGCCCACAACAGAGCCTCGCCCCGTCACAAACAGCGACAAATGCGCGCCACTGGCGATCATCTCGACGATCTCGGCATTGTCCGAGATATTGGGAAAGCCGAAGCGCACGTCGCCGTCCGGCACCACGTCCATCAGGTAGAGCCCGCCGCGCGGAGGGATGTCGCCGGGCTTGATCAGCCCGCTGATGGGCGACTCGCCGGATTTGACATAGGCGCCGAGGCTTTTCTCCTCGATGGTCGACAGGCCCCCGGCGGCATTGCCCGCCGCGAAGGATCCGTAACCCAGGGTCGCGTAGTAGCGTTCCGCCTTCTGCACCGCCGCGCGCAACGCCTGCCCCAGTTCCGGGGTCACGGCGCGCTCGGCCATGATCTCTTCGCAGCCGATCAGCTCTCCGGTTTCCTCGAAGATGCAGGCCGCGCCCGCGCCCACCAGCAGGTCGAAGGCCCGCCCAGCCGCCGGGTTGCCCGAGATGCCCGAGGTCCCGTCAGAGCCGCCGCAGACCGTGCCGACGATCAATTCGCTGAGATCCATGGGCACGCGGCTCTGCGTGCCGATTTCGGCCAGCGCGCCGCGCACCCAGTCGCGGCCCGCCTCGACGGTGGACATGGTGCCGCCCGCCTTCTGGATCACCAGCGTCTTCACCGGGCGGCCCGATGCGGCAACCGCGTTCGAGGCGCGCACCTTGTCGAAGCTCTCGCAGCCCAGCGAGACAAAGAGCACCGCGCCGACGTTGGGATGGGTGCAGAGCCGCTCCATCATCCGGGCGGCGTATTCGTTGGGAAAGCAGCCGGGAAAGCCGATCAGCTGCACGTCGTCGTCGGGGAAGCCCGCGACGACCTTAGAGGCGACGAAATGCGCGCATTCCACAAGGTAGGCCACGACGACCGTGTTGCGGATGCCCTTGCGCCCGTCCGCGCGGGGATAGCCGGTCAGGGTCATTGCGCCACCCCGGCGCTGACCCCGTCCGCGTCCTGAAGCGCATGGGTCGGCGTGTAGTTCGAGCGGATGTTGTGCACGTGGACGTGATCGCCCGGCGCGATGGCCTCTGTCGCGGTGCCGATGGGCAGGCCGTATTTCAGGATCGTGTCGCCCGGCGCGATGGCGTGCCGCGCGATCTTGTGCGCCAGCGGGACCGGGCGCGTCAGCCGCACCGCACCGCTGTCCAGCGCGACCTCCGTTCCCTCGGGCGCGGCCCGGCGCGCCACGAGCACGTTGTCCGCCGCGTGCAGCAGAAGGAAAGGCCCGGTCATCCGCGCATCTCCACCATGTAGATGTGATCGGCGACCAGCGCCGTCTCGCCGCCCTGCTTGGTCACGGTCAGCCGTTCGGTCACGCGGCCGAAACCGGGACGCTTGGGCATCTCTTCCTTGGCCGTGATCTCGACCCGGCTCTTGATCGTGTCGCCGATGAAGACCGGCGCGACAAAGCGCAGCCGGTCATAGCCGTAGGAGAAGGCGACCGGGTTGATGATCGTCGCGGTCAGCCCGACGCCGATGGTAAAGACCATGGTGCCATGGGCGATGCGCTGCCCGAAAGACAGCGTCTTGCAGAACTCGGCGTCGAGGTGATGCGGAAAGAAGTCGCCGGAATGGCCCGCGTGCACGACGAAATCGGTCTCGGTGATGGTGCGGCCCACGGTCTCGCGGCCCTCGCCGATCTGGTAATCCTCGTAATATTTGACCTGTTCAAGCATCGGGGGCCTCCTTGATCGGATGCATGGGGGTGGCAGAGCTGTCGTAGGCGGCCTCGACCAGCGCCATGGTGTGCCAGGCGTCCTCGGCAGAGCCCTCCAGCGCCTCGTCCAGCCCGGCGGCGAAGCGCTGGACCTGCGCAAAGCGGCCATGGAAGGCGGCGATGAACCAGTTGCCCTGCAGCGGCACCTCTTGCCAGCCGTCGCCGGTGTTCAGCCACAGCTCGTCCGGTTCGCCCTTGGGGTAGTCGAGGTTCACGCCCAGCTTCATGTAGGCCGCGCCCTTGGTGCCGCAGATGCGGAACTCGCAGGCCTGGAACTGCCGCCCGAAGGCGTGGTTGTGGTTGATCGACAGCGCGCAGCGGGCCCGCTCGCCATAGTCCAGCATCATGGTCGAACGGGTGTTCGACACGGTCGAGGACGGATGCCCCACCGTGCGCGCATGGATGCCCTGCGGGTTGCCCATCAGGTCGCGCACGAAATCGAGGTAATGGATCGAGTGCAGCAGGATCTCGACCCGGGGCAGCTTCAGCAGGAACTCCCAGAGGTGCCAGGGCGTGTCCAGCGCCAGCCAGGCGTCGAAATCCACGATCTCGCCCAGAAGGCCCCTGGCGACCGCATCCTTCAGGGCAAGGCTCATGGGGGCGAAGCGCAGCTGAAAGTTCACGGCGGCGCGGATGTTCTTGCGGCGCAGGATCCGGATGATCGCGTCGGCCTCGGCCAGATCGGCGCCCAGCGGTTTCTGGATGATCGCGATGGCGCCCTCTGGCAGCGCCTCGAGGATGCCGGGGATCGCGGCGGGCGGCACGGCGAGGTCGTAGATCACGCGGCCCTGCCCCGTCGCGTCCGCCATCGTGCTCAGCGCGCGGGTGTCCCACTGGCCCGCGACCTCCGCCGCCTTGGCGTGGTCCGGGTCGTAGATCCCCGCCACCGGCACGCCAAGGTCGCGATAGGCGGGCAGATGCGCGTCGGTCACGATGGAGCCGGAGCCGAAGATCACCACGGGCGTGACGGTTTCGGGCATCTCGACGCTTTGTCTCAGGGTCTCAGTCATGATGAAAAACCTCGTTCAGTTCGGCCCACCATGCGCCGTCGGCCCGCGTGTCCAGCGGGCGTTGCAGTGGCTTGCAGCGGTCCCACCACTGCTGCGTCACCGGGTCGGCGGCCATGCGGGCCATATCAGCGTCGAAATCCTCGCCCACATATTCGAAATAGGCAAAGAGCAGGTTCTCGGGCTCTTTCAGGAAGATCGAGTAGTTGCGGATGTTGCAGGCGGTGATCGTCTCCAGCACCTGCGGCCATGCGGCGGCGTGCAGCGCCTTGTACTCGGCGATGGCCTCGGCCCCGATGCCGATGAGTTGTCCGTGTCGTTGCATCTATCCCTCCCGTATCTCGAAGGCGCTGCCTTCGGTGGTCAGCGCCGCCAGCCTGTCGCGGTCCCAGTCGATGCCCAGCCCCGGTGTCACGGGCGCCAGCGCCTCGCCGCCCTCGCGGGCCATGGGGGCGGCGATGTCGTCAAGCTGCGGGATGTATTCCAGCCAGGGCGCATTGGGCACGGCGCAGACGAGGCTGACGTGCAGCTCCATCAGGAAATGCGGACAGATGGCGAGGTTATGCGCCTCGGCCAGATGCGCGACCTTCAGCCATGGCGTGATGCCGCCCACCCGCGCAACATCGGCCTGCACGATGCCGCAGGCCCCGGCGGCGATGTAGTCGGCAAACTGGCCGGGGGAATAAAGGCTTTCGCCCACCGCCACCGGCACCCGTGACCCGGCCTGAAGGCGCGCGTGGCCCGCGATGTCGTCCGAGGGCAGCGGTTCCTCGAACCAGCCGATGTTCAGCGCCTCCAGCATGGGCACCCGGCGCAGCGCCTCGGGCGCGGTCATCGACTGGTTGGCGTCGGTCATGATCTCGTAGTCGTCGCCCACCGCCTTGCGCACCGCCTGCAACCGCGCGGCGTCGCCCGCGACCGAGGGCTTGCCGATCTTGACCTTCGACCCCCGGAAACCCTGCGCCTGCGCCGAGAGCGCGTCCTCGGCCAGCGCCTCGGGGGCGATGTGCAGCCAGCCGCCCTCGGTGGTGTACATGGGCACGCGGGACTTGGCCCCGCCCGCCAGCCGGTGCAGCGGCAGGCCGGTGCGGTGCCCGCGCAGGTCCCAGAGCGCCGTGTCCACCGCCGCCAAGGCCAGCGCCATGATCGGCCCGACCGCCGTCGCGTGGCTGAAGAACAGGAGGTCGCGCCAGATCGCCTCGATCGCCTCGCCCTCCTGCCCCATCAGGCGCGGCAGAAGCGTGTGCTGCAGGAGCGCCAGCACCGAGGGGCCGCCGTCGCCGATGGTATAGCTGTAGCCCATGCCGGTCGCGCCGTCGGCGTCGGCAAGCTCGACGAAAATGGTTTCCTGCGCCTTGAAGGACTGGATGGCGTCGGTGCGCAGAACCTTGGGTTCCAGCACCACCATGAAGGCGCGCGCCTTTGTGATCCGGGCCATGACCTACCCCCTCAGCGCGGCGCCAGAGGCCGCGTCGAAGAGGTGGCACTTGTCCAGCATGATCTGGAAGCGCATCCGCTCGCCCGCCTGCACAGGGCGCGGGTTCAGCATCTTGGCCTGCACCTCGACCCCGGCGAGTTCGGCAAACAGCAGCGTCTCCGTGCCCAGCGGTTCGGTCAGCGTCACAGCCATGTCGATCTCTGCCACCGGCCCGGTGGCGGGCAGCGCATGGCCGACCGGCATGATGTTGTCGGCCCGCATGCCCAGCTGCACCGCCTGCCCCTCGGTGACGCGGTGGCCGGGCGGCAGGGGCACCGCCGTGCCGTCCGCCAGCACCACGGTGTCCCCCTGAACGCGGCCTTCCAGCAGGTTCATCGGCGGCGAGCCAATGAAGGTCGCCACGAAGGTGTTGACCGGCGCCTCGAAGACCTCCAGCGGGCTGCCGATCTGTTCGATATGGCCGTCGCGCATGATCACGATGCGGTCGGCCAGCGTCATCGCCTCGACCTGATCGTGGGTCACGTAGACGATGGTGGAGCGGACCTTCTGGTGCAGCTTCTTGATCTCGACCCGCATCTGCGTGCGCAGCTTGGCGTCGAGGTTGGACAGTGGCTCGTCGAAGAGGAAGACCTCGGGGTGGCGCACGATGGCGCGGCCCATGGCGACCCGCTGGCGCTGCCCGCCAGACAGCGCGCCGGGTTTGCGATCCAAGAGCGGCACCAGCGACAGGATGCCCGCCGCCTCGTCGACCGCGCGGTCGATCTCTGCCTGCGGGCGCTTGGCGATCTTCAGCGAGAAGCCGAGGTTCTCGCGCACCGTCATATGCGGGTAGAGCGCGTAGTTCTGGAAGACCATCGAGATATTGCGGTCGCGCGGCGGCAGGTCGTTCACCACCCGGTCGCCGATGGCGATCTCCCCGCCCGAGATGTCCTCGAGCCCCGCGACCATCCGCAGCGTCGTCGACTTGCCGCAGCCGGACGGCCCGACCAGCACCACGAACTCTCCGTCCTCGATGTCGAGATTGATGGCATGGACGACCTCTAGGGTGCCATACCGTTTGACCACGTCACGCAGGTGAACCTGAGCCATGTCTTATCCTTTCACGCCGCCGAAGGTCAGGCCGGCAATGAGGTGTTTCTGTACGAGGAAGGTCAGGATGAGCGCGGGGATGATCATCAGCACCGCCAGCGCGCACATGCCGCCCCAGTTGAGGGTGAACTCCGCCTGAAAATCCAGCAGGCCCACGGGCATCGTCTTGGAGGTGACCGAGCGGGTCAGCTGCGCCGCCAGCGCGTATTCGTTCCACGAGGTGAGGAAGGCGAAGATGCCGGCGCTGGCGATGCCCGCCTTGGCGACCGGGAATTCCACCTGCCAGAAGGCCTGCCAGCGCGTGCATCCGTCGATCTGCGCGGCCTCGGCCAACGAGGGCGGCACCTGCCGGAAGAAGCCGTCGATCAACCAGATCGTGAAGGGCACGTTCATCGCCACATAGGCGAGGATTACCCCGAAATGCGTGTCGATGATGCCGATCCGCGCGAAGAGGATGAACAGCGGCAGCGACAGCGCCACCCCCGGCACGGCGCGGGTGCACATCAGGCCGACGAAGATCCAGGCCTTGCCCTTGAAGCGGTAGCGCGCGAAGGCATAGCCCCCCGCCATGCCGACCAAGAGCGCGATGGCCGTCGAGGTGACCGAGATGATCAGCGAGTTGCGGAAATAGGTCAGCACCGGCACGCCGCCCTCTCCGACCCCGCCGAACATGGCGCGGTAATGGTCGAGGTTCAGCTCGTTCGGGATCCAGACCGGCGGCTTGGCCATGATCTCGACCGTGGGCCGGAACGAGTTCAGCACGATCCAGAGCCCCGGCACGCAGAGCACCAGCATGGCAAGGAACAGGCCGAAGAGGTGCAGCGCCTTCAGCGCGCGGCGGCGATTGCGGTGGGTTGTATTGCTGGCCATGATCTCAGCTCCCCATGCCCAGCTCTGCCCGCGCCGCGGTCAGCTTGCGGAAGAAGAAGACGGTGAAGAAGATCGCGAGGAAGATCGAGATATACCCCATCGCATTCGCATAGCCCATTCGGGCGTCGACGTAGCCGGTGCGTCCTATGAGCGTCCACAGCAGTTCCGTCCGCCGGGCGGGGCCGCCGTTGGTCATGATCTGCACGATGTCATAGGCCCGCGCCACGTCCAGCGACCGGATCGCCATGGCGATGTAGATGAAGGGCATCAGGAAGGGCAGCGTCACGAAGCGAAAGCTTTGCCACGGGGTGCAGCCGTCGACCTTGGCCGCCTCCAGCGGGTCCTGCGGGATGGCGTAGAGCCCGGCAAGGATCAGGATGGCGAAGACCGAGGTGGCGGTCCAGACCTCTGCGAAGATGATCGAGAACATCGCGAGGTTGCCGTCCACCAGCCACGGGATGGCGATGTCGGTGATCCCCAGCGACTGCAGCGCGTTGTTCACCAGCCCGACGTTGTCGTTGAAGATGAACTTGAACTGAAAGCCCACGAGGATCGGCGAGAACATCATCGGGAACATCATCATGGTGCGCAGCGCGCGCTGGCCGCGCGTCACCTTGGACACCATCAGCGCAAGCCCCAGCCCGAACAGCATTTCAAGGTTCAGCGCCACGGTCAGCAGCAGCACCGTGCGCCCAAAGGCCGCCCAGAACTTGGCGTCCGTCAGCGCCTTTTCGTAGTTGAAGGTTCCGATCCACTTGTACAGGCTGTCGGGCCGCGTCAGCTTGTAGGGCGTGAAGCTGGAGTAGAGCGACAGCAGCAGCGGTATCATTACGACGGCCGCAAGGATCACGATGGCTGGCAGCAGAAGCACCAGCCACGGGGGCAGTTTCAGACGTGTCATGGGGGCTGGTCCTTGGATTGGCGGGGGCGATGGATGCCGCCCCCGCGCGGGCGTCAGTAGACGCCTTCTTCCTGCATCAGTTCGTCGACCGCGTCAGAGGCATCGGACAGCGCCTCGTCCACCGTCTTGTCGCCGAGGATCGCGGCCTGAAGTTCCGGGTAGATCAGGTTCGTCGCCTCGATCCAGTATTCCGTCGGCGGTACCGCAAAGGCGGTCGCGGCGGTTTCCTGGAAGGCGGCGAGGACCTCGGCGCGGTAGGGATCGTCCTTGGCCTCTTCGGCCACCCATTCCCAGACCGCCGTGCGCGAGGGCAAGGGCCCGGCGCTGCTTTCCAGCTTCTGGCTGTCCTCGTTGGTCAGGAAGTCCACCAGCGAGGCCGCCGCCTCCTTGTTGGCGCAGTCCTCGGTGACCGAGAAGCCGTGGAAGCCCGACCAGCCGCTGCGCACACCCGCCGAGCCCTTGGGCGCCGGGGCCATGCCGACATTGCCCGCGACCTTCGAGGACGAAGCGTCGTTGAAGAAGGCCGCCCAGCCCGGCCAGTCGAGGTTCAGCGCGATGGTGCCCGAGGCGAAGCCGTTGCCGAGGTCGTCCCAGAGGTAGTTGGTGGTGCCCGCCGGAACCGCGCCGGATTCGTAGAGATCCACGAACCATTGCAGCGCCTCTTTCCCGGCGTCCGAATTGAACGCGGGCGAGAAGTCGTCGTTGAAAAGCGCGCCGCCATTGGCCACCACAAGCTCGTAGAAGCGACCGACGATGGCCTCGTCCTTGCCGGCGTATTGCGTGCCGTAGAAGTTCGGCGGATCGGCGAAGAAGATCGCCTGATCCTTCACCTGGTCCCATGTCTCGGGCACCGCCAGCGGGTAGCCGTATTCCTCTTCGAAGGCCGCGGCCCGGTCGGCATCCTCGTAGAGGTCCTTCTGGTAGTACAGCGCCGAGACGTCGAACTGCGCGCGCGGCAGCATCACCAGCTTGCCGCCCAGTGTGGCCGCCGCGATATTGGCCTGCACGAAGCCGTCCACGGTTTCCTGCGGCACCAGCGCCGAAAGGTCGGTGTAAAGCGAGGGATACTGCGAGGCGAAGGACGAGTGGTTCGAGCCCACGCACCAGTCGGTGGTGCCCGCCGCGATGTCGGACTTGAATTCCTTGTCCAGCTCGAAGTGGTTCTTCTTCGAGATCACGTTGACCGTGGCGCCGGTCATCTCTTCCCACGCGCTGATGCGCGCGTAAAGCGCCTCGTACTGCTGGCCGCCGATCAGCTTGGCGTCGATGGTCACGCCGTCGAACTCTGCCGCCTGCGCGCCCGTGGCAAGAACCGTCGTCAGCGCGATCAGCGATGCGCCCGTCATTCTGGCTGTCATGGTCTTCCTCCCGTTTCGATCCGTCTCGCGTCCCGAACATCCCGCGACCCCGGACCTTCGACCGGCGGGACTTTCATATCCAGAAGCTACTTTTATATCTAAACTTGACTTTCACTTGTGAGTCAAGCTGAACTCGGGGAAAGCGCTTGCGGGTGCGGAACCCTACGCCCGCCCGCAAGCGCGACACCAAGGAGGAACACCATGATTGCCCTGTTCGACACCCACCTGCATCTCGTCGACCGGGAGCGCATTCATTACCCTTGGCTGAAAGAGGTGCCCGCGCTGGACCGCGACTGGACGCTGGCCGACTACCAGACCACCGCCCGCCGCATCGGCATCGAAGGCGCCCTGCACATGGAGGTCGATTGCGACCCCGCCGACATCGCCAAAGAAAACGCATGGGTCGCGGATATGATGGCGCAGGACGGCAGCCTGATCCGGGGCGCCATTTCCTCGGCGCGGCCCGAGGACGACGGCTTCGAGGCCTTCCTCGACACCCTCGACCGGAGTGTGGTGAAGGGTATCCGCCGCGTGCTGCATGTGGTGCCGGACGAGGTTTCCACCTCGAACCGCTTCCGCGCCAATGTGGGACGGATGGGCGCGCATGGCCTGCCCTTCGACATCTGCATGCTGGCCCGGCAGCTGGATCTGGCCGCCGCGCTGGTGGACGCCTGCCCCGACACCACCTTCGTCATGGACCACTGCGGCGTTCCCGACATCGCAGCCGGTGCCTTCGACGACTGGGCCGCCGCGGTGTCACGGCTGGCGGAACGCCCGAACGTGAACGCCAAGATATCCGGCATCACCGCCTACGCGGCGCCGGACTGGACGCTGGACAGCCTGCGCCCCTACGCCGAACACGTCATCGGGTGCTTCGGCTGGGACCGCGTGGTCTGGGGCTCTGACAGCCCGGTCTGCACGCTGAATTCCTCGCTCGACCAATGGGTCGCCGTCACCCGCGCCCTGCTGTCCGAGGTCTCGGAGACCGAGGCCCGCGCGCTGGCGTCCGGCAACGCCCGCCGCATCTGGGGGCTGTGACCCCGGGCGCGCCGACCGCTGTTGCAGGCAAGGGGAAAGCCGGGGCAGCCTGATCCCGCCAGACTGCGATCAAGTCCCTGACCGCAGCCCGGCGCGGGCCTTCAGCCCTCGGCGCCGTCGCGATGCGCCATCAGGATATCGACGATGGCCGGCATCTGCCCGGCCACCATCTCGGGGCCGGTCTGAACCCGGTGCCCCCGGGCGCGCGCCGCGACGATCCACGGCGTCTCGGCCGGTTCGGGCACGATATCCGCCACGAAACAGTCCCGGGGCAGATCCTCCAGCGGCCAGGGATGGGCGGTGTCGCCGTTCATCCCGACCGGCGTGGCGTTGCAGACCAGCGCGGCGGAAAAATCCTCCGGTGGCGCGGACAGGACCTGTCCCTGCGCCGCCAGCCGGTCGAGCAGGGTGGCCTGCCGGGCCCTGTCGCGGTCGATGATCACCAGCCGCGCGCCGTTCTCTGCCAGCGCCAGGGCAATCGCCGCGCCCGCGCCGCCCGCCCCCACAAGCTGCACGTCGCGACCCGCCGGATCGAACCCGTTGGCCCGCAAGGCCGCGACGAAGCCCAGCCCGTCGGTCATCTCTCCGTGCAACTGTCCGTCCGCCGTGCGCCGCACCACGTTGCAGGCGCCGGTCAGCCCCACCGCCGGGGAAACGCTGTCGACCAGCCGGGCCACCGCCTGCTTGTGCGGGCAGGTGACCACCGCGCCCAGACAATTGCGCCAGCCGCGCAGGGCCTCCAGCGTCGCGGGCAGCGCCGCCTCGGGCACAGCGACCGGCAACATGACCGCATCGGTCCCCGTGTCCCGCGCCCATGCCGCGAAGCCCGCGGGCGCCTTCACCTGCACGATGGGATCGCCCAGCATCAGGACAAAGCGGGTCTTGCCGCTGATTGCCATGCCGGTCATCGAAGCCACCGCGCCCGCTGCTCGGCCCCGTATCCTGTCCATGTCCCCACGCCCTGCACCCCCGAAACGCCCATTCAACCAACGGCCCCCTTTCCCGCACCCCTGCGGCAGGCGCAAGCCCCGCCAGCCCCCAAGGCGAAGGCTCCGGCGCATCCGGCCGACAGTCCGGACGTCCGCCATCGCGCCGGGACAGGTTCTTGCCCGGCCCGGTCCTCAGTCCCCGCCGACCCGTGCCAGCAGGCGGCGGCGCTCGCGCAGCGCGAACCAGACCGACAGGCCGAGGAACATCGCCGTCAGCAGGTACAGCGTGATCGAGATCGGGCTGGCGATCAGGATGCCCCAGTCGCCGTCCGAGATCGACATGGCGCGGCGCAGGTTGCGCTCCATGTCGCCGCCCAGAAGCAGGCCCAGCACCAGCGGCACAAGACTGACGTCCAGCTTGCGCAGGAGGTAGCCCAGCACGCCGAAGATGATCATCAGTTCCAGGTCGAAGGTCGAGTTCGAGATCGAGAAGACGCCGACAAAGCTGACCGCCGCGACGATGGGCATCAGCGCCCATGTCGGCACCATCATCAACCGGCTGAACAGCCCGATCATCGGCAGGTTCAGGATCAAGAGCGCCACGTTGCCAAGGTAGAGCGAGGCCACCAGCCCCCAGACCAGATCCGGCTGGCGCTCGAACAGCAGCGGGCCGGGCTGGACGTTCAGGCTGATCAGCATGGCCAGCATGACCGCCGTGGTGCCCGACCCGGGCACCCCCAGCGACAGCATCGGGATCAGCGCCCCGCCAGAGGCCGCGTTGTTGCCCGCCTCGGGCGCCGCGACGCCGCGCGGATCGCCCTTGCCGAAGGTGCCGTCCTTGTCGCTGGCCTGCTTTTCCATCGAGTAGGACATGACCGACCCCAGCGAAGCCCCTGCCCCCGGCAGCACCCCCGCGATAAAGCCCACGACAGAGCCGCGCAGGATCGCCCAGCGGGTTCGCCAGATAGTGCGGACATCGGGAATCCAGCTGTCGATGCCGATCGGCTTGGCCCGGTCCCGCACCGCCTTTTCGAGGATCATCAGGATTTCCGAGATCGCGAACAGCCCCACCAGCGCGACGATCGCGTCGATGCCGTCATACAGGTGGTAATTGTTGAAGGTATAGCGCGGGATGCCCGAGATCGGGTCCAGCCCCGCCGTGGCGATCATCAGGCCCAGCAGCGCCGACAGCAGCGTCTTGCGGGGGTCGACCCCGGCGATGCCCCCGATGGTGACGAAGGCAAGGATATAGAGCGCGAAGTAATCCGCCGGGCCAAAGTAGATCGCCATGCGCGCAAGCATCGGCGCGAACAGCGTCAGGCCGATCACCGCGACCGTGGCTCCGACAAAGCTGGCGACGCCGGATATCGCAAGGGCATCCGCCGCCCGGCCCTGCTGCGCCATGGGATAGCCGTCCAGCGTGGTCATCACGGCGGGCTCGTCGCCGGGGATGTTCAGCAGAATCGAGGAAATCCGCCCGCCGTACATGCAGCCGAAGTAGACCGAGGACAGCAGGATCAGCGACGAGGTGGCGTCGAAGCCGAAGGCGAAGGTCAGCGGGATCAGGATCGCCACCCCGTTGACCGGGCCCAGCCCCGGCAGCGCGCCGATCAGCGTGCCGGCGAAGCAGCCCAGCAACAAAAGCGCGATGTTCAGCGGTGTCAGCGCAACGGCAAAGCCGTGGGCGAGCAGAGAAAAGGTTTCCATCGTGGCGCGGTGTCCTGCGTTCTAGGGCGTGTCGCCTTTGGTGTGGTGGTCCGTGGGTCTGCTACGGGGCCGGAACGCCCCGTCCCGGGCGGCGGTTCTAGCCGAACCAGCGCCCGAGAAAGGCCAGCGGCAGACCAAGGACCTGATCGAAAAGCGCCCAGAGGCCCGGCGCGATCACCGCCCCCAGCAGCGCGGCTTTCAGCGGTGCGCCGCCCAGCACGATCCCCAGCCCGGCGATCAGAAGGAAGGTCGCCAGCGGAAAGCCCAGCGGCAGCAGCAGAAAGGCATATCCCACGAGGATCACCAGGGCCGCCGCCTGCCGCGCCATGTGGCTGCGGTCGGGCCAGTCGACCTGTCCCGAGGGAAAGACCACCAGCGAGGCCGACAGGATCATCGCCGGGATGCCCACGATCACCGGAAAGACCGAAGGCCCCAGCACATCGCCGAAATTCGCCGTGTAGCCCTGCCCGTACCAGGTATAGAGCGCCGCGATCACAAAGATCGCGACGCCGGCTATCCTGACGGTCATTCAATCACGCCGATATCGCGCGAGATGTCCGCCATGACCTTTTCCTGTTCCATGACGTAGGCTTCGAACTCTTCGCCGCCGCGCCAGATCGGGACCAGGCCGAACTCGACCGCCGCGCTCTGCCAGTTCTCAGAGTTGTAGAGCGTTTCGAGGTTCGCGACCCATGTGGCGTAGTCCTCGTCCGAGACCTCGCCGCCGGTGTAGAGGCCGCGCCAGTTGTAGCCGGTGACGTCGATCCCCTGCGAGGCGGCGGTCGGGATGTCCGGGAAGGCCGGGATCGGCTCGTCCGAGAGCGCGGCGAGGATGCGGATATCGCCGGATTCGACGAAGCCCGCGATCTCGCCCAGGTCGGTCGACACCACGCTGATCTGGCCGCCCATCATCTGCGTCACCGCATCGGTGCCGCCGTCGAACTGCACCCAGCGCAGGTCGCCAAGGCTTTCAAGGCCACCTTCGCGGGCCACCATCAGCAGGCGGATATGGTCCCAGCCACCGGCCCCCGACGAACCCGCCGTCACGATGGAACCGGGATCGTTGGCCATGATTTCTGTCAGCTCGGCCAGCGACTGGATCGGGCTTTCGTCGTCCACCGCGATCACGCCCACATCGGCGCCCAGCATCGCAAGGTAGCGGACCGCGTCCACCGGCGCCGGATAGCGGCCCTGCGCGATCTGCGTGATGCCCACGGTCGAGGTCGCGACGATCAGCTCGGCATCCGCCGGGCGCTCGTTCACGACCATGGCATAGGTCACCGCGCCGACGCCGCCGGGCATGTTGGTGACCTGCACGTTGCCGTCGACAAGGTCGAGTTCCGTCAGGATGCGGCCGATGGTGCGGCAGGTGAAATCCCAGCCGCCGCCGGGGTTGGACGGGGCAATGCACTCCGCCGCCTGTGCCGGGGCGCCTGCCGACAGGCCAAGCGAAAGCGCAAGGCCGAAAGCGGCCGAGGTGATCGTAAGGTTTTTCATGTGTTACTCCTCCCAGAGATAAAAGGGAGGAAAGGGCATGTTACGTTCGTTTGCAAGCGTTCCGGTCTCTTGTCCTGCAGGAAAGTGGCCGGCTCCGGCTGCGGGCGGTCCCGCCGGAGCGGGCCGGCCTGCCTTTTCGCCCCCCCCGCAAACCGGACCGGGCCTTCCCGGGGTCGGCGCGCGCGCCGCAGGGGCCGGGGCGCCACCGCGCTCCTTGACACCGCTGGTGAACCCTGTGCGTGATTTGCCAACAATGGCGCGACATGTCACCGGCGGCCCACCGCCCAGACCGAAAGGACCAGCCCCATGGCCAGCACCGCTTCCGTTCCTGAAGGCAGCCGGATCACCGTCTGCGAGGTCGGTCCCCGCGACGGGTTCCAGAACGAAAAGACCTTCATCCCGACCGCGAAGAAGATCGAGATCGCCAACGCGCTTTTCGCCAGCGGCCTGCGGCACATGCAGGTGACATCCTTCGTCAGCCCGCGCGCCGTGCCGCAGCTGGCGGATGCCGAAGAGGTGCTGGCCGGGATCGACCGGCCCGAGGGCGCATGGGTCACCGCGCTGGTGCCCAACCTGCGCGGTGCGGAACGGGCCGCCACCTGCAAGCTGGACGCGGTGCACACGGTCGTCTCGGCCTCCGAGACGCACAACCTGAAGAACGTGAACCGCCCGGTCGACCAGTCGCTGGACGAGTTCGGCGCGGTCTTCGAGGTGCTCAAGGCGGCGGGCATCGGGGTCGAGGGCGGCATGGCCACGGCCTTCGGCTGCCCCTTCGAGGGTGTCGTCCCGCCCGAGCAGGTGGCCCGCATCGCCCGCCGCTACCAGGAGCTTGGCGCCGACAGCGTGTCGCTGGGCGACACCACCGGCATGGCCACCCCGCAGACCGTGCGCGCCGCGATCCGGGCCATCCGCGAGGCGGCACCGGGGCTGGAGATCCACCTGCATTTCCACAACACCCGTGGCGTCGGCCTTGCCTGCGTCATGACCGGCCTTGCCGAGGGCGTGACCCATTACGACGCCGCCGTGGGCGGGCTTGGCGGCTGCCCCTTCGCCGCCGGGGCGACCGGCAATATCTGCACCGAAGACCTCGTCTACCTGCTTCAGGAAAGCGGCTACGAGACCGGCGTCGACCTTGATGCGCTGATCGGGGCGGCCCTGCTGACCCAGGACCAGATCGGCCGCCCCCTGCCCGGTCAGGTGCTCAAGGCCGGTCCGCGGCTGAAGCGCCACGACCCGAAGCTGACCGTGACGGCCGCCGGATGAGCGCGCCCGCCCCCCTGCCGCTGTCCGGTGTGCGCGTCATCGACCTGACGCGCATCCTTTCGGGCCCCTTCTGTTCGATGATCCTTGGCGATCTGGGCGCCGAGGTCGTCAAGGTCGAGACGCCCGGCGGCGATCCGGTGCGCAAGCAGGGCCACAGGGTCGAAGGCCTGTCGTGGTACTTCGCCGGGTTCAACCGCAACAAGACCTCGGTCGAGCTGGACCTGCGCAACCCCGAAGGCGTCGCCGTGCTGGAGCGTCTGCTGGCGGGCGCCGATATCCTGACAGAGAACTTCCGCCCCGGTATCCTCGACCGCATGGGCCTGACCGAAGAGCGCCTGCGCCAGATCAACCCGGACCTTATCGTCGTCAGCGTCAACGGCTACGGCAGCGACGGGCCCTATGCCGACCGCCCGGCCTTCGATTTCATCGCGCAGGCCATGTCGGGCTACATGGCCACCAATGGCACCCCCGACACCGGCCCGCTGCGCACCGCGCCGCCGATCACCGATGTCGTCGCCGGGCTATATGCCGCGCTTGGCGCCGTGGCGGCGCTGCGCGGGCGCGAAAACGGCGGACCGGCGCAACGGGTCGAGGCCTCGATGATGATGTCGATGATGTCGATGCTGGCCTATCTGACCTCGAACGCTCTGGCCACGGGCCGCGACCCGGTGCCCACCGGCAACGACCATCCGATCGCCTCGCCCTACGGGTTGTTCCGGGCCTCGGACGGCGACATCGCCGTGGCGCCCTCGACCGACCGGATCGTCGAGAAGTTCCTTGGCGAGCTGGGCCTTGGCCACCTGCTGACCGACCCGCGCTTTGCCTCGAACGAGGTGCGGCTGCGGCACCGGGCCGAGCTGAACGCGCTGATCAACGAAGCGCTCGCCCACGACACGCAAGAGGGCTGGATCACGCGGCTGAACGCGGCGGGTGTACCCTCGGGCCGGGTGCAATCGGTCACCGAGGCGCTGGCCGATCCGCAGGTCGCCGCACAGGACATGGTACTGCGGGTGCCGCACGAGAAGCGCGGCGAGGTCGGCATGATCGGCTTTCCGGTCAAGTTCTCGAAGACGCCCCTGCAGGTCCGCCACCCGACGCCCGAGCTGGGCGCCGGGGGCCGCGACGCGCTGCGCACCGCCGGTTTCGACGAGGCCGAGATCGACGCGCTGGTCGCGGCCGGCGTGCTGGGCGCCGGAACCACCTGAGGCCCTGCCGGAACCGCGCCCCGCGGCCTTAACCCCAGGGGCCGCCCTGTCCGCGGTTGCGCGGGGCGGCGCCCCGGTCCGCCACGGCGCGGCGCGGGGCCGGGGCAGCACGCCCGCCATGCCCCGCCATCTGCCGCAGGGCCGCGATGCGGTTCTCGGTCGCCGGGTGGGTGGCGAAGAGATTGTCGTGTTTGTAGGCATGCAGCGGGTTGATGATGAACATATGCGCGGTCGCCGGGTTGCGCTCTGCCGCGTGGTTGTCGATCCGCGCGGCGCCCATGGCGATCTTTTCCAGCGCCGAGGCCAGCCACAGCGGCTGCCCGCAGATCTCGGCACCGGCCTTGTCGGCGGCATATTCCCGCGTGCGGCTGATCGCCATCTGCACCAGCCCCGCCGCGATGGGTGCAAGGACCATCATCAGCAGCGTCCCCAC
This sequence comes from Ponticoccus sp. (in: a-proteobacteria), assembly GCF_048381735.1. NCBI lineage: Bacteria > Pseudomonadati > Pseudomonadota > Alphaproteobacteria > Rhodobacterales > Roseobacteraceae > Ponticoccus > Ponticoccus sp. (in: a-proteobacteria). The sequence goes on from NZ_JBLXGL010000012.1 coordinate 38,097, forward strand.
CAGACCCAGCCTTTCGCGCGAGCCGCCGAAGAACAGCGCAAAGTTCGCAAGCATCGAGATCGCCCCGGCGAAGGTCGCGGTGACGGTCATGATCGCGGTGTCGTGGTTGCGGATATGGGCCAGCTCGTGGGCGATGACACCGGCCAGCTCTTCGCGGCTGAGGCTGCGCAGAAGGCCCGTGGTCACCGCAACGGCGGCGTTCTGCGGGTTGCGCCCGGTGGCAAAGGCATTGGGTTGCGGCGTGTCGATCAGATAGACCGCCGGCACCGGCATCCCCGCATTCCGCGCAAGCTCTGCCGTCAGCGCGTGCAGGCCCAGGCGGTCGCGCGGCGGCACCGGCTCTGCGTTGTGCATGCGCAGGACCATGCGATCCGAGTTCCACCAGGTGAAGGCATTCATTGCCGCCGCAACGACCAGCGCGATCAGGGCGCCCCCCGACCCGCCGATCAGGTAACCCACGCCCATGAAAAGCGCGGTCATCGCGGCCATCAGTATCGCTGTCTTGACGTAGCCCATCTTCAGCTTCCCGATCCAGTCATCAAACGCGGTCCGCAAGATATGGGAGGCGTCCCGCCCGGTACAAGCACTGGTCCGGACCGCGACTGCCCCGGCGCGCATCGGGCGCGCGGCCCCTATCCGGCGCGCTCAGGCACCGCGATCCTGCGCCCGGGCAATGTGACCCAACGTCATCTTTGCCTTCGCGGGCCTTCTGGTCAACCAATGGGTGTACGCACAGACCGTTTACATCCAAAAATTTAAGCATTTTATGACCGAAATAGACCGCTTGCTGGGAAAAAGTATCGAGGCGCGCAGATCCTTGCTTGGGCTGGGGCGGAGGGCGCTTGCGGCGCGGGTCGGCCTGGCCGAAGCGGCGATCGGGGACATCGAGGCAGGCAAACGGCGCCCGACAGCACGGCAACTGTTTGACATCGCAGAGGCATTGGACCTGCCTGTCCCGAAGGTCTTCCCCTCGATCGCCGCCGAAGCCGCCGCGACAACCGAAGCCAAGACCCCATCCCTGCCCGGATTTTCCGACGCCCGGGCGGCTGCCGCGCATTATCATGCCCTGTCGAAACCCTGCCGTTCCGCAACGTTTTCGTTTTTGGTTGCGTTGCAACTAGTTCCCGATCAGGCTTATGAGGAATGATCCCGCATCATCGGGAGTGAACCGATACCGCGAGCGTCCTGTGGCCGTCATAGACCTAAGTAAAGGCAATTCGCCGAAGAATGACTTTCGGCAGTTCCTGGACACCGTGTGCGAGACGCACGAAGTCGATTACGCGGCATATGCCGGGATCGACCCGATTGCGCAGACCGTCCATGGATTTGTAAACTACCCTGACGAATGGCAGAAGACCTACGTCGAGCAGAACTTCCAGTACAAGGACCCGACGCTGCTGATGGCCAGTCGCAGCATCGCTCCGGTGGATTGGAAACGGCTGCACGGTGAAACGAACTTCGACACCATCTTCCAGACCGCCCGGGATTTCGGAATCTCGAAACAGGGGCTGACGATCCCGGTGCGCGGCCCCTACGGCGACATGGGGCTGTTCAGCGTCACCCGGGATTGTTCGGAACGGGAATGGCAGTTGCTGAAGTCCAGCATCCTGTCGGAATTGCAGACCGCCGCCGTGCATATCCACGACCACGTCATCCGGTCCCACGCGCTGGGGGCCACGCTGACGCACCCGACCCTGTCGCAGCGGGAAGTCGATGTATTACAATGGATTGCTGCCGGAAAGACCCAGCAGGACGTCGGTGATATCCTGTCGATTTCCAGCCGCACGGTCGAGGTTCACCTGCGGTCCAGCCGGACCAAGCTGGGGGCCCTGACCACGGCACAGGCGGTCGGTCGCGCCATCGGGCTGGGCCTTATCCACCCCCTCTGACCAAGGGCCCGGATAGGCTCGAAAAAGTCGACTAAGGGGTTTCCCTAATAGTAGGAACCCGCCTGTCACTCTATTCCATACTCAGGGGAATGAATGGAGTGCTCAAAATGATCCTGATTATCGACGGTCTCAACAGACATCGCTATACAAAACTGCTTGACGAGATGTTCGAGCTGCGCGCCCGGGTCTTCCGGGACCGCCTTGGCTGGGACGTCGAAGTCACGGACGGCAAGGAAATCGACGAGTTCGACGCGTTGGACCCGGCCTATGTTCTTGGGATCGACGACGAGGGCCACGTGGTGGCCTGTGTCCGCGCACTGCAGACGACCGGGCCGCACATGCTGGCCGATGTCTTCTCGGCCATCCTCGACGGCGAGCCGCCCCTGCGCAGCGCGACGATGTGGGAATCGACTCGGTTCTGCGTCGACACCGATCGGCTGAGCGGCGGAAAATCGCGCAACTCTGTCAGCTATGCCACCTGCGAACTGATGACCGGCGCGCTGGAATACGCGAAGGAATCGGGGATCCAGGACATCGTGACGGTCATCGACCCGATCATGAACCGCGTGCTGAAGCGCTCGGATTGCGCGCCCTACGACTATGTCGGCTCGACCAAGCCGATGGGCAAGACCTCGGCCATGGCGGCGCTTCTCGACTGCTCCGACGAGCGTATCGACCGCATCCGGGCCTTCGCCGGCATCGAGGGCGACGTCTTCATGGACAGCCAGTCCGCCAAGGCGCTGGAAGATGACGCCGCGCCCACCGCGCTGGACCAGCAGCGCGCCGGCAAAGCGGTCGCGAAGCCCGCGATCTCTGCGGCGATGCTGCGGGACTGGTGCCGCGAGCAGCTGGAAGAGGCGGACACCGCGCAGGACAAGGAAGCCGCAAAAGAGCTGATGTCGACGCTCGAAGCCGCAGGCATGATCCCGGGCAACGGGGTGAAGCCCAAGCGGGCCTGAGTTGCGAACTTCGGCAGCGGTGTGAAAAGGCACCGCTGCCGAAGCGCTTGCGGCCAGAACGATGCCGCCACGACCCTGAACACTGACCGGCCGCGAAAGCGGCTGTTCCTTTTTGATCGCGGTGGACGACCGGGGCACCCGGTGCACGCGGCGCGCTGCCTGCGCCCGGCCCCGCCTCAACCCACGCTGCCGGTCAGCCCTGCCGGTGCCCCGACCGCGACGGCCCTGCGACGGCAGTGGAAAAGCACCACCGGCCCCGGCATCCCAGCGGCCAACAGGCCTGTCAACAGGCCGGACGCGACGGGCAGCACCCGATCCCGAAGCCGCAGGGTCATTGGCACCCGCAGGCTGTTCTGGACCGCAATGCGAGATTGGCCAGTCACGGCAGGGTTGCCACCTTTTCCCGACGATTTACCCGGAACGGCACGCCGCGACACATGCACTGCCGCCTTTGCGCGATTGCCCCGGTTTTCCGATGAAATCGAGCCGGATCACCGGAGCGCGGCGCCCGACCGAGCCGAGGCGGTCCAATGCGTTCTGTCGGACGCTCCCGATCACCCTATCGGCAGCCCCGAAGCAAAGGCCCCTTCGGTGAAAGCCCCGGCACGCTTGCGGGCGACGGCCAGATGCCGCCAATCCTGAAAAGCGGCGGGGCGGAAGCGGTTCACCGGAACCCCGCTGCCGCCCCACCCTGCAACGCCCTCGCCGCCATGCCGCTTTCGGGCGACATGGCGGTCATACCGGTGCGGCGCGCCGGGCGCGGCCCTCAATCGGGCAGGATGCGGATATCCAGCAGCGCGCAGCGCCGCTCGGTCCGCACGACCTCCAGGGCTTCGGCAATCGCCTCGTCCAGCTCCGCCGCCAGTGCGACGCGCCGGGAATAGGCGCGGCTGGCCCGGGCCGTCAGGCTGAAGTCCGGGCTGGGCTGCAAGGCCGTCAGCGGCATCCGGTTGGCCCGCGACGCCTCGCCCTTCGGATAGAGCCCGGTCACCGATGCCCGGACGGCGCCCCACTCCTCGTTGTTCAGGACCAGCACCAGAACCGGCAGCTCCAGCGCCTCTGCGATCTGGTGGCAGACCGTCGGGTTGGAGAACATGTAGGACCCGTCCCCCATGGTCGCCACGACCACCCGGTCGGGATCCGCCAGCTGCGCGCCAAGCGCCGCCGGAAAGCCCCATCCAAGACCGCCCGAATGCGGTTCCTGGAACCAGGAATTGCGGTCCTGCCGCTCGAGCGGGCCCAGCGGGCAACCCAGTTCGGAAAACACGCTGCTTTTCAGGCCTTTGAGCGCATTGCTGAGGGCACGGCCCACATGCGCCTTGGTCAGCCCCTCGTGCATCGCGTGCGTCGACAGATCGTCGATCCCGCGCCGCACCGCCGCCGAGGCCTCGGTCAGCCTGGCGCGGCGCTGCTCCAGCCTCTGCTGATCGCGCGGCAGCGCTTCCATGGCGGCAATCAGCGCCGGGATGGTTGTCGCGCTTTCCCCGACGATGGACAGGTCCGAGCGGAAGTTGCGCACCGGGTAACGCGAGAACAGCGGATCGGGGCCGATATGGATGATCCGGGCATCGGGGTTGGGCGGATGATTGTCCGGCCACCACGGCGCGAGGCAATCCAGCACCACCACCACATCCGCCTCTGCAAGCCAGGGACCGGGGTTCGCCCCGACGTGGCAGGGGTGATCGGTGGGGATGGCCAGGTGGGTCGCCCACCAGGAACTGACGGCAATGCCCCAGTCCTCGGCCCAGCGGGAAAAGGCGGCAAAGCTCGCCTCGTCGCCGGCGCCGCGCTGTGCGATGACAAGCGGCGCCTTGGCCTCGGCCAGCATCCGCGCCGCTTCAGACAGCGCCGTCGCATCGTGGGCCGCAATCGCCGGGGCCATGGAACAGGGTGCCTCGAGACCCTCGGCCTTCGTCTTTTCGCACAGCACCTCGCGCGGGATCGACAGGTAGACCGGTCCCCGGGGGGTCGAGTTCGAGATCGCATAGGCCCGGTCGAGCAGGCCGCCGATCTGCTCGGGGTACTTCAGCTCGTAGTCCCATTTGCAGGACTCGCGCACCAGGGCGGTCTGGTCGCGCATTTCCTGCCCCCAGCCGATCGGCACCGTCCGCGCCCCGAACCGGTCCCCCTCTGTCACCGGGGTGCGACCCGACATCAGGATCATCGGCACATGTTCGCAGGCGGCGTTGATTGCGCCCGTGGCGCCGTTCGACAGGCCCACATTGGTGTGCAGCATCACCGATTGCGCCTTGCCCGACACCAGCCAGTAGCCATGCGCCATGCTGACAGCCGCATGTTCGTGGGGAATGACCAGCGCCTTCGGCAGGTCGACGCCGCTGGCCTCGGCCTCTGCCAGCCCCTCGATGATCGGCGGAAAGTCGGTGCCGGAATTGGCAAAGACATAGTCGATGCCAAGCGCCTTCAGCCGGGGAAAGATCGCCCCGCCCGCATTGATGACCGGCGCCTCGTCGCGCCGGTCGGTGTCGGGATTCTGGGTCCCGGTTTCTTTTTCAGACATCAGAACGGATATCCCTGCTGTGGATCTTCCATCGTAACCCAGCGCAGTTCGGTAAACGACTCGATCCCCGCCTTGCCGCCGAACCGGCCATAGCCGGAATCGCCGACACCACCGAAAGGCATCTGCGCCTCGTCCTGAACGGTTGCGCCGTTGATATGGCAGATCCCGGCCCGGATGCGCCGGGCAACCGACATCGCGCGGGTCATCTCTGTGCCGAAGACCGAAGAGGACAGCCCGTAAGCCGTGTCGTTCGCCAGTTCGACCGCATGGTCGGTATCGCGCGCCCGGACGACGCAGACCACGGGGCCGAAGCTTTCTTCGCGGAACAGGTCCATCTGCGGGGTGACGCCATCCACCACGGTTGCGGGCATGACGGTGCCCTCTGCCGGGGCGCCGCCCGCGCGCACCGTCGCGCCCTTGGCGACGGCGTCATCGATCAGCGCCGAGACACGGTCGACGGTCGAGCGGTCGATCACCGACCCAAGCACCACCTGTCCGCGCGGGTCGCCATGGGGCAGAGCAGCGGCCCGTTCGGCGAAGCGCGCGGCAAAGGCCTCGGCGATCTTCTCATCGACGATGACGCGTTCGGTCGACATGCAGATCTGGCCCTGGTTCATGAAGGCGCCGAAGATAGCGGCGTTGACCGCGCCTTCGATATCCGCGTCATCCAGCACGACGAAGGGGGCCTTGCCGCCCAGTTCCAGCAGCACCGGCTTCAGGTGGCGCGCCGCGGTTTCGGCGATGATCCGGCCAACCCGGGTGGAGCCGGTGAAGTTGATGTGCCGGACGCTGGGATGCTCGACCAGCGCGGTGACAACCTCGGGGGCGTCTTCCTTGGCATGAGAGACGATGTTCAGGACACCTTTGGGCAGCCCGGCCTCGCTCAGCACCTCGCCGATGGCGGCGTGCAGATGCGGACACATTTCCGAGGCCTTGAGCACCACCGTGTTGCCGCAGGCAATCGGCATCGCGACCGCACGCACGCCAAGGATCATCGGGGCGTTCCAGGGCGCCATGCCGACAACCACGCCGATCGGCTCGCGCATGCCCATGGCAAGGTTCTTGGGCTTGTCCGAGGGGATGATTTCGCCGGTCAGGAAGGTGGTCGAGGATGCCGCCTCGCGCAGCACCTTGGCGGCGAACATCATGTTGAAGCCAAGCCAGCCCCCGGTCGCGCCGGTTTCCGCGATGCCGATGCCGACCAGCTCTTCGGACCGCGCCTCGAGCAGTTCCGCCGCTTTCCACAGGATGGCGCGCCGGGCCGAGGGGCCGGTTGCCGACCAGCCGGGAAAGGCGGCGGCGGCGGCTTCGACGGCCAGATCGACATCGGCCTTCCGACCGGCTGCCGCAACGGTGGCAACCGCACCGGTGAAGGGGTCGCGGCGCTCGAAGGTTGCGCCGTCTACGGCTGCGCGCCGCTCGCCATTGATGAAGATACCGTAAGGATCAGACATGTTTTTGCCTCCTGTCATTTGTGAAGATCCGGCCCCTTGGGGGCCTTGAAAACCGTTTCCGCGGGCCCGGCCAGATCCGGGTCCAGCAGGCGCACCGCGCCCCAGATGCCCGCCTCGGCGCTGCTGACCACCGGCACACCCGTGCGGCGGCGCAGTGGATCGCCGACGCCCGCCATCCGCAGGCCGCCGCAGGAAATCAGGATGCCGTCCGCATCCCCCGCCTCCTGCCACAGCGCCCCGGCCTCGGCCAGCAAGCGTTCGGGGCCAAGATCCTTGACCTCGGCGATCCGGCGGATGCCCAGGGAACGCAGGCCGACAACCGCGACACCCGCGCTGCTCAGGTAGTCCTCGAGCATCCGGTTGACGTCGTCGCGATAGGCGGTGAGCACCGCAACCCGCGCCATGCCAAGCGCTTGCAGCGCGTCGATCACCGATTGGGTCATGGTCGTGACCGGCACCCCGCTGCGGGCGGCAATCGTCTCGATCAGGCGCGCGTTGAACTCCGGCCCGCGAAAGAAGCTGAGCGACGTTCCCATCAGCGAAACCGCCCCGGCCCCGGCTGCGGCAAGCGTCGCGGCGCGTTCCGCGACCGCGTCGATCACGCCGGAATAACCTGCATCCGACATCTCGCGCAGCCCCAGACCGGCGGCGGTGAACCGGCAGTCCGGGAACATCTGCGCGGCCTCCGGCGGCACCGCCCCCTCTGCCGGGGGCACGACAAGTCCAAGATGGCTCATGGCGCCGGGGCCTTGCGGGCCTTTGCCTCGCTTGTCAGGGCCCAGATGATCGAGACCGCCGCGATGGCAAGGAAGGCCGCCGGAACCGGCCGGGTCAGCAGGGGCAGGAAGCTGCCGTCGTAGATCACAAGGCCGGACCGCAGGTTCTCTTCCGCCATCGGCGTCAGGATATAGGCGATGATGAAGGGCCCCGTCGGGATCCGCGCCCGGTTCATCAGAAAGCCGACAAGCGCAAAGGCCAGCATCACCCCGACGTCGAAGTAGCGGCTGGAGACCGAGAAGGCTCCGATCACGCAGAACACCACGATCGGCGGCAGAAGCCAGGCCTTGTTCACATACATGAGCTTGGCCAGCATGGGCGTCGCGACCCGCATGACCACCAGCATCACCACGTTGGCCGCAAGGGCGCCACCGATCACCGTATAGGCGATAAAGGCGTTCTGCGAGAACAGCAGGGGGCCGGGGCTGAGATTGTGGATGACCATCGCACCCAGCAACACGGCGGTGATCACGGACCCCGGAATCCCCAGGGTGATCAGCGGCACAAGAGAGCCCACGGTGCCCGCGTTATTGGCGGATTCCGCCGCGATGATTCCCTCTTCGGCGCCGGTACCGAAGCGTTCGGGCTGCTTCGAGACGGCCTTTTCCACGGAATAGGCGGCGATAGAGGCGGTGGTCCCGCCGACGCCCGGCAGGATGCCGATCCACGTCCCGATCAGCGAGGACCGGACATAGGTCCAGCCATAGTGAAACACGTCACGCAGCCGGATCGAGACGGCGGTGCCCTCGACCGAGGTCTTGCGTACCGGTTTCGGGCTGCCGCTGTCCTCCAGCAGCTGGCTGAGCACCAGCGTGCCCAGGATGACCGGCAGCAGGGTCAGGCCGTTGTCGAGCGCGGGCCAGCCGAAGGTCATGCGCAGCGAGCCCGACACCGGATCGATACCCGGCAACGAGACCAGCGCCCCGAACGCCGCCGCCAGCAGGCCGTTCAGCAGGCTGCCCCGGGATACGGCGGCAATCAGGCTGAGCGCCACGACCACCATGGCGAAAATCTCGTAGGGGCCGAACTTGACCGCCACATGCGACAGCGGCGGGGACAGTACGGCAAGCACGACCCAGGCGAACATGCCGCCGACAAATGAGGCCGAGATGCCCAGCCCCAGCGCGCGCGCCGGATGGCCGCCCGCCGCCATGGGATAGCCGTCCAGCGTGGTCATGATGGCCGCTTCGGTGCCCGGCATGCGCATCAGGGTTGCGCTGATCAGCCCACCGGTGGTCGCGCCGATATACATCGCGACAAGCAGCAGAAGCGCGTCCGCCCCGTCCATGAAATAGGTCATCGGCAGGGCCAGCGCGATGATCATTGCCCCCGACAGGCCGGGGATCGACCCGATGAAGATGCCCACCATGGTCCCAAGCACGACCCAAGGCATCCCGGCTGTCAGGACATGCAGAAAAGCGTCAGTCATTGCCGCCCCGTATTAGAGATTGATGAAGAAGAAGCGCGTGAAGATGGCAAACACCGCGGCGGCATAGCCTGCCGACAACAGGGCGAGGCCCGTCACCGCCTTCATGTCGCGCACCGGCGCCAGCAGCAGGAAGAACAGGAAGCAGAAAAGCGCCGTCGAGGCGACGTAATGCACGCCCCCCGAGGCAAGGACCGCCACATAGCCCGCCATCAGCACAAAGGTGGCCGGGATCCGCCAGGACAGGCCCGGCGCGCCCGCCCCGGCCCCATCGCCCCGCAGCAGCATCTCGATGGTCTTGAGCGCACCGAGGCCAAGGGCGAGCCCCCCCAACACTGTGGGGAAGGCGCCTTTGCCAATGGCTTCCCAGGGTGAGGAGGGCATGGCGAGGCCCGCTTTCAGACTGGCCGCTCCGGCCAGCAAAACAAGCAGAAGAAAGGTCAGTTCAAACCCGTTGTTCCGCAATGACGATCCCGCCATGTCAATCCCTCTCCGATCCTAGTGATTAAGGGCAGCCTCAGCCGCCGGAGGTTTCGCGAACCACGTCGGCCACATCAAGGAACGACTGGTATTCCCTGGCGACCGCATCCCGCAGCTCTTCGCCCCGCAGGATCGCGCGCTCTTCGCCCGAAGACTCGATATGCGCCTGCACCTCGTCAGAGTTCAATGCCGCCTCGATCGCGTCCGCCAGCACCGCGATCACATCCTCGGGCGTGCCCTTGGGGGCCCAGTAGCGGCGGATGAGGCAGGCCTCGACGTCATGCCCCAGCTCTTTCAGCGTCGGCACATCCGGCAGGCTTTCGTACCGGTCGGGACCGGCGACGGCCAGCGCTCGCAGATCCTCTGCACCCCGCTCGACCCAGGGCGGCGACAGCAGTGCGAAATCGCTGAACCCACCCTTCAGTGCCGCGAAACGCTTGGAGGTGCCGCCCGTCGGGACAATCGTCCAGCGCGTATCGGTGGACTGCATCAGCTGGGCAGAGGGGAAATGCGTCGCGCTGCCGATGGCATCCGCCTGCTTCAGGCCGCGTCCGCGCTCTTCGGCGGCGGCAATCAGGTCTTCCATCGACTGGAATTCCGACTCTTTCGGCACGGCGACGAACATGCAGGCCCGCGTCGCCTGGATCACCGGCTCGAAGTCCTCCGGCGAATATTCCACCCGCCCGATGGCCGAGACAGAGAACATCTCCTGGTGGATTTGCAGAATCGTGTGGCCGTCCGGCTCTGCCGACAGCACCGAACGCGAGCCGACCGTTCCGGCCGCGCCATCGGCATTCACGACGGCCACGGGCACCGGCAACAGGTCGTTCTTCTCGATCGAGGCCTGCACCGCGCGCGCCAGGGCATCGGTGCCGCCGCCTGCGGAAAAGGGAACGATCAACTGGACAGGCTTCTCCGGGAACTCCGCGAGGGCCGGCGTTGCCGCGGCCGCAAGCGCCAGTGCGGCGGTCGCCAGTCGTGTTTTCATGAGCATGAACTTTCCTCCTCATAGTCGGCGGACACAGGTCCGCGCCTCCGTAAAATGAGCATGGTTAGAGACCTTCTTGATGTCAACGGTTTTATGTGCCACCAATTTGAGACCATCAGGAGACGACCATGAATCTGACCATTTCCGAGATCAACGCGTACCCCGCATACATCCCGACCAAGCTGGACATCGGCCCCGCGCAGGCCGCCGCCTCATTGTCCTGCTGCGTGATCGAGGTGAAGACCGCAGACGGGGTGACCGGGTACGGCTACACCGCCATTACCGACGAAGAAGTGATCGTCTCGATCATCGACAACCTGCTGGCCCCCGACCTCAAGGGCATGTCCGCGCTCGACCGCGAAGCCATCGCCGAGCGAATCTACTGGATGGTCTCGCCGCGCGGACAGACCGGCTATGGCAGCCACGCGGCCTCGGGGATCGACCTGGCGCTCTGGGACATTCTGGGCAAGGTCACCGGGCAACCCTGCTGGCGGCTGCTGGGCGGGGCCCGGTCCGAAGTGCCGCTTTACGTGACCTTCGGCTTCGGCTCTTTCGACCGCGAACAGCTGGCCGATGCCGCCCGCCACCTGCGCTCGGACGGGGTGCGCCGCCTGAAGATGGTCGTGGGCCATCACGCCCTGAAGCGGGTGGCGGCGGGCGCCAGCATGTCCGACATCCTGAAGGAAGACATCGAGCGGGTGCGGGTCGTGCGCGAGGCAGCGGGTGACGATGCCGAGATCTACATCGACGCCAATTGCAGCCTCGACCCCGCCTCGGCGCAATGGCTGGACGACCGCCTGAAGGACTTCGACATCGCCTTCTTCGAAGAGCCCCTGCGCGGCAACGACACCCGCCAGCTTGCCAATCTGCGGGCGCGGGGCACCCGCATTGCCGCCGGGCAGAACGAGGGGCAGCTGTTCCGCTTCCGGGATCTGCTGACGTCCGGCGCCGTGGACGTGATCCAGCCCAACGTCGTGATCTGCGGCGGCCTGACCGTCGGGCAGAAGGTGGCGGCCATGGCCGACGCGCATCAGGTTCAGCTTGCGAACGGCGGGGCCTTCCCCTTCCACAACATGCACCTGCATGGCGGTCTGGCCAATGGCGGGCTTGTCGAATGGCACCTGATCTCGGTCGAGATGGGCCGGTCGCTCTTCACCGACCTGCCGGATCGCGACGGCGACGTCCTGCGCCTGCCCGAAACGCCGGGCCTGGGCTTCGGCGCGAATCTGGACGCGCTGCGCGAGTTTGCGGCGGGGCCGCTGTCCAAGGGCCGGGGCAAGGGCTGATGGCCCCGGTCGTATCCTACCGGGACCTGCGAAAGCAGGCCCGGCGCAAGCTTCCGCGATTCGCCTTCGACTTCGTCGATGGCGGGGCGGGGGACGAGGCCGGTCTCGATCGCAACGAGGCCGCCTACCGCGCCCGGTGCCTTCAACCGCGCGTGTTGATCAACAGCGACCGCGCCCTGCCCCTGAAGCGGCGCTTTCTGGGCCGCGACTGGGCCCTGCCCTTCGGGATTCCCCCCATCGGGCTGGCGGGCATCGCCTGGCCCGAGATCGACCTGCTGCTGGCCGAAGCCGCCGAGCAAGCGGGCATTCCCTACGTCGCCTCGACACCGGCCACCGTCGCGCTGGAACGCCTCCGGCAGCGGGCGCCCGAGTCCGCATGGTTCCAGCTTTATGTCGGGAAATCCGAGGAGATCACCGCCGATCTGCTTGCCCGGGCCAAGGCCGCGGGCTACCGGACGCTTGTGGTGACGGCGGATGTGCCGCGCCCCGGTCGCAGGCTGCGCGATCTCAGGAACGGCTTCGCGCTGCCCCTGAAACCCGGACCGCGCCTTGCCTTCGACCTGATGCGCCATCCCGGCTGGGCCCTGCGGACCGCCCGCCACGGCGCCCCCCGGTTCGCCAACCTCGAACCCTATGCGGAACGCGGCAGCAGCACGCAGTCGCTGGCGCAGCTTATGGCCGGGCAAAGCTCGGGCCGTCTGGACTGGGCGCTACTGCGCGAGATCCGCGACGGCTGGTCCGGTCAGGTCATTCTCAAGGGTGTCAGCGCGCCGCAGGATGCGGTGAAGGCCGCCGAGACCGGCGTCGACGCCGTCTGGGTGTCCAACCATGGCGGGCGGCAGCTTTCCTCGGCGCCCGCCCCGCTGGACGCGCTGCCTGAGATCAGGCGCGCCCTGCCCGCAGGCTTCCCGCTGGCGCTGGACGGGGGCATCCGCAGCGGCGAGGACATGATCAAGGCCCTGGCCGCAGGGGCGGATTTCGTCTTTGCCGGGCGTCCGTTCCTCTATGCCATAGCCGCGCTTGGCCCGCGTGGCGCGTCGCGGCTGATCGCGCAATTCGCCAGCGAGCTGGAAAACACCATGGCCCAAATCGGGTGGAGCGATCTCGACCTGCAGGATGGCGCAGGCTAGGACTGGACATGACTTTTGCGAAATCGGAATTTTCGACCATGACAACATCAGAGCAGACCGATCCGGCGCCCCGGAAGGCCCGCGAGGGCGACCGCGAGCTGAACTACGGCTTTCTCCAGAATTTTGTCGGTCATTACCTGCGGCTGGCCTACGAGGCATCCTACGACGATTTCGCAAAGCGGTTGGGCGAGGATCAGCTGAAGCCCGGCTATTTCAGCATGCTTGTCATCATCCGCAACAATCGCGGCATCACCCAGCGCGAACTGGGCGAGAGCATCGGCAGGGACAAGTCCAGCGTCGCCAAGGCGCTGCGCACCCTGGAGGATCGCGGCCTGATCTACCGCGAGCGGGTCGAGAACGACCGACGGAACTACGCCAGCTTCCTGACCGACAAGGGGCTTGAGACCTACGAGCGCATGGAGGTCAAAGCGCAGGAACACACCAAGCATCTGGACGCGGTCATCGGGCCGGAACGCCGCGACGCGGTCTTCGGCGCCCTGCGCGACCTCATCGACCTGCGACACGGCTCCTCCGACAGCTAGGCCAGCGGGCCGGGTCACCGCCAGCCGGTGATCCCGGCGCCGTCATCGGGGCGCTGGTGATGCGGCTGGCCCGGGGATCGGCCCGGAAGCCGCCGCTTGGCAGGGCGCTCTTGATGGTCGCGACAGCCGGGAAGGTGCCGCTCCAGACCCTTCCCCGGCCGATCACCCGGCGACCCTGGCGGTCACGGTGCCTGTCTGCGCCCGCCCGATCCGGGCGATGGGCCGGACCGGGCAATGGGTTGTCCGCACCGATGAAGACTGACCAGCGCGGCGCAGGAGCCACTCCCTGCGCCCGCCAACCCGGCCCCGCAAAAGACGGGGCCGGGTCTTGTTTCAAAGCCGGGTTCTTATTCGGCCTCGCCCAGCAGGTAGCGGTGGAAGGCCGGGTTGACCCAGACGTCGATGGTCTCGACACCGAAATCCGAACCTGCGGACCGGATCTGCTCTGCCTGGGTCGCGGCATTTTCCGGCAGGGAGGCCAGATCCGCCTGATAGCCGTCGATCGTCACGACGTTCTCGCTGATCCGCACGTAATCGTCATTCTCGACATAGGACCGGTAGAAGGGCTGCCACCAGGAGGCGTGGATCAGCCCGGGCTCGTCCTGCGCGTCCTTCTTCGCGTATGTGGTGATCAGCTCCATGAAGGCGTCGCGGCGTTCGGCATTCCGGAACTCGAGGTCCAGATTGTACTCTTTCACGACCGAGACCATCTTGCCGCTGTCGAAGGTGACGACGCTGGGGCCGGGCTCACCCCATTCCGGCAGGAAGACAAAGGCCGAGGATTTCGGAATGAACTGGACCTTGGGGTCGAAGCCCTCGCTCTTCATCAGGTAGATCAGCTGAACTGCATGCTGGATGTCGCTATGCCCGTAGCGCAGCATCAGATCGGGGTCGAAATTGGACGCATCCCCGGTGCTGACGACGTTGTAGCCGGTGGTATAGCCCTTATCGATCAGGCCGTTCAGGAAGGTCAGGACTTCGTCGTTCTGGATGACGGTCGCCGCTTCCCAGCTGTGGACCAGCCGCTCTGCGATGTTCCGGTCAGAGACGTTTCCGATGTAGCTTTCGGACACGTCCTGCTGGTCGACGACAAAGGCGCCCAGCTTTTCCGAGACGGTGCCGGGATCGCCCAGGTCCGCCGCAGAGAGGACGCCCATGTCGATCAGCAGGGCATCGGCCTGCGACTGGCTGGCGCCCCCGGTCGCCCGTTCGACCTTTTCCGCGCTATAGGTGGCGGCCAGTTCGGCCAGCTTCAGGGCCTCAACCGCCTGCTCGGTGGACATATCGGCCGCGAAGGCCTGGCCCGCGATGGGCAAAAGCGCGGCGGCCAGCGCCCTGCGGATGATGGTGGTGGTCATGTATCCTCTCCTTGCGTGGTGTCGTGTGTCAGTCGTCGCCGTCAAGCGCCGCGCGGCAGGCCCGGATCGCGGCGCCGACCTCTTCCCCTTCGCGCAGCAAACTTCCGCCCAGCAGGTAGACGCAGTCAGACCCGTATTGCGCCCGCATGTCGGGCAGGCGGTCGGGTGACATGCCGCCGCCGGGGCTGGGCAGGATCGCGCGACCGATACCCGCCCCGGACCGGCAGGCCGAGGCGATTTCGGCGCATTCCTCCGGCGAGAAGCCGAACCGCCCGCCGTGATTGGGGAAGACCGAGATATCGGCGCCCGCAAGCCGCATCATCTGACCGAAGAGCATCCCGTGCCCATAGCCCTGATCGGGCGACAGCACATAGGGGCCAAGGTGGCTGGGATGGGCCATGACCGGCAGATCGAACTCGGCATCCTGTGCCAGACGGTTCATCGCATCGAAACCGAAGAGGCCCGGCATCAGCAGGACACCCCCGGCCCCGGCATCGCGGGCGTAGCAGGCCAGATCGCGGACCTGATCGCCATGCCCCCCAATGCTGGCGAAATAGAGCGCCCGCGTGCTGTCGCCCGCATCGGCACGTTCGGCATTGGCGCGCGCCACCGCCGCGGCGGCAATCGCCACCCGCTCTCGGAAGGGCGCGGCGTCCTGATTGGCCAGCCCGTGGTCTTCCTTGACGATATCCGCGCCCGCGCGGGCGGTGAGATAACAGAAGCGGGCCAGCGTTTCCGAGGACGACCCCTGCGGTTTGACCACCGGGCAGAGGTAGCCGCCGGTCTTGCGGCCGGTCAGGGCGCGCAGGCCCTCTGCGCCGAAGCGGGCGCCGGGGAAGCGCGCCCGCAGCTCCGCATCCGGCGCAAGGTCGATGGCCCTGACCCCCCGAAGGATCGAGGCATTGCCGAGGATCACATTGACCAGCTGCGGCAGTTCCCTGCCAACCGCGTCGACATGGTAGCCGATCCGGGCATGCCAAACGCCGTCACCCACCTGCTCCAGCCCCTGCACACGGCCCAGAACCACGTCCTCGACATAGCCTGTCGGGACCACATCCCGGGGGATCTCGACCGTGTCTTCCAGCGCGATGGCCGCGGCCAGTTCTTCGGCCTCGGCGGGCGCGCCCGCGGCCAGCCGGTAGGTGACGGCGAAGCGGTCCATCACAGCGCCTCGGCCTTCACCAGCGAATGCACCTCGTCGACCCGGGCGGCGGCCAGATCGTCTTCGGTGATGTCGAACTGCGCCCCCATCAGCTTTTCGATCCCGCCGACCAGCGCCAGCGCGTCCAGACCGTAGTGCCGCATCAGATACCCCCGCGAGCCGCCATGGGCGTAGGTGTCCTTCAGCCCCAGCCGGACAAGGCGCTTGCCCACGCCCGCATCGGCCATGGTTTCTGCCACCAGACTGCCGATGCCGCCCTCGGTCACGTGGTTTTCAAGTGTGACGACGCCATGGCGGACACTGCCGATATGATCCAGAAGCGCCTGCGCGTCGAAGGGCTTGATAGTGTGCAGGTGGAGGTGGCGGAAGCTGACCCCGACGCGCGACAGCGCCGCGCGCGCGCGCATGGCCTCTTCGGTGCTGATGCCAGAGGTGACGATCAGCACATCCTCGCCGCTGGCAAGCTCGCGCATCTCGCCCACCTTGATCGGCGTGTCGAACAGGCGCGGCACCGATCCGCGCAGGACGCGGCACCAGACCGGCCCGTCGATGCTGTCTGCCGCCTCGCAGATGCTTTCCACCTCGGTCGCATCGCCGGTTTCCAGGATGGTCATGTTGGGGATCGACCGCATGACAGAGACATCCTCGATGGCCTGATGCGTCATCCCGCCCGGCGTGGTGACGCCGGGAAGAAAGCCCATCATCCGCACCTTGCGGCGGGGATAGGCGATCGAGGCCATCAGCTGGTCGTAGGGGCGCCGGTACATGAAGACTCCGAAGGTATGGATGAAGGGGCGGAACCCGGCCAGCGCAAGACCGCCGGCAAAGCTCATCATGTTCTGCTCGGCCATGCCCAGCGACAGGAACTGGTCCGGGTGGCGGTCGCGGAACCCGTCGATCTCGCAGGACGAGGTCAGATCGGCGCTCAGGCAGAGGATGTCGGGATTTCCGGCGGCAAAGGACTCGAAGGCCTTGGCGTAGGGGCGGCTCACCATCTCAATCATGGTCTGAACTCCTCAATGGCTGTAGTCGATGGGCTCGACGCCAAGGTCGGCCGCAATCGAGTGGTTGAAGCGGGCGCGCTCGTCCTCGGATTTGAACCGGACGTAGTGCAGCCTCGGAAACCGCTCTTCGAGCACAGGCATCGTGTGGAACGGGTTGGTATGGGCGAGGATGATCAGGGGTTTTCCGTCATGCGGCTCGCGGACCGCATCGCGGATCGCCCCAAGATCGTGGCCATCGACATCAACGCAGGCGGCGCCGAACTCGATGAATTTCCGGCGGATGTCGCCGACCTCCATCACGCTGGACATGGCGCCGTCGCATTGCTGGTTGTTGACGTCCATGATCGCGCAGACGTTGTCGATGCCGTGATGGGCGCAGGCCTGCACCGCTTCCCAGGTCTGGCCTTCCTGCACCTCGCCATCGGACATGAACACCCAGGTCCGGCCGGTGTCGCCGCGCAGCCTGCGCCCGTAGGCAAGACCCGCCGCGGTGGACAGGCCGATGCCAAGGGTGCCGTTGTGCACTTCCATGCCGGGGCTGTGCTCGGCCCCGATCATCTCGACCGAAGAGCCGTCCTTGTTGAACATCTCCAGCCCCTCGGGCGCCATGCGGCCCACCTCGATCAGCGTGGCATAGGCGACCAGCGCATAATGCGCCGGAGCGATGAACAGGCGGTCGAACTGCGGCTCGAACGGGCCGTTGTAGCCCGCGCCGGTGTGATACTCGGGGTTGGAGGCCGAGGGCACGCCCGCAAAGGGCTTGGGGATCATCGGCAGGGTCGGCTCGCCCAGGTTCAGCTCTTCATTGTAAAGCCAGGCCAGCTGCTCGGCGGCGGAACAGGCCTGCGAGAGGTAGCCGCCATTGTTGCGCATGGCGTGTTCGAACACGCGACGGCGGATGCCAAGGGCCACGTCTTCGGTGGGTTTTCGATTGTTCACGACACTTTTCCTTCGGACTGGAATTTTCGGATACGGACCAGGCATGTGTGCGCCGAACAGCCCTGCGACAGCCGCGAGGTTCCCTTGTCACGGGTCAGGACGTTCGGATTGCCGTTCCTGCACAGGTCCGGTGCATGCGGGTCGGGCGCGTACCAGGCCCCGGTGCTGACCTGAACGACACCCGGGCGCAGCCGGTCGTCGAGGACCGCGGCACAAAGGCAGCGGCCCCGCGCGTTGTAGAGCTCTACGAGGGCGCCATCGACAATCCCGCGCTCTGCGGCATCATCCGGGCTGATCCGCACCGGCTCGTATCCGTTGACCTTGGCGGACTGGCTGAACACCCCCTGATCCAGCTGCGAGTGCAGCTTGGTCGTCGGCTGGTTCGAGATCAGGTGCAGCTCGTCCGGCTGGCACTTGCCCAGCCACTCGAAGGGCTCCAGCCACGACGGATGCGGCGGGCAATCCTCGTAAGCGAAGGACGCGATCCGGTCGGACCATATCTCGATCCGGCCACTGGGCGTGGGCAGCGGGTTGGCCTCCGGGTCTTCCCGGAAGGCCTGCAAGAGAACCTGCGGTTTCTCCGGGGGCTCGACCCGGTGCCAGCCCTGTTCGCGCAAGGAGTCGTAGTCCGGCAGGTCGATGCCCCGTTGCCCGGCCGCCTCGCGCCCGGCCTCGTACATCCAGCGCTGCCAGTCCCCGGCGCTGCGGCCCTCGGTGAAGGCGGCCTCAAGACCCATGGCCCGGGCCATCCCCGCGAAGATGTCATAGTCGTCGCGCACGCCTTCGGGCGGCTGTGCCACCTGCTCCATGGCGATGACAAAGGGATCGCGTCCGCCCATGCAAAGGTCGCGGCGTTCCAGCGGCGTGGTGCAGGGCAGCACGATATCGGCATGCTGCGCCGTGGCCGTCCAGCACCAGTCGTTCACGATGACGGTGTCGGGCCTGCGCCATGCCGCGCGCAACCGCCCGAGGTCCTGGTGGTGGTGGAAGGGGTTGCCCCCGGCCCACCACACCAGCCTTGCGTCGGGGTAGGTCCGCGTTTCGCCGTCGTAGTCATAGGTCTCGCCCGGGCGCTCCAGCATCTCGGCGACGCGCGCGACGGGAATGAAATCCGTGACCGGATTCCGGCCCTGCGGCAAGGGCGGGAAATGCAGCCCGGTGTTTTCCAGCCCCATCGAGTTCACTGCCGAATAGCCCAGCCCGAAGCCGCCGCCGGGCAGGCCGATCTGCCCCAGCATCGAGGCCAGCGCGATCACCGCCCAGAACGGCTGTTCGCCGTGGTCCTGCCGGGTCAGCGACCAGCTGGCCGAGATCATCGTCCGGGTCATGGCCATGCGGCGCGCCAGTTCCACGATGCGCTCCGCCGCGATATCGCAGATCCCCGAGGCCCAGTCTGCGGATTTCACGACACCGTCGGCCCTGCCCGTCAGATAGTCGGCGAACCTGTCGAACCCGACCGTGTAGCGGTCGAGGAAGGCGCCATCGTGCAGCCCGTCCTGCAAGAGCGTGTGACAAAGCCCCAGCACCAGCGCCGTATCCGTCGAGGGCCGGATCGGTAGCCAGTCGGCGGAAAGCTCCGCCAGCATATCGTCCCGCAGCGGCGACACGTTCACGAAATTCACGCCCTGGGCATGGGCCTGCTGCATGGCCTCGCGCTGGCGATGCCGGCCACATCCCCCCTGCGATATCTGGCCGTTCGTGACGCGCATCCCGCCGAAGGCCACCAGCGTCTCGCAATGCGCCACCAGCGTGCGCCAGTCTGTGGTGCCCCCGGCGGCTACATCGAAACCGCCGACGGCGTATTTGGTGATCACCTCTCCGGCGGCCAGGCTGTAGGTGTTCTTCGATCCCACATGACCGCCCAGAAGGTTGAGGAAACGGCGCAGATGGCCCTGCGGATGGTGAAACCGCCCGGCGCTGGCCCAGCCGTAGGACCCGGCATAGATGGCCCCGCATCCATGGGCCTGCCTGACCCGCAACAGCTCTTGCGCGACCAGCCGCTCGGCCTCGTCCCACGAGACCGCCACGAAGCTGTCCGCCCCGCGCCGCTCCCGGTCCCGGCCCTGCGGATCCTGCAACCAGCCCTGCCGCACCATCGGCGTCGTGATCCGGCTGTCAGCGTCCAGCGCGCCGATATACCCCCCGGCAATCGGCGAGGGGTCGACATCCATCTCGAAGGGATGCAGGGCACAGAGGCGCCCGTCCCGCGTTTCGGCGCGGTAGGTGCCCCAATGCATCGCCGTCAGCGGCATCCGGGACCGGGCGTCGGTCATACCGGCGCCTTGCCAATCTCAGACCTGAGCGCGGCCAGGCTTTCGCCAAAGGGCGCGCGGGCAATGCCATATTCGGTGATGATGCCCGAGATCAGCCGGTTCGGCGTAACGTCGAAGGCCGGGTTGAAGGCGGGGGCGCCGGGCGGTGCGATCTCGCAATCCCCGATGCGGGTGATTTCCCCGGCGTCGCGCTCTTCGATCTCGATATCGTCCCCCGAGGGCGTGTCGAAATCGATCGTCGACATCGGCGCGGCGACGTAGAACGGCACGCCGTTGTCCTGCGCGGCCAGGGCCAGGTTGTAGGTCCCGATCTTGTTCGCGGTATCGCCATTGGCCGCGACCCGGTCACAGCCGACAATGGCCATATCGACCTTGCGCGTCCGCATGACATGGGCCGAAGCGCCGTCCACGACGATGGCATGGGGCACGCCGTATTGCATCAGCTCGAACGAGGACAGCTTGGCCCCCTGCAACCGGGGGCGCGTCTCGTCGAGATAGGCCATGACCTTGTGACCGGCCTCATGCGCGCTGCGGATCACCCCCAGGGCGGTGCCCAGATCGACGGTCGCAAGCGAGCCGGTATTGCAGTGGTGGAAGAAGGTCACCTCTTGCGGACAGAGCGTCAGAGCATGTTTCGAGATCGCGCGGTTCACCGCCACGTCCTCGGCCTCGATCGCAAGCACTTCGGCCTCGATCTCGGGGCCGGTGGCCTCTGGCCTGTTCCAGACCGCCTTCAGCCGGTCCAGCGCCCAGAACAGGTTGACCGCCGTCGGGCGCGAGGCGCGCAGCAGCGCATCGGCGCTTTGCAGCGCGCGGCGCCGGTCGTCCCCCTCGCGGCCCCGGCTGACCATGAGGATGCCAAAGGCCGCCGCAACGCCGATGGCCGGCGCACCGCGAACGGTCATGTCGCGGATGGCCTCGGCGACCTCTTCGACGCGGGTCAGCTCCTGGTAGCGGGTCTCGCCCGGCAGGACCTTCTGGTCGATCAGCCGCAGGATCCCGGCCTCGGACCGCCATTCGATTGCACGAAAACTCATTACAGTGATCCTTTCCCTATTTCGGCGGCAAGGCGCCGGACCTGTTCCGCCAGCCCCGCCACGGGCGCGACCAGCCCGCCGTCGCGAACGACAGCCCGGCCCCGCGCGAAGACATGGGCGACGTCCTCTCGCCCGGCGCTGTAGACCAGCGCGGAATAGGGGTCGTAGACCGGCACCATATGCGGCGCATCGGTGCGCAGGACGACGACATCGGCCTGCTTTCCGACCTCCAGCGACCCCTGCCGCGCGGACAGGCCAAGCGCCTTCGCGCCGCCGATGGTGGCCATCGCGACGATATCCCGCGCCGAGAGCGTATCCGGCGCGCCGGTCCGCAGCGCATGCAGGTAGGCCGTCAGGCGCATCGCCTTGAACATGTCCAGATCGTTGCCCGTCGACGGGCCATCGGTGCCCAGCGACAGGGTGACACCGGCCTCCATCAGCGCCTTCACCGGCGCCATGCCGGAGGCAAGCTTTGCGTTGGAGGCCGGGCAATGCGCCACCGCGCTGCCCGCCTCTGCCAGCATCGCGATCTCGTCGTCGTCCAGATGGACCGCATGGGCCAACAGCAGCGGCCCATCCAGCAACCCGGCCTCGGCCAGCGCCCGCACCGGGCGCTGCCCATAGGCCTTGGCCACCAGGTCCAGCTCCCAGGCCGCTTCGGAGGCATGGATGTGCACCGGCAGGGACAGCTCTGCCGACAGGGCGCGGACATCGCGAAGCTTCTCGGCATCCAGCGTGTAACACCCGTGCGGCACCAGCAGGACATCGACCATCGGGTTCGCCGCATGGCGCCCGGCGAAGTCGCGCACGACGTCCAGCCTGTCGCCCCAGTCGCCGCCCTCGGGCCCCGGCACGCCGATCATGGCAGGCCCGGCAGAGAGGCCCAGACCGACATCGCCCGCCGCCGCCACCGTCGCGTCTACATGCCAATACATGTCCAGAAAATGCGTCACCCCGCCCAGGGCCATCTCTACGGCGCTGAGCTTGGCGCCCAGATAGGCGGTGTCCGGCGTGACATGCGCGCGCTCCGCCGCCCAGACCGTGTTCAGGAACTGCCCCAGGTCCACGTTGTCCGCCAGGCCCCGAAACAGCGACATGGCCGCGTGACAATGGGTGTTGATAAAGCCGGGCAGGATCAGCCCGCCCTGCGCATCCACGGTCGTCCCGGCGGTCACGCCCTCGGGCAGCGGGCCGACATGGCTGATCACGCCGTCGGTGATCGCGACACAGCCCCCGTCGACGACACGAAAGCCGTCGTCCATCGTCAGGACGGTGCCGTTGGTCAGAAGCGTGTCGACCTTCACGAGGCCTCTCCGACCGTGGGCACCCCTGGCAGCAGGCGCTCCATCAGGGCCAGCAGTTTCGGCTGGACGATCTTGACCGCCTCCCAGACCTCGTCCTCGTTGGTGATATGGGACGAGGCGATATCGCCGACGGCCAGGTTCGTGACCGCCGAGATCGCCAGCACCTTCATGCCCGCATGGCGCGCCACGATCACCTCGGGGACCGTGGACATCCCCACCAGGCTGCACCCGGCGGCCTGCAACAGCCGGATCAGCGCCGGCGGCTCGAAGCTGGGGCCGACCACATGCGCATAGACGCCCGCCCGCATCGATGGATCGAGCGACCGCGCAAGCGACAGAAGCGCCGGATCGTAAGCCTGGTTCATCGACACGAAGCGCGCGCCCAGACTGTCGTCGTTCGGCCCGCGCAAGGGATCGCCGCCGCAGACGACGGGCAGCGAAAGGTGATCCTCGATCACCGCAAGGTCGCCCACCTCGAACCCGCCCCCGATGCCCCCGGCGGCATTGGTGAAGACCGCCGTCCGCGCCCCCAGCGCCGCCATCAGGCGGATCGGAAAGGTGACCTCGGCGGCGGAATAGCCTTCGTACATGTGCACGCGCCCGCGCATCGCGACAACGCGCCGCCCGAACAGCGTCCCCAGCAGAAGCACACCGTCATGGCCCGGCGCGGTCGACACGGGAAAATGCGGAATGTCGCGATAGGGAATCTCGACCCCCTCGATCGCATCCGCCAGCGGCCCAAGCCCCGAGCCAAGGACCAGCGCGATCTCTGGCGTGACTTCGGACAGGGCCCGGACGGCAGCGACCGCCTCTGACAGATGCTCTTTCAACATGTCACACTCCATCCAGTTGCCAGCAGGGTCGAGCCGAGGCATAGGTTGTCAGTACGCAAATGTCAATTCATTTGACATTTGACGATTTCACCGCTACCGCTTGCGCCTGAGAGGGCGCCGCCCCTATGCGTGGCCGCGACGATCAGAACAGGGAGTATCCGAAATGAAACATCTTGCCGCCGCTGCCGCCGCCGCGACTTTGGGCATGGCAGGCTTTGCCGCCCCCGCCCTGGCCGAAGGTGAGCAGATCATTTACGTGACGCCGAACCCGATCGGGAACAACGCCTTCCTGCGCCTTGGCCGCGAAGGCAGCGAGGCCGCCGCCGCCGCCATGAACGGCACCCTCGCCAGCTACGAAAGCGACTCGCCCCCGGCGATGCTGGAAAACCTCTACGCCGCCGTCGGCAACGGCGCCGACATCGTCGTGGCGGTCAGCTTTTCGGCGGTCGACGGGGTGCTCGAGGTCGCGCCGACGGCACCGGATACGGACTTCCTGATCGTCGACGCCTGCCCGCAGGGCGATCGCCCCGCGAATATCCACTGCGCCGTCTTCCGCGAACACGAAGCCTCTTTCCTGATGGGCTTCATGGCCGCCAAGGCATCCGAGACCGGCAAGCTGGGCGTGGTCGGGCCGATCGATATTCCCTTCATGCACCGCTATACCGACAGCTTCGCCGATGGCGCACGCCACCAGAACCCGGACATCGATGTCGAGGTGCGCTGGGTCGGCGGGCAGAACCCCTTCTCGGACCCGGTGCGCGCCAAGGAACAGGCGCTGGCCCTCGGCGCGCAGGGCGCCGACGTGATCTATGCCGCCGCCGCCGGTGGCAGCTTTGGCGTCTTCGAGGCCGCGTCAGAGGCGGGCTTCAAGGTCTTCGGCGTCGACACCAACCTTTGCGAATTCGCCGAGGGCCGGATGATCGACAGCGCGCTGAAGCGGGTTGACGAAGCCATCCTGCAATCCCTCGAAGCCATCGCCGCGGGCGAGGACGCGATGTTCGCCAGCTTTGGCCTGGCAGAAACGGGCATGGGCGCCATCGCCATGGACGAGGCCGATGCCATCGCCGAAAGCGGCTGCCTGATCGCCGAGATGCCCGCCGTCGCCGAGGAAACGCGCGCGCTGGCCGCCCGGATCATCTCGGGCGACGTGACCGTGAACGACCCGCTGACGGCCGAGTGACGGGGGCCAGCGTGCCGACACCCGTCCCCGCCGACCGCGCGGTTTGCAGCCTGCGCAACGTTTCCCGGTCCTTTGGGCCGGTCAAGGCCCTGTCGGATGTCAGCTTCGACATCCGACAGGGAGAGTTCCTTGCCCTGATCGGCGAAAACGGCGCCGGAAAATCGACGGCGATGGGCGTTCTGTTCGGCCTTGTCGACCCCGATACCGGCCATGTCGAGGTTGACGGGACGCCGCGCCGCTTCGCCTCGGCACGCGATGCGATCGACGCCGGGTTCGGCATGGTGCACCAGCATTTCAAGCTGTACCCCGAGCTGACCGTCATCGAGAACGTGCTGGTGGGCAACGAGGGCGGCGGCCCCTTGGCCCGTATCCCCTTCCGCGCCGCCGAAGCGCGGCTGCGCGACATCATCAAGACCTACGACTTCCGCCTCGACCTGCAGGCGACGGTCGCGGACCTCAGCGTCGGGGAAAAGCAGCGCGTCGAGATACTCAAGCTGCTGTTCCGCGATGCCCAGGTGATCTTTCTGGACGAACCGACGGCGGTCCTGACGCCGCAGGAATGCCTGTCCCTCTTCGACATGCTGCGGCGCCTTCAGAAAGAAGGCGCCTCCATCGTCCTGATTTCCCACAAGCTGGACGAAGTGATCGCAAATGCCGAGCGTATCCTGGTGATGCGGCGCGGCGCGCTGGTGGCAGAGCGCGCGGCAGAGGCGACGGACCGCGCGGAACTGGCCGGGCTGATGGTCGGCGCGCAGATCGAGACCCCCGCCAAGGTCAACGCCGCAACCGAGCGGACCGTCCTCAGCATACGCGACCTCACCGTCGCCCGCCCCTCGGGCAAGCCGCGCGTCGACGCGGTGTCCTTCGACGTGGCGGAAGGCGAGATCTTCGGGATCGCCGGTGTATCCGGCAATGGCCAGAAGGCGCTTGTCGACGCGCTGATGGGGCTGGAAACCCCAACCGGCGGAACGGTCCTGTTCAAGGGCGAGGAGATCACCGCAAAAAGC
Source organism: Ponticoccus sp. (in: a-proteobacteria) (assembly GCF_048381735.1). Taxonomy (NCBI): domain Bacteria; kingdom Pseudomonadati; phylum Pseudomonadota; class Alphaproteobacteria; order Rhodobacterales; family Roseobacteraceae; genus Ponticoccus; species Ponticoccus sp. (in: a-proteobacteria). Next base: position 63,643 of record NZ_JBLXGL010000012.1, read on the forward strand.
GTCGCAGAGCGCCGCGCCGCAGGCATCGGCTACATGTCCGAAGACCGCATGTCGGTCGGTCTGGCGGCCCAAGGCAGCATCACCGAGAACGCCGCCGCCGGGCGCGAGCATACCGCCGCCTTTTCGCGCCGTGGCTGGCTGCGCAAGCGCGCCATGACCCGCCATGCAGAGACGCTTATCGAGGCATTCGACATCCGCACGCCCTCTGCGCAACAACATGTGGGCAAGCTGTCGGGCGGCAACCAGCAAAAGGTCGTGGTGGCGCGCGAGGTTTCGGCACAGCCCCGGCTGCTGCTGGTCGAAAACCCCTGCTGGGGCGTCGACGTGGGCGCCATGGCAACCATCCACGGCCAGCTTCTCGAGCTGGCGAAATCGGGCTGCGCCATCGTCCTTGTCAGCAGCGACCTTGAAGAGCTGTTCGCCCTCAGCGACCGGGTCGGGGTGATCTACGAGGGCGCGATTGGGCGCATATTCCCGCGCGACGCCCTTGACACCTTCGCCATAGGCGCCGCCATGGCGGGCGGCGGGCACATCGGGGACACGCACGCATGACGCATCTGTTCACAAGCCGGAGGCTGGTGCCCATCGGCGCCGGGCTGCTCGCCCTCGTGCTGTTTCCGCTTCTTGTCCCGGGCACCGGCGAGATCGCCGCCAGCTTCTTCAACGGCGCCTTTGGCGGGCGCAACTTCTTCAACCTCTACGCCACCCTCAGCCGCTACACGATCCTGCTTGGGATGGCCCTGGCCGTGCTCATCTCGTTCCGCGCGGGGCTGCTGAACATCGGCGGCGAAGGCCAGCTGGTGCTGGGCGGGCTGGTCGCGGCACTGGTGGGGGTCTACCTGCCCGCACCGCCCCTTGTCATCGCACTGGTCGCGCTGCTGGCGGCCATGGCGACAGGCGCCTGCTGGGCCGTTCTGGCGGGCCTGCTGGAACGCGGCACCGGGGTGCCGCTGCTGATCGGCTCGCTGCTGCTGAACTACCCGGCCTCTTTCCTTGCCTCCTATGCCGTGTCGCATCCCTTCCGCGACGTGGCCAGCGGCGCGACCCAGACCTTCCGCATCCTGCGCGAGGCCGGCCTGCCGCGTTTTCAGGGCACGATCCTGGATTACGGCATCTTCCTGATCGGCGCCGCCGCGCTGGCCTACGTCATCCTGGAACGGTTCACCGTCTTCGGCTACCGCAGCCGCCTGCGCGGCTACAGCGCGGGATTTGCCCGGGCCTCGGGCTTTCCCAACAGGCGGCTCTACTACAGGACCTTGATGCTCAGCGGCGCGGCGGCGGGCATGACCGGCTTTGTCGCCGTCTTTGGCAGCAGCCAGCGCTTTGTCGACGGGATGCTGACCACGCCGCTTTATGCATGGACCGGCATCGCCGCGGTCCTGCTGGCGGCGGTCCGCCCCGGCCTTGTGCCGCTGACGGCCTTTTTCTTCGCCATGCTGGCCACAGGATCCATCGGCATGGAGCGGACGGCAGGCATCCCGCGCGAGTTCGGTCAGGTCATCCAGGCCCTGATCGTTTTGACGCTGGCCGGGTTTGCCGGGAAACTGACAGCCATCTCCGGCGGCACGAGGTAACGCGATGCTCTTTGACGCAGCCCTGATCGATTCCGTTCCGCGCCTTGTCACCCCGGTGCTGCTGGCCGCCATTGGCGGCGCCCTATGCGAGCGTTCGGGCGTCTTCAACATCTCTCTCGAAGGCATGATGCTGGTCGGCGCCTTCGCCGCCGTCGCAGGCACCTTCTACACCGGCTCCCCCTTGGGGGGCCTTGCCGCGGCCCTTGTCGCGGGCGCTGTCTTCGGGCTGTTGTTCGCGTTCTTCAGCGTCTGGCGGAAAGGCGACGACATCATCGTCAGCATCGGCATCAATATCCTCGCCGTTGGCCTGACCGCCCTGCTGCTGCGCAGCCTCTTCGGCGTGTCCGGCCAGTTCGACGACCCCGCCATCGCCGCATTGCCCAACATCGACCTTGGCCCGGTCGGGGATATTCCCGTCCTGGGCAGCTTCCTGTCGGGCCAGTCGGTACTGGTCTGGCTTGCGGTGGCGCTGGCCTTCGCCGTGCACCGCTTCCTGCACCACAACAACCTCGGGCTGCGGCTGCGGGCCGCCGGGCAGAATGCCGAGGCGCTGCGCACGGTCGGCATCTCGCCCGAGCGGATCAAGACAACCGCGCTGCTCGCCTGCGGCGCGCTCTGCGCCCTTGGCGGCGCGCAACTGTCGATCTCGAACGTGACGCTCTTTACCGAGGGCATGAGCGCCGGGCGCGGCTGGATCGCGCTGGTCATCGTGATGATGTGCCGGGGGCGCCTGCTCTGGATCCTGCTGGGCGCCCTGCTCTTCGGCTTTATCGACGCGATGAGCGTGCGCCTGCAGGGGCTTGGCCTGCCGCAACAGGTCACCGACGCCCTGCCCTACGTGCTGGCGCTCTTCGTGCTGGCCCTCAGCTACCGGCGGCGGACAAGGCGTGCCCATGCCGCGTGATCCGATACAGCAGCGCCAGCAGATCGAAGACCAGATCATCGAAGCGGCCTGGGCCTATTACCACGACGACCTCAACCAGTCCGAGATCGCCGAGAAGCTGGGGCTATCGCGGGCGACGGTGGTCAACTACCTCGGCGAGGCGCGCAGGCGCGAATACGTGCGGATCTCTCTCAGCCCCGACGTGTTCCGCGAGCGCCAGATCTCCAGCGAGCTGCGGGAAAAATTCGGACTGAAGGAATGCCTGGTCGTGCCCACCGGCGAAACCGGGGACCAGACCCTGTCACGCGTGGCCCGCGCGGCCTCGGACTGGCTACCGCAGCTGCTGGCGCGTGGGGACCGGCTGGGTGTGTCCTGGGGCGAGACGATATTCAAAGTCTCGCAATATGCGGAACGCCGCCCCATCCCCGAAATCGAGATCGTCCAGCTGGTCGGCTCGATGACAACCCCGCTGGGCTTCGCCGCCGAGACATGCTCGGCCAATCTTGCGCAGAAGTTCGACGCCACCTGCATCAACCTTCACGCACCGCTGCTGGTCGAACAGCCCGGCCTTGCCGAGATGCTGCGCGCCGAACCCGTGATCGCACGCCAGCTGGACGCGGTGCGCACCTGCAACAAGGTGCTGTTCGCCGCCGGGTCCTGCGAGCCTGACAGCCACGTGGTCCGATGCGGCCTCGTGTCTCTCGACCTGCTGGAGGCCTACAAGGCCCGAGGCGCGCAGGCCGTCATTTCCGGGCGCTTCATAGATGCCGAGGGCAATGCAATCCTTGGCGAAATGGACAACCGTATCATCGGCGCGGACATCGCGCAGATGAAAGGCAAGGATGTCGCGCTGCTGGTATCCGCCGGGCTAGACCGGGTCGATCCGATACTGGCCACCATGCGAGCCGGCATTACGACCCACCTTGTCACCTGTTCCGCCACGGCCGCCGCGCTGCTGAATACGTGACCTCGATTTATTCGTTGCAATTCGACGGGCGAGCGAAGAAAACTCTCTGAGATTCCCGCCGCCCGGTGATCTGCGCAACCGCGTCATGCCGGGACTCATATCAGAACATGGCGCCACGCGCGCCTGAAATTCCGTCGCGGAATTGTCGCAGAAAGAGCCCATGAAAAATGGACGCCTGCGCGGAATACAGGGAGAACAGGCGAAATCCACGCCTATCATAAATTCGAGGACCGTTTCAATGCATACTGAATGGATACAAGACTCCGCCGAGCGCTATGACGCCTGCAATCGTGCAACGCTGAACTGGCTGATGGCGCGCGGAGATCTGGGTGGCGGTTTCCTGAATACCAAGGTGCATTCGATTACCGGGAACGATTACGATGCCGCCTCGGGTGCGCGCGGCCCTGACTACACCTATGGTTGGATACAGGGGCGCGGGCTGGAGGCATTGGCCAGTTTCACGATGCATTACAAGGACTTGGACCCAGCATTCTCGGACAGGCTTCGCGAAACCGGTGCCGCGCTCTACAGGCGCCTGGCCGAGAAGCAGGCCGGGGACGGCCATGCCTATTTCCTCTATGGGCCAGACGGACAGCCCGTGATTGCCCGAGACGGTGCCTTCACACCCCAGGCGCCCGCCGGATCGGTATATACCTATTCCGACGCCTTTGTCTCCAAGGGGCTTTTTGCGGCCTCGCATCTATACGAGCCGGAGATGTCGGGCAATTACCTGACCTACCTCAAAGAGGTCATTGCCGCAGTCGAAGACGGGCGGTTTCAGATGGATGAAAAAAAACCGCTGTCACAGGAAAATATTGCGGCGGAACCGGATGATTTCGGGCCACGCATGATTTTGCTTTCGGTATCCGGACTTCTGCATCGCCTTGGGTATTCCGAAGAGACCGATTTTGCGGACCGATTTATCGCGCATGTGCTCGACCGGCATTTCGATCCCGACTCTGGCCTTTTGCTGACCATTCACGGCGAAGACACCTGCAATGTCGGGCACGCCATCGAATTCTGCGGCTTTGCCTTCGAACATCTCGCGGTGCGCCCGGATCAGGAACGGCTTGACCGGATTGTCGAAATACTCCTCCGCTGCATGGAAATCGGGATGCAGGGTCCGGGAATTGCGCTTTACCTCTCGGCCTCCAGCGGCGCGCTGAAATCGCCCTATTTCCCGTGGTGGCCAATGCCCGAAGCGATCCGCGCCTGTGCCCTTGGATACCAGTTGACCGGGGACAGCCGGCTGATCGCCCCGTGGAAGAAGGCCGATGCGGCCTTCTTCACGCAGTACTGGCGGCAGAATCTGGGCTTTGCCTATCAAACCCGGACCGTCGACGGACCCGTCGACTTTGTGCCCGCGACCCCCGATCTCGATCCCGGCTATCACACCGGGCTCAGCCTTCTGGCGGCGATCCGGTCCGCCGGTCGCTAGGGCACGATCCGCATTCCGCTGGTGCGGTCGAAGAACTGCACCAGCTGCGGATCCACGGTGAAGCCATGGGTTTCCCCGGCGTGGCAATCGAACCGTTCACGCAGCAGCGCGGTGATCGACACCCCGGCCAGCTGCGCCTGTAGCAGGGTTTCCGAGCCCGTCTGCTCGTTGGATTCGATCACCGCACGCAGGCCCGCGTCGTCGGGACTGTGGCGCAGATGTTCGGGGCGGAACCCCAGATCGAACGCTCCGTCCAGATCCCGGTATTGCGGCAGGACAAGGGTCTGGCCATCGCTCAGCACGACGTCATCGCTGCCCCGGCGCGTCGAAACCGGAAGGAAGTTCATCGCGGGCGAACCGATGAACCCGGCAACGAAGCGGTTGACCGGGTGGTCGTAGAGATCGAGCGGCTTGCCGACCTGCTCGACGTGGCCATCGCGCATGACCACCACGATATCCGCCATGGTCATGGCCTCGATCTGGTCGTGGGTGACGTAGATCGTCGTTGTCCGCAGCCTTTGGTGCATGGCCTTCAGCTCGGCCCGCATCTGCACGCGCAGCTTGGCGTCGAGATTGGACAGCGGTTCGTCGAACAGGAAGACCTGCGGCTGGCGCACGATGGCCCGGCCCATGGCGACGCGCTGCCGCTGCCCGCCGGACAGCTGTTTCGGATACCGGTCGAGCAGCCCGTCGATCCCCAGCATGACGGCGGCGTCCTTCACCGCCTTGGCGATCTCCTGCTTCGGCGTTTTCAGCAGCCGCAGCGAGAAGCCCATGTTCTGCGCCACGGTCATATGCGGGTAGAGCGCATAGTTCTGAAACACCATGGCGATATCGCGGTTCTTGGATTCCACGTCGTTGATCACCCGGTCGCCGACACGGATCTCGCCGCTGGTGATTTCCTCGAGGCCCGCAATCAGGCGCAGAATGGTCGATTTCCCGCAGCCCGAGGGCCCGACAAGCGCCACGAAGGCCCCATCGGGGATCTCGACGGACACCCCGTGCAGGGTTTCGACGGCGCCAAAGCTTTTTCTCAGGTCTTTGATTTCAACTTGGGTCATTACCAGTCTTTCAGAAGTCGCTGAACAGGGTTCAAGACGGGTTTCATTCCTTCATCCCGCTTGCCGCGATGCCTTCGACGAAGTTGCGGCGCAGCAGGACAAACGCGAGCACGGAAGGCACCATGACGGCGGCGGAGGCCGCGCTCAGCAGGGACAGTTCGACGGTGTAGGCGCTTTGGAAGTTCGCAAGGCCGACTTCGATGGTGAAGGCTGTCTTCCGGGTCAGCGTGATGATCGGCCAGGCAAAGGCGGTCCAGGCCTGGAAGAAGGCGAGCACGGCTAACGCGGCCAGCGGCCCGCGCAGCAGCGGCAGTACGATATGGGTGAAGATCCAGAACTCCCCTGCCCCGTCTATCCGGGCTGCTTCGAGCAACTCGTCGGGGACCGAGGTCAGGACGTTCTGGCGGATCAGGAAGATCCCGAAGCTCATCACCAGGTAGCCGATCAACAGGCCGGTGATCGAATTCAGCACCCCCAGCGCCTTCACCTGAAAATACAGCGGGATCATGTAGACCTCGAAGGGGATGATCGCCGTTGTCAGAAACAGGATGAAGATCACGTTGATCGTCCTGAAGGGGAACTTGGCCACGACATAGCCCGCCAGCGCAGAGGTCGCGACGATGGCGATCATCGACAGGAAGGCGAAGGCGAAGCTGTTGAACATCCAGCGCAGCAGCGGCGTCTCGGTGAAGACCGTGACGAAGTTCTCCAGCGTCGGATTGCGGGGCAGCAGGGTGGGCGGCCACTGAAGCATCTCTGCCGGGGTCTTGAAGCCGTTCGAGATCAGCATGATCAGAGGCAGCAGCAGCACCAGGCAGACCAGGAACAGCGCCACATCGATCAGGAAGTTCGAACGGCGGGTGCGGGCTTTGGCGGACATGATCAGTTCCCCCCCTTCTGACGCAGCAGGCCGAACTGGACCGTGGTCAGCACCAGAACGATAAGCAAGAGGATCACGGCCTCTGCGGCGGCATAGCCGACACGGAAGTTCTGGAAGCTGTTCTCGAGCATGTCGAGCACCAGAACCCGGACCAGCCTGCCCGGCGCGCCCTGCGTGTCCGAGGCCAGAACATAGGCCTGCGCATAGACGTTGAACCCCGAAATCAGGGTGACGACGGAAACGTAAAGCGTGATCGGCTTCAGCAGCGGCACCGACATGTAAAGGAAGGACTGCACCCCGTTGGCGCCGTCCAGCCGGGCCGCCTCGAAGACCGATTTCGGCAGGTTCCGGAACCCGACCAGATAGATCAGCACGGCGTAGCCCAGCGTTTGCCACGACACCAGCAGGATGATGCAGACAACCGAGAGTACGGGATCGAACAGCCAGGCCTGCGCCTCTCCGCCAAGCGACACGATGATCGCGTTCAGCGGCCCCAGCTTGGCGTCGAAGATCCATTTCCAGGCCATGGCTGCCGGTACAAGCGACACGACATGCGGGATGAAGACGGCGGTTTCGTAGAACCCGGCAAAGCGGCTGCGGGTCCGGTGATAGATGACACCGGCCAGCGCCATTGACGTGGGGATCGTGATGACCATGGCGCCGAAGGCAATGATCGCGGTATTGGTCAGCGCATCGAGGAACTGATCGTCACCGAACAACTCTGCAAAGTTTGCCAGTCCGACGAAGATCTTGTCCTTCGACAGCAGGTTCCATTGGTACATGCTCAGCCGAAGCGTCTCGATGATCGGATACATACGCACCCATCCGAAAATCGCGAATGTCGGAATAATCGCAAGTATCGCGAACCAGAACTTCTTACGTTTCAACATGGTCTGCCTCATGCAATCGGCCTGCCCGCCGCGGTGGCGCGGCGGGCAGGTCTGGTGGTGCCTTACTCGGCGAGAATGCCCGCGCGATCCAGGATCGCATTGGTTTCCTCGGCGGCAGATTCGAGAAGGGCCATCATCGCGGCATCGTCACCGGCAAGCGACGGATCGGCAAAGGCTTCGGTCAGCGTGGCTGCAAAGCGCGTCAGGATCTCGTTGATCGGCTCGATCGACGGCAGGGTGAACAGATCGTAGTCTTCGGGCAGGTCGACAAAGGCCGAGAACTGGGGCTTGGCCGCGATGACCTCGCTGTAGTCGACGCCCACCCGGTTGGGCAGCCAGCCGACATTGTCCAACATCCAGATCAGGTTCTCGGGCTTGTTCGCCTCGATGGCAAAGGCCCATGCCGCTTCCTGCGCCTCGTCCGAGCCACCGGAGACATAGAGGTTGACCGGCAGCGCAATCGAGCCGCGCGGCAGAAGCGCCGTGTCATAGTTGAGATCGGGCGCCTTTTTCCCGGTATCGCCGATCACCCAGCTTTCGCGGATGAACATCGCCGTCTGGCCCCGCTGGAACGCGGCGGCATCGGCGGGCATGTCGACGGTCACGGTCTTGTCGCCACTGACGGCATTGACGTATTGGCGCAGGGTCGCAAGCCCGGCGTCGCTGGCATAGCCCGCGCGGTACTTGTCGCCGACGCGGTCCAGAACGGCGCCACCGTGCTGGTGCATGTTGATCCAGAACTTCTCGGCGATCCCGGCGCCGCCACCAGACAGGCGCAGCGACCAACCCGATACCGTGGGCGTGCCGTCCCCGTCGCGCTGCGTCAGCTTCGCGGCATAGGCGTCATACTCTTCCATGGTGCTGGGCGGGCCGTCCAGACCGGCCTCTGCCAGCATGTCGGTATTGTAGAACAACGCCCCCTGCCCCCGGAACAGCGGCAGGCCGTAGACCGCGCCATCGACCGTGGCGGTATCCCGGAAGAACGGCTCGAAGTTTGCACCGTCGTTCACGAAATCCGCGATATGCGAGGGCGCGGGCGGCAGAAGGTCGTTCACGATGTAGCGGTTCGCGGTAGAGCCGATCAGTTCCAGGACCGTTGCGTCATCCAGCCCCGACGACAGGCCAAGCGCAACGCGCTTTTCGTGGTCGCGCAGGCCGATGGGCTCGACGATGACGTTGAGATCGGGGTAGTCGTCGCGCATCCCTTCGGCAACGCGCTCGTAGTAGTCGGCCAGCTCGGGGAAGCCGCCCCAGACGACGACGTCCTGCGCCTGTGCCGCCATGGTCCCGGCAAGCATCAGGCCCGCCGACAATGTGATCGCGTTCCCCAGTGGCGCGCCTTTGTCATTCGATGGCATTGGATTTCCCTTTCATGTTGGACTTTTTTTGATCGTGCAGTCTGCTGCGGCCGGTTTGGCCGCAATCTCGGCGGCGCGTTGTGCTGCACTGGACAACGCCTCCGCCACTCCGGGCGCGATCGACGCGCCCATTCCATAGAACCTGTGCGCCTCGTCCACCTCGTATCCGCCGACCGCATATTCACCCAGCGGCGGGATATATCCGGGATTGTCATCGGCATAGGCGATCACATGGTCTGGCCCGTCCCGACCAAGGGACTGGCGCAGCTCCAGTGCGGTCCGGGCAAAGATCTCTCCGGGCAGGCTGAGGATCAGCACCCCGCCCCAGCTGAGGGCGGTGCATCTGGCCTGCATCGGCTCCAGATCGCGGCCCATCTGCCGCCCGGCCCAATCCGCCCAGATGTGATGTATGTCGCCCGGGCTGCGCGAGGCCGCGCGCCACGCGCGGGCCAGCTCATCCGCCGTGCCGCTTTCGCGGCTTTCGAACCGAAGATCCGCGAAGGCCTCGGCGCATCCGATGGGCCCCGACACGGCGACCATTTCCGCCGCAAGCGCCGATTGCGCCACCCCCTCGCCGATGGTCATGGCCCGCGCATAGGTGCGGTCTGCCTGATACCCGGCGGAAAGCGAGGCCGCCGCGCTGTGCCCGGTGTTCACGTCCCCCGCGCAGCCGGTGGCGAATACCGCGACGGACCCCGGGCATGCCTCTTCAAGCGCCCTGCGCGCGAAATGCGGGTAATCCCCCGTCCACAGCAGGTTGTCCGCCCCCAGAACAACCGGGTGGCAGGCATAAGAGACCAGATGGGCGATGGTCGATCCATCCATCCGGTCGAAGCGCATCACCGGCACGCCCCGATCCACCGGGCCGTCCGCGTGCCGCCGATTGGTGGCAAAGCCCGGCTCTGCCCCGCAACCGGCGTACAGCCGCGCCGGTTCGCGGGCGCCTGCCGCCTGTTCGATGGCCAGAAGGACGCCGCGTTCCAGCGCCTGAAGATAGGCCGGATCTGCGGCAACCGACAGGCGTCCGGGCATCGAGACCGGGCCGCCATGCGTATGCGTGGCCGCAATCGTGACATTCCCGTCCGGCAGCGGGCAAAGCCTGCGTATGCGGGCGGAAAACACCGCGTCGATCCCGATGACATCCACCGACACGAAGGCCGTATCGTCGACCACAAGCGCCCGCGCACTCAGCGCGTCATGCCCGCCCCGGGCGGCGTCCTGACGCGCCGCAAAGCCCGCCATGGCCCCGCCCGGCGGCGGCGTGATGTCGACAACGGCGGCACCGACCCGCGTCATGGCAGCATGCTCGCGCCATTGTGCAGGATCTCGACCGGGCGGGCCGGGGCCTCGTCCCGGCTGGTGTCCAGCAGCAGGAAGGTGGCCGGTGCGCCGGGCACCAGCGCGGGTGTCTTGCCGATCACGCGCGCCGGGTTGCTGACCGCCATGGTCAGGGCCTCGGCGGTCGGAAAGCCGGTGAAGGCCCGATAGCGGCAGACGATATCCAGCAGGCACGACCCGCTGCCCGCAAGATAGGCGGTCCCGGCGATCGAGACCTTGCCGTCGCCGCTGACCTCCACATCGCCGCCGATGGGCGAAGAGTAGCGGCCCGGCGGCATGCCCGCGAAGGTCACGCTGTCAGAGACAAGCACCGTCTGCCCGACCCCTTTCGCCCGCAGCATGGCGCGGGCGGTCGACCGGGACAGGTGATGCCCGTCAAGGATCAGGCTGGCCATCAGGCGGTCTTCGGAGAGCTGCGCCCAGATCGCATTCGGATGCCGGGGCAGTGTCGCGGCGATGCCGTTGCCCAGATGGGTCGACAGGCTGGCGCCCGCCGCGACCGCCAAGGCGATCTCTTCCTCGGTGGCATCGCAATGGCCCAGGGCCACGCAGATGCCTTCGGCGGTCAGGGCCCGGATATAGGCGGCGGCGCCTGGGGTTTCCGGGGCCAGCGTCACCATGCGCACCAACCCCTGTGCGGCCCCCTGCCAACGGGCGAATTCTTCGAGACAGGGGGGCCGGACATGTGCCAGCGGATGCGCGCCGCGCGGCCCGTCCTTGGCAGAGATCGACGGCCCCTCGACATGGACACCCGCGATCATGGCCTTCGAGAAGGGCAGGCCTTGTTGCGCCAGCCGGATCGCCGAAAGCCGCTGGCACAGCGCGGCTTCCGAGGCGGTGATAAGCGTCGGCAGATAGGCGGCGACCCCGACCCGGGCCAGCGCCTGGCTCAGGGCCTCCACAACCTCTGGCGTCAGATCGCCCTCGTTCAGGTCGAACCCGGCGAAACCGTTGACCTGAAGATCCACCAGCCCCGGTGACAACAGGGGCAGAGCCTCGGCATCGCAGTCCGTGACCTCCTCGATCACGCCGCCCCGGACATGTACCGTCAGGCCCTTGCCGCTTGCGAAATCGCGGCCGGAATAGCTGGCCACCCGGTTCAAAGCGCGCGCACCCTTCCCCGGAAGTTACCAAGGAACTTCCTGTTCGCCTCGTCACCGCCGGGGGCGTTGCCGCTGCGCCAGACCGGAGGCTCGATGCCCCGTTCGCGGATGTGCAGAACCGTTCGGATCACCAGCAGGTTCAGCGCCGTCGCATTGGCATAGGTCGACACCGCCGCGATGCGTTCGGTCATGCCCGGGATATCGACAATGGCATCGCCGATCTGCACCTTGCTGTCGATGGCCACATCCACCAGGTCGTGCAGGTTCTGCTTGGTGGGGTGGCGCGCGGGATGGTCCGCAGCGGTGCCCTCTGCATGCTGTCGCGAGCTGATGCCGATGGTCCGCACGCCACGCTCGCGCGCGATCAGCGCCGCGTCGATCAGGGCGGCGTTGATCCCATAGGCGTTCACGAGGATCAGGATGTCGCCCTCGCCAAGGCCCTGGTTGTCGATCACGACGCGGCCATACCCGGGCGTCCGCTCGATCGCCATGGAGCGCAGGGCGCCGTTCGACAACAGCGTGCCCTCGTCGAGGATCGCGTTGACATGCATCAGACCGCCGGCGCGGAAGAACACCTCTTGCGTCGCAAGGTTGGAGTGCCCGCCGGGACCGAAGACATGCACAAGGCGGTCCTCGGCGATCTGGTCGGCCAGCAGCCGCGCCGCCCGGTCCAGCGGCTCTTTTTCCTCGGTGTGAATGCGCTGCATAAGCGCCGTGACATCGTCTAGATAGGCGTCGCAGAGGGCGTCGGCGGTGAGCGTGGTATCAGCCATGGGGGGCCGCCTCGCGATCCAGGTAGATGGTGCAGTTCGGATGTGTCCGCAGGATGCTGGCCGGGCAATCGGTGGTGATCGGCCCCTCCAGCGCGGCTTTCACAGCCGCCTTCTTGCGCGCCCCGGGCACCGTGCAAAACAGGGCACCGGCCCCCATGAGGGTCGGAATGGTCAAGGTGATCGCCTGCTGCGGCACCGCTTCAAGCCGGTCGAAGCAATCGTCGTCGACCTGCTGCTGGCGGCAGACCTCGTCCAGCTCGACAACGCGCACGCTGAGCGGATCGTCGAAATCGGCAACCGGCGGGTCGTTGAAGGCGATATGCCCGTTCACCCCGATGCCCAGACAGACAATGTCGATCGGCGCCTCGCCCAGAAGCCCGGCATAGCCCTGGCAGATCTCATCCGCCGTGCCGGTCGCGGCGATGCGGTGCACCGTGGCGGCGGGTATCTTCGAGAACAGATGTTCCTGCAGCCAGTTGCCGAAGCGCTGCGGGGCCTCGGCCTCGAGCCCGAGATAGTCGTCCATGTGGAAGGCCGTGACCCTGTCCCAGGGCACGTTGGGCAGCGCGGTCAGGGCCTCGAGCACTTCAGACTGGCTGGGCGCTGCGGCAAAGATCATCCGCACGCTGCCCTTGTCCGCAGCGACCGCACGCATCCGGTTCGCGACATCCATCGCCACGGCGCGCCCCATCTCTGCCCGCGTCTGGTAGATCTCGACAGTGTATCTTTCGCTGAGCCCGCTTCCGGCATGCGCCGGTGAACGTGCAACATGGTCTGACGTCATCATGAACTTTGTCCCTTCGTTACAAGGCAGCGTAATGTGCAATCGATTGCACGTCAACGCCGAGATCGTCCAAAGACACCAACGAAGGTTGCTTCAGCTGGGGGGCGGGGCGCTAACGGTTTGTCTTGAAACGAATTCCGTTTCCAGAACAATGCGCACATCATCCTCCTGCGGCGCGTTCAGAGAGCTAATCAGCAGGTCGACGGCCTTCTGCCCTGCAACCGCCGACGGGCCCGAAACGGTGGTCAGCATGGGGTAGCCCAGGATATCGTCGCAGCCCACGACGCTGTAATCCTCGGGGTTCCGAAGCCCGTTCTCGGCCAGGCCGAAACAGATGCCCTGCGCCAGCACGTCGTCGAAGGCGATGCAGGCGGTCGCGCCGCGCGTCAAAAGCTCTGGCACAAGCTCGACCCCCTTCGCGAAAGAGGCAATCCCGGCAGGAAGCTCGCCCATCGAGACACCATTTTCGGCTGCGGCCCGCGTGACCGCATCCCGCCGCTGGCCGTTGGACCACGAATTCTCGGGGCCTCCGACATATATGATCCGGCGATGCCCCAGTTCGGCAAGATGGGCCACGGCCCGCGCCATGCCCTGCCCGGAATTGATCAGCACGCGCGGCACGCCTTCGATATCCCGGTTGATCAGGACAAGCGGCATCTCGCGCGCCAGCGCGTGGATCTGCGCGCTTTCGGAGCGCGGCGAAGCCAGAACCGCCCCGGCCACCTGATCGGACAGCCGCCGCAACAGGTCCATTTCCTGGCTCGGGTCCTCGTCGGCATTGCCGATGAAGACCGAATACCCATGCGCCGAGGCCTCCTTCTGCACCGCCAGCGCGATCGGCGGCATGAAGGGGTTGGTCAGGTCGGGCACCACCAGGGCAATGTTGCTGTTGCGCCCGGTGCGCAGCGCCCGCGCCGCCGCATTGGGCGAATAGCCCAGCTTTCGCGCCACCTCGCGCACGTTTCGGACGGTCTCTTCGAGCAGGATGTCGGGATTGTTGAAGACCCGCGACACGGTCGAGCGGTTGACCCCCGCCGCCTCCGCGACCTGCTGGATCGTGACCCTTTTGGCCCTTGGCCGCTGCGTCGCCATAATGCGTCTCTCCCTGACAGCCCCCGGAAACCGGAACGAATTGCCGGGCACGGGGCACGACGATCAAAGCGCGCATTGTGGCCCAACACCGATGGCGCGGGCAATGGGCTCTGAGGCAGGATCGACTGTCGGCAGGGCTACCCCGGCCAGAGGAAGGGAAAATCGCGGGTGTTCGTGGTGGGTATAGCCGGTCAGGCTGACGGACCGCCGGGGCACTGTGACCGCCCGGACGGGACCGGGTTCCGCCCCTGTCGGGCCTGTCCGCGCCCTGCGCAAAACGGGCAGCGGCGGGCGAACCCGCCGTCACGCACCAGGCCCCGGTGGCGCCTGACGCCCCGACACAGCGGCCCGCCCCGGGACGGCTAGCGAAGCCGCAGATATCCGCCCTGCGTCTTCAGGCGATGTGTGACCGTATTCGACTGCGCCAGCGTCTGCTCGACAAAGCAGCCTTTCTTGGCGGCCTCGATCAGCGCGACCTGCTCTTCCAGAGGGTTCGGGCTGTCCAGCAGGATATCGATATCGAAGGACTTGGGCGCCGTTTCATAGATCCGGCCGACCGGCGTCCATTGCCAGACGATCTTGCAGTTGACCGTCAGGTCGTTGATCTCGACGTCCATCCGCTTCGCGAAGGCCCGCAACTGGGTCATGATGCAGCCGGTCAGACCGCTGATGAAATGGGCCAGCGGCGGCGGCGCCGAGGCTTCGCCGCCATGGAACGGCCCTTCGTCGGTCGCCATGGCGAACTCTTCCAGCATGGGCTGGGTCATCTTGACATCGAGATCGTTGCGCATTTTCCCGGTGGCGCGACCGGAACAGGTAAAGACGACCTCAAGCGGGTCCTTGGGCTGATCGACGGACATGCTGTCCCCCCTTCAATGGCGCGTCATGCGCCGCAACGCTGTCATGGCAGACCCCGCCCCCGGCGGGACGGGGCCAATGCGGCTGGCCGGTCAGAAGCTTACCTTGTCCGCCCCCTTGAGCCCCAGCATGGCGCGGGCCTCGGCGGGGGTGGCGATCCGGTTGCCCTGCGCCTCGAGGATGGATTTGATCTTCTCGACCTGCTGGGCATTCGACTCCGCCAGCTTGCCACGCTCGATGAACAGCGAATCCTCAAGCCCGACCCGCACGTGGCCACCCATCTGCGCCGCCACCGCCGCCAGCTTCATCTGCTGGCCACCGGCACCAATCACCGACCACTGGTAATTGTCGCCAAAGAGCCGGTCGGCGGTGCGCTTCATGAAGACAAGGTTGTCGATCTCGGCGGCGATCCCCCCCAGGATGCCCATCACGAACTGAAGGAAGATCGGGGCCTGGAACATGCCCTGCTTCATGCAGAACGCAAGGTTGTAGAGATGGCCGACCTCGTAGCATTCATGTTCGAACTTGGCGTTGTGCCGGTCGCCCCCCATGGTCGCCGCGACCTGCTTGATGTCGGCAAAGGTATTGCGAAATATCCCGCCCTCGGAGGCCCGGATATGCGCCTCTTCCCAGTCGAATTTGAAACGCTCGTAGCGATCCGCCAGCGGGTGGCAGGAAAAGTTCAGCGATCCCATGTTGAGCGAGCACATTTCCGGGGAGGCCGCCGCCGCCGGTGCCAGCCGGTCCTCGATCCCCATGGTGATGCTGCCGCCGGTCGAGATATTGATGATCGCGTCGGTCTCGGCCTTGATGGCGGGCAGGAAGGCCATGAAATGCGCCGGATCGACCGAGGGCTTGCCATTTTCCGGGTCGCGGGCGTGCAGGTGCAGGATCGCCGCCCCGGCCTTGGCCGCGTCAATGGCCTGCTGCGCGATGTCGTCGGGCCGGTAGGGCAGAGCGTCCGACATGGTCGGCGTGTGAATCGCCCCGGTGATGGCGCAGGTGATGATGGTCTTTTGCATGTCAGTCCTCGAATATGGCGACGGCACGGACGAACCCGGCGGACGCCGCCTTGATCTTGTAGGGGAAGCAGGACACGGTGAATCCGGTCCCGGGAAGCTGGTCGAGATTGGCCAGCTTCTCCATGTGGCAGTAGCCCGTCTCCATGCTGGCGCGGTGCCCCTCCCAGATGATGGCGGGGTCGCGGCTTTCGGCGAACTCCCTGGCGGTCAGCGGGAAGGGCGCGTCCCAGCTCCAGGCATCGGTGCCGGTCACGCGGACACCCTGATCCAGCAGGTGCATGGTCGCGTCGCGCCCCATGCCGCAACCGCGCATCAGGTAATCCGGCGCGCCGTAGCGCGCCCCCGCCGATGTGTTGATCATCACGATATCCAGCGGCTGAAGCCTGTGGCCGATCCGCTCCAGCGCCTCGTCGACCTCTGCGGGCGTGACGATGTGCCCGTCCGGCAGGTGCCGGAAGTCAAGCTTCACGCCATTGCCGAAACACCACTCCAGCGGCACCTCGTCGATGGTGATCGCGCGCTTCCCGCCATCCATGGTGGAATGGTGGTGATAGGGCGCGTCAAGATGCGTGCCGTTGTGGGTGTAGATCGAAAGCCTCTCGATCGCCCAGCCGTCGCCGCCGGGCAGGTCTTCGGGCGTCAGCCCGGGGAAGAAACCGGCCATCTGCTCGGCGGTATCCTTGTGGTCGAAATACTCGATCCGGGGCAGCATCATCTCGGGGTCCGAGGGGATGTCCGCCTCGAGCGGCACAGACAGGTCGACAAATCTACGGGTCATGGCAGCACCTTTCAAAGCAGGCCGGTGGCGATGGCGGGGAAGAGGATGATCAGGATCAGGCAGAGCAGCATCATCAGCGCAAAGGGCGCGGCGCCGTAGAAGATGTCGCCCAGGCTGATATCGGGGTCATCCAGCGTGGATTTGATGACATAGACCGAGATCCCGAAGGGTGGCGTCAGCAGCCCGATTTCCACCGCGATCACGGTGATGATCCCGAACCAGATCAGGTCGACCCCCATGGGGATCAGGATCGGCAGCATCAGCGGCACGAGGATCAGCATGATCGAGGAGCTGTCGAGGATCATGCCCAGAAAGATCACCACCAGCACGTAGAGCAGGATCAAACCCAGCACGCCAAGCTCTGCCGTGGCCGCCATTTCACCGAATGCCAGCGGCACCCCGGAAAAGGCCAGCATCCGGGAATACATCTGCGCGGCGATGATCAGGAAGCAGACCGACGCGGTGACAAGCCCGGTATCCACCAGGACGCGCCAGAGCGCGGCCCAGCTGAGGCGCCGTTTCAGCACCCCGATGACCAGCGCCCCGATGGCGCCGATGGCGCCGGCTTCGACCGGGGTGAAAAAGCCCGCGTAGATGCCGCCCAGAACGATGCCGATCAGCGCGGTGATCGGCACCCCCTTGGACAGCAGCTCCATCGGGCTCAGCGCCTCGCTGTCCTTGCTGAGGTTTTCCCCCACGAATTTCGGCGCGAAGATGGCCATCAGGACGGTGCCGACCCCGAAGAACAGGGCCAGCACGATGCCCGGCCCGATCCCGGCCACGAACAGGTCGCCGATGGACTGTTCTGCCAGCAACCCGAAGAGGATGAGCAGCAGGCTTGGCGGGATCAACATGCCCAGCACCGAACTGCCCGCCACCACACCGACGGCAAAGCGGCTGCTGTAGCCGTGCCGACGCATCTCGGGCACCGCGATCTTGGTAAAGACCGCCGCCGAGGCAATCGAGATCCCGGTCACGGCGGCAAAGATCGCATTGGCCGCCACCGTGCCCACACCCAGCCCGCCCTTGATCCGGCGGAACATCGCATTGGCCACGTCGAAGGCATCGCGCCCGATCCCGGATTCCGAGACGAGGAACCCCATCAGCACAAACAGCGGCACCACGCCGAAGAAGTAGCTGGCAATGGCATCGTTGGCGGCAAGGCCCAGCATCTTGGCGGCCAGGATCGGCGATCCCTTGATCGCCCAGACCCCGAGGAAGGAACAGAGGATCAGGGCAATGGGCACGAACATGCCGCCCATGACCATCAGCCCCATCCCTCCCAGGGCCATCAACCCGATTTCAAATGTCGTCATCGGCTTTCCTTCGCAGTCAGGAAGCGGCGCAGGATCCGGGCCAGGAACTGCAGCACCAGCAGGCAGCCCCCGACCAGGATCATCAGTTTCACCGGCCAGACCGGCGCGGTGAAATCACCCGCGGCGCCGACGAACTCCGACCGTGTCCAGGCGCGCATGAAGATCGGCCAGGTCGCGTAGAGAATGGCCCCGACCACCACCATCCCCAGAAGGTCGTAGAGGGTCTCGAGACCCTGAACGACACGCGGCGCGCGGCGCTCCAGAAACCCGATCAGCGCATCGGAACGGGTCATGCGACCCACCTTGAGCGCCTGCGGCGCCTGCAGGAACACGATCGCGACGATGGACAGGGTCACCATCTCCGGCACGCCCGAGATCGGGGCATTGAACATATTGCGGCTGAAGACATCGGCGCCAATCAGCAGGACCAGACCCGAAATCAGGAGAGATCCGCAGACATTGGCCACCTGCGTCAGCACATCCAGCCAACGCAGGGGCCAGGGCTCTGCCCGGGCAAGCTCTGTCATGGATTATTCGGCGTCCCAGTCACGCAGCGGGGCCGCGCCAGCCGCACGCATTTGCTCCATGTAGGTCCGCAGCGCCTCGGTGCCGGGCTGGCCCTGCGCATCCAGACCCTCGGCCCAGACCCTGGCCGCGTTGTCCATGGTCCCGGCCCAGGCCGCGCGCAGCTCGTCCGAGGCGTCGGTGATCGTTGCGCCGTTTTCACCCATGACGGTGAAGGCGTTCTCGACAGCGGCTTCCAGCGAGCCGACATACCAGTCGGCGGTCGCTTCCGCCGCCTCTGTCAGCGCCGTGCGCACCTCTTCGGGCAGGCTGTCGTACCAGTCGACGTTGGCACAGATCGACCCGGCATATTGCGCGCCAAGACCGGCGCGGGTGATATAGGGCGCGACCTCATACAGCTTGCTGGGCAGGGCGGCAGAGCCGAAGACGATCACGCCATCGAAGACGCCGGTCTTCAGCTCGTTGTAATAGGTGGTCAGGTTGCCAGAGACGCCGACCGCCCCGGTGCCCGAAAGCCAGTTCAGCGCCGCCCCCGGCGCGCCGATCTTCTTGCCGTCCAGATCGGCCAGCGACGTCACCGGGAAATTGGTCATCAGCAGGTAATCGTCAAGCACCATGGGCGCCCCGATATAGACCACGCCATTGTCCTCATAGCTTTTCTGCATCGCCGGATCTTCAACCTGCAGCCGGTGCATCAGCGTCCCGATCTGGCGCACATCGGCGCTGACGAAGGGCGTGTAATAGGTCACGTTCTGCACGGCCAGCTTGGCCGGATCGAAGAGCGACTGACAGGTGCCAAGCTCGGCCAGCCCGGCCTCGACCGCCTCCAGCTCTTCGCCCACCCCGGCAATGGCACCGCCGTACTGCCTGGAGAAGGAAATCGAGTGCTCCGACCCTTCAAGCGCCGCCTCGACCGCCGGCACGAAGGCCTCGTCCAGCATCTGGACCCAGCGGAACACCGGCGGATGCCCGGCGGCAATCGTGGCGGAAAAGCTGTCGGCGACCGCTCCGGTCGGGCCCAGCAAGACGGCTGCCAGCAGCCCGCGCTTCATCATTGTGTTCATATTTCCCTCCCTGATATCATGGACTTGTCTTAACTTGTCGCCGTCAGCGCCAAAACGCCGCCCTTGGCGAACCGGACCAGCTGCGCGAGAACCGCCTCGAAGCTCTGAAGACCGTCGCGCCCCATCAGCCGCTCGACCCGGCCATCGCGACCGATCACCGCGATCAGGGCGCCAAGCGACAAGGTGTAGGCCATCCCGGCCATGGCCTGATCGGCCCCGGGCACCGCGCGTTCCAGCGCCGCCACGAATTTCTGCGCCGTCGGATCGTAGAATTTCCGCACCAGCGCCTGCTCGCGTTCCTGCCCGACAACCAGTCCGCTGAAGATGCGCGCATAGGCGTTCTGCCCGCCCGACGGCCCAAGTGGCGGCCGGAACAGGGCGTCGAGGATCTGGTCCAGCGCATCCGCCGCGTCCAGATCCACCCGGGACAGCAGCGCCATCCGCTCGGAGTTGATCTTCTCCGACCGCTGCGCAATCACCGCCTCGTAAAGCGTTTCCTTGTTGCCGAAGTGATAGTGCAACAGCGCCTGCGACACCCCCGACCGCGTGGAAATCGCCTTCATCCCCGCGCCATCGAAACCGCGGTCGGCGAACTCGACCTCTGCGGCAAGCAGGATCTTTTCAATCGCGCCCGATGCGCTTGAACCGCGTTTTGCAGGTGCCTTCGACATGGGGGCACTATATCCTGACTGATCAGTTAGTCAAGACGGTTGATGGCCAGCCTTTCCACCGCGCGCCCTCCCTTGGCGGCACCCGTGACACGTCGCTTTCAGATACGGTTTCGCCCCCGGGCCGTCGCCACTCCGGCGGCGGTTCTGTTCATCTGGCCGGCTTTCTCAAGCGTCAGGATCGGACAGAGAAACGCCACCCGGAGTTTGGCACGACCGTTGCCCGCCACGCCAATGCCCCGCCCCATTTGCAAGGACCGCATCCAAGACAAAGACCGCGCGGGCACAATGGGGCTATATCGACGTATACGCGCCAATAGGTAAATTACGGGCGTAGTCTGCCCCCGAAAACAGATGACAATTTCGGTCAAGCTTCCGGTTAATTCGAGACAGGGACAGCTTGGGCTAAAACCGACCGCTCCCTGCGCGCCCTGATCGGCCCCGAAAAGAACGGCGCGCCGGGCCATTTTGCAACCGGAATGGCGGATTGCCTGGCGGCGGGGTGATTCTTCCATGCAGCCGGGACGCCCGGGCCACGGCAACACGACCTTAGTCCCCATGCAGGATCCCCCAGCGAACCTGCGGGATCCGGCCCGCCATACACCGGACTTTGCCCGGCTCCAGGGCCGCTGCGAATTTCTCAACATTTGCGTCAACTTATCCATTGCGGGCCGGACACAAGGGGCGCCCAGCCCCCGTGCGATTGTTGACAATTCCAAAATTTTCCTTCCGGGATTGAATTTTACGTGCTAGCTTTTTTCCAGAGTAGAAGCGAACTTGGCCCTCTGGGACTTTGGTAATTGCTCAGTATTCGTGCAGTTCACCCGGGGCAGTCAGTTTAAAAGGGTAACGATCGCTACTGCTCGACAATCCCTCAGGGCGAACTGATTCAAATCGGCTCAAAACGTTGCCGGTTCGTGTCCGCTGCGAACCACGACAGGGAGGAAAAATCATGAAGGGAATAATCTCAGCCACCGCGTTTCTACTGGGCAGTGCGGCGTCTGCTCAGGCCGCCGACAAAGTCACGTTCCAGATGGACTGGCTGCCCGGCGGTGACAAGGCAGCTATCTTTGTCTGTCTCGAACGGGGGTTTTGCGAAGAGGCCGGATTGGACCTGAGGCTCGAATCCGGGCGCGGTTCCTCGGAATCGCTGACCAAACTGGCCACCGGAAGCTCGGATATCGGCAATGCCGATATCGGCGCATTGATGGCCGCCCGGGTGACCGAAGACCTGCAAGTGACCGCCGTGATGTCCTATTACAGCGAGGGACCGCACGCATTCTTCACCCTGAAGGGCAACGGGATCGAAAGCTTTGCCGATGTGAAAGGCAAGAACCTGGTGACCTCGCCCTTCACCTCGTCGAACGTCTACCTGCCGCTGGTGCTGAACGACAACGGCCTGTCGATGGACGATGTCACCCTGACCAAATCCGACCCGGGCGCGCTGAACCCGATGCTGGTGACCGGGCAGACCGACGCGGTGATTTCCTGGATCACCGACGTGACCCGCTACACCCAGCAGGCCAAGGATGCCGGACGCGAGATGATCGTTCTGCCCTGGGCCGAAGCCGGGCTGGTGATGTATTCCGGCTCTATCGTCGCCTCGAACCAGTTCCTGGAAGAGCGCCCCGACGTGGCCCGCCGCTTCATCGCGGCACTGCTCAAGTCGGTGGAATACATGCGCGAGAACCCCGAGGACGCGGCCAAGGCGGTGACCGACGCCGTCCCGGAAATGGATCACGCCACCGCCATGGGGTCGCTGAACGACGCGCTGGGGCTGATCTTCAACGAGGTCACGGAACGGGACGGGCTCGGCGCGCTGGAACCCGGGCGCCTGCAGGCCACATGGGAGCGCGTCGCCGCTGCCCAGGGCCTGGCACCGGATGCGCTGGATCCCGAAGACGTGGTTGACCGCAGCTTCATGCCGGAGAACGGATCATGATCCAGCCCGATACCGTGACACCCGCTGTCCAGTTCACCGATGTCGAAATGAAATTCGACACCCGCGCAGGCGAACTGGTTGCCCTGCAACATGTCAACCTGGCGATCAACGACCACGAGTTCCTTGCGGTGCTCGGGCCGTCGGGCTGCGGCAAGTCCACGCTGATGCGGATCGTCGCCGGCCTACTGAAACCAAGCGCCGGCACGGTCTCGGTGCATGGCGAGAAGGTGGTCGAACCGCGTGACGATATCGGCATCGTGTTCCAGAAGCCGACCCTGCTGCCCTGGGCCACGCTCGAGGACAACGTGGTCTTCCCGATGAAGCACAAATACGGGCGCGTCACCCCGGAACAGCGGGAACGGGCGCACGAACTGCTGAAGCTGGTCGGCCTTGCCAAGCTGGAAAATCGCCGCCCCGACAGGCTGTCGGGCGGGATGCAGCAGCGTGTCGGCATTGCCCGCGCGCTTCTGCACAACCCCGACATCCTGCTGATGGACGAACCGTTCTCGGCTCTCGACGCCCTGACCCGCGAGGAAATGGGATACGAGTTGCAGAACATCTGGCAGAAGCACCGGAAAACCGTGATGTTCATCACCCATTCCATCGTCGAGGCCGTTCTACTGGCCGACCGGATCATCGTGATGAGCCATGGCCCCGGAGCGCGGGTCGCGGAGGATCTCAGGGTTCCCGCGCCGCGCCCGCGGACCGGCGACTCCATGCGGCTGACCGAGATGCAGGATCTCGTGGCCCATCTGCGCGATACCTTGATGACCAGGAAGGCGGCCTGACATGACTGCAACATTGACGCGTGTGAACCGCATTCCCGGGCTGCTGCCCGGGCTGACCTTCCTGATCATCCTCGTGCTGTGGGAAAGTTCGACCCGCTTCTTCACCATCCCCACCTTCCTGCTGCCGGCCCCCAGCCGGATCCTGGAAGGCTTCGACGCGGTGACGGTGTCGCGCTGGCTGGCCCATGCCTGGGCGACCCTGCGGGTGGCGATGCTCGGGTTCCTGACCGCCATCGTGGTCTCGCTGCCGCTGGCGATCCTGCTGACGCGGTTCAAGCTGGTCTCCAGCGGCATCTACCCGCTGCTGGTGGTGATCCAGTCGACCCCCATCGTCGCGGTCGCGCCGATCATCATCGTGACCATGGGATCGGGGGACATGTCGCGGGTTCTGATCACCTTCATGATCTCCTTCTTCCCGCTGGTCGTGTCGATGACCACCGGCATGAAGGCAACGCCGGAGGAACTGATCGAGCTCAGCCATTCGCTGAAGGCGCCTGCCATCCGCGAATTCACCCAGATCCGCATCCCCTATGCGATCCCCTATATCTTCTCGGGGCTGAAGATCTCGGTGACCCTGTCGGTGATCGGGGCGGTCGTGGCCGAGTTCGTGGCCGCCGAGAAGGGGATCGGGTACTTCATCCAGTTCTCGACCTCCCTGTTCAAGATCCCGCAGGCCTGGGCCGGTCTGGCCATACTTGTCGTCATGTCCCTGACGCTGTTCCAGATCATCGCACAGACCCAGCGCCACTTCTTCCCGTGGAGCCTTCCGCGCGAAAGCAAGTGATACGGAACCGCACCGGTTCGCAAAGCAGTCCCGGCCGGCATATCCGGCCGGGACTTTCCTTGTCCGCCCGGTGCCCGACCTTACCGGAAAACAGCAGATGCCCACCCTGACCCGCCTCATTCCCTTCGCCTTCGTTCTGATCTGGAGCACCGGCTTCATCGGCGCAAAGTTCGGCCTGCCCTACATGGAGCCCTTCTTCCTGCTGGTCCTGCGCTACGCTCTGGTGCTGGCCCTGTTCGGCCTCGGCCTGCTGCTCTGGCGCGGCCCCCTGCTGGCGGCGCGCGACATCCCCAGCCAGCTTCTGGTCGGCAGCCTGATCCACGGCGCCTATCTGGGCGGCGTTTTCTACAGCATCTCGCGCGGCGTCCCGGCCGGGCTGGTCGCGATCATCGTCGGCATGCAACCGCTTCTGACCGCGCTGCTGGGATGGCTCTGGCTGAACGAGCGGCTGACCCGCGCCACGGCCACCGGGTTGCTGGTGGGCTTCCTCGGCCTGCTGCTGGTCGTGGGCGGCGCCGGGGCGCTGTCGCAAGACGGCGCGCCGGATGGCGCGGGGCTGGTTGCGACCCTGATCGCGCTGATGGGCATATCGACGGGCACCGTGCTGCAAAAGCGCCACGGCGCCGGGGTGCCGCTGCTGGCGGGAACAACCGTGCAATATGCCGGGGCGCTGGCGGTCACCCTGCCGCTGGCCCTGCTGTTCGAAACCGGGCGAGTCGAGCCGACATGGCCGCTGATGCTGACCATGGCCTGGCTTGTGCTGGGGCTCTCGGTGCTGGCGATCAGCCTGCTGATGGTGATGATCCGCAGCGATCAGGTCGGGCGTGTGACCAGCTACTTCTACCTGGTGCCGCCCCTGACCATGCTGCAGGCATGGCTGTTCTTCGGAGAAACGATGTCCGCCCTCTCGGCAATCGGCACACTGCTGGTGATCGGCGGCATCTACCTGGTGATCCGCCGGACCCGCCGGGATGCCGGGCCCCAGCGCGCCCTGCCCGCACGCGGCTGAACCCGCGCCGCAAACGAAGGCCGCGCCGGGCAGGCCCCGGCGCATGGGTTATCCGTGGTTTCAGACGGGCTCGCCGCGCTGTCAGGCCCCCTCGGACCTGCCGCCGGTCCAGCGCTTCACCGTGCCGCTGTCCAGATCGAAGAGGTCGAGCACCCGGCCAACCGTGTGGTCGACCATCTCCTCCAGGCTTTGCGGCCTGGTGTAGAAGGCCGGCACCGGGGGATAGATGATGGCGCCCATCTCTGTCACCGCCGCCATGTTGCGCAGATGCCCCAGATGCAGCGGCGTCTCGCGCAGCATCAGCACCAGCCGCCGCCGCTCTTTCAGCACCACATCCGCGGCCCGCGACAGCAGATTGGCGGTGGTGCCGGTGGCGATTTCCGCCATGGTCTTGACCGAGCAGGGCGCCACGATCATCCCCATGGTGCGGAAGGAACCCGAGGAACAGCCCGCCCCGATATCCTTGTTGGAATGGGTGTGATCGGCCAGCACTTCCAGATCGGCTGCCGTGAAATCGCACTCATGCGCCATGGTGATGCGCGCGGCATTGGACATGACAAGATGGGTCTCGATGTCCAGCGCGCGCAGGACTTCAAGCATGCGCTTGCCGTAGATCACCCCCGAAGCCCCGGAAATCCCGACGATCATGCGCCTTGGCTGTGTCATGTCAGTTCCTTCCGTGCCACGGGCAGATTACCGGCCAATATCCTTCAGAAGCGCCGCCGCGCGCGCTTGCGCCTCGGCGCCGATCAGTGCGCGGGTGCCGTGGAAATCCGGCCCGCGCGTCGCGTCCAGCCCCATCCGTGACGTGGTGCCGATACCGCTGGCCGAGGGGTCGAGCGCATTGCCCGGCAGCCCCTCGATGATGACCACGTCCCGATGCGGCTGGAAATGGCTGGACAGCGCCCAGAGCACCTCTTCGTCGCGGGTGATGTCCACATCCGCATCCACGACGATCACGGTCTTCAGGTACTGGTCCCATCCCAGCAGCCCCAGCATGACCTGCCGGGCCTCGCCTTCGCGGCTTTGGTTCATCGCCACATAGGCGTGGAAATGCGTGCCCGAGGACGGGTAATGCACCGCCGTCACCGACGGGAAGCGCGCCCGCAGCTTCTCGACCATCTCCGCCTCGCGCGGGATGCGGCCAAGGTTCAGGTGTTCGGCGGAATTGCCACCGGCCACGCTGACCAGAATCGGCGCGTTGCGGCGCAGGATGGTTTCCACGGTGAACAGGTTGTTGGTCGACCGGTCAGAGGAATAGCCGGTGAACTCGCCGAACGGCCCTTCCTCGACCGAGGCCTCGTGGTCGATCACCCCCTCCAGCACGATCTCGGCATGGGCCGGGACGCGGATGCCGTACTTCGGCGTCTCGACCACTTCCAGCGGGGCGCCCATCAACCCGCCCGCGATGTCACGCTCGTCCTCTTCGAAGGCAAGCCGCGCCGAGGCGGCAAGCATGAACAGGGGATGCCCGCCGATGATCATGGCCACCGGCATCGGCCTGCCCAGTTCCTTGGACATGTTCAGCAGCCGCCACAGGTGGCCGCGCGAATGCAGCGAGGTCGCCAGCTGGTTCTTCGAATGGATCATCGCCCGGTGATAGGACAGGTTGCCGATCCCGGTGTCGGGATCCTCGCCCAGGATGATCCCCGAGGTGATGTACTTCTTCCGGTCGGTCTCGAAATGCTTCAGCATCGGCAGCAGGTTCAGGTCGACATCCGCGCCCGAGATCACCTGCTCCAGCACCGGCCCGTGATCGACCACCTTGGACGGCATCGCGGCGCGCGAGCGTTTCTGGTAGGCCGCGTGCAACCCCGGCTCGTCGGTGTCGAACAGCCGCGCGATGCGCTGCCGCGATCCGAAGACGTTGCACAGCACCGGCGACTGAAGATGCGCCACCCTGTTGAGCCGCAAGAGCGGCTGTCGGCCCTGCGCCGCCAGCGCCCAGATCAGCGCCGTCGCATCCTGGTCGTCGGACACCTCGCTGTCGATCTCGATCACGTCCTCGGGGTGCGCGGCGGCATATCCGGCCAGAAAGTGACGCACATCCTGCGGGTGATGGCTGTCGGTTTTGGTCATGAGCATGTCAGGCGTCCCCCGGGGTCGGCAAGATCGTGGAATACAGTGGAAGGACCAGAGGCGGCGCCGGGGTCCGGCGCCGCCCGGGTCCGGGTCAGGCCGGTTCCAGCAGCTTGCCGGTGGCCCGGTCGACGCCGGCATAGGTATCGGTAAGCCGGGCCTGAGCGTCCTTCAGATCGCGGGGCGGCGGGGTCGTGTCGATGCCCACCAGCCGGGCGATATTGTTCCCCAGGTAGCCTTCCAGCTCGTCCTCCGACAGGTTCATGCCATGCGGCGGCTCGTGGCACAGCACCTCAAGCTCGCGCAGCCACATGCCCGGATCGTTGGGCGGGCTGTCCGTGCCGAAGACGATCTTGTCCTTCGGCAGCTGCTGGGCGAACTCGACGATCCGCGACTGGAAGCACCATCCGCTTTCGCAATAGACGTTGGGCGTGTCCATCGCCATCCAGAAGGCCTCGAAGCTGTAGTTGCCGCCGGTCTGGATGCCGAAATGGCCGATGATGAAGTTGACCATCGGGAACTCGCGGATGATCGGATAGAACATCGTCGGGATGGTATAGGGCCCGTCGCCGGTATGGATCAGCACCACGATATTGTACTTGGCGCACATCTCCATCGCCGGGCGCAGCCATTCCAGCGCCCGGTCGGGCCGGTAGCCATGCATGTTGGCGTGCAGCTTGATCATCTTGAAACCGTATTCCTTGTGATGGAATTCGATCTCCTTGGCCCCGTTCTCGGGCCCCCAGCGCGGGTTGTAGTTGAAGTTGCCGATGAAGCGGTCCGGGTACTTCTGGCACAGCTCAGACACATAGGCCATGTAGTCGCGAATGCCTTCACGGCCCATGCGGTTGCCGTCGCGATAGCCGGTATTGCCCGGCGGCGGCTGGATGAAGCCCATGTCGATCCGGCGCGGCTTGCCGTTGATCATATAGGGGCCATCCATCATTTTCAGCATCCGCTCGCCGGTGAAAGGCTCGCCCGTGTGGCGCCAGGCCTCGTCCACCAGGTTGGTCGGATGAAGATGGGTATCGATAATCATCTTGGTCTCCTTCGGAAGGTCTTTGGGCGGCTTATTCTGCCGGTTCCAGAACGACGCCTTTGTCCCGCAGATAGGCCTCTGCCTCGGCCACGGATTTCGGCGGGGCGGTGGGCTCCAGCCCGATCATCCGGGCGGTGTTGTTGCCCAGGTAATCCTCGAGCGTGTCCTCATCGAGGTTCAGGCCCTGCGGCGGCTCGTGGCACAGAACCTCAAGCAGGTTGATCCACATGCCCGGCTCGTTCGGCGGCGTGTC
This sequence comes from Ponticoccus sp. (in: a-proteobacteria), assembly GCF_048381735.1. Classification (NCBI taxonomy): domain Bacteria; kingdom Pseudomonadati; phylum Pseudomonadota; class Alphaproteobacteria; order Rhodobacterales; family Roseobacteraceae; genus Ponticoccus; species Ponticoccus sp. (in: a-proteobacteria). The sequence continues at coordinate 91,909 of NZ_JBLXGL010000012.1, forward strand.
GGTGCCGAAGAGGATCTTGTGCTTGGGCAGTTCCTTCGCGAATTCGACGATCCGCGACTGCAGGCACCAGCCGCTTTCGGCGTAGACATTGGGTTCGTCCATCGCCATCTGGAACGGCTCGAAGGTGTAGACCCCGCCGGTCTGCACGCCGAAGTGCGCCAGGATGAAGTTCACCTCGGGGAACTCGCGGATGATCGGGATGAATTCCGTCGGGATCGAGTAGGGCCCGTCGCCGGTATGCACCTTGACCATGATCCCAAGGTCGGCGCAGACGCGCATGGCGGGACGCAGCCAGTCCAGCGCCCGGTCGGGACGGTAGGCGTGCATGTTGGCCTGCAACTGCACCATCTTGAAATCGAACTCTTTCACGTAGCGTTCGATTTCCTCGGCGCCGTTCTGGGTGCCGTAGCGCGGGTTGTAGACGAAGCAGCCGATGAAGCGGTCCGGGTGCTCGCAGACCATCTTCTCGGTATAGCCCATGTACTCCCGGATCGCGGCCTTGCCTTCTTTTTCGTGGATGCCGTGGGTGTAGATCGTATTGCCCTGCGGCGGCTGGATGAACGCCTTGTCGACGCGACGGGGTTTGCCGTTCACGTAGAACGGGCCGTCCATCATCTTCAGCAGCCGCTCTCCGGTGAAGGGCTCGCCGTCATGGCGCCAGGCCAGATCGACGAGATCCGTCGGATAGCAACTCAGGTCGATAATCATGAGGAACCTCCTGGAATGAGGTGCCTGAATGCAATGCCGCCGCCGCCAGGAAGCGTCCCGAAGGACGTCGCGCGGGGACGGGCCCCGTCAGGGCCGATCCGGTTCGGGAAAGCGGGGAATGTCGACATCGCAGCCTCACCTCTCAATGGGTTGGTGAGCAATTGGCTGCGCTTCTACTCTGGCTCCAGCCTAGGGACAGAGTTAATGCAAGTCAATAAGAAAGTATCAGAAGCTTTTGTTTTTGCTTAATAATAAGCGACAACAAGCGGCCCGCGCGCGGATCGCGCGGGCCGCTTTTTTCAGTCCGGGTCAGTGCGGAAGGGGCGTCAGTCCACCAGGCAGGAAGACAGCTTGCGCCCGATCTCGTCGCGATCCAGATCACGGCCGATGAACACGATTTTCGAGCGGCGCGTTTCGTCCTGCCAGGGGTGATCCGGGCGCAGGTCGAACAGCTGGTGCACCGCCTGAAGGACATAAAAGCGGTCGTCGCCGGCTATCGCCAAGATCCCCTTGGTGCGAAAGATCGCCGGGCCCTTCTCGTCCAGATAGTCGGTCAGCACCCGGTGCAGCTTGTCCAGCACGAAGGGCCGGTCGAAGGTCATGCTGACCGAGGACACGGTCTCGTCGTGCAGATGCCCATGATGATGGTGGTGGTGATGATGGTCGTGGTCATCCTCGCCATTCATGTCGATCTGCAGGATCTCGGCGCGCTCCTTGACATAGGAGGGCTGGAACCCGTTGACGTTGAGGATATTGTTCAAATCCACCACCCCAAACTCCGAGCGCAGGATCTCGGCGGTCTGGTTCAAGCCGCGCAGGTCGCCTTCCAGCTTGGCCAGACCGGCCTCGTTGGCAAGATCGACCTTGTTGACGATGATCCGGTCGGCGGCGACGATCTGGTCCACCGCCTGATTGTCGCGCCCGTCCAGCACCGGATCGTAGAGATGCTGGTCGATATGCTTGGCATCCACCAGCGTCACGATGGCGTCCAGATTGACCTCGTCCGCCACGCTGCGGTCGGCAAAGAAAGCGGTCGCCACAGGCGTCGGATCGGCAAGGCCCGAGGTCTCGACGATGATGTGATCGAACTTGTCCTTCTGGGCCAGGAGCTTTTTCATCACGTCGATCAAGTCGTTGCGCACGTCGACGAAGCAGCAGATGCAGCCGTTCTGCATCTGGTAGATTTCCTCGTCCGAGGCCAGCACCAGATCGCTGTCCACGTCCACTTCGCCGAACTCGTTTTCGATCACCGCGATGCGGTAGCCGTGCTTTTCGGTCAGGATGTAGTTCAGCAGCGTGGTTTTGCCCGACCCCAGGAACCCGGTCAGGATGGTGATCGGCAGCTTGTCCTTGGGAATCTCGTGAATGTTCATCATGATTGGCGCTCCTTCTCGGCCAAGGCGTTCAGAATGTCTTCGGGGGTGATCGGGTAGTGGCGGAAGCGCACCCCGATGGCGTCGAAGATGGCGTTGGAAATGGCGGGGCCGATGGCGATGATCGGGTCTTCGCCAACCCCCTTGGCGCCCCATGGGCCGCCGGGATCGGGCGCGGCTTCAAGGATCACCGTGTCGATATCGGGCATGTCCATCGACAGCGGCATCTTGTAGTCGACCAGCCCGGCATTCAGCGAGCGGCCGGTCCGGGTGTCGATGATGTAATCCTCGGTCAGGGTGTGGCCGATGCCCTGCTGGATACCGCCTTCGATCTGGCCCGCGGCGGCAATCGGGTGGATCACCTTGCCGACGTCATGCACCGGCACGACCCGGTCCACCGTCACCAGCCCGGTTTCCGTGTCCACGCTCACCTCGACGAAATGCGCGGCGAAGGAATAGGACTTCGTCGGCTCGTAGGTGCCCCGGCCAAGGATATTGGCCGAGGGGATGCCCGGTTTCGGCCCCATCGCCTCGGCCACGGTCAGGCCCTGATCGGGGTTGTCGCGCCGGTAGATCCGGCCCTCGACCATATCCAGCGCATCGGCGGTGGTCTCAAGCATCCCGGCGGCGCGTTTCAGGATACCCGCCCGGGCCTCGGCCGCCGCCATGCGGGTGGCGCTGCCCACAAGGTAGGTGGTGTGGCTGGCGAAGGCGCCGATATCCCAGGGCACCGCGTCGGTGTCGCCGTGCACCACGGACACGCTTTCGAAGGGCACGTTCAGCTCTTCGGCGGCGATCTGTGCCAGCGCGGTATGCGCCCCCGTGCCCAGCCCCGCCGCGCCGGTCATCAGCGTGACCGAGCCGTCCTCGTTGACCTTGACGATGGCATTGCCCTGCTCCTTGATCCCGGGATAGGCCGAAGAGCCGTGCATCTCGCAGCCCAGCCCCCAGCCCTTGCGGACATGCGGCGCCGCCGGGTCGGGACAGCGCGTGCCCTGCCGCAGGGCCTGCCAGTCGAAGACCTTCGTGCCGTGGGCGATGCAGGCCTCCAGCCCGTGGCCGACGATGGGATGGCCCGACGGCGCGATATCGCCCTCGCGCACGGCGTTCTTCAGCTTCAGCTCTGCCGGGTCCAGCCCCAGACGCTCTGCCGCCTCGTCCATCTGGATGTCGAGCGCGTAATAGGTCTGCACCACGCCGTAGCCGCGAAACGCCCCCGCAATCGGGGTGTTGGTATAGACCGCGCGCCCGTTCAGGCGCAGGTTCTCGCAGCGGTAGAGCGACGTGGCGGAATTGGTGCCGACCGTGGTGACGCCGGGGCTGTGCGACCCGTAGGCGCCCGAGTCGAAGACGATCCGCATGTCGCGCGCGGTGATCGTGCCGTCCTTGCGAAAGCCCTGCTTCAGCCACAGCTTGAACGGGTGACGCGAGCGCCCGGCCAGGAAGGTTTCGCGCCGGGTGAATTCCATCCGCACCGGCTTGCGTGTCGCCCGGGCCAGCAGGGCACAGAGGAACTCGTGCTGAAAGCAGTCCTGCTTGGCGCCGAACCCGCCGCCCATGTGATCGACAAGCACCCGCACCTTGGTGCGCGGCAGGCCCAGAACCTCTGCCAGGATGCCACGCACCATGAAAGAGCTCTGCGTCGAGGTCCAGAAGGTCAGCTTGCCGGAGCCGTCCCAATCGGCAAGGCAGACATTGGGTTCCATGTAGCCGGGCACCGGACGGCCCCCGGAATACTCGCCTTCGAGGATGAAATCCGCCTCGGCAAAGCCCTTCTCGACATCGCCACGCTCCACCTGCACCGGCGCCAGCACGAGGTTGCCGCCGGGGCCGTGATCGTGGATCCGGGGCGCATCCGGCGCCATCGCCGCTTCCGGGGTGAAGACCGCGGGCAGTTCCTCGTATTCGACCTCGATCAGGTCCAGCGCCTCGTCGGCGATCTCTTCGCTGATCGCGGCCACCGCAGCGACGCCCTCGCCCCAGTAGCGCACCCTGTCGTCGAGGATGTACTGGTCCTTCGTGCAGGAGATCGAGCGCGGATGAGGAGAGCCGTAGTGCAGCACGCGCGGCACGTCCTTGTGGGTCAGCACCGCCTTGACGCCGGGATAGGCCAGCGCCTTGCTGACATCGATGCGCTTGATCCGGGCGTGGGCCACGTCCGAGCGCTTCATCTTGCCGTAGAGCATCCCCACCGGCTTCAGATCGGCGACATAGACGCCTTCGCCGGTGACCTTCTCGATGACGTCTTCGCGCTTGACGCTCTTGCCGATGACGCTGAAATCGTTCTTCAGGGGTCCTGTGGGCTTGTTCATGCGGTTTCCTCCAGCGCGCGGGCGTTGCGGATATCCGCCGCGGCACTGCGCACGGCGTCGAAGATCTTGGTGTAGCCGGTGCAGCGGCAGATATTGCCGCTCAGTCCAAAGCGGATCTCTGCGTCGCTGGGATCGGGATTTTCAGCCAGCAGTTGCTGCGCCATCATCAGGATGCCCGGCGTGCAGAAGCCGCATTGCGAGGCGCCGTGGCGCATGAAGGCCTCCTGAAGCGGGTGCAGGATCTCCATGCTTTTCTGCATGCCCTCGACGGTTTCGACCGTGCGGCCCTGCGCCTCGACCGCCAGCATCAGGCAGGCGTTGACCGGGGCGCCGTCGACGATCACGGTGCAGGCACCGCAATCGCCCACGTCGCAGCCCTTCTTGGTGCCGGTCAGCCCGACTTCCTCGCGCAGGGTATCCAGCAGCGACCGGTGCCCCTCGACCGCCAGGCTATGGGGGTCTCCGTTGATGGTCAGGTCCACGATCTGTTTCATTGGCTCGCCTCCATTGCTTGCCTGAGGGCACGGCGGGTCAGGACGCCCACCATGTTGCGGCGGTAATCGGCGCTGGCGCGCACGTTGCTGATCGGCGTGCATTCGGCCATGGCCTGCGCCCCCGCCTGTGCGATCAGCGCATCGGTGATCCTGGCGCCCTTCAGCAAGGCCTCGGCGCCCGGCGCGCGCAGCACCGTCGGCCCCACGGCGCCAAGCGCGATCCGGGCATCGGTGCAGAGATCGCCGTCGCGTTCGAGGCTGACCGCGACGCCGACCGTGGCCAGCTCCATCGCCTTCCGGCGCCCGTGCTTGAGGTAGCTGCGTCCGCTGCCGGGGGTCGGCGCCGGAAGCACGATGCCGGTGACGATATCGCCACGCTCCAGCCGCGTGCGCCCGGGGCCGGTGAAGAACTCGGCCAGGGGCATCCGGCGCATGCCCTTGGGCGTGTAGATATGGATGATCGCGCCATCCGCGAGCAGCGGCGGAATGGTATCGGCAGAGGGTGAGGCGCGGCAGATATTGCCGACCACCGTGGCCCGGTTGCGCACCTGGATCGAGGCCAGCAGCCGAAGCGCCTCGGCGAAATTCGGATAGGTCTGCTGCACACCCGGCAGGATTTCCAGCTGCCGCGCGGTGATCAGCGCCCCGAAGGTCAGCCCGGTGTTCGGATCCCAGGTGATATCGGTCATGCCCGGGATCTTCTTGATGTTCACCACATCAGAGACGTCCCGCAGCCTTTCGCGGATCTCGACGAAGAGGTCGGTGCCGCCGGCAAGCACATGGGCCTTGTCGCCCAGCTCGATCAGCAGGCGCGAGGCCTCTTCCAGCGTCGAGGGTTCATGATAAGCAAAGCGTCGCATCTGGCCTCCTTCAGATCGCAGCGGACTCGAACCGGGCCGCTGGCGCTTGAGTGATGGCCGCTTATCCTGAGCAGGGGCTTCGCCGGGGGTTGTCTAGCCGGGCCCGGGGGGCCCGTCCTGATCGTCCGCCGCCTTGATATCCAGCAGCATCTCCGATTTCAGCGCGGTCAGAAGCTGGTTGTTGTAATGCACCGCCTCGTCCCCTTCGCCGCGGGCCAATGCGCCCATGGTCTTGATATGCAGGTTGTGACCCGAGAACTCCGACGGTCGGCCGTGACGATGGGACATCAGCAGCGGCTGGCAGTTGATCAGGTCGTACAAAAGCTGCGACAGGTGCTTGTTTCCGGCCAGGCGGCCCATCTCCATGTGAAAGCGGCGCGAGTGGTGCCGCGCCTGCACCACGTTGCCTTCGTCATAGGCCGCCCCTTCGGCGCGCAGGATGTCCTGCAGGGCCGCGCTGGCCTCGGCGGTGTAGTTGCGTGCCAGACTCTGCAGCAGCCCGGTTTCGACCACCATGCGGGCCTCGAAGACCTGCTCGGCCTCGGCGGCGCTGAGCCGCACGATGCGGGCGCCCTTGTTGCGGCTGATCTCCACCAGACCGGCATTAACGAGGCGCAGCAGCCCGTTGCGGATCGCCTGCCGGTTCGCGCCCGCCGCTTCCGCGAGTTCGCGCTCGACCAGCCGGTCGCCAGCCCTCAGGCGCTGATCCTGGACCGCCTCGACCACCAGCGAAAACACGCGCTCTTCCGCGTCGATTCCACTTTTGAGTTCGGCTTTCGCAGGTGCCTTTCTGCGGAACTGGGGCTTTGTCACGGCAACCTCGTCTTTCATGAAGTCAGGCTAGACCGCACCGGGTAATATTGTCAACAATACATTATTTATCGTTATTTTTCATTCTATTAACATCCAATTTCCCGCATGATCGACAGCCTTGAAACACGGCACCTCCAAGCGGCGCACATCGAATCAATCTTGGGGACAGTTCTGCGGAAGACAGCGCCCGGCACCGGCATCTCCGGGGCCAGGGGACCGCTCCGCACCTGCGCAGACAGAGGGCGGGGCACGGCTGAGCATGCGGGACCGGGCGGCTTTCGTGCCAGTCGCCCAAGGCCAGACCCGACGGCGCCGGGCCATGCCCTACGTCGCGCAGACCAGCGGGTTGTCCGGCAGGAACCACACCCCGGGGGCGCGCGCAGTCCCGCCCGGAAGCGGGGCGGGCCCGGTCGCGTCGGCTAGGGGGCGGAGGGGACGGTTTCGGGAAACGCCGCGAGGAGGATCTCTTTCAGGCGTTCGGCGGGCGGCGACAGGCTGCGCCACTTGTGCTCCATGACGCAGATATTGCGGGTGATCACCGGATCGGTCAGTGCAACGCTGCAGACCCCGGCGGCGGCGGTCAGCTCCATCGAGTTCTCCGGCAGCACCGTCACCCCAAGACCCGCCGCGACCATGCCGATGGCCGTGGTCGAAAACCGGACGTCGTAGGCGGGCAGAAACTCCGGCGCGACGCCGATCATGGTGCGCTCGACGATCTGGCGCAACGGATTGTCCTGCGCCAGCACGATCAGCGGCTGGTCCGCCAGATCCGCCCATCCAAGCGCCTGCCGCGCGGCCAGCGGGTGATCGGCGCGGCAGATCAGCGTCAGCCGGTCCTTGCTGACCGGCAGCGACGCGATCTCGGGGTCGTCGTCCAGCAGCGTCCCCAGCGCGATATCGGCCTCGTTGCGCAGCAGGGCCGGGCGGATTTCCTCTTCGGGCATGTCGCGCAGCCCGACCGAGATACCCGGGTGCTGTTCAAGGAACCGGTCGATCAGCGCGGGGATTGTCGTGGCGGAGAAGATGATCGAACTGGCAACGGTCACCCTGCCCTTCTTCAACAAGGCGCGTTCACGGACATTGCGCGTGGCAAGATCCAGATCCTCCATCGCCTTGCGGGCCTGCGGCAGAAAATCGATGCCGATGTCGGTCAGGTTCACCTTGCGGGTATGGCGGTCGAACAGGCGGACGCCCAGCTCCAGCTCCAGATCCTTGATCAGCAGGCTGACCGCGGCCTGCGTCAGCCCAAGCGCGCTGGCGGCCAGGTTGAACCGACCCAGTTCGGCCACGGCAAGGAAGGCGCGGATCTGGCGCAGCGTGACATTCATCCCCGGCGGCCCGGCCCCGCCACGGTCAGGCGGGTTCCGCCAGCGCCCGGGGCAGCACCGTCGCGGTTTCCGACACCAGCCGACCGCGCGCCAGCACCCGCGCCTGCATCGGCCCCCCGGCGACCAGCGTATCGGTATCCTCACAATCGGTCAGCACCAGGTCGGCCCAGGCCCCGGGGCGGATGCCGTAATCCTCGCCCAGCCCCATCAGCCGGGCGGGGATGTCGGTGACCATCCGGTGCACGTCGCGCAGCTCGTCGGCCATCAGGTTGCCCGCCAGCAGCGTCCAGCGCGCGATTTCCAGCATGTCACCGGTGCCGGTCGGCACAAACGGATCCTGGATATTGTCCGAGGCGGTGGCGATCCTGGCGCCGCCACGCAGCAGCTCGGCCACCCGGGTCAGGCCGCGCGGCGGCAGCTTTGTGCGGTCGCGGGCCTGAAGATAGAGATTGGCAGCCGGAAGCGTCACGGCCCCCACGTCAAGCTCGATCATCCGCTCCATGATGGTGCGCGCCGCCTCGGGTTCGAGGGCGCTCAGGACAGAAACGTGGCTGAAGACCGTCCGGCCCTGCATCCCGAACCGTTCGACCCGGTCGAGCGCCGCATGCATGTTCAGGTTGCCGGGGTCGAGGTGTTCGTCCAGATGCAGGTCGATCGGCTTTCCGGCCCGGACAGCGGCCTCGAACAGGATGTCCATGTAGCGCCCCGGATCCTCGCTGACCGCCGGGGTGCCGCCCACCGCGTCGGCAAAGCCGACAGCCTGATCGACATTCGCTGTCAGCCAGTCCAGATCCTGACCCGGATGCGGGGTCATGAAGGCCACCAGCTGCAGCGTCATCCGGTCGGCCCAGGCCTCGCGCAGCCGGGCCAGCGCCTCGATCCCGTTGAACCCCGCATCCTTGTCGACATTGACATGGCTGCGGATCGCGGTTGTGCCGCGCGACAGGCAGCGCGCCATGGTCCGCGACGCGCGAAGGGTGATATCCTCGGGACCGGCTGTCCGGGCATATGCGGCAAAGGCCTCGCGCGCGCCCTGCAGCGTGCCCGAGGGGTTGGGCGTGAAGCGCAGCACGCCCGTCTTGTCCAGATGCTGGTGCATGTCGACGAAGCCCGGCGAGATCAGCATCCCGGAGACATCGACGCGCACCATATCCGGCTGCGGCGCCAGATCGGGGCCCACAGCCGCAATCCGGCCATCGGTGCCGATCAGGATATCGGCCTGTTCCGTCCCATCGCCCGCCCCCGTGATCCGGGCGCCCGCAAGCAGGACCGGTCGCTCACGGTTCGCTGCCAGAAAGGAAAGCTGATCGCCGACGGTGCCCATGGTCCTGTCCTTATGCTTGACTATCCCCGGAACCCTAGGCAAGAGCCACTATTTCTGCAAATTAAATAAACTTTCTGATTAATAAGGATACCGTAATAATATGAGGCGCGCGAATTCCTTTCCGGATGTGCCGCGCCCGTTCGGGCGGCCAAAACACGGAACCACCCCGCCTTGCGTTTCCGTGTCTTGCACTGGCAAGGCGATCTGGCGGCTTTCACCCCGACAAAGCCCTGCCTCTTGCCGCTGCGCTGCCCACGCCCCCGAGCACTTGCCAAGGTGAAGGATGGCCGGGCGACGCGGGGGAGCTCATCACAGGCAGGGCAACCAGCATCGCGCCCCCCTGCGGTGGACCGTCAGGCTACCAGTCCCCGGAGGTTCCGAAGGCGCAGAGACCGGACAGCTCGTCGAAGGTCGCGGGCCCGGCGCCCATCACCGGGTGCGGCTGGGTGAACGCGGACCCCGTCGGAAAGGGCAGCACCCGGCCCCCGGCCTCGAGGATCATCGCATAGGCCGCCATGCAGTCCCAGGCCGACATGCGCGGCTCTGCATAGCCGACCAGCCTCCCCGCCGCGACCCAGGCCAGCATCAGCGCGCCGGACCCGTAGCGCGTCCAGCTCGATCCCGCCTCCATGAGGTCGGCAAGCATCTGCCCCACCCTGTCAGAGGCCACGCGGTCGTTGGCGCCCACACCCAGCAGGCCGGACCGCAGGTCGCCTTCGGCCACCCGCATGGGCGCGCCGTTCATCCGCGCCCCCAGACCGCGCGCCGCGACAAAGACCTCGCCCAGCACCGGCGCGACGATCACCCCCAGCGCCGGCCCCTCGGCATCCATCCCGCCGATGGAGACGCACCAGCCCGGCAGGCCGTTCAGGTAGGGCGCCGTGCCGTCGATCGGGTCGATCACCCAGGTAAACCCCGAGCTGCCCTCGGACAGCCCGTGTTCCTCGCCCAGCTGGGCATCCTCGGGAAAGGCCCGGGACAGGGCCTCGCGGATCAGCGTTTCGACGTTGCGATCCGCTTCCGACACAAGGTCCGTCACGTGCCGCTTCTGCTCGATCACCAGCGCGTCGCGGCGGTTGAAGTAATCCAGCGCCAGCGCGCCGGCCTCGCGGGCAATGCGCTCTGCCGCGTCCAGACGATGTGCCAGCATCATGCCGCTCCGGGGATCAGGGCAAGACCGCGCGGGCGCAGGTCCAGCGAAACCGGCGTGCCCACCGGCAAGGGTGTATCGCTTGCGTCATCGACGACGAAGATCCGGCCAAGCGGCCCGTCGATCTCGTATTCGACGTGATCGCCAAGATAGGCCGAAGAGGCCACCGTGCCCGGCACGCCCGGCATACCCGGCCCCGCCGCGCGCACCCGCGCCGCGTTCGAGCGCATCGCCAGCCTGGCCGGTCCCGGCGACAGATCGCGGGCGGGCAACCCGATCACCGCCCCGCCAAGGTCGACCCGCGCCTCATGGCCATCGACCGACAGGACCGTGCCGTCCACCACATTGGCCTCGCCGATAAAATCCGCGATGAACTCCGAGGCCGGGGCCTCGTACAGCTCGCGCGGGGATCCCACCTGCGCCACCACGCCATCCTTCATCACGACGATCCGGTCAGAGACCGCCAGCGCCTCTTCCTGGTCGTGGGTGACATAGACGGCGGTGAAGCCAAGCCGTTGCTGCAACTCGCGGATTTCCGTCCGCACGCGCCGCCGCAACCGCGCGTCAAGGTTCGACAGCGGCTCGTCCAGCAGCAGCACCTGCGGCTCCAGAACCAGCGCCCGGGCCACCGCGACCCGCTGTTGCTGGCCGCCGGACAGTTCGGCGGGCAGCCGCGCGCCCAGCCCGTCAAGGCCCACCTGCGACAGGCCCTCTGCGGCGCGGTCCTTCGCCTCGGCGGGTTTCATGCCGCCGGCCTCCAGCCCGTAGGCCACGTTCTGCGCGACGGTCATATGCGGGAACAGGGCATAGCTCTGGAACACCATCGAGACGTCGCGCCGATCCGCCGGCAGGCGGGTCACGTCCTGCCCGCCGATCAGGATGCTGCCCGCCGTGGGGCTTTCCAGCCCCGCCAGCATCCGCAGCGTCGTCGTCTTGCCACAGCCCGACGGCCCCAGCAGCGTCACCAGCTCGCCCGGCTGGATCGACAGCGACAGGTCCGGGATCGCCGTGAACTGTCCGAACCTCTTGACCACGTTGCGGAACTCGACCGCGCCTCTCGTCTTCATGCGGATACTTCCCGTGTTGCGGCCTTGGCCTTCTGTTTCACTTCCCGCCGCCCGATCCGACGCTCTCCGACCAGCAGCTGGAAGCCGCCGATGACGCTGATCATCACCACGATCAGGACAGAGGAATAGGCGATGGCGATCCCGTATTCGCCGTTCTCGACAAGGCCCACGATATAGGCCGTCGCCATGTTGTATTTTGCGCTGACCAGGAAGATCACCGCGCTGATAGAGGTGATCGCCCGCACGAAGCTGTAGACCAGCGCGGCAAGGATCGCGGGCCGCATCAGCGGCAGGATCACCTTGCGCATGGTCCGCCCCGATCCCGCCCCCAGCGTCAGCGAGGCCTCGTCCAGCGAGCTGTCCAGCTGGGCCATGGCCGCCACGCCGCCGCGCACGCCCACCGGCATGTTGCGGAAGACGAAACAGGCGATCAGGATCGCCGCCGTCCCCGTCATCTGCAGGGGCGGCAGGTTGAAGGCCATGATGTAGCTGATCCCGATCACCGTGCCGGGGATGGCAAAGCTCATCATCAGCGCGAACTCGAAGGCGCCGCGCCCCGGGAACCGCTGCCGCACGATCAGCCATGCGGTCAGCAGGCCGACGGCAGCGGTCAGAGGGGCTGCGATCAGCGCGATCTCCATCGTCGTCCAGAAGCTGCTCCAGGCGACGCCGGTCCAGTGCCAGCCGTCCGAGATCTTCACGCCGAAGGCGCGGATGTAGTGATCCAGCGTCAGCGAGTGATCCAGCCCCCATGTCTTCACGAAGCCGCCGAAGAGGATCATGGCATAGACCGTGATCGTGAACAGCGCCCAGCCCACGGCGACGGCGATGACCGGCCATGCAACCCGGCGCGGCAGGGATGCGTGCCGCCCGCCGTCGCCCTTGCCCGTCACCGTGGCGAAATTGCGCCCCGACAGCCAGAACCGCTGCGCCAGAAAGGCGCTGAGGGTAAAGATCAGCAGCACCGAGGCAAGGACCGCCGCGCGCGCCGGATCGTTCTGCGCGCCGACCACCGCAAAGAAGATCTCTGTCGACAGCACGCCGCCCGACCCGCCCAGCACAAGCGGGTTGCCGAAATCGGCCATGGATTCGATGAAGCCGATCAGGAAGGCATTGGCCAGCCCCGGCGCCATCAGCGGCAGCGTCACCTTGCGGAAGGTGCGCCAGCGGTCCGAGCGCAAGGTCTGCGAGGCTTCTTCCATCGAGGGCGAAATCCCCTCGACCACGCCGATCAGCACGAGGAAGGCGATGGGCGTGAAGGACAGCATCTGCGCGATCCAGATCCCCGTCAGCCCATACAGCCAGCGGCCCAGCTCGTAGCCCGTCGCCAGCTCGATCCATTGCGTCAGCGTGCCCTGCCGCCCCAGCAGCATGGTCAGGGCCAGCCCCACCACGAAGGGTGGGGTGATGATCGGCAGCACCGTCAGCAGGCGCAGGGATTTCTTGAACCGAAAGCCCGTGCGCGTCGCGACCAGCGCGAAGACAAGCCCCAGCAGGGTGGTGCCGGTGGCGGTACAGAGGGCAAGAAAGAAGGTCCGCCACGCCACACCGCAATTGCCGCCCGCAAGGCAGGCCAGGGACCAGATCTTCGGGTCGAAAATATTGTTGCGCACGCCCTCGGTGGTGAAAGAACCGTCGAAATCCTGAAAGGCTCCGGTGAACATCGATGCCAGCGGGTAGAAGACAAAGACGCCAACCAGCAGCACCAGAAGCATGATCGCCGACAGGACAAAGGCATCGCCCTTGAGCGCGCCGCGCTCTGCCGCGCCGAAGGCCACCAGCAGGGCGAAGACCGTGCCAAGGGCCACGGCCCCGGCGCCGAAGGCCTGCTGCCCGGCGACATCGCCAAACGCCGCTTCCAGCAGGCCCCAGTTCCAGCCGCGCAGCCCGATGGACAGCCCCTCGATCAGCATCCAGGTCAGCCCCGCGACGCCCGTGGCCACCAGTGCCCTGCCCCGCGCGTTCCCCGGCGCCTGCCGGACACGCAGGGCAACCGCCACGACCAGCAGAACCAGCAACGGCCACAGTTGCCAGCGCCCCGTTGCGGCCTGCGCCAGCCCCGGCCACAGCTTGTCCGAGCTTGCGAAATCGCCCAGCCAGTCAAAGCTGAAGAAGCCCTGACGCACCCGGTACCACGGCAGGGCCACGATTGCGAAAAGCCCGGCCGCCAAGGCCATGTCGAGCCTGCGGTTGTCTGTGTTCATGTCGATGTCCGGCTGAAGTGGTCGGGATGCGCCCCGCTGCCGGGGCGCATCGCCTGATGTCATCGCGACAGGTTACTGCAGCGGCAGGCTGCCGACTTCGCTGTCCCAGCGGGCCAGCAGTTCCTTGCGACGCTCGGCACTGCCGTACTCGGCAAAGTCGTAGTCGATCAGGTTGATTTTCGACAGGTCCGGTGCCTCCTTGGGCGGCGTGGCCGAGGCGTTCGACGGCAGCTGGAAAGACCCGGCGTCCGGCATCATGTTCTGGACCTCGGCGGTCAGCACCCAGTCGTAGAAGGCCTTGGCCTCATCCGGGTTCTGCGCGCCCTCGATCAGCGACATCGAGCCGATTTCATAGCCCGTGCCCTCGCAGGGAGAGCCGACCTCGATCGGGAAGCCCTCGACCGCCTGTGACACCGCGTCATGCTGGAACACGATGCCAAGGCCGGTCTCCCCCCGTGCGGCGGCCTTCACAGGCGCGCTGCCGGACTTGGTGTACTGCGAAACATTGGCGTGCATCTTCTTGAGGAAATCGAAGGCTTCGTCCTCGCCCATGATCTGCACAAGGGTCGCCAGCGCGGTATAGGCGGTGCCGGAAGAATTCGGGTCGGCAATCTGGATCTCACCCTTCAGCGCGGGATCCAGAAGATCGGACCAGCACTGCGGCGCCGCGATGCCCTTCTTCTCGAAGATCTCCTTGTTGAACCCCCAGCCAAGGGCGCCCGAGTAGACGCCGACGGTCTTGAAACCAGAGGTCTCCGCCTGCCCCTGCGCCCAGTCCGCCAGCTGCTCCAGCATGGGGGATTTATACTCTGCCGACAGCCCGTCCTGCGCGGCCTGAAGATGCGGATCGCCGGTGCCGCCCCACCACAGATCGGTCTGCGGGTTGCGCGCCTCGGCCCGCACCTTGGCATAGGCCTCGCCCGAGGACAGCCGCACCATGTTGACGTCGATGTCGGAGTGGCTGGCCTCGAATTCGGTGACCAGCTTCTCGCAGATCACCACATCCGCCGAGCAGATCAGGTTCAGTTCTTCCGCAGCTGCGCCCGTGGCAACCATCGCCGCCGCGCCGCCCAGCAGCGCGCCCTTCAAAGTAGTCATGTCATCCTCCCTTGTTCCCGGCCTCTCGCCGGGGTGCTGCTTTGCACAGCTGTGCAAAAGACTGCGTTTCGAATCCCGAGTTGTCAACAAAACTTCTTACAAGTAGATTATCTTCGGGCAGGATCACCGTTGCACAGGAATGCAAGCACCATGACAAAACGGCAGGTGAGCGCCCGCGATGTGGCGGAACTGGCAGGCGTTTCCCGCACCGCCGTCTCGCGCGCCTTCACGCCCGGCGCCTCGGTCTCGCCGGAAACCCGCCAAAAGATCGAGACCGCCGCCGAGACGCTGGGCTATCAGGTCAATCACCTCGCGCGGGGGCTGATCACCGCGCGCACCGGGCTGGTGGCGCTGATCTGCGCAGAGCTGAACACGCCGCATCGTTCCGCCCTGCTGGCCGCCCTGTCGGACCGGCTTCAGGCGGCGGGCAAGGTCGGGCTTCTGATCAATACAGACCGCTCGGACGACAGCGTGGCGCGGGCGCTGCGGCAGGCCATCGCCTATCGCACCGACGCCGCGATTGTCCTCTCCGGCATGCCCGGCAGTTCGCTGGCCGAGACCTGCCTTCGAAACGGCATGCGGCTTGTGCTGATCAACCGCGACGAGGAAAGGCCCGGCTCGCTGCTGATCCGGGTCGACGATGCCGATGCCGGGCGGCAGGCCTTCGCCGCGCTGACGGCTGCCGGTTGCAGGCGGCTCGCCCTCGTCAACTCGCTTGCCGGAACCGCCAGCCTCGAAGACCGCGCGCGGGGGTTCACCACGGCGGCGGCCGAAGCCGGTGTCGAGATCGTCGAAACCGCCGTCGGGCAGACCTCTTACCAGACCGGGCTGGATCTGGGCACCCGCCTGCTGACCCGCCCCGCCCCACCCGACGGCATCTTCTGCACCACCGACCTGCTGGCCTGCGGGGTGATGGATGCGGCCCGGACCCGGCTGCGTCTGGATGTTCCCGGCGATGTGTCGGTGATCGGCTTCGACGACATTCCGCAGGCGGGCTGGGAATCCTACGCCCTGACGACCTTCCGGCAACCGATCGACGAGATCGCCGATGCCGCGGTGGCAAGCCTGGACACCGAGACCGACGGCACACCGCAACGCGTCGTCCTGCCGACGCGCCTGATCTGGCGCGCGTCGATCCGGCGATAAGCGCCCTTCGCAGCCATACGAGCGGCATGGCCGGTGGCCCGCACTGTTCAGGAATCCGGCACCCACGACACGCGCGGCGGAATTGAGCACCCCCGGCTTGTAAACCGCTTTACCTCTGCGTCCCAGCGTCTAGGCTGCCCCTGACAGTTGCAAGACGCCCATGACCGGAAGGCACGCAGAATGACCACAGCAGAATCCGTGACGGCCCTGACCCGGCATCTTCTGGCATTCGACACGGTGAACCCGCCGGGGCAGGAGGCCGCCAGCATGCGGTTCTGCGCCGCCGCGCTGGAGAAGGCCGGTTTCGCCTGTCGGCTGATCGATCACGGCGCCGATCGGGCCGGTCTTGTCGCCACCCGCGGAGACCGGCCCGGCCTGTGCTTCAGCGGCCATCTGGATACCGTCCCCCTGGGCCAGGCGCGCTGGAGCCACCCTCCGCTTGGCGGCGAAATCGTCGGTGACCGGCTGTACGGGCGCGGCAGCAGCGACATGAAGGGCGGCGTCGCGGCCTTCATCGCCGCCGCGCAGCAAACAGCGGCCCCCGCCAGCGTGATCCTGACAAGTGGCGAAGAGACCGGCTGCGAGGGCGCGCGATGGCTGGCAGAGGCAAAGGCCCTGCCGCCCGCGCGGGGCATGATCATCGGCGAATCCACGGACAACCAGCCGGTCGCCGGGCACAAGGGCGCGCTGTGGCTGGACCTGGTCACCGAGGGGGTCACCGCCCATGGCGCGACGCCGGAACTGGGGCGCAATGCCATTGCCGCCATGGCGCCGACACTGGCACGGCTGGCGCGCTGGCAACCGGACCATGCCCACCCGGACATGGGCAGGGCGACCTGCAACATCGGCACGATCCGCGCGGGAATCAACACCAACTCGGTGCCGGACCGCTGCCGTCTGGGGCTGGACCTGCGGTCGGTCACCGGGGTCGGCCATGACGGGCTGCGGCAAGAGGTGCGCGCGCAATGCGATGCCGGGGTCGGGATCGAGACGCTTCTCGATCTGCCCGCGGTCTGGACCGACCCCTCGGACCCGTGGTTCGACAGCGCCTGCGCCCTGGTCCTGCAGCACACGGAGCACAGGGAACTGCGGCCTTCGGTGAATTACTTCACCGACGCCTCGGTGCTGCAACCGGCCATGCAGGTTCCCGTCATGATCCTTGGGCCGGGACAGGTGGACCAGCCGCATGTCACGGACGAATACGTCCGCGTCTCGCGGCTGGTGGAGGCGGTTGCGCTTTACGCCGCGCTGATCGAAGCCCCGGTATAGGCGGCGCTGTGAAAACCGATCTCCAGCCGCTGCACCTCGCCGAAGACCGCGACCGCGCGGTCGCGCTGCGCCTCGGTCATGGTGGCGCCCAGAGCGTCGAGCCTGTCGCGCAGCCAGCGCGCCTGCGCGGCAAAGCCGGGGGCGGCGTGCATCTCGACCCAATCCGCAAGCATCGGATCCGCCATCGGCGCGTCGCGCACCTGCGTGCACCAGGTCCAGTACATCCATTCCGCCGCGAACATCGCCGTGACAATCGCGGTGAAATCCCCGTCGCGGGCAATCGCCAGCATGCCGTCCCCGAAGGCCACCACGCGCGGATCGGCCTGCACCGCCGGATCGGGGCCGAGGCCCCGCGCCGCAAAGGCGGTTTCGAAATAGGACATCTGTTCATTGGCTAAGGCATCCAGCGTCCCGATCAGATGGCGCCGGTCGCCAAGGTCATCGGCCTTCGCCACCGCGTATCCGAAGATCGCGATGGCGGTCTCGACGAAGGCGCCCTCGATCAGCAGGTATCGGTCGAAGACCTCCGCCGGCAGCCTGCCCGCCGCGATGTCCTGCACGAAACGGTGGCCGACCATGGCGTCGAAATCCGCCCTGTTCTCGCGCAGGATGCGGTCGGTCAGCGCCTCAGCCATCGAGCCCCTCCTGCGCCACGGCGACGAAGCGGCGCACGCGCCCGGGATCGACCGGGTTCCACCACACTCCGCCCTCCTTCAGCGAGGAGGCGACGATCACCCCATTGGTGCGGCCAAGGATCGCCACGATATTATCCTCGGTCACGCCCGAGCCCACCAGCAGCGGCAGGTGGGTGGCCCCGGCGATCTCGTCGATCTCTTCCATCGTGGCGCTGTTGCCGGTGCGCTGCCCGGTGGCGATGACGCAATCCGCGTCGAAGAACGCAAGGTCGCGTGTCAGCTCGGGGATCGAGCGGTCGGCGGTGATGGAATGGCTGCCGTGCTTGACGTGGCTGTCGGCAAAGATCTTCACCCGCTCGGCCCGCAGCAGGCTGCGATACCGCATCGCCTCGGCGGCCCGACCCTCCATGAAGCCCTCGTTGGCGACATAGGCATTGGCCCACTGGTTCACCCGGATGAAATCCGCGCCGCCCGCCACCGCCGTGGCCAGCGCCGGGATCGGCGCATTGGCCAGCACGTTGATGCCCAAGGGCACCCCCACCGCGCGCCGCACCCGATCCGTCACCACCGACAGGAAGGCCGCCGTCTCGTGGGTGATGTCCTCGGGCTTGGAAAACGGCACATCGCCGTGGTTCTCGACGATCAGCCCGTGCAGGCCGCCCTCGATCAGCTGCTCAGCATCGCGCATGCAGGCATCGTAGATGCTGTCGAGGCTTTCGCCCCGGTAGCGCGGCGCACCGGGAAAGGCCGGGCAATGGATCATGCCGATCAGCGCCTTGTGCCGTCCGAAAATGTCGTGGATCGCGCCGGAGGTCCGGTCGGATATCTGCTGCATGAGAGTCCCTTTCAGGCAAGAAGGAAGAAGAGATGAAGGCCTATGTCGTCGGCAATGCCGCGCTGGACGAGACCCTCTCGATTGATGATTTCCCGCGCCCGGGCGCGTCGATCTTCGGCGCAAGCCTGTCGCGCGACCTTGGCGGGAAGGGGTTGAACCAGGCCGTTGCGATGGCCCGCACCGGCCTGCCCTGCGTGTTTGTCGCCGCCGTGGGGCAGGATGCCCGGGGCCGCGAAATCGCCGACCGGCTGGCCCGCGAGCCGCTGACCCCGCGCCTGACGCAACTGAGCGGCGTGGCCACCGATGCCTCGACGATCCTGATGGCCGCGGCGGGCGAGAACGCGGTCATCACCACGCGCGAGGCGGCCTCGGCCCTGTCGCCCGGGCAGGCCGTCGAGGGGCTGGCCGGCGCGGCGCCCGGCGACCATCTGGTCCTGCAGGGCAACCTGAGCGCCGGGACCACCGGGGCGCTGCTGCGCGAAGCCCGCGCCCGGGGCATGACCACGGCCATGAACCCCTCGCCGCTGCAACCCTATTTTGCCCCGCTCTGGCCGCTGGTCGATCTGGCCTTTGTCAACGAGGGCGAGGCCGAGGCGCTTGGCGGCACCGGGCACCTGCTGGCGCAGGGCGTGCAAGGCGTGGTGCTGACGCTGGGCGCGGCGGGCGCCGCGCTGATCACCGCCGAGGGGCAAACGCGGGTCGCCGCCGTCCCCTGCACCGTGCGCGACACCACCGGCGCGGGCGATTGCTTCATGGCAACCGCGCTGGCCTCGGCGGCGCTGCGCGGCGTGGCGCTGGATGCCAAGGCGCTGACCCATGCGACCCGGGCCGCGGCCCATACCGTGGCCCGCCCGGGAACCGTCGCCGCCTTCCCGACAGAGGCCGAATTTGCGGACATCCTGGGCAAGGCAGGTCTGCCCAGCTGACATCCGGGGCCACCCGCACCCGGCGGGCGGCCCCGAACTGCGCCATCGGGGATCCTCAGCGCGCGACAAGCCAGCCCAGAACGTTCTGCCACAGCCGGGCATAGCCCTCCCATTCGCAGAACGCCGGTGACAGCCAGTGCGGCCCGATATCCGAGGTCCAGGCCGCCGTGCGGCCCGCGCCATGGGCGCCCAGCACCAGCAGCGGATGGCCGCCCTGCTCTTCGGGGATGCGGGCGATCACCTCGGCGCCGTCGCGCAGCTCTACCTCGTTGACGCCAAGGATCGGCGGCCAGGCGCCTTCAATGCCCGCCATCACCGCATGGCCCGGCTCCAGCACCTCGGCCACCGCGCCTTCGGGGATCTCGATGCGGTCGTCCCAGGGGAAGCAGGTCACCGGCAGGGTGTCCTCGACCGGCGTCTTGCGCCAGCGCGCCTTGCCGTCGATCCCCTGGAACGAGAAATAGCCGCCCATCATGATCAGGTTGCCGCCCTCTTCGACCCATTGCTTCAGAAGGCGCAGGCGGTTCGGCACGCATTTCGAGCGCAGCCAGACGTCCGGCGGCAGCAGGAAGGTGTTCGCCCCGATGTCCGACAGGATGATGATGTCATAGGCCTTCAGCCCTTCCATTTCGAAGGGAAAGCCCTCGGCCGCCTCGTGGGCCGTCATGTAGTCCACCTCGAAGGGCGAGCCTTTCAGCGCCTTCAGCAGCGGGTCGGCCCCGGTGTGGAAGCGCACCGAACCGAACTGGTCGAAGCCCTTGAAATGCGTTTCGGAGGTGGTCCAGCTTTCGCCGACCAGCAGAACCTTGGTCATAGTCGTGTCCTTTCAGAAGTCAGACGCCGGCGTCGAAGACGCGGCGGGGGTTTGTCACCATGAGTGTGTCCAGCGCCTCGGCGGGCAGGCCGTGGCGCGAAAGGCGGGGCAGAAAATGCTTCGTCACGAAGGCGTAGCCATTGCCGCCGTAGCGGGTCAGCATCATCTTCACGAAGACGTCGTGCGACAGCAGGATACGGTCGAGAAACCCGGCCTCGACCAGGGTCAGGATCGCCCGGGCGACCTCGTCGTCCGAAGGGCATTGCACCCCCTGATCGGCGTAGAAGTAATCCATGCCGATCATGTCGAATTCCACGAAGGCGCCGCGCTGCGCGAGGGTCGCCTGATAGACCGGATCGCTGTGCGAGGGGTTCATGTGGCACAGCACCGTGTGCCGCAGGTCCGCCCCCTCTTCCTCGACGATGTCCAGCACGCGATGCCCCAGCCGGAACCAGCCCGGCAGGTGCACCATCAGCGGCAGACCGGTGCGGACCTGTGCCCGCGCCGCACCGCGCAGGGATTTCTCTTCCTCGGCGGTAAAATCCGAGGACACCCCGATCTCGCCGATCAGGCCGATCTTTGCATCGGTGCCGTCGACGCCTTCCAGCGCCTCTGCAACGATCTGGTCGGCGATGGCGTCCACCGACAGCCGCCCGACCTCTTCCGGCATGGAAGAGGCAAGGTAGTAGCCCGCCCCCATCACCACCTGCACGCCGGTCTCTGCCGTGATGCGGCGCAGCTTGACCGGGTCGCGCCCGATGCCGCGGCAGGTGGGGTCGACGATGCTTTGCCCGCCGACCGCCGCGAAGCGGCGCACTTCCTCGATGGTCAGATCGAGGTCGTCAAGCGCGATATTGTGCTTGTTGACGAAGGGATCCTGACGCAGCTCGGACAGCAGCTCGATGCTGACCGGCGCGTCGACCAGATACTGCCGCGCCGGATCGGTCGGAGGGTTCCACCAGCAACTGCAATCGTTCTGCAGGTGCTCGTGCATCAGCGTGTGTCCCAGCTGGGCCGCGGGGATCGGCCCGGTGACGGTCATCACCCGGCCAGAGTTCACATGGCAGGAGGACAGCTCACTCATGCCGCCACCTTCTTCTTGCCGAAACGCCATTTCCGGTCGAACAGCCGCGCGTTCATCCAGATCGCGACAAGGATGATCGTGCCGGTGACGATCTGCGTGAAGAACGGCGAGATATGCATCAGGATCAACCCGTTGCCGATCACGGCAATGGTCATGGTGCCCAGCACCGTGCCCAGCATCGAGGCCTTGCCGCCCATCAGCGAGGTGCCGCCCAGAACGACCGCCGCGATGACCTGCAGCTCGAACCCCTGCGCCGCGTTCGACGACCCCGACCCAAGCCGCGACGCGATCAGGATGCCCGCAACGGCACAGGCCAGCCCCGACACCATGTAGACCGAGGCCAGCACCCGCTTGGCCGGCATGCCCACGCGCCGCGCCGCCTCGATGTTCGATCCCACCGCGATCACCTGGCGGCCGTATTGCGTCCGCAGCATCACGACGAAGCCCAGCACCGCGACAAGGATTGCGATCAGCGCCGGCACCGGGAAGCCCGCGATCTCGCCGCGGCCCAGCCAGAAGAAGCCCTCGGCGTCGCGGATCGGGATCGAGTAGCCTTCGGTCATGTACAGCGCCGCGCCGCGCAGGATCGACAGGCCCGCCAGCGTCACGATGAAGGCGGGGATGCCCTGGTAGGCCACGAACCAGCCCTGCACGCCGCCGATCACGGCCCCCAGCACCAGCATCAGCACGATGGCCAGCGGCCAGGGCAATCCGGCAGCGATGACGATGGCGGCGGCGGCATTGATCAGCGCCACCATGGACCCCACCGACAGGTCGATGCCCGCAGTGGTGATGACCAGCGTCATGGCCACGGCGACCACAAGGATCGGCGCCGCCTGCCGCAGGACGTTCAACAGGTTGCCCGGCATCAGGAAGGTCGAGGTCATCGACCCGAAGAACACCATGCAGATCACGAAAAACAGCGCGATGGACAGCACCTGCGCGTGTTCGCCCACGAAATCGGCGAGCTTCGAGCCCGCCTGCCGTTCGGTATATGCCACCATCAGTGACCCCCTTTGCCGACGATCAGGTCGACCAGTTCCTGCAGGTCTGTCTTGTCGATGTCGCGCTCGGCGACCTTCGTGCCCTCGTACATGACGGCGACGCGGTCGCAGACGCGGAACAGGTCCTGCATCCGGTGGGTGATCAGCACCACGGCGGCGCCGGTGGCCTTCACCCGGTTGATGAGTTCGAGAACCGCCTCGACCTCTGCCACGGCAAGCGCCGAGGTCGGCTCGTCCATGATCAGCACCTTGGGCCTGAAGCTGGCGGCGCGGGCGATGGCGATGGCCTGCCGCTGTCCGCCGGACAGCTTCTCGACCTTGGCGGTCAGGCGCGGGATGCGGATTTCCAGCGCCGCCAGCATCCGTTCCGCCTCTGCCAGCATGCGCGTCTGATCGAGGAAGGGACCCCGTTTCAGCTCGCGGCCAAGGAAGAGGTTGCCGACCACATCGACATGATCGCACAGCGACAGGTCCTGATAGACCATCTCGATCTGCAGGTCGCGGGCCTCTGACGGGGTGCCGAAGCGGACCGGCTTGCCGTCCATGGTGATCTGGCCCTCGTCCGGGATGTAGGTGCCGGACATGACCTTCGACAGGGTGGATTTCCCGGCAGCGTTGTCCCCGATCAGGCCAAGGCATTCGCCGGGCCGGATATCCAGATCGACCCCCCGCAGCGCCTGATGAGAGCCGAAGGTCTTGTGGATGTTGCGCAGGGACAGAATGGCGGGGACAGAGGGGGGAAGATCCCCCCTCGCCTCTTCGCGGATGTCGGCCAGCATCATTCGAACAGCGACCGGAAGTCGTCCACGTTCTCCGGGGTGACGATGGTCACCGGCACAGAGATTTCGCTGTCCACCGTCTCGCCCGCGTGCAGCGCGATCAGCGCCTCGACGGCGGCGGCGCCCATGCCCGCCGGATCCTGCTGGATCACCGCCTTCACGTAACCGTCGTCGATGCCGTCGATGGCCTGCGCCGTCAGATCCCAGCCAAAGACCGAAAGCGCGTCCTGCTTGCCCTGCGAGGAGACGGCGGCAATCGCGCCCATCAGGGCAGGCTCGCCGGTGGCATAGATCGCCGTCAGGTCGGGATTGGCGGTGATCAGGTTCTCTGCCGCGGCCAGGGCCACGTCCTGGACGTTCTGGCCATCAACCGTGCCCGCGACGGTGACGCTGTCGCCGTCCAGCGCCTCTTCGAAGCCATCCTTGCGGACGTTCTGGATGTAAGAGTTCAGCGCGCCCACGATGCCAAGCTTGGAGGCCCCGGTCGTGTTCTCGTTGTAGAAGGCGGCAAGGTCCGCACCCGCCTTGGCATTGTCGACGCCGATCTGCGCCTTCTGCGGGCCGCCCTCGGGCAGGATCGCGTCGATGGCGACAACGGGAATGCCCGCGGCGTCGGCCTGCTCGACCGCCGGCATGATGCCGTTCACGTCGATGGCCACCACCGCCAGTCCGGCCACGCCTTCCTGGATATAGGTCTCGATGGCGCTGTTCTGGGCGGCGGAATCGTTGTTGGCGTTGAAGATCACCAGGTTCACGCCCGCGGCCTCTGCCGCTTCCTGCGCGCCGCGGTTCATCTCGTTGAAGAACAGCGCCTGCTGGTTGATCTGCACAAGGGCAAAGGTGGGGGTTTCCTGCGCCAGCGCGGTGCTGGCGAGAAGACATGCGGCAACACCCGCGCCAAAGGCGCGCCGGGTCGGTTTCATCGTCATTTTCAGTACCTCTGTGTGTTGGAACTCGGTTTCAGTCAGAGAGCAGTCCTGGCAGGCGGCCCGACAGAGGCGCGTTCCACCAGGGTGACGGGCAAGAGCTCCTCTTGCGGAAGCTTCGTGCCTTCGGAGAGTGCGGGAGGATCGAGCAGCAGGCACAGCGCCCGCCTGCCCAGATCCCGCACCGGCTGACGCACCGCCGTGACGGCAGGCGCGAACAGATGCAGGGGGCCGACATCGTCGAACCCCACGACAGAGAGGTCTTCGGGGACCGAGACGCCGGTCGCCTGAAGGACCTCGTAGAGGCCGATGACCAGCTCGTCAGAGCTGGCGAAGATCGCGGTCGGGCGGTTGTCGCGCGGACGGGCGACAAATTCGCGCGCCGCCGCGCGCCCGGCGTCGAAGGTATAGGCACCGGTGGCCCGCTCTATCATGCAGTCGGGGCCGCCGACCTCGGCCATGCCGGCGGCGAAACCGCCAAAGCGGCGCTGGCCGGAAATCATCTCGTCCACGCCGCCGATGAACAGCACATGCCGGTGACCCGCCTGCGCAAGGTGACGCCCCGCCAGCCGCCCGCCCTCGTAGTTGTCGCAGAACAGCTTGGGCACCTGCGCGCCGACCACGTCCTCGTCCACCACCACACAGGGGCCCGCGCCATTGATCCGCTCGGCCAGGGCCGGGTCGCCCTGGTGGTTGGTGATGAAGATCAGCCCGTCCGCATGGCCCTGCCGAACGAGGTCGATATAGGAAAACTCGCGGTCGCGCCGGTTCAGCGTGGCGTGCAGCGCCAGCGCCTTGCCGCGCGCATCGGCCTCTTCCTCGACCGCCGCCACAAGGGTGGCAAAGAAGGGCGTCGCGATGTCGGGCACGATCAGGCCGATGGTATCGGTGCGCCCGAGGCTGAGCCGCCGGGCGTGGGGATTGGGCTTGTAGTTCAGCGCGCGGATCGCACCGTTGATCTGCTCGGCGGTCTTCGCGGGCAGATCGAGCGACCCGTTCAGGAAGCGGGACACGGTTGTCTTCGAGACGCCTGCCGCCTTTGCAACATCCTGAAGGTTCGCCATACGCCCATCCCATCTGCGCGATCACAGGCGGCCAATCCGCCTGTAAATCGGTTTAGTAAACTGGTTTACATGAACCTTGGCCGCGAATCCGTGAGTCTGTAAAGAGGAAATTCTCGTTGCGGGCGGGTATTTTTGCGGGGCGCCGAAATTTGGTGCGAAGGATCGCGGACCCGCAACGCGCGATGCACTGCGGTCGCGCAAAGCCGTGACGCCCCGCGCAGGCGCCTTTTTCCACGGCTTATCTTATGCCGTCCGATCCCGGGTGCGGCGGCCAACAGGGCCGCGACACGCGGGCGGCCCGGATGTCAGGTATTCAGGTCGCCCCGGCGCGCAGCGGCAGGGAGGGGCTGCCCCGCCCTATTCCGCCATGTGGCAGGCCACCCGGGTCTGCCCGAGGCGGCGCATCTCGGGTCGGGTCGTCTTGCAGACCGCCTGCGCGATGGGGCAGCGCGGGTGAAAGGCGCAGCCCGGTGGCGGATTGATCGGGTCGGGGATCTCGCCCTCGGGCGGCTGCACCTCGCGACCAAAGCCATCCATGCGCGGCGCGGCCTCCAGCAGCATCTGCGTGTAG
Source organism: Ponticoccus sp. (in: a-proteobacteria) (assembly GCF_048381735.1). Taxonomy (NCBI): domain Bacteria; kingdom Pseudomonadati; phylum Pseudomonadota; class Alphaproteobacteria; order Rhodobacterales; family Roseobacteraceae; genus Ponticoccus; species Ponticoccus sp. (in: a-proteobacteria). The sequence goes on from NZ_JBLXGL010000012.1 coordinate 117,693, forward strand.
GGGTGCTTCGGATCGTCGAAAAGCGCCTCGGGCGCGGCCTCTTCCACCAGCCGGCCGAGGTAGAGCACGCCGATGCGATCCGCCATGTGGCGCACCACCGTCAGGTCGTGGCTGATGAAGACATAGGTCAGGCCGAACTGGTCCTTGAGGTCGCTCATCAGGTTCAGCACCTGCGCCTGCACCGAGACATCCAGCGCCGAGGTCGGCTCGTCGCAGACGATCAGCCGCGGGTCAGAGGCCAGCGCCCGCGCGATGCAGATGCGCTGACGCTGCCCGCCCGAGAACTCATGCGGGAACTTGCCCGCGTCCTTGACCGACAGGCCGACCTGTTCCAGCAGTTTCTCGGCCAGCCCCTCGGTCTTGCCGCCGCGCGCGGCGACCGGTTCGGCGATGATGTCGCGCACCCGCCAGCGCGGGTTGAGCGAGGCATAGGGGTCCTGAAAGATCATCTGGATGTCGGCCCGGACCTTCGCGACCTTGGCCGCGTCGGTTTCGCGCGCAAGATCCACACCCTCGATCTGAACCGTGCCGTCCGAAGGCCGCAGAAGCCCCACCAGCATCTTGCCGATCGTGGATTTGCCCGATCCGCTTTCGCCGACCAGCGCATAGGTCGTGCGTTCCGGGACTTCGAAATCGACCTCTGACACGGCGGTCAGATAGGCCTTGGGGCGCCGTTCCAGCACGCGGTTCAGCCAGGGTTTCGAGACGTCGAAGACGCGGCTGAGAGTATCGACCTTGACCAGTGCCATTACAGGGCCTCTTCTTGGGCGTCTTGTGTCAGGGGGTGCCAGCAGGCGGCCTTGCCGTCCTGCACCTTCGGCGGGGGTGGCTGACGGCAAAGGTCCGTGGCGCGGGGGCAGCGCGGGTGAAAGGCGCAGCCGTCCGGCACCGCGTCCAGCCGGGGCATGGCGCCGGGGATCTGGTGCAGCCGCACCTTGCCCGCCGAGGCCAGCGGCGTCGAGGCCATGAGCCCGTGGGTATAGGGGTGCTGTGGCCGGGTCAGCACATCGCGCACCGGCCCCAGCTCTGCCAGCCGCCCGGCATACATCACCGCGACGCGGTCGGTGGCCTCGGCGATCACACCCATGTCGTGGGTGATCAACATGACCGCCGTGCCGCGCTCGCGGCAAAGCCGCTTGAGCAGGGCGATGATCTGCGCCTGAACGCTGACGTCCAGCGCCGTGGTGGGCTCGTCGGCGATGATGAGGCTCGGCTCGGCGCATAGCGCCAAGGCGATCACCACGCGCTGGCGCATCCCGCCCGAGAACTCGTGCGGATAGCTGTCCACCCGTTCGGCGGCGCCGGGGATGCCCACCTCTTGCAGGGCGGTGACGGCGCGGGCGCGGGCCTCGCGCTCACCGATCTTCAGGTGGGTCAGCATGGTCTCGACCAGCTGGTCGCCGATCCGCAACAGCGGGTTCAGAGAGGTCAGCGGGTCCTGAAAGACCATGCCGATCTCCTTGCCGCGCAGGCGGCGCATGGCCTCGCCCTTCAGCTGGTCGATGCGGCTGCCGTTCAGCCAGATCTCGCCGCCGGCGATATGGGCCGGCGGGTTCAGCAGATCGATGACGGCATTGCCCGCCATCGACTTGCCCGCGCCGCTTTCGCCCACGACGCCAAGGATCTCGCCGCGCGCAATGTCGTAGCTGACGTCCTCCACCGGGCGCAGGATGCCGTGCCGGGTCGGGATCTCGACGGTGAGGTTGCGGATGGAAAGGACGGTGTCAGACATGCTGTTCCCTCCGGCTTGGACCCGCGCTCGGAGCGCGCAAGTGCCATGCCCGACCTCGGGACGGCAGCGCCACCGAGCGTGGTCGTTGGGGCGCAGAGACCCCGGCGCCGCGTGCGGGGCGGTCGTTGCTGAATGCCCTCCCGTCACGCCAAATGCGTGCCGCCGACAATCGGCGCCCCTCTGGGGCGACGGGGAGGTCGGGCATGGCGCATGCGCGCCGGGGCGGTACGGTTGCGGGGATCGTCATCAGCGCAGCCTCGGGTTCAGGGCGTCGCGCAGCCAGTCGCCCAGCAGGTTCACCGACAGGGCCAGCGCCAGCAGCGTGCAGGCCGGGAAGAACAGGATCCACCACTCACCCGAGAACAGGAACCCCTGCCCGATGCGGATCAGCGTGCCCAGCGAGGGCTGCGTGGGCGGCGCGCCGACGCCGAGAAACGAAAGCGTCGCCTCGGCGATGATCGCCAGCGCCAGCGAGATGGTCGCGATCACCAGCACCGGCGACAGCACGTTGGGCAGGATGTGCCGCAGCATGATGGCCCCGGGCCTGCGCCCGATCAGACGGGCGGCGGCGACGTATTCCTTGTTCTTCTCGACCAGCGTGGCGCCCCTGACGACGCGGGCGAATTGCACCCAGTCGCTGAGGCCGATGGCGAGGATCAGCACCCAGATCGCCATCTGGTCGCGGTACTCGACCGGGGTCACCCCCTTGGCCACGCCGAAGATCAGCATCGCCACCAGGATCGAGGGAAAGGTCAGCTGCACGTCGGCGATGCGCATGATGATCGTTTCCAGCCAGCCGCCGACATAGCCCGAGATCAGCCCCAGCGTGATCCCCAGCACCATGGCGAAGGCCACCGCAGAGACCCCCACGAAAAGCGAGATCCGCATGCCGTAGAGGATCGTCGAGAAGACGTCGCGCCCCTGATCGTCGGTGCCCATCAGGAAGGTATCGCCGGTGAAGGCATTGGGCGCCCCCGGCGGCGTGAAGCCGTTCATCAGGTTCAGCGAGGCCGGATCGAAGGGGTTGCTGGGCGCGATCCACGGCGCCAGCAGCGCCGAGAGCAGCAGCAGCAGAACCACCAGCGCCGAGACCACGGCCACCGGAGAGCGGCGGAAGCTGTAGAAGACATCGCTTTCCAGCGCCAGGCGCAGGCGCGACTTGTTCACGGCGACGGGCATGTCAGAGGGGGTGTCCGGGCGGGTCTCGGTCATGTCAGTGCCCTCCCGAGCGGTCGGCGCGCAGGCGCGGGTCGATGAAGAAATACAGGATGTCCACCAAGAGGTTGATGGCCACGAACATCACCGAGATCAGCATCAGGTAGGCGGCCATCACGGGGATGTCGACGAACTGGATCGCATTGATGAACAGCAGGCCCACGCCGGGCCACTGGAACACCGTTTCGGTGATGATGGCGAAGGCGATGATAGCGCCCAGTTGCAGGCCGATGACGGTGATCACCGGCACCATGGTGTTCTTCAGCGCGTGGCGGAAATTCACCGCACGCTCGCGCAACCCGCGCGCGCGGGCAAAGCGGATGTAGTCCTGCCGCAGCACTTCCAGCATCTCGGAGCGCACCAGCCGCATGATCAGCGTCATCTGATACAGCCCCAGCGTGATCGAGGGCAGGATCAGCGCCTTCAGCCCGCTGGTCGTGAGAAAGCCGGTGGTCCAGCCGCCAAGGTCCACCACCGCGCCCCGCCCGAAGCTTGGCAGCCAGCCCAGCTCGACCGAGAAGACGTAGATCAGCAGGATGCCGATCAGGAAGGTCGGCAGCGATACCCCGATCAAGGAGCCGGACATGATCACGCTGGCCAGCACGCCGTCGCGGCGGATCGCGGTGAAGACGCCAAGGGCGATGCCGAAGACGATGGCCAGAACGCTGGACACCAGCGCAAGCTCCAGCGTGGCGGGGGCGCGTTCCAGCAGAATCTCGGTCACCGGGCGGCCCTGCCGGTAGCTGACGCCAAAGTTGCCCTGCGCGGCCTCTTGCAGGAACTTGAAGTACTGCACCACGAAGGGTTGATCCAGACCGAGGCGCTCGCGCAGGCGGGCGATGTCCTCGGCGGTGCGCTCCTGCCCCAGCATGTTGTCGATCGGATCGCCGACAAAGGTGAACATGGAAAAGGCGACGAGGCCCGTGACCAGCAGCACCAGGATCGACTGCCCCAGTCGCCGGATGATGAATGCGAGCATCCTGCCCCCGTTGTTTGGGTCGGGGGCGCACCGGGGCGACCCCTGCCTGTCTTCAGTTAACCGTCACCCAGCGCAGGATGAAGAAATCGTCCGGGCGCTGCGTCAGGTCGATGTTCGCGCGCGTGCCCCAGACCAGGGGCTGCACGTAAAGCGGCACATAGGCCTGCTCGTCGGCCATGATCTGCGCGACCTCGTCCAGCATCGCCTGCCGCGCATCCGCGTCCAGTTCCGACTGGATCAACGGCAGCAATTCGTCGATGCGGGCGTTGGAGTAGCCGCCGAAATTCCAGCTGCCCAGCTTCTTCTCCTCGTTCTCGGTGGCGACGAGGAAGCGGATCGGGTGCTCGGCGTCGAAGGTGCCCGGCGACCAGCCCAGCAGGAACAGGTCGAAGTTGTCGGACCGCAGCTCCGGCCAGTAGTTATTGACCGGCATCGCGTCCAGCGTGGCGCGCATCCCGGCCTGGGCCAGCATGCCCGTCACCGCCTGACAGACCGCCTCGTCGTTGAGGTAACGGTCATTCGGGCACTTCAGACCGAAGGTGAAGCCCTCGGGATATCCCGCCTCGGCCAGAAGCGCCCTGGCCTGTTCGGGATCGTAGGCGGGCGCCTCGGGCAGCGCCTCGGAATAGCCGTGCATCGCGGACGAGACGAGCTGGTTCACCGGCTCGGCATTGCCGCGCATGGTGGTCTGCAGGATCGCCGGCACGTTGATCGCATGGGCCACGGCGCGGCGAACCCGCGGGTCGGCAAAGGGGTTTTCGCCCTGCACGTCCGAGGAATACTTCAGCGCCTCGGCGTCATGCGGAAAGCCCAGCATGATCACGCGCGCCTCGATCCCCTGCACGACCTTCACGTCGGGATTTTGCGCCAGCGGCGCGACGTCCTGGATCGGCACGGGGTTGATGAAATCCACGTCGCCGGACAAAAGCGCCGCCAGCGCCGTCGCCGGGTTCTGGATCGGTGTCAGCTCGGCGCGGGTGATGTTGTGCCCGGCCTCGTCCCACCATGCCTCGAAGGGTTCAAGCACCGTGCGCAGGCCCGGCTCTCGCGCGGTGACGCGGAAGGCGCCGGTGCCGTTTGTGTTCAGCGTGGCGAAGTTGCCGCTTTCCTTGTCCGGGCGATCGGCGTCGTTGGCCTCGGCCCAGCCGCTGTCCATGATCATCCAGTTGGCGATGGACGAGGGGAACAGAGGGTTGGGCGCCGAGGTCATGAAATCCACGGTGTAATCGTCCACCACCACCACGTCCGAGACCGGGGCGAACCAGCTTGCGGTATCCGCTTCGGGGCTGGAGGCGCGCTGGTAGGAAAACAGCACGTCTTCGGCGGTGAAGGCGGCGCCGTCGTGGAAGGTCACGCCTTCGCGCAGGGTGAACCGCCAGCCTTCGCCCGCGCCGATGGGTTCCCACGCCGTGGCCAGCGCGGGTTCGACGTCCATGTCCTTGCCGCGCCGCACGAGACCTTCGTAGACGTTGTTCAGAAAGCCCAGCACCGGGGTCGAGTTGACCGCGTGCGGGTCCATCGACTGCGGGTCTGTGGTGACGGCCCAGCGGAACTCTTCCGCATGGGCGGCAGAGGCACAGGCGGCGGCCAGCGCGGCCGAAAGCAGGATGTGTCGCATGATGGTTCCTTCCCCCGGGGGGCGCGCCGATCTGCAACGGCGCGGCCTTCACCGGTCGAGTAGAACACGAATCCCCGCGCGCCACCAAGACGCGCGGGGAAGCGCGATCAGTTCACGGTGAAGTATTTCACCTTGGGCTGATCCTCGGGGTCGACCTCGATCCCGAACTTCTCGGACATGCCCCAGTTCAGCACCTGATGGTGGATCGGTATGTACAGCGCCTCGTCCTGGACGATCCGCCAGATCGCGGCGATCTCGGCGTCGCGGGCTTCGAGATCGGTGTTCGAGGCCAGCGCCTTGATGCGGGCATCGAGATCGTCGTTGTCGTAGCCGGTGGCGTTCCACGTGCCGATGTCGCTTTCACGACCGTGCACGAGGAAGTTGAAGACATATTCGGAATCGTAGGTCGGCACACCCCAGCCCAGCATGTAGAAATCGGTTCCGCCGTCCGAAATCAGCGGGAAGTGCTGCGCCTTGGGCTTGGCGTCGAGGTTCACGGTGACGCCGATCTGGCCCAGCATCCCGACGGCGGCCTGACAGATCGCCTCGTCGTTGATGTAGCGGTCGTTCGGGCAGTCCAGCCGGATCGAGAAACCGTCCGCGTAGCCCGCCTCTTCCATCAGTGCCTTGGCGCCCGCGACGTCGGTCACGCTTTCGGCGTCCATCTCGGCGGTCCAGCCGTTGACGAAGGGCGGCGCGATCATGCCCGCCGGGATCGACTGGCCGCGCATCACGACCTGCTGGATCGCATCGCGGTTGATCGCCATGGACATGGCCTTGCGCACGCGCACATCCGCCAGCGGGTTCTTGCCCTCGACATTGTCGCCCTCGATGTCCTCGGGCCCCATGTGCAGGCCAAAGAAGATCACCCGGTTCTGCGGCGCCTGCTTGACGGTCAGCCCATCGCCGTTCTCGACCCGTTCGAGATCCTGCACCGGCATGTCCTGAAGGAAATCGATCTCACCCGACAGCATCGCGGCGACGCGGGTCGCGGGGTTCTGGATCGGGGTATAGACGATTTCGGTCACCTCCATCGGGAACTGGTCGCGGCCCCAGTATTCCTCGTTGATGGTCATGACGGTGCGCACGTCGGGCTCGCGGCTTTGCAGCTTGTAGGGGCCGGTGCCATTGGTATTCGTGGTGGCATAGGTGATCTCGCCGCCCTCGAAATCCTGCACCTCGGCGGTGTCATTGGCCTCGGCCCAGCCCTTGTCCATGATGAAGAGGTTGGTCAGGTTCGCCGGCAGGATCGGGTTCGGCCCGTTGGTGACCATCTCGACTGTGTAGTCGTCCACCGCGCGGACCTCGGTGATCGAGTTGATCAGCTCTTTCATGTCCGAGTTCGGCTGCATGGCGCGCTCGAAGCTGAAGACCACGTCCTCGGCGGTGAACTCCGCCCCGTCGTGGAATTTGACGCCCTCGCGGAGGTTGAAGACCCAGACGGTCGGATCGTCTTCCTTGGGCGCCCAGTCGGTGGCAAGCGCGGGCTCGAAGGCGCCGGTCACGTCACGGATGATCAGCGGCTCGTACATCTGGTGGCGGATGGTGTGGGTCGGGCCCTCGTTCTGGGCATGCGGGTCCAGCGTCAGCGCGTCCCCGGCGCGCGCCCAGCGAAGCGTTTCGGCACTCAGCGGCACCGTGGTCGCCATCAGCGCCCCGATCATGGAAAGGGCAAAGGTCTTTTTCATGGTGGTCTCCCTGTCGGACATTCTCCGTCTCTGCCTGCAAGTGTTCGTTTTTTTGGGTAGCCTTGACAAGAGCAAGCGGCCATGACGCCACGGCGCGCCGTGGCCCGGGCCGCCAACCGGAAGCGGCAGATTGCGCCAGAGGTCCATCCGCATCGTCGCGCTGGACGCCCCGGCACGGACCCTCGGCCTCGCCTTTCCCCCGGACAGGACCATCGACGCGCCGCTTCTTCACCGGACCGTCGCGGCATCCCGGCACTCTCGCGCCGGGCCCGGGCACCACGGGTCGCAACAGCAGCCGCGCTGAAAATGTTTCACATCCGGATGAGACTCTGCCTATACCTGTTGCATGAGCAAAGTCACCGCAAAGGACGTCGCCGAACGCGCCGGAGTTTCACCGTCGGCGGTGTCGCGCGCCTTTCGCGGAACCGGGCCGATCACCGAGGACAAGCGCCGCGCGATCTTTGCCGCAGCGTCCGATCTTGGCTACATCAGCCCCGTCGACCGGGTGCTTTCGGCGCAGGCCACGGATACCATCGCCATGGTCGTCAGCGAGATGCAGAACCCCTTCTACCCCGCCGCCGTCGATGAATTGACGCGGCTGCTGCCCGCGCGCGGGCTGAAGGCCATCGTGCATGTGGTCCCCGCTGCCGAGGATGCCGACGCGATCATCCGGCAGGTGCTCGACTACCGGACAGAGGGTGTCATCCTCACCAGTTCCACCATGACCTCTGGTCTTGCGCGGGCCTGCCGCAAGAACGGGCTTCCGGCTGTTCTGCTGAACAGGGTGCAGTCCGATAATCGCATGATGGCAGTGTGTTGCGACAACTATAGCGGCGCGCAGCGGATCGCGGAACGCTTCCTTGACGGCGGGCGGCAGCGCATCGCCTTCATGGGTGGCCGGCGCGACACCTCGACCCATCTGGAACGGATGCGCGGGTTCCGCGACCGGCTGGAGGACGCCGGGCGCGGCATGGAATTGCAGTTCGACGGCGCCTTCGACTACCGCAAGGCCTTTGCCGCCGCGCGCGAGATGCTGGCCCTGCGCCCGCTGCCCGACGCGGTCTTCTGCGCCAATGACATCATGGCCATCGCCACGCTGGACGCCGCCCGGATCGACGGCATCCGGGTGCCCGACGACCTCGCCGTGATCGGCTTTGACGATATCCCCATGGCGGCATGGGAATCCTATCGCCTGACCACCGTGCGCCAGCCGCTGCGCCGGATGCTGGGGCTGGCGGTCGATATCCTCGTGGCCTCGGACGGGACGGAGACAGAGGGCGACATCCGCATTCTGGCCGGAAAGATGATGGAGCGTGACAGCGGATAGTGAAATAATTTCACTATGGTCGGAAACTCTTACACCGCGCGCCCGACTCATGCTTCCCCTTTCGCCAGTCCCCCGATCCGTCGGGCGGTTGATATCCAAGGGAGGAAGATCATGAAATTCCGTTGCCTCGCGGCGACGGCGATCCTGTCGCTGTCCGCCATCGCCACCACCCTGCCCGCGCAGGCCGAGACCCGCCTCGCCTTCGGTGCGACCAACTCGCAAAGCGCCCATTACGCCTATTTCGCCGGGCTCGCGCAGATCGTGAACGGCGCCTTTCCCGACAGCTATCAGGCCTCGGTGGTCGAGACCGGCGCAACCGTCGACAACCTCAAGCGGATGGCGCGCGGCCAGCTGGATATCGGGCTGATCACCACCTCGACGCTCTATCAGGCCTATTCCGGCGTGAAGTCCTTTGACGGGCGCCCGGTCGAATCGAAGCTGCTCTGGGCCTATTCGCTGGCCCCGCAGAACGTCGTCGTGCGCCGCGATTCCGGCATCACGGAGCTCGCCGCCCTCGACGGGCAGAAGTTCGGCCCCGGGATGCGCGGCTCTTCGACCGAAGCGACCTCGCAGGAGGTCTTCGACCTGCTTCAGATCACGCCCGACTGGGTGCGCGGCACCAATGCCGAACAGGCCAATGCGATCAAGGACGACCGCTCGGAAGGCTTCATCAAAAGCGCCGTGGGCACCAGCTTCGACGCGCTGACCACCGACATCGCCGCCTTCACGCCGCTTCAGGTGCTGGGCTTGTCGGACGCGCAAGAGGCCAGGATCCGCGCCGAACTGCCCGAGCTGTCGATCGTCGAGATGCCCGGCGGCGAGATGGAGAACTCCGGCCCCTACACCGCTTGGGGCTTCATGATCGGCGTCTCGGCGCGCCCCGATCTCGACGAGCAGACCGCCTATGACATCACCAAGGCGGCGATGGAAAACATGGCCCAGCAAGAGGCGGCCTTCCCGGCGGTCAAGGGCCTGAACCTGCCCGAGCTGACGCTGCAATACGCCACCAGCCCGCTGCACCCGGGCGCGATCCGCTACTACGAGGAAATCGGCCTGACCGTGCCGGACAACCTCCGCTGAACGCGGCCTGCCCGGTCCGGGATCCCTCCGGGCCGGGCGCGAAGCCAAGGCAACCCGGGGCCCGCGCGGCCCCTCTTTCCCCCAAGGTGTCGCAATGCCCCCCTTCCTTGCCCCCGCCAACCTGCGGCAGACGGCGATAGCCGTGCTGGCCGTCCTGCTTGGCGCCTTCGTCTTCTACACCTCCTTCAGCGGGCCGTTCGAGTCGCTGGTGCAGCGCGCGCTCTTCGTCATGACGATCGCCGCGCTGGCCGTGCTGATGCACCCCCTCTTCGAAGGAACCCGCCTGCGCCCGCTGGGCATCGTGATCGACCTTGCCATCGTCGCGATCGTCACGACCTCGGGCTGCTACATCATCGGCCATTACGAAAGCATCATGACCGAACTGCCATGGGCCACGCCCTGGGACATGGCCATGGGCTTCGGCACCCTGCTCTGCGTGTTGGAGCTGGCGCGGCGCACGTCGAACTGGGTCTTCCCGCTGATCGTGCTGGCCGCCGTGGGCTATGCCTTCTTCGGCGACCTGATCCCCGGCCAATTCGGGCACCGCGGCTTCGACTCCGCCTACCTGACCGAGATCATCTTCCTCTCGGACCGGGGCCTGTGGGGGATGCTGGTCAACGTCGCCTCGACAACGCTGGCGGCCTTCGTGCTGTTTGGCGCAATCCTGCTGCACACCGGCGCCGGAGAGACCTTCTTCGACCTCTCGGCCCGGCTGGGCGGCGCGCGTCCCGGCGGCGCGGCCAAGATCGCCACCTTCGCCTCGGGCTTCTTCGGGGCCATCAACGGCTCGACCGTGGCCAATGTGGCGACCACCGGCAACTTCACCATCCCGCTGATGAAGCGGCTGAAGTACCCGCCCGCCTATGCCGGCGCGGTCGAGGCCATCGCCTCGACCGGCGGCCAGCTGGCGCCGCCGATCATGGGCACCGCCGCCTTCGTCATGGCCGAGCTGGTGGGGATGAACTACTGGTCCATCGCGCTGGCCGCCGTGGTCCCGGCACTGCTCTTTTACCTCGGCGTCTACAGCACCGTGCATGTGATCGCCCGCCGTCAGGGCTTCAGCCCCGTCACCGACGACAGCCTGCCCGACTGGCGCGGCGCCATGAGCCTTGCCCGGCTGGCGCCCATCGTCGCGGGCCTCGGCGGGCTGGCCTTCGGGGTGATCAACGGCAATTCGGTCGAACTGACCGCCTGCTACGGCATGATCGCCATGCTGGTCGCGGTCCTCGTCGCCCGCATCAGTCAGGGAGAGGACCCGCGCGCCGTCTTCGCCATCATCCTCCGCGCTCTCGAGGCGGGCGGCAAGGGCGTGGTGATCGTCGGCATCCTGCTGGTCGGCGCGCAGGTCTTCGTCGCCATGATCAACCTGACCGGCTTCGGCGTCGCCGTAACAGCAGCCGTTCTGGCCATCGGTCAGGGGCAGCTCTGGCTGATCGCGGGGCTGATGGCCGTGGTCTGCCTGATCGCGGGCATGGGCCTGCCGACCTCTGCGGCCTACGTCATGGTCGCGGCGGTCTTTGCCCCCGCGCTGATCCAGCAGGGCATCGACCCGCTGGTGGTGCATATGTTCGTGCTCTACTACGCCGCGCTGTCGGTCATCACGCCGCCGGTGTGCCTTGGCGTCTTCGTGGCCGCCACCATCGCAGAGGCGCCGTGGATCAAGGTCGCGGGCCAGACCCTGCGGCTGGGCGCCACCGCCTATGTGCTGCCGATGCTCTTCATCGCCTATCCCGGCATGCTGGGCGGCGGCGGGGCCGAGGGCATCGCCCGCGCGGTGCTGTCGGGTGCGGTTTTCGTGCTGGCCACGTCGCATCTGCTGGGCGGCGCGAAACTGCCCTGGAGCGGCGTTTCTCGCCTGCTCTGGGCGCTGCCCGCCGGGCTGGCGCTGATGGCGCCATGGCTGGCCACGCTGGGCGCGGCGGTGATCTTTGCGGGGCTCGTCATGGCCTCGCGCCGGGACGCCCTGCCCACCCCCTCCGCCGACACGCAACCCGCCTGAGAAGGAGCGCCCCCGATGACCAACGCAGAGTTCAAGGCCCGCATGGCCGCCCGCGCGCCGCTGATCGGCGCCTTCCTCAAGACCCCGCATCCCATCGTGATCGAGGTCATGGCCCGCGCCGGGTTCGACTTCGTCGTGGTGGATGCGGAACACGCGCCCTTCGACCGGGGCAGCGCCGACGCCATGGTGATGATGGGCCGCGCCATCGGCCTGCCGGTGGTGGTGCGCGTGCCCATGGCGACGCCCGAGTGGGTGCTCGGCATGGCCGATTCCGGCGCCGCCGGGCTGATGGTGCCGCATGTGGAAACCCCCGCGCAGGCACAGGCACTGGCGAAATCGCTCGCCTATGTCCCCGGCGGGCGCGGCTTTGCCGGCACCACCCGGGCGGCGGAATACGCGCGCCGCTCGCTGTCCGAACACCTTGGCCGCGCCCGCGACGAGATCGCGCTGATCTGCCAGATCGAGGACCCGGAGGGCGTGACGAACGCCGGGGCCATCGCCGCGGTCGAGGGCGTCGACGCGCTGTTCATCGGGCGCGCGGATCTTGCCGTCTCGCACGGGCTGGACGACTTCTTCGCCCCCGAAGTGGCCGAGATGACCCGCGCCATCCTTGGCGCAGAGGGCTGCGCCACCGGGCTATACTGCGCGCCCACCGAGACGCTGGACGCCCACCGCGCCGCCGGTGGCTCGCTCTTCGTGGTCGGCTCGGACCACACGCTGTTGCAGGGCGGCGGGGGCGCGCTGACGCAGTCCTTCCGCTCCGCCTTCCCCGCCTGACCCTTCGCCAGAGAGGACACCCCATGACCATCACCCATCTCAAGCGCGGCAAACCCGAGGACGCGCGCCAGCAGGACGACGCACAGACCCGCGCCACGGTCGAGGCCATCCTGGCCGACATCGAGACGCGCGGCGATGCCGCCGTCCGCGCGTTGTCCGAGAAATTCGACAGCTACAGCCCCGCCAGCTTTCGCCTCTCGCAGGGTGAGATCGACGCCCTGATCGCCACGCTGTCCGAGCAGGAGGTCGCGGACATCCGTTTCGCGCAGGCGCAGGTGGTGCGCTTCGCCGAGGCGCAGCGCGCCTCGATGACCGACGTCGAGGTCGAGACGCTGCCCGGCGTGATCCTCGGCCACAAGACCATCCCGGTGCAGTCGGTCGGCTGCTATGTGCCGGGCGGCAAGTTCCCCATGGTCGCTTCGGCGCATATGTCGGTGGCCACGGCCAAGGTCGCGGGCGTGCCGCGCATCGTCGCCTGCACGCCGCCGTTCAAAGGCCAGCCCAACGCGGCGGTGATCGCGGCCATGCACTTTGGCGGCGCGGACGAGATCTGGGTTCTGGGCGGCATTCAGGCGGTGGGCGCCATGGCGCTGGGGACCGAAAGCATGGAGCCGGTGCACATGCTCGTCGGCCCGGGCAACGCCTTCGTGGCAGAGGCCAAGCGCCAGCTTTACGGGCGAGTCGGCATCGACTTGTTTGCTGGCCCGACAGAGACCATGGTAATCGCCGACGACACCGTGGATGCAGAGCTTTGCGCCACCGATCTTCTGGGGCAGGCGGAACACGGCTACAACTCGCCCGCCGTGCTGGTCACCAACTCGCGCAAGCTGGCCGAGGGCACGCTGAGCGAGATCGACCGCCTGCTGACCATCCTGCCCACCGCCGACACCGCCCGCGCGTCGTGGCAGGATTACGGCGAGGTCATCCTCTGCGACACCCACGACGAGATGCTGGCGGTCGCCAATGACATCGCCTCCGAACATGTGCAGGTGATGACCGACCGCGACGACTGGTATCTGGACAACATGCACAGCTACGGCGCGCTCTTCCTCGGGCCCCGGACCAACGTGGCCAACGGCGACAAGGTGATCGGCACCAACCACACGCTGCCGACCAAGAAGGCGGGGCGCTACACCGGCGGGCTCTGGGTCGGCAAGTTCCTGAAGACGCACAGCTATCAGCGCATCACCACCGACGAGGCGGCAGCCGAGATCGGCGCCTATGGCTCGCGCCTCTGCCTGCTCGAAGGCTTCGTGGGCCATGCCGAGCAATGCAACATCCGCGTGCGCCGCTACGGGGGCGTGACCCTGCCCTACGGCTGCGCCGCCGCGCCGAAGCAGGCGGCGGAATGAGGTGAGGGACTGACGGTCCGAGCACAGATCGAGTCGACCCGAAAGGAAAAGGGCAGCGCCGTCCCGCGGGGTGGCGCAGCCCGGCCTGCCGCCGGGCGGGACATACCTGCCCAGTCCCGCACGGGGTTCCGAAATCTCGAGCCGCCATCCCGCAACCGCAACAGGGACGCGCGTGCACGCGGCCCGGTTGAAGAATGCAGCCGCCCCCGCCCACAACCAAGGACGACCCCATGAAACTGCCCGCCACCCCGGCCTTCACCCTTCACGGCAAACGCGCGCTGGTGACCGGCGCGACCTCTGGCATCGGGCTTGGCGCGGCCACCGCACTGGCCCGGGCGGGCGCCCATGTGGTGGCCGTGGCCCGCCGCCCCGCCCCGCTGGCCGATCTGGCGCAGGCCATGGCCGACGAGGGCCTGTCCTGCGAGACGCTGGCGCTGGATATCGGCGACGTCATGGCCACCCGCGCCGCGTTTGAGGCGATGGAGGCGCCGGACATCGTCGTGAACTCTGCCGGACTGGCGCGCCACGGCCCCGCGCTCGACACCACGCCAGAGGATTTCGACGCGGTCATGCATGTGAACCTGCGCGCCGCCTATTTCCTTTCGACCGCCGCCGCGCGGCAGATGATCGCCTCGACCGCCGCCGCGCGGCAGATGATCGCCGCCGGAAAGCCCGGCGCGATCCTGCATGTCAGCAGCCAGATGGGCCATGTCGGCGGCATCGACCGGGGCGTCTACTGCGCCTCGAAACACGCGATCGAAGGCATGGTAAAGGCGATGGCGCTGGAATGGGCCAAGGCGGGCGTGCGGATCAACACCCTGTGCCCCACCTTCATCCGCACCCCACTGGGAGAACAGACGCTGAAGGATCCCGCCCGCCGGGCCTGGATCGAGGACAAGATCAAACTGGGCCGGGTCGGAGAGATCGAGGACATCATGGGCGCCGTCGTCTACCTGTGCTCGGAGGCTTCGGCGCTGGTGACAGGCACCTCGCTTCTGGTCGACGGCGGCTGGACCACCGACTGAGCCCCCGTCCGGGCGCGCCGCGGTTATCTTCCTTCATGTCCGCGACGCGTTGCAGGCCGCTGGCAGGTTTGACCGCGCTCCTGCAAAGGCGGCTCTTTGTCCATCTGAAGCGTTGTACCGGCCTGCGCCCGATGCGACATCGCGCAGCCCAAGCGGCAACCGAGCCAGTCCAACGCCCCGAACCGCCGCAAACCGGACGGCTCACTGACCCCGCCAGCCCCATCCGAACAGGGCTGGCGCTCGGCCTGCTTTGAACCGGTGGCCGGATGCGCGCCGCCAGCCCGACAGTCCGCCCCCCCCGCGTGGAAGACCCCCATGGCGCGGCATCACGGGCAGCGCGGGCCCGTGGCCGCGCGGGCGGTCCTCAGGCCAGCATCTGGCCGTCGCCGCAGACCGATATGGCCTGTCCCGAGATCGTGCACCCGCGCGGGCTGGTCAGGAACAGGATCTGGTCGGCGATTTGCTCGGGCGTCACGTAGTCCTTGATCGAGGTGTAGGAAAAGGCCTCGGCCTCGACCTGCTCGAAGCTCAGGCCCCGGCGCTGCGCCTTGGCCTCCAGCACCCGGCGCTGGCGGTCGCCCGCGACGATGCCGGGGAGGATGGCGTTGCAGCGGATGCCGTCGCGGCCCAGCTCGATCGACAGCGACTTGGTGAAGCCGATGACGCCCCATTTCGCCGCCGCGTAGGGGGTGCGCATGGCAAAACCCAGCCGCCCGGCCAGCGAGGACAGGTTGACGATCGAGGCATTGGCGCTGTCCCGCAGCGCCGGGACCGCGTGACGCACGCAGTGGAACTGCGCGGTCAGGCAGATCGCCAGCGTCGAATCCCAGTCCGCCGGGTCCAGTTCCTCGACCGGGGCGGTCGGACCGGCGATGCCCGCATTGTTCACGAGGATGTCCAGCCCGCCCAGATGCGCCTGCGCCGCCGCCATGAAGCCCGCGATCTGGCCCGCGTCACCCATGTCGGCGCGCTGGCGAAAGACCTCGGCGGGCAGCGTGTCGAGCGCCTCCTCGTCGATGTCGCAGGTCGCCACGCGGGCACCCTCGGCCAGATAGGCCTCTACGATGGCGCGGCCGATGCCCTGCGCGCCTGCGGTGACGATGACCCGCGCGCCCTCCAGCTCCAGTTTCATGTGATGATCCTCCTCCGATTGTCGTCCGTCTCGACGCCGCCATGGGCGCGGATAAGCTCTGATGCGACGCGGATGTCTTCCGCGATGGCCCGGGCCGCGGTGTCGCCGTCGCGGGCGCGCAGCGCCTGGCAGAGCAGGCGGTGATGGGCGCGGGAATGGTGGCTGCGAGACCGCTCGGCGTCTTCGCTTTCGCTGGCGCCGGTGTCGACGCCGATGTCGAAGTTGATCACCGGCCCGGCCTTCAGCCAGAGCACGCCGATGACCTCCATCAGCGCGGGCGACCGCGCCGCGCGGTAGACGGCGAAATGCAGGTCCTTGTTGGCGGCCACCGCCGCCGCGCTGCCATAGGCCTGGTCCAGCACCTCTTCGAAGCGCTCGGCCAGCGCGGCGATCTGCGCGACCTCGGCCTTGCCCGCGCGTTCCGCCGCCAGCCGCGCCGCCTGCCCCTCGTTCAGCATGCGCACCATGGTCAGGTCGGCGAATTCCTCTGCCGTCATCAGAGGCACCATGACCGCGCGCTTGGGCGAAACCTGCAGCGCGCCGCTGGCGGCAAGGCGACTCACCGCCTCGCGCACGGGCATCATCGAAACCTCCAGCCGTTCCGACAGATCGCGCAGGGACAGCCGGTCGCGGGGCCTGAGGGCGCCCGACAACAGCATCTCTGACAGCGTGTCAAACACCTGTTCCGAAAGAGTTTGTCGGCGGGCGGGTTCTATGCGGTCAAGCGGCTGGGTCATGATCTTTCTTAACGTCTGTTGACACCTTCACGGCCAATCTGCAACTGTGATCTCAGATCACAGTAGATCGGTCTCTACTGCAAGTCCTGATCCACCGGCGGAGGAGGAAAGTCAGCCGGAAAGGTCAGGGGACCGGTCGGGTGTGGTTCTCGGGCACATGTTCCAGGGAGGAATACCATGAAAACGACCATGACGAACCGCAGGGGATTCCTGCGGGCGGGGGCGGCTGGCCTTGCGCTGGGTGTCGCGGCCCCGGCCTACCTGCGCGCGCAGGGCGCGCCGCTGAAGATCGGCCACCTGACGCCGACCACCGGCTTTCTCGGGCCGCTTGGCGAATACGCCCAGATGGGCATCAAGCTGGCGGTCGACCACATCAACGCCAATGGCGGCGCCGGAGGCCGTCAGGTCGAGCTGATCATGGAGGACAGCGTCAACCCGCAGACCGCCTCGACCAAGGCCGAGCGCATGTTCGAGCGCGATCAGGTCGACATGATCATCGGCGAGATTTCCTCGGCCTCGTGCCTGACGATCAGCCAGGTCGCGGCGCGCTACGGCAAGGTCTTCGTCAACACCGGCGGCAACTCTGACAGCCTGCGCGGGCAGGACTGCAACCGCTACATGTTCCACGTCGAGACGCAGAACTCGATGTATGTCAACGCCGAGGGCCAGTACTTCAAGACGCAGGACATGGTCGAGGGCAAGAACTGGTACATGATGACGGCGGATTATGCCTTCGGGCATGACCTGCTGGCGGCGGCCAAGGCCTTCCTCGATACCAACGGCGGCCAGATCGCGGGCGAAGACCTTGTGCCCACCGATGCCACCGACTTCTCGTCCTACATGCTGAAGATCCGTCAGGCCCAGCCGGACGTGGTGGCGCTGAACCTCGCGGGCACGCAGATCACCAATTTCTTCAAGCAATACGGCGAGTTCGGGCTGGACTTCACCCTTGGCGGCTTCGGCTTCGACACCGTGTCGGCCTGGGCTGCGGGCGCGCAGAACTTCCGCGGGACGTGGCCGAACGTCTGGAACCACCTGGTGCAGAACGACGCCAGCCAGGCCTTCGTGCAGGCCTTCACCGAGGCCTACGGCAAGCCGCCGGAGAACCAGGCCTGGGGCGACTACAACGCCGGTCTCATCATGGCCAGGGCCGTGGCAGAGGCGGGCGACGCGGGCGGCGATGCCCTTGTCGACTACCTCGAAAGCGAAGAGGCCCAGTTCGACCTGATGAAGAACCGCAAGGGCTATTTCCGCGCCTCGGATCACCAGCTGATCCAGGAGATCTACGCGATCACCGCCCTTCCGGCGGACGAGGCGCAGAACGAATACGACATCTTCACCACATCCGAGCCGCTGCCGGGGTCCGACGAGCCGCTTGAGACGCTGGCGCAAAGCGTCACCGGCGGGACCTGTTCCCTCTGAACCATCCGGGCGGGGCGTTCGCGCGCCCTGCCCGCCTATCCAAGAAACAAAATGGGGGGAGACGCACCGCCATGCTGGGGCTATTCATCGCGCAGGTTCTGAACGGGTTGCTGGACGGCACCTATTACCTGCTCATCGCGCTGGGACTGTCGCTGATCTTCTCGCTGGGCGGGATCATCAACCTTGCGCACGGGGCCTTCTTCGCCATCGGCGCCTATCTGGCGATCGTCATCACGCCCTACGTGGGCTTCTTCGGCGCGCTGGTGCTGGTGCCGCTGATCGTGGCGGGGCTGGGGATGCTGACCGAGCGGACGCTGTTTACCCGCTTCTACCGCATCGACCCGCTCTATTCGCTGCTGCTGACCTTCGGCCTTGCCATGGTGATCGAGCAGGGGCTGCGCTGGGTCTTCGGCGCCTCTCCGCAGAACTACAACATGCCCGACATCCTGCGCGGTCAGGTCTTCATGGGCGACTTCATCTATTCGCGCTATCGCCTCTTCCTCATCGCCGTGGCGGTGACGGCGGTCGCCGCGCTCTGGGTGCTGCTGAACAAGACCTCTTTCGGGCGGATCGTGCGCGCGGGCGTGCAGAACCCCGAGATCGTGGGTTCCTTGGGCATCTCGCTGCGCCCCTACCTTTCGGCCATCGCGGGCATCGCCATCGGCCTTGCGGGGCTGGCGGGCGTACTTCTGTCGCCCATTCACACCGTACACCCGGCGATGGGGGCCGAGATCATCGTGCTGGCCTTCGTCGTGGTGGTGATCGGCGGGCTGGGGTCCTTCTGGGGCGTCATCCTTGCCGCCGTGCTGGTCGGTCTGACCAAGGGCCTCTTCGTGGCGGTGGGCTGGTCGACATGGTCGACCGCCGCCATCTTCCTGCTGATGTTCGTGGTCCTGCTGGTGCGCCCGCGCGGGCTGCTGGGCGAACGCATCCTCCGGTTCGAGTGACGTCATGATCCGCATCCATCCGCTTTTGATCGCCGCAGCGGCGCTTGTCGCGCTGCCCTTCGTCATCATCGCCGCGGGCCTGACCTATACCTCGGCCACCGAGGTCGTGGTCTACGGCCTGGCCTGCATGGGCCTGAACATCCTTGCGGGCCGCACAGGGCTGGTCAGCTTCGGCCACGGCGCGTGGTTCGGGCTGGGCGCCTACCTGGCGGGGCTGACCTCGCTGGCCATGGGCGGCGCCTTCTTCGTGCCGCTTCTGGTCGCGGTGATCGCCACCGCCGTCATCGCCACCGGCTTCGGCGCGCTGATCCTGCGCCGCCGGGGGGTCTATTTCTCGCTGATGACGCTGGCGCTTTCGGCGCTCGGCTTTTCCATCGCCTTCCGCTGGACCGAGGTCACCGGCGGCGAGAACGGCCTTGGCGGGATCGAGCGCCCGGCCTTCGCGGGCCTCGATTTCAGCATGTCGCAGCCCTACTACTGGCTGGTGGCCCTGATCGCCTTCGCTGTCATGGTCCTGCTCTGGCGCTTCAACAACTCGCCACTGGGCACCGTCCTTCTGGCCATCCGCGAGAACGAGCAGCGCGCGCGCTTCCTTGGCTACAAGGTCGACCGTTACAAGCTTGCGGCCTTCGTCCTGTCCGCCACGATCACGGCGCTGGCGGGGGTGCTGCTGCTTTACAAGAACCGCATGACCTCGGCAGAGCCGATGTCGGTGATCTTCTCGGGCGAGCTGCTGGCCATGGTCGTCATCGGCGGGATGCGCAGCTACCTTGGCCCGGCCCTGGGCGCGCTCTTCTACATCCTCTTCCGCGAGTATCTGTCGATCTACACCGACAACTGGCTGTTGTGGTTCGGCCTTGTCTTCATGGGCTTCGTGCTGTTCGCGCGCGAGGGGTTGATCGGCATTCCCGGCCAGATCCGCCGCTATCTGAACCCACCGGCAGAGACCGGCGCCGCCATGGCGGGCCGCAAGGCCGGGGTGCATCCCCTGCCCGACTTCCTGAAACCCGCGCAGCACAGCGACGGACCCTTGCTGGAGGCCAAGGGCATCTCCAAGGCCTTCGGCGGGCTGAAGGCGGTGAACGCGGTGGACATTTCGGTCCGCGACCGCTCGCTTCATGCCCTGATCGGCCCCAACGGGGCGGGCAAGACCACCGCCTTCAACCTGATGTCCGGGCTGTATAAACCCGACGCGGGCAGCGTGACCCTGATGGGCCAGCCGCTGTCGGGCCGCACGCCAGAGGAAATCTCGGCGGCGGGCATCGGGCGCAGCTTCCAGATCACCAACCTGTTCCCCTCGCTGACCGTACAGGAGAACATCCGCCTCGCGGTGCAGGCGGGCGACGCGCAGCGCATGAACCCGCTGATCCGCGCCCGCACCCTTTCGGAGGTCAACGCCCATACCGCGCAGATCATGGAATACGCGGGCCTCTCGGGGATGGAGGACGCCGAGGCTGCCTCGCTCTCTTACGGCGGGCAGCGGCTCTTGGACCTTGGCCTTGCGCTGGGGAACCACCCGCGCATCCTGCTGGCGGACGAGCCGCTTGCAGGCCTTTCGGTGGCAGAGCGCGAGCGCATCGGCCACCTGCTCAAGGCGCTCTCGGCGGATATCCCGGTGCTGCTGGTGGAACACGACATCGACCGCGTCTTTGAACTGGCCGACCACGTCACCGTGATGAACGAGGGCGAGGTGCTGCTGGACGGCACCGTGGCCGACGCGCGCGGCGACAAGCGCGTGCAAGAGGTCTACATCGGCTCGGGCACCTCTGCGGTGGCGGGAAAGGAGCGCACCAGCGCCGTACAGGACAAGGTGCTGCTGTCGCTGGACAAGGTCAACGTCAGCTATGGCAAGAGCCATATCATCCACGACGTCAGCTTCGACCTTCGGCAGGGCGAGATCCTCGCGCTTCTGGGCCGCAACGGCGCGGGCAAGTCGACGCTGCTGAAGGCGCTGATCGGCATCGCCCCGGTCAGCAGCGGCGCGATCACGCTGGACGGCACGCCCATTCACGGCCTCAGCTCGGCGGCCATGGCGCGGGCGGGCATCTCTTACGTGCCGCAGGGGCGCGGCCTTTTCGCGGGCATGTCGGTGCGCGACAACCTCGAACTGGGCCGCATCCGCCGCCAGACAGGCGCGGGCATCCACTGGGACGAAGAGCGCATCCTGTCCTACTTCCCCCGCCTGAAGGAACGCATCGACACGCCCGCCGACTACCTCTCGGGCGGCGAGCAGCAGATGGCCGCCGTGGCCCGCGCGCTGTCCGGCGACACCCGCGTGCTGCTGCTGGACGAACCCTTCGAGGGGCTGTCCCCCGCCATCGTCGAGCAGCTGTTCGAGACCTTCGACCGCTTGCGCGAAGAGGTGTCCATCATCATCGTGGACCACAACCTCGACCTCGCGCTGACGCTCTCGGACCGCACCGTCGCGCTGGAACGCGGCAGCATCATCCATGACGGGCCCTCCGCCGCGCTGGCCCATGACATCGACCTGCGCCGCCAGGTCCTGTGGCTGTAACGAAAGGGACCTGACATGACCGAGACAGTCGCCATCATCGGCGCGGGCCTGATCGGCCGCGCATGGAGCGCACTTTTCGCCCGCGCCGGGCATTCCGTGCAGGTCTGGGACGCCGATTCCGCCGTTCTGGACCGCTTCGCCGCCGACATGGCCGTGCTCTGCGACACCCTGCTGGCCGAGGGCCTCTTGCAGGACCGCGACGGGACGCTGACCCGCATCCGCACCTGTCCCACGCTGGAAGAGGCGGTCGCGGGCGTCAGCTTCGTGCAGGAGAACGGGCCCGAGAAGATCGAGGTCAAGACCGACCTCTTCGCCCGGCTCGACGCGGCCACCCCGCCCGGCGCGATCATCGCCTCCTCGACCTCCGCCATCGTCGCCTCGCGCTTTACCGAGGGGCTTGAACACCGGCACCGCTGCCTCGTCGGGCACCCGGTGAACCCGCCGCATCTTGTCCCGGTGGTCGAGCTTTGCCCCGCGCCATGGACCGCGACAGAGACCATGGACCGCGCCGAAGCGCTCTACCGCGATATCGGGCAGGTGCCGGTGCGCATGACCCGCGAGCGCGACGGCTTTGTCTTGAACCGCCTGCAGGGCGCCCTGCTGGGCGAAGCGCTGCGGCTCTTGGGTGAGGGCGTCGTCAGCGTCGAGGGGCTGGACGCCACCATCAAGGACGGGCTGGGCCTGCGATGGGCGCTGATGGGGCCGATCGAGACCATCGACCTGAACGCCCCCGGCGGCATCATCGACTACGCCACCCGCTACGGCGGCTTCTACGCGCGTTTGGCCGAGGAACCGGCGGGACCGGAGGTCTTTTCCGTCGACAACGCCGAGAAGATCGCCGCAACATGGCCACAGGACCGCAGCCCCGAGACCATCCGCGCCCGGCAGGACAGGCGTGACGCGCGCCTTGCCGCCCTGCGCCGGCACCTTGCATCCGAACAATCCTGAAGGAGCCCCAGACCATGGCGAAACCCCGCAAGGTCATCATCACCTGCGCCGTGACCGGCGCGATCCACACGCCCTCGATGTCCGAACACCTGCCGGTGACGGCCTCGGAAATCGCCGACGCCGCCATCGGCGCGGCCAAGGCGGGCGCGGCCATCGTGCACCTGCACGCCCGCAACCCCGAGGACGGCAGCCCCGACCAGTCGCCCGAGGCCTTCGCGCCCTTCCTCGGCGTGATCAAGCAGGCCTCGGACTGCGTGGTGAACATCACCACCGGCGGCGCGCCCACCATGACCATCGAGGAACGCGTCCGCCCGGCGGAAACGCACCGCCCCGAGGTCGCCTCTCTGAACATGGGGTCGATGAACTTCGGCCTCTTCCCGATGCTCAAGCGCTTTCCGAACCCCAAACACCAGTGGGAACGCGACTACCTCGGCAACAAGAACATCATCTTCAACAACAGCTTCGGCCAGATCGAATACATCCTGACGACGCTCGGACCGCTCGGCACCCGGTTCGAGTTCGAATGCTACGACACGGCGCATCTCTATAACCTCAAGCACTTCCTCGACGCCGGACTGGTCAAGGCGCCGCTGTTCATCCAGACGGTCTTTGGCCTGATGGGCGGCATCGGCGCGCATCCCGACGACGTCATGCACATGAAGCGCACGGCGGACCGGCTGTTCGGCGACCAGTACCAGTGGTCGGTTCTGGGCGCGGGCAAGAACCAGCTGCCCATCGCGGCGATGGCGGCGGCCATGGGCGGCAATATCCGCGTCGGGCTGGAGGATTCGCTCTGGGCCGGACCGGGGCAACTGGCGCGCAGCAACGCCGAGCAGGTGACGAAGGCCCGCCAGATCATCGAGGGGCTGGGGCTGGAACTGGCAACCCCGGACGAGGCGCGCGAGATCCTGCACCTGAAGGGGGCGGATCAGGTCGGCTTCTGACCGGCCCTGACGGACGGGGGCGCGGCGCACTCGATCCGGTTCACCGGAGGCCGGGGCGCTGCTTTCGCGCGTCGACCTTACCCCCGGATACGGGCTGTTGATCGCCGGGTTGCGCGGCACCGTCGGCGTCGCGTCCGGGCAGGCACGGCAAGCGACGGTCGCGGTGCCGGATCCATCCCGTGACCGTCCTCGACCGCCGGACCCCGAAGCGCCCGGGCATCGCCAACGCGCTTCTCCGGTCCGGGGCACCCCCCGCGCCGGAAGACGAACTGCGGGCACGGGCATCGCGAACGAAGGCGGCACAGGCGCCCGCCTTCCGGTTCGCATCAGGGGGCAGGTCGCCGACCCAAGGCATGTCCGGCAGCGGAGCCTCCGGCGCATCCCCCGGGCGGGCAAGGCGCGGTCTGGCCTGGGGGCTGACAGGGGAAACACCCCGCTGGACGGCAAGCGCCGTAATGGCCGCCATTGGCAATTCCACTCGACTTTTGCCCGGAATTCTGCAATGCAGAAGGCGATGGTGACCGGCCTGAAAGGGCCGGTTTAAAAGGGAATGCGGTGAGGGCCTTGACCCAACTCCGCAACTGCCCCCGCAACTGTGAGCGGCGAGCGACCCCGAAGAACACCACTGAACCGAAGCGGTTCGGGAAGGTTCGGGAAAGCGGCGACCCGCAAGTCAGGAGACCTGCCATCTCCGGTGCGTGCTGTTGCGCACCGCAGTCACCTTAACCCGGGCGGGGCGCTCTGGGACTGGAGAGACGACATATGGACCTGACGGCCCTGTGGACATCGCCGCCTCCGTTCATGCGCCCTCCCCTGCGCGGAGGGCGCAATGACACTGGAACGCACGATCCTTCAACTCGACACCGGAGAGATGCCAGCCGACGAGGCGCGGCAAATGGGGCAGCTTGGCTATATGCAATGGATCGCGGGCTTGCCGGGCAATGCGGATTATCTGCAGGCCGCGCGGGGCGCCTTTGACAAGGCCGCTCCGTTCATGGGCCACTCGCCGGCCGTGGCGGAATTCTGCAGACTTCTGACACGCTCACTGGAAGCGCCGCTGACGCCATTGCCCCTTGCGATGCCAAAGCGGCAGAGGCGCGGCGGCGCGCAGGCCCGACGGTCCTACCGCCTGCCGCATTGAACCCTCACGCAGGGGCCGCCGCCGCAGGAAAGCCGTAGCCCTGAAGGCCTCCTCTGCCTGAGCGAACAGGGGGCGCCTTGCGGAAGCATTTGCCAAGGACGACCGACCGGCCCTCGCTTGTGAAGCGCGCGCCGTAACCCGAGACCCGTCAACCGGCGGCACCCCGCTTGGCGCCCCGGGCGGTCGGTTCACGCTGGTGGACCATGTCCGGGCCGCTGAAGGCCCATCCCGGCACGGGCGGACAAGCAGGCCGCGCCGCACGGTCCCGGCCCCGCGCAACAGCCGCGCATCTGCTCGCCGCCGACCTTGACATCGAGGTCCCGGCCAACCCTGGCGGGCCCGGTCCTGTCGGCCACCAGAGCAGCAATCCCGGCGCCCGGGCCAATCCGGGGACCAGCCGCTTTGCACCCCGGCGGGCCGAAAGGCCAAAGACCGATATCCCGCGCCGCGACCAGAGCCCGCACGACCCGGGGGGGATCCGCGCCGACATCCGCAACACCCGCCGTGCTTGGGAAAGGCCGCGAAACCGGCCCGGCGGTCGCTCTGCACCCATGCCTCAATGCCCCGACACGGGACTATCGAAATAATCGATAGCGGTAAAAAAACGTTTCGTTTCCCTCACTAGACGGCCCGTGACACTTAACCGTCAAGGCAAACGGAGTGCAGTTCCCATGACCCACGCAAAGACCAAGACACGTCTGGCAGCTGATATCGGCGGCACCTTCACCGATGTGGTGCTGGAAACGCCCAAGGGCATGTTCACGGCCAAGGTGCCGACCGATCTGGAGCAGCCCGAACGTGGCATCATGGCGGGTGTGACCATCGTTCGCGAGCAGTCGGGGCTGGCCCCCAGCGATATCGATATCTTCGTCCATGGCACCACCCTGGCCACAAATGCGCTGATCGAGCGCAAGGGCGCCAGGACCGCGCTGATCACGACCGAGGGCTTCCGCGACAGCCTCGAAATCGCATATGAATCCCGCTACGATCAGTTCGATCTGCAGCTGGAAAAGCCGGCGCCGCTGGTGCCGCGCGATCTGCGCTTCACGGTGACCGAGCGGATGGATGTGCGCGGCAATGTCCTGCTGCCGCTCGACCGCGCCCGCGTCACCGAACTGGCCGCCGAACTGAACCGCCTGGGCATCGAGGCGGTCGCCGTGGGCCTGCTGCATTCCTATGCCAATCCGGCCCACGAGCAGGCCGTGCGCGCTCTGCTGATCGACGCCGGCTGCACGGCAGAGATCACGCTGTCGTCGGACGTCTGCCCCGAAGTGCGCGAATACGAGCGCTTCATGACCACCGTCTGCAATTCCTACGTGCAGCCGATCATGGCCCGCTATCTGCGGGCGCTGGAAAAGACGCTGGCCGACAACGGCTTTGTCTGCCCGCTGTTCCTGATGACCTCGGGCGGGGGCATGACCACGCTGGAGGCTGCCATCCGCTATCCGATCCGCCTTGTCGAATCCGGCCCCAGCGGCGGCGCGGTGCTTGCCAGCCGCATTGCCGCCAGCCTGGAAGAAGACCGGGTTGTGTCCTTCGACATGGGCGGCACCACCGCGAAGATCTGCCTGATCGACGACTACCTTCCCCAGACCGCACGCAACTTCGAGATCGCGCGCGCGGCCCGGTTCCAGAAGGGCAGCGGCATGCCGGTGCGGATCCCGGTGGTCGAGATGATCGAGATTGGGGCCGGTGGCGGATCCATCGCCGATGTCGACACCATGCGCCGTCTGGCGATCGGGCCGGAAAGCGCCGGCTCGGTGCCCGGGGCTGCCTGCTATGGCAAGGGCGGCGTCAAGCCGACCGTGACGGATGCCAATGTGGTGCTGGGGCGGATCGACCCTGAAACCTTCGCCGAAGGGCGGATGCATCTGGATGTCGACGCCGCCAGGACCGCCATCAAGGGCGATGTCGGCGACCCGCTGGATGTCAGCACCTCCGAAGCGGCGCTCGGCATAACCGAGATGGTCGAAGAGAACATGGCGAATGCCGCGCGCATCCATTCGGTCGAACATGGTGCGGACCTGTCGCGCTACACCATGATCGCCTTTGGCGGCGGCGGCCCCCTGCATGCGGTCCGCATGGCCGAAAAGCTGGGCGTGGGGCGCGTCATCGTGCCGGCCAACTGCAGCGTCGGCTCTGCCGTCGGCTTCCTGCGCGCCCCCATCGCCTACGAGGTGGTGCGCAGCCGCTACATGACGCTGGACCAGTTCGACCTGAACGGCGCGAACGCGGTTCTGGACGAGATTTCCTCCGAGGCACGCGGCATCGTCCGCAGCGGCGAGCCCGAAGCCGACCTGGTCGAGACCCGCACCGCCTACATGCGCTACGTCGGTCAGGGCCACGAAATCCAGGTGCCGGTGCCGGCGGGCACGCTGACCGAAAAGGACGTTGCGCAGATCAGGGCCGATTACGAGGCCGGCTATACGCGACTGTTCAGCCGTACCATCCCGGAACGCGACATCGAGATCCTGTCCTGGTCCATCGTCGTCTCGACCGCGCAGGAGCCGGCCGAACCGCGACAGGCCGACGGGACCGCCTTCGACGCCGCCGCGATCGGCGACCGCTCGGTCTTCCTTCCTGCGGACCACGACTACCGGGACGTGCCGATCTACTGGCGCCCCGACCTGGCTGCGGGCGCAAGCTTCCAGGGCCCGGCCCTGGTCGCCGAACCGCAGACCACGACCTTCGTCACCGCCGCCTTCACAGGCCGGATCGACAGCAAATCCAACCTCGTGCTTGAAAAGGTTTGAACATGGCCCGCGAACTGAACGAAATCGAACGCCAGATCCTGTGGAACCGGCTGATCGCCATCGTCGAAGAGCAGGCACAGACGCTCATGCGGACCGCCTTCAACCCCATCGTGCGGGAATCGGGCGACCTTTCCGCCGGGATATTCGACATCCGGGGCCGGATGATCGCGCAGGCGGTTACCGGCACCCCCGGCCATGTCAACACGATGGCGGAATCGGTCAGTTTCTTCCTCGAGGAATTCCCGCTGGAAGACATGCACCCCGACGACATCTATCTGACCAACGACCCTTGGAAGGCAGCCGGCCACCTCAACGACTTCATGCTGGTGCGTCCCTGCTTCCACGAGGGCAAACTGATCGGGTTCACCTCCTGCACCAGCCACCTTGCCGATCTCGGCGGCCTGGGCTTCGGCCCTGACGGCACCGACGTGCTGGACGAAGGCCTGTTCGTGCCGATCTTCAAGCTGGTCGATGCCGGGCGGCTGGACACCAATTTCATCCGCATCCTGAAAGCCAACAGCCGGGTGCCGATCGAGGTCGAGGGCGACCTTTACGCGCTGATGGCCTGCGTTGAATGCGGCAGCCGTCGCCTGTCGGAATGCATGGGCGATGTCGGCATCACCACGCTGGAAGATATCTCGGACTACATCGTCGAAACCTCGCGCCAGCGCACCAACGACCTGATCCGCGCCCTGCCGGAGGGTGTCTATCACAACACCATGCGCGTCGACGGCTACGACAAGCCGCTGGATCTCGAAGCCACGATGACCATCCGCGGCGGCGAGATCACCGTCGATTTCACCGGCACGTCGGGTCTTTCGAGCAAGGGCATCAACTGCCCGCTGAACTATGCCAGCGCCTATTCCTGCTTCGCGCTGAAATGCGCCATCGCGCCGGACATCCCCAACAACGCCGGCTCGCTGGAGCCGCTGAGGATCACCGCGCCGGAAAACACCATCGTCAATGCGCAGTACCCGGTGCCGGTCGCCATGCGCCACGTCGTCGGCCAGTTGCTGCCCGATGTGGTGTTCGGCTGTCTGCACAAGGCTCGCCCGGGTCTGGCCCCCGCCGAAGGCGCCTGCTGCCTGTGGGACCTGCCGCTGCGCGGCGGCTATGCGGTCAGTGCAACGCCCGGCAAGACCCGCTTCGCGACCGAACTGGTCCACAACGGCGGCACCGGCGCGCGTCCGACCAAGGACGGCCTGTCGGCCACGGCCTTCCCAAGCGGCGTGATGGGGTCGCTGGTCGAGATCACCGAAAGCGTGTCGCCGCTGATCATCTGGAAACGCGAATACCGCCAGGACTCGAGCGGGCCGGGGCGCTATCGCGGCGGCCTGGGCCAGGTGCTGGAACTGTCCAGCAGCGAGGAGGCGCCGATTTCCCTGTTCGCCGCGCTTGACCGCATCAACCATCCGGCGCGCGGCCGGGAGGGCGGAATGAACGGCGCGCCCGGCGTGCTGACCCTGTCGGACGGAACACGGCTCAACCCGAAGGGCGAACAGGTCATTCCGGGCGATCAGCGCCTGGTCATGCTGACCCCCGGCGGCGCAGGGTATGGCAACCCCGTCGACCGCGACCCTGAACACGTGGTGCGCGACGTGCTGACCGGACTGGTCAGCCAGGAAAGCGCCGAAGCCGATTACGGCCTGCGTGTCGCGGCCGATGGCAGCTATGCGCTCTGCGGTCCTCGCGCCGAAGACGGGGTGATGGCATGACGCGGCTTCCCCACCCCGACACCCTGGCCGCGACCGCCCTGGGCTGGATCGACCCCGAGACAGATGCGATGGCCGCGCCCCTGCGGCCCTCGACATCCTTCCTGCGCGACCCCGCGCACCTGGATCGCGCCGGTCGCATGTTCACGCGCGACGACAACCCCAGCTATCAGCAGACCGAAGCCGTGATCAACGCGCTGGAAGGCGGCGCGGGCTGCTTGCTGTTTTCCTCCGGCATGGCGGCGATCACCGCGGTGTTCCAGAGACTCGCCCCGGGCGATCACGTCATTCTGCCGGTCCGGGTCTATTCTGGCCTGCGCGACTGGCTGAACCTGCACGGCAGGCGCTGGGGCCTCGAGGTCAGCTATCTGCAGGACTACACCCCCGCCGCGATCGAGGCGGCGATCATCCCCGGCAAGACCCGGATCGTCTGGATGGAAACGCCCAGCAATCCGACCTGGGTGGTCACCGACATCGCCGCGATTTCGAAGGTCGCTCACAAGGCCGGTGCCCTCGTCGGCATCGACAATACCGTCTCGACCCCGATCCTGACCCAGCCAATCCGCCATGGCGCCGATATCGTCGTCCATTCCGGCAGCAAGTACCTGAACGGCCATGGCGACCTGATCGCCGGTGCCGCGGTTGTGGCGCCGGGGCGCGAGGATCTGCTGTCGGACCTGCAGGTGCAGCGCAACCACTATGGCGCCATCCTGGGCAGCTTCGAGGCCTGGCTCTTGCTGCGCGGCATGCGGACGTTGGCCCTGCGCGTGCGGGCCCAGTCTGCCGCGGCAATGAAGCTGGCCGCGTTCCTCGAAGGCCATGCCGCGGTGGCCGAGGTGCTCTATCCCGGCCTGCCCTCGCATCCCGGGCACGACATCGCCCGGCGGCAGATGGTTGGCGGGTTCGGGGGCATGTTGTCGTTCCGCGTCGCCGGTGGCGAGGCGGCGGCCAAGGCCGTGGCTTCCCGGGTCGGTGTCATCCGGCAAGCGATCTCTTTCGGCAGCACCGAAACCGTGATCGAACACCGCGCCGGCATGGAAGGCCTCGACAGCCCCACACCGCGCGATCTGTTGCGCATTTCGGTCGGGCTGGAAAACATCGACGAGCTGATCGGCGATCTTGGCCAGGCGCTCGAAGCGGCGACCATCCAGAAGGAGACTGGCGCATGACCCGGCAACCCGCCGCCATCGACTTTGCCCCGCGCTCTCTCCGTGTCGGCCTGATCGTTCCGTCCTCGAACACCAATTTCGAACCGGACTGCGCCATGCTGGCGCCCGAGGGCCTGACCCTGCACGCCGTGCGCAGCGGAGGCTACGACGTGAACGCGATCCCGGATTCGGCGCTCATGCGTCGGTTCGCACGCGAAGCGCTGGACCAATGCGTCACGCTATTGACCGACGCGCGCGTGGATATGGTCATCTACGGGTGCACCTCGGCCACCCTGTCGGAAGGACCGGCTTTCGACCGCAAGTTCTGTGAGGAGTTGCAGGAAAAGTCGGGAGTCCCGGCGATCACAGCCGCCGGGGCGCTTGTCGAGGCCATTCGCAGCGTCGGGGCGCGGCGGGTGGCCTTCACCTCGCCCTACGTGGCGGCGCTCAGCGCGGAATCCGTGGCCTTCATCCGCGAAAGCGGGATCGAGGTGGTCCGCGAAGTGGCCTTCGAAGAGGAACTCACCAGCCTGGGCCAGAATGCGCTGACCCCCCAGGACGCCTATGACATGGCGCTGCGTGCCGATCACCCCGATGCCGAGGCCATCGTGATTTCCTGCACCGATTATCGGGCGCTGGAAGCCGCGCCGGCGATCGAGGCGGCACTGAACAAGCCGGTCGTCACCAGCAACCAGGCACAGATGTTTGCCTGCCTGACCCGCCTGGGCCTGCCGACCACGGACATCACCCGAGGAGGGCGTCTCTTCACGCGCCGGGGACTGGTGACATGAGCCGCGCGGAACGGGTTCTGAGCGAACTGGGCCTGACCCTGCCGCCGCCGCCCCAGCCGGCGGCGGATTACCTGCCCTGGACGGTGACCGGGGATCTGGTGCACATCGCGGGCCAGACGCCCCGGATCGGCCGGGCCCTGCAATTCACCGGCCAGATCGGCGGCACCCTGACCTTGGATCAGGGCCGGCAGGCAGCGCAGATCTGTGCGCTGCGGCTGCTCAGCGCGCTACAGGCAGCGGTCGGCGATCTGGATGGCGTCCTGCGCATCGCCAAGCTGACGGTCTACGTCAACGGCGCACCCGGTTTCACCGATCATTCCGCCGTCGCGGACGGGGCATCGCAGCTGCTGTCCCGAGCGCTCGGCGACTGTGGTCGGCACGCGCGCTCGGCCGTCGGAGTGGCCGGTCTTCCGGGCAATGCCCCCGTCGAAATTGACATGGTGGCTCAGATCGTGACGTGAACCGGGCGACCCGGCCGCTGGCGGCTGGAAGGACATAAACACAAGGGAGGGGACAAGTTGACAGGAACGACCACCAACACAGGCCCGAAAGGTCATGCGCCGATCGGGCGCCGCGATTTGTTGAGATCCGGACTGGCATTCGCCGGTGCCGGATCTTTGCTGCATACCATGGCCGCGACCCCCGGTCTTGCCCAGACCTCCGGTCCTGCGCAGAGGCCGGTCAAGGGGGGCAGGCTCATGCTGGGCATAACCGGCAGCGTCACCGACCGCCTGGATCCTGCCACCTGGACGGGCCACGCCATGCCGACCTTCGGCAAGTCATGGGGCGAGACGCTGGTCGAACCGCATCCGGTCGACAAATCCCCCGTGCCGGTTCTGGCTGTATCGTGGGAAACGGATGAAACCGCGAAGATCTGGACCTTCAGCCTGCGCCAGGGCGTGACCTTCCACAACGGCCAGCCGATGACCTCCGACGACGTGGTCAAGACCCTGCGCCGGCATTCCGACGAGAAAAGCCAGTCGGCTGCCCTGGGCGCTCTGGGCGATATCGCAAGCGTCGACGCCGACGGCCCGGGCAAGGTGGTCGTCACGCTCAAGTCCGGCAACCTCGACCTGCCGTTGCTGCTGTCGGACTACCACCTGATCATCCAGCCCGGCGGCGGCATCGACGCTCCCGATGCCGGGATCGGAACCGGACCCTACCGCGTCGTCTCGGTCGAGGCCGGCATCAAGTACGACTGCGAGAAGGTTGACGGCCACTGGCGCGAGGACGTGGGCCATGTCGACCGGATCGAGATGCTGATCATCAACGATGACACGGCGCGCTTGTCGGCCCTGCGATCCGGTCGCGTGCACATGATCAACCAGGTCGACCCCAAGACCGCCAAGCTGCTCGAACGCGTCGGCAAGGTGTCGGTCGAGAACACCCAGGGCGGCGGCCATTACACCTTTTCGATGCGGACCGATATTGCTCCCTTCGACAACCCGGACCTGCGGCTGGCGATGAAATACGCCATCGACCGCGGCGCGCTGGTAGACAGGATCCTGCAGGGCTACGGCACGGTCGGAAACGACTATCCGGTCAATGCGACCTATCCGATGGCGCCCGAAGGGATCGCACAGCGCCAGTACGATCCGGACCTTGCCCGCAGCCATTTCGAGAAATCCGGGCACAAGGGTCCGGTGACCCTGCATGTTTCGGATTCGGCCTTCGCCGGCGCCGTCGATGCTGCGGTGCTGTACAAGGCCTCGGCCGCGCGCGCGGGCATAGACCTAGAGGTCAAGCGCGTGCCCTCGGATGGCTATTGGAGCGATGTCTGGGCCAAGGTGCCCTTCTTCGCGTCCTACTGGACCTCGCGCCCCTTGCAGGACCACATCTATTCCACCGCCTACATGAGCGGCCTGCCCTGGAACGAGACCCACTGGGCGCGCCCCGCGTTCGACCGGTTGGTGCTGGCTGCCCGTGTCGAGCTGGACGCGCAGAAGCGGCTTCGGCTGTTCGAGGAAATGGCGCTGATGGTCCGCGACGATGGCGGCGAGATCATCCCGATGTTCAACGACTTCATCGACGCCGTTTCCACCGGGGTCGGAGGCTTCACCAAGGACACCTCCGGGCCGCTGTCGAACTATTTCGCACCGATCCGCTGCTGGTTGAGGGCATGACGATGAGCACCGTTTCCATAGGCCGGAACCCTGGCAACCCGATGATCCGCCTGATCCTGCAACGCGTGGCGATCAGCCTTGGCCTGCTGGTGGCCATGTCGCTGCTGATCTTCATCGGCGTCGAGATGCTGCCCGGCGATGTGGCGCAGAGCATTCTGGGGCAATCCGCGACGCCCGAGGCGCTGGCCAACATGCGCGCGGAGCTCGGTCTCGACCGGCCCGCGCCCCAGCGATACCTTGAGTGGCTGGGGGGCATCCTGCAAGGCGATCTGGGCACGTCGCTGTCCGGCGGACAGGATATCGCCAGCATGATTTCGGGCCGGTTTGCGAACACGATGCTGCTGGCCGGGCTGGCGGCGCTTGTCTCGATTCCGACCGCCATCGGCCTTGGTCTTCTGGCGGTTCTTTATCGCGACAGCTGGATCGACCGGACGATCTCGCTCAGCACCCTGACCACGATTTCCCTGCCGGAGTACTTCATCGGCTATATTCTGATCATGGTCTTCTCGGTCTGGCTGGGTCTCCTTCCGTCCGACGCCATCGTCTACCGGGGCATGGGGCTTGGCGAGCGGCTGATCTCGCTGGTCCTGCCCTGCGTCACGCTGGCGCTGGTGGTGATCGCGCACATGATGCGGATGACCCGCGCCGCGCTCATCAGCGTGATCTCCAGCCCCTATGTCGAGACCGCAGAGCTCAAGGGGCTCCGGCGCGGCCGTATCCTGACGCGCCACGTCCTGCCCAACGCCATCTCGCCGATCATCACCGTGGTGATCCTGAACCTGGCCTATCTGGTCGTCGGCGTCGTCGTGGTCGAGGTCGTCTTCGTCTATCCCGGCATGGGACAGCTGCTGGTCGATCACGTGGCCAAGCGCGACGTGCCGGTCGTGCAGGCGGTCGGGCTGATCTTCGCCGCGACCTACATCCTTCTGAACCTGGTCGCCGATATCCTGGCGGTCGCCGCAAACCCGCGCCTGCGTCACCCCCGGTGACCGGGTCCGGCCAAATCTGAAAGGAGTTCTCATGAACAGTTTGAGAAAATCCGGTCGCGGCGCCCGGATCGGTGCGACCATCCTGACGCTGATGCTGCTGGGCGCCGTCTTCGCTCCATGGATCGCGCCCTATGGCGAGAACGAGATCGTCGGCGAGACATGGGCGCCGATCTCGTCCGAGTTCTGGCTTGGCACCGATCAGCTGGGACGCGACTTCCTGTCCCGCATGCTTTACGGCGCACGGGCAACCTTTTTCGTGGCGGGCCTGGCGACGCTGCTGTCGTTCTCTTTCGGATCGCTGCTCGGTTTTGCCGCCGCGACCCTGAAGGGGTGGACGGATCAGGCGCTCAGCCGCTTCAACGACCTGATGATGTCGATCCCGACGCTGATCTTTGCGCTGGTGGTCCTGTCCACGCTCGATGTGACGGTCATGAACCTCATCCTCGTGATGGCTTTGCTGGACAGCACGCGGGTGTTCCGCCTGTCGCGCGCCGTTGCCGTCGATATCGCCGTGAACGACTATGTCGAGGCCGCCCGGCTGCGCGGCGAGGGCACGCCCTGGATTATCTTCGCCGAGGTGCTTCCGAATGCGCTGTCGCCGCTGATGGCGGAGCTGGGTCTGCGCTTTGCCTTCGCGGTCCTGTTCCTCAGCAGCCTCAGCTTTCTCGGCCTGGGGATCCAGCCGCCGCATGCGGACTGGGGCAGCATGGTGCGCGAAAACAGCCTTGGCATCGGTTTCGGCATTCCCGCCGCCCTGCTGCCCGCCGGCGCCATCGCGCTGCTGACGATCAGCGTCAACCTTGTTGTGGACAGCTTGCTGAACCGAACATCCAGCCTCAAGGGGGGGCGTGACTGATGATCCAGAACCCGATCGACATCACCGAAATTCATCCGGTGCTGGACGTCCGCAACCTGCAGATCGCGGTCCGGTCCGCGGGCCCGAATGGCGAGCCGGTCGACACGCCCATCGTGCACGGTGTCGACTTCACGCTGCACCGGGGCAAGGTTCTCGGCCTGATCGGCGAGTCCGGCGCCGGCAAATCGACCATCGGCCTTGCCAGCATGGGCTATGGGCGCGGCGCCTGCCGGATCACCGGCGGCGAGGTGCGGCTGAATGGCCGCAATATCCTGACCTATGGCGCCGAGGACATGCGCAAGCTGCGCGGACACCGCGTCACCTATGTCGCGCAATCCGCCGCGGCGGCGTTCAACCCCGGCATCCGCCTGGAGGATCAGGTGATCGAGGCCGCGCTGAACCACGGCCTGATGCGCCGCGCCGAGGCGCTGCGATACGCGGTGCAGCTGTTCGCGGACCTGCAGCTGCCCGACCCCGAGACCTTTGGCAGGCGCTTTCCGCATCAGGTGTCAGGCGGGCAATTGCAGCGCGCCATGACGGCGATGGCGCTGTGTCCGAAGCCCGACCTGATCGTCTTTGACGAACCGACAACCGCTCTGGACGTGACCACGCAGCTTGAGGTTCTGGCCTCGATGAAGCGCGCGATCAGCCATGCGGGTGCGGCGGCTTTGTACATCACCCACGACCTGGCGGTGGTCGCGCAGATGGCCGATGACATCCTGGTCCTGCGCCATGGCCGGGCCGTGGAGCATGGCAGCGCGGACCAGATCATCAATGCCCCGCGCGAGGATTACACCAAGGCCCTGGTGTCGGTCCGGGCCAGGGTCAGCCCTGACCGGCCCATGCCCGACGATGCGCCGGTCCTGCAGATCGATCACGTCGACGCAGGCTATGGCGGCGGGGCGATGAAGGTTCTGCGCGACGTGTCGATGACGCTGAAAAAGGGCCGCACGCTGGCCATTGTCGGCGAATCCGGCTCTGGCAAGTCGACGCTGGCGCGGGTGGTGACGGGGCTGCTGCCGCCGAACCGGGGCAAGGTGCTGTTCCAGGGGCAGACTCTGCCGCTCGATCTGGCCAGCCGCAACAAGGACATTCATCGACGCCTGCAGATGATCTACCAGATGGCCGACACGGCCATCAATCCGCGCCACACGGTCCGGCGCATCATCGGTCGGCCGCTGACCTTCTACTACGGACTGCGCGGCACGGCACTGGAGGACCGCGTCCGGGAATTGCTGCGCCTAATCGAATTGGACGACAGCTATCTCGACCGCTATCCCGCCGAGTTGTCGGGTGGGCAAAAGCAGCGGATCTGCATCGCGCGGGCGCTGGCCGCCCAGCCCGATCTGATGATCTGCGACGAGGTCACCTCGGCGCTCGATCCGCTGGTGGCCGAGGATATCCTTCGCCTGCTGAGGCGCCTGCAGGACGAGACCGGCGTTGCGCTCTTCTTCATCACCCATGACATCGAGACGGTGCGCGCCATCGCCGACGACGTTGCGGTGATGCATCGCGGGCGCGTGGTTCGCTTCGGCCCCAAGGAACAGGTGCTGGCACCGCCGATGGATGACTACACGCGCAGGCTGCTGGCCTCGGTTCCGAAGATGGAAATCGGCTGGCTGGAGGCCGCGATGCAGCGTAAACTGGAGGTCGATACCACTTTGAGCGAGCCTGCTGCAGTTTCATGAACATCGACGCCGTCCGGACCTTTCTGGAATTGTCCCGCATCGGCAATTTCAGCCGGGTCGCGGAACAGATGCACGTCACCCAATCGACGGTCAGCGCGCGCATAAAGGTTCTGGAGGACAGCCTGGACTGCCGGCTGTTCGAACGCGGGCCTACCGGCGTGACGCTGACCGCAGCGGGGCTGCAATTCCACCGCTATGCCGCCTCGATGCTGCAGCTGTGGCAACAGGGCCGCTCTGAAGTCAGGCAAAGCAGCGTGCATGACGGGTCCATCGGGATCGGCGTCCACATCACGATCTGGCGGAACTTCATGCCGGGCTGGCTGGTCTCGATGCGGCAGGCCAATCCCGGCTTCACGCTGCGGGTCGAGGCCGATTACTCCGAGCGGCTGACCGAATATGTCCGCCAGGGGGCGCTAGACCTGGCGATCACCCATATGCCCCGGGCGCTGCCCGGACTGAGGATCGACGAACTCTCGGTAGACCCGCTGGTCCTTGTCTCCTCCATCCCACGCAACCTGTCGGACTGCGACAACCAGAATTACCTGCATGTCGACTGGAGCTATGGCTATCGTGAGGAGCATCTGGACAAGCTGCCGCAATTGCAGATGTCTCGGTTCAACATCGGCTATGGAGAGATTGCCCTGCAGTATCTGCTGGAAGGCGATGGCTGCGCTTATCTGCCCTCGCTGATGGTGGCAGAGCATCTGACCGAGGGCCGGCTGCACAGGGTCGCAGATGCCCCCGAGCTTTCCCGGCCCTGCTACCTGGTCCGCCAAATCGAGGCGGTCCACCCCGAGCGGGTGGATATGGCGGTGCAGGCGCTGAAACGGATGAACCCGAAGCTGGGGATCTAGGCCGGGCGAAAGCCGAGGCGGCCAGGGCGGGCCCGTGACCCAGCCCAAGCCCGTCATTGGCCGGGTGTCGTCGGTTTCGCCGCCATGTCCCGGGGCACCGGCGCCGCGCGTCGGTCGCCGCTGACCGGCTGGTCCCGATGGGCGCGCAGATGCGGCGGATCTTCGGCGGAAGCGGCGGCGCGGTCGTGGCCTGACCGCCTCCGGGTCGGTCGGTCTTGCCGTGTGACGGCCGGCATTCCGAAATGGAACATGATTCCGCCCGGCTGGCAGTCCCCCGCGCCGGTCGTGTCAGGGGCAGCCATTGCTTTACCCGCGACACCCGCAAGGCGGTTTCTAAGGCAAGCACCCGGCCAGCGGCCAAGGGTCTTCGCGGCGACACAGCCTGCTGCCGCATTGCCCAAGGCGAAAACCCAATCAACACGATCAATATCCTGGCTCCGACCTGCCTCGCCCGGGTTGACGGCGGTACTGACCCGGGCAATCTGCAAGACATCTGCAAGACAGATGGAAACCCTGCCCAGGCATGACCGATCGCCGTGGCAAGATCGGACTGTCGCGCCCGGTGACCGGCGGCGGGGGCGAACCTGCCAAGCCGCCGGTTTGTTTCGCGGTTCGCAAGCGGGCGTCAGGCCACCTCGATCCAGTTCGTCATCCCCGAGGCCGCATGACCGAGCATGTGGCAATGCAGAAGCCATTTTCCGGGGTTGTCGGCGACAAAGGCGATCTCCGCGCTGTCCTGCGGCATGATCAGCAGCGTGTCGCGCATCGGCCCCTGGCGACCATTGGCCAGGACCTTGCGGAAATGCATGCCGTGCAGATGCATGGCATGCGGGAAGGCCGTGTCGTTGGCCAGCCGGATCCGCGCCGTCTCGCCACGCGCATAGCGGGCAAAGGGCGCGTCGCCGCGCCCCACCTGCCCCGCCAGCGCCCAGAACTGTCCGCGCTGCACCAGCTGCTGGAAGTTCATGTCCTGCCCCTCGAACCGGCCCGAGGCCATGCCGCGCATCGCGCCCCCTTCCATCCGCATCGCGCGCACCTGCGCCCCGGTCACGCCGGGCACCTCCATGCGCGGGTTCGGCGGCAGCGGCGCGGGGGCCCCGCGCGCCGCGCGGCTGTTCTGGCCCGTCACCGTCACCTCGGCCAGCGCCTGCCAGCTGTCATCCTCGGCCTGGCTCAGCAGGGCCGCAGGAGCGCCCTGCTCGGCGGTGACATCTACGATCAGGTCGACCCGCTGCGCCGGGGCGAGGACGATCTCGGCAGTCACCGGTTCGGGCCGGGCCAGCGGCATGCCGTCGAGCGCCACGGTCCAGCCCGTCATCCCCTCGAGCCGCAGCACGAAGATCCGGGCATTGGCGGAATTGATCAGCCGAAGCCGCAGCCGCTCGTTCTGCTGCGCCGTGAGAGAGAAATCATACCGGCCGTTGATCCCCGTCAGATTGCCCATGCGCCCCGCGTGGCTGCGCATCATCGGAGACTCGAAATCCCCGGCAAAGCGGCCCGTCTCGGGGTCCAGCAGCCAGTCGTCGAGCATCAGAACCTCGTCCCGGTCAACGTCGGGCGGCATGCTTTCCTCGACGATCAGCGCACCGGAGAGGCCGCGCGCGACCTGCTCCATCGAGTTGGTATGTGCGTGATACCAGAAGGTTCCGGCATCCGGCAGGTCGAAGGCATAGTCAAAGCGCCCGCCCGACGGCACGGCATCCTGCGTCAGCCCGGCCACGCCATCCATGGCATTGTCGATGCGGATGCCGTGCCAATGCACCGTCGTCGGCACCTCCAGGGCGTTGACCAGACGCCGCGAGAGGCGGCTGCCCTGCGGTGCGCGGATCTGCGGCCCCGGAATCTGGCCGTCGTAGCTCCAGACCTCGGTTGCCGGATAGCCCTCCGGTGCAAGCTGGACGGTGGCCGCCCGTGCCGTCAGGCGGGGCGCTTCCTCCTGTGCCCATGCGGCCCGTGCAAGCGGCACCCCGGCAAGTCCGGCGCAGAAGGCGCGTCGTGTAAAGCTCATGTCAGTTGATCCCGTTGGCACGCTGCAACTCTCGGATATAGGCAATGATCGTCTTCATTTCGCCCTGCGTTACCCCGGGTTGCGGCGGCATGTTCCCGAATGTCCAGTGGTGTGCCCGTACCCCCTGCTGCGCGGCGACCAGAAAGGCCATGTCGCCATGATGCGACGGCTCGTAGATTTCATGCACCAGCGGCGGGCCGAAACCCATCTTGCCGGCGGCGTTCTCACCGTGGCAGGCGGCGCAGACCGCGTCAAAGCCGCGCTTGCCGAGTTCGGCCTGCGCGGACAGCCTGTCCGGCGGCGTCACCGTCACCATTGCGGCTCCGCGCTGCGGCGCGGCGGCTTCAGGCGGTTCGGACGGTTCCGGCCAGATGGCGTATCCGATGGCCCCGATGCAGAGGGCACCGAGGGCGGGAATGAGGTATGTTTTCATGATGGAATCCTGACGTGGGGCCGTTCTGACCGGCCATTGCAGCTGGAATACCGGAGGTGCCCGGCAGTTTCAGGCGTGTCAGGCGCGCGGGGGCGGAGGCTCTGTCGATGTGCAGATCGAGCGACCGCAGGTCGCCCCTGGGAGCCCCATGGCCAGGGCTATGGCCGGTAGACGGCAGCGGTCACGCAGCAACGGGGCGTCGGCCTGGGTACAGCAGGCAGCGGCATGCGCGCAGACCCCTTCGGAATGCGACAGCTCCCCGGGCTGGGTCTCGCAGCAGGCGCTGTCATGTGTCAGGGGCGAAGGGCTTCCCGCCAGGGCCAGAAGCGGCCCGGCAAAAATCGCCGCAAGCAGAATGATGAGCCAGGCGAAACGCAAGCGACCTCCTTCATTGCGCCCATATCGCCGGGGTTCGCCAGGACAGTCAAGCCTGCACCCCCGATGCCCCGCCGGTTGCCCTGAAGGCCTGCAGGGCGACGCAATACGCGCCGATGACCCCGCCCGCCGAAGGATTTGCAGGCGCGCCAGTCCGGTCGTGCCGCCACGACAAGCGGCAGCAAGGCGCGCAGATGACGGCGCTTTCCAGCCGCCCCGTGGCCCAGCGGTGCGCAGATATCCCGAGGGATGCCCCGCATCCCCGATGGCGCCCCCCTGTGCGGCGGTCTCCGGCCATGACGGGCAGAACAACATCGCGTGCGGCCCGACCGCCGATTTCCCTCGCGGACCCGGCCCCGTTCATCAGGCCGGGTCTCTACAGTCGTCGAGGAAACCCGCGAACCGGGCCGCGCCGTCGTCAGACCGGCAGGACCAGCGCGTTCGGCACCAGAAGCGTGTCGTAGACGGCAATCCGTGATGCCAAGAGCAGGCTGCCGTCCTCCTGCGGACGGAAGCGGTCGATCATGCGCCCGGCCTGATGCAACCGGCCCTCGGGAAGCTCCGACAGGGTCTCGATAAGCTGGTAATTGCATCCGGCCAAAACCGTACCGTCCTCTTCGATCCCGGTGACGCGCTCGTTGGTGATGTAGTGGCGCAGGTAGCGCGGCCCGAACATCGAGGTCTCGCTGATTGCCAGCGCGCGATCCGAGATCATGCCGCGCCCTTCGCAATAGACCAGGCCCACCGGTCGGTCGTCATCGAAGTTCTCGCGGCTGGTGATGTTGTAGAACGCGTCCTCGGTGAAGAAGCGCGGCCAGTCCTTCAGGTCGCCGTCGTCCAGCACCGCGCAATAGGCGGCGTTGAATTCGGACACCGCCAGGCGCGCCGCGCGGCGCGCGGCGAGCGTGTCGCGCTCTGACACGGCTTCGAATACATTGGCCATCACAGTCACAGACCCATCTCCTTGCGCCAGTATTGATACATCGAGCGGATCGCGGATTCCGAGATCAGCGTATCCGAGGTGCCGGTCGGCACCGCCGGATTCAGCGCCACGAGGTGTGCGCCCTCTTCCGTGTCCAGCATCCCGTCCTGGACGAATTTGATCGCCTCGTTGTCTTCCAGCCCAAGAAAACCCGCCGGGCCCATCAGGTTGCCCTGGCGCAGGCGGTGCCGGGTCATTTCCTCGTCATCGTCCGCATAGCCGAACATCGTCCAGATCATGGTGAACTCGTTCGGGCCGGTCGGCACGATCTGCCGCACGCCCAGCGTGTTCATCTCGCGCTGCACGATCAGGCCGGGCCAGATCACCTGCATGGTCACCGACCAGGGGCTGTCGAACTCGGGGTGGAAGTCCATCAGCCGGGTGTCTTCCAGCGTCATGCCGTCGCGATAGGCGCGCATCTGCGATTTGTTGTCCTCGGATACCGCGCCGTCGCTCTTGGCCGAGGCCATGGTCGAGTGGCAGCCCTTGGGGTCGACGATCATCGCAGACTTGTTGCCCGCAACCAGCAGGCCGAAGGTGACAAGGAACGTGTGCAGCAGCGTGGCGTGATAGGGGTCCTTCAGGTTTTCGGGGTAGAGCTTCCAGTTGCCGTTCAGCGTGTGGCGATAGTGGCCCAGCACCTTCAGCTCGCGCCCGGAAAAGACCACGTCGAAATCGGTCAGCATCTCTTCGCCGAGGTAGTCCTCGAAGCTTTCCACATCCTGGCGGAACGAAGCGAAGATCGCACCGTTGCGGGTGGTCACGTTCAGCTTGCGCAGCCCGTGGTTCTCGGGGCGGAAGTCCGGGCCCATCCCCCCCTTGCCGTCGGCACCGCGGCGGAAGGGCACGCCGGCCAGGTTGCCTTTCAGATCGTAGCTCCATTCGTGGTAGGGGCAGACGAATTCCTCGGCATTGCCGCGCAGCTTGCGGCAGAATTCGGCGGCGCGATGGGCGCAGCGGTTCTCGAAAACGTTGACGCCGCCCTCGGCGTCGCGCGCCACCACCACCGAGGTCGGTCCGACATAGGAGCGGATGAAATCGCCGGTTTCGGGGATCTCGGCTTCGAGCCCCACATAGTTCCACGTCTTGCCGCGGAAAATCCGCTCGACTTCGCGGTCATAGATTTCCTGGCTGGTGTAGACCCAGTCGGGAATACGGTCCAGGCCGGAAGCGGGCCAGACGAACCGCTTCTCGATCGGCAACATTTTCATTTCATCCTCCTCGAGCGTGGCAAGGTCAATATTGGTATCGGAAAGCTGCGCGGGATCGACCGGCATCGCGCCGGCGATCAGCCCGCGCGCAGCGCGCAGCAGGGCCGCGTCACCGAAGTCGATACAGGCGACGACGCGGTTTTCGTCGTCGAGACAGAAGAAGGCCGGGGCCTCGCCGTCGCGGCGCACCGTACGAAGATCGGGCGCGGGCGCACCGACGATCTGCAGGGTGCCGCCGAACAGATCCGACCAGAACCAGGGCAGGTCGTCAGCGCCCGGCACCTGGCCAGAGATGGCGCGCGCCGCGCGGTCGGCGGAGAGCTGTGCATTCTGCCAGCTTTCGACCCGGGATTCGCGGCCCGAGATCTCGTGGCGCGCCACCGCCACGTCTCCGACCGCATAGATCGAGAAGTCCGAGGTCTGGTTGCGCGCGTTGACGACAATGCCCCCGGCCTCTGCCGTGGCGAGGCCGGCCTTGGCGGCCAGGCCGTCATTGGGCACGGCGCCGACGCCGACGATGATGCAATCGGCCTCGACCAGCGTGCCGTCGCTCAGCGTCACACCCCGGTCCGAGACTGAGCCGACCCCGGTGCCGAGATGCAGCGCCACGTCGTTCTGTTCGGCCACCCAGGACAGGAAGCGTCCGGCCTCTTCCGGCAGAAGCCGCTTGAGCAGCCGGTCCTGCGCCTCGATCACCGTGGCCTGCTTGCCCAGAGACCGCGCCGCCGAGGCCAGTTCAAGCCCGATGAAGCCGCCGCCGATCACAGCCACCCTTTCCGCCCTTTGCAACGCCGCGCCCAGCCGTTCGCTGTCGCCGGCATCGCGCAGGTAGTGCAAGGCGACCCTGTCGGACCCCTCGAAGGGAATGCGCCGGGCCGACGCGCCGGTGGCCAGCACCAGCATGTCGTAGGCCAGCGTCTCGCCATCCCCGAGCACCACCTGTTTGGCCTCGCGGTCGATGCCGCCGACCCGCGTGCTCAGCCGCAGATCGATATCGAGGCGCTCGGTCTCATCCGCTTCAAAGACATGGGCGTCGCTCAGCCGGGTCCGCCCCAGCAGCAGGTCCTTGGACAGGGGCGGGCGTTCATAAGGCGGGTGCGCCTCTTCGCCCAGCATCACGATGGGGCCGCCAAAGCCATGCCGCCGCGCGG
Organism: Ponticoccus sp. (in: a-proteobacteria); assembly: GCF_048381735.1. Classification (NCBI taxonomy): domain Bacteria; kingdom Pseudomonadati; phylum Pseudomonadota; class Alphaproteobacteria; order Rhodobacterales; family Roseobacteraceae; genus Ponticoccus; species Ponticoccus sp. (in: a-proteobacteria). Next base: position 161,345 of record NZ_JBLXGL010000012.1, read on the forward strand.
CGCGGGCCGTTTCGGCCCCGGCCTGCCCGGCACCGACAATCACCATGCGGCGGAAGTCCTTCGGTGCGGCCGACACCCCGGCCCTTTGGGGCGTGGCATCGGTGACCGGCGCGCGGGCCTCGGTGTCGATCCAGACGATGCCGTCCTCGACCTTGACCGCATAGGTGGGAATGTCGCGGGCCACCGGCGGCCCCATGGCCTTGCCGGAGCGGATGTCGAACAGCCCCTGATGCAGCGGGCACTCGATGCAGCCGTCGACCACATGCCCGTCGGTCAGGATCGCAAAGGCATGCGTGCAGATATTGCCGTTGCAGAAGATCTCTCCGTCGAGCGCGTAGAGCCCGAGCCGGAGACCGTCCACCTCGACGCCGACAGCGCCCTTGGCATGTACCTCTTCGGCCGGAATGGAGGCGTGCCAGCTCATGCCGTTGCCTCCGCGCTCTCGGCCAGTTGCGGCAGGCCAAGCAGCGCCGCGGCGTTGTCGTGGCACAGCTTGCGGCGCGTGGCCGCATCGACCGGCGCTGTCTCGATGAACGCGACCGCCGTGTCGGAATCCTCGTAGGGGTAATCGACCGAGAACATCACCCCGTCCTCACCCATCTCGCCCAGGGCCCCGGCAAGCGCGGCATGCGAGCAGACCCCCGAGGTGGTCATCACGATGTTGCGGGTGAAATAGGCCGACGGGGCCAGCTCCAGCTGCGTTCCCATCGGATAGGCGCCGAAGCGCGAATCGTAGCGCCAGCGCAGGAAGGGCAGCGCCTCGCCCATGTGGCCCAGCACGATCTTCACCTTGGGGAACCGGTCGAACACGCCCGAGAACAGCAGGCGCAGCGCGTGGCTGCCGGTCTCGACGCCCCAGCCCCAGACCGCGCCGTGCAGGACCGGTTGGCCCTCCAGCACATAGGGTGTGGCATAGGCGTTGGTCGGATGCAGGTAGAACGGCACGTTCAGGCGCTGAAGCTCGGCCCAGAAGGTATCGTATTTCGGGTCGTCGTAATAGACGCCCTGAGTATGGCCGTTCACCAGGCAGCCCAGAAAGCCCAGATCCGCAACCGCGCGGTGCAGCTCTTCTGCCGCAACCTCCGGGTCGTGCATCGGCAGCGCCGCCAGGCCCGACAGGCGGTCGGGACGTTGCGCGACCTTTTCGGCCAGAAAGTCGTTGGCCCGCTGTGCGGCCTCGGTCGCGGTGGCGGGTTCTTCGCCCTGCGCGCCCGGCCCGGTCAGCGACAGCACGCTGCGCACGATATTGCCGCGATCCATGGTCTCGATCCGTTCGCCGTCGAAGTCGCCCAACCTGCGGGTCAGGATCTCGGCCTGGTCGCGCGGGATCAGCTTCAGGAAGGCTTCCGAATGCCGCTCGAACCCGGGCGCCATGAAATGCTCTTCGAAAGTGATCTTGGGGGTCATGTTTCTCCTCCTGTCGCGGGTGCGATCCGTTATTTATGCAGTATGCTGTACATTTGTTTAAGGCAAGCCCGATCTGCGCTTTTTCCTAGAGCAGAAGGTCGGGAATGAGCGTCGAGAGCCCCGGCACATAGGTGATCAGCAGAAGCACCACGAGGTTGACGACCAGGAAGGGCCAGACGCCCGCGATGATCTCGGTCACCGGTTTCTGCAAGGTCGACGAGGCCACGAAGAGATCCAGCCCGAAGGGCGGCGTGACCATGCCAAGCGCGATGTTGACCGCCACGATCATCCCGAAATGCACCGGGTCGAGACCCAGATGCATGGCCACCGGATAAAGCGCCGGGACCAGCATCAGCTGGATCGAGTTCGGGTCGATGAACATCCCGGCGATGATGAAGGCGACGTTCACGATCATCAGGAAGACCACCGGCCCGACCTGCATCTCTTCGAGAAAGCCGATGAGGGTAGAGGGGATCTGGGCCAGCGTGATGAAGTAGGACAGGGCCGTGCCGATGGCCAGCAACAGGAAGATCACCGCATTCTGGACAATCGCCTGCTCGGCCACCCTCGCCAGCGTCTTCAGGTCAAGGCTGCGATAGATGAGCATCTCGACGAAGATCGCGTAGACCACGCTCATGACCGCGGCCTCGGTGGGCGTGAACAGGCCGCTGTAGATCCCGCCGAGGATCAGCACCGGCATCCCCAGCGCCCAGCCCGCACGCCGAATGGTCGAGGCGATCTCGGTCAGCCTGGCGCGGGGATCGCCGCGAACGCCCGAGCGCCGCGCCTCGATCATGGTCAGCACGGCGCAGGCCAGCCCAAGGATGACGCCTACGCCCACCCCTGCGGCAAACAGCGCGGCAATCGAGGTGCCGGTGATCCAGCCATAGACGATCAGGGTAATCGACGGCGGTATCAGCAAGGCGGTTTCCGCCGAGGACACGATCAGCCCCAGCGCGAAGCGGTCGCGGAATCCGACCCGCCTGAGCTCGGGGTAGAGGATCTTGCCCATGGCGGCGACGGTGGCCGGGGCCGAGCCCGAGACAGAGCCGAACCCCATGGCCCCGCCGATGGTGGTATAGCCGATCCCGCCCCGCAGATGCCCGACAAGCGCCCGGACCACGTCGGTCAGGCGGGTCGCGATCTGCCCCTGCCCCATCAGCTGGGCCGCGAACAGGAAGAAGGGGATCGCCAGCAGCAGTGTCTGGTTGATGCCCGCGGTCATGCGCTGCGGCAGGATCAGGTCGGGCAGGTTGGCGAAGAAGCCCGCCTTGACGGCCAGCGCGGGAATGCCCAGCACCATGAACATCTCGAACCCGGCGATCAGCAGGACGGCGGCCAGAACGCCGATGGCGGCGACAAGGATCATTCGCCCGCCTCCCCGGTTCCGTCGAAGCGCTGGATCGCCCCCACGAGGCTCGCGCCATAGCGCAGCGCAAGCAGCCCGAAGCCCGCACAGGGCGCGACATAAAGCCAGCCCGTCGAGATCCCCAGCGTTGCGCTGACCTGTCCCGAGCCGAAGACAAAGGCTGCCATCCCGCCGCTGATCCAGGCCATGTAGAGACAGAAGACGATGCCAACCGCGTCCAGGATGCGCCGCAGGGGAAGCCCGCTGCGGCGCGCGATCCGGTCGCGCCATGTGTCGACGGCGACCTGCTTGCCACGCTCCAGCGCCAGCCCTGCCGCAAGGAACACCAGGAAGATGTTCAGGCTGCGCACCACCTCGTCGATCCAGCCGAACGAGGCCGCCAGCGGGCCGCCGACCTGGCGGATCAGGACGCTGAAGGCAAACAGCACCGTCATTGTCAGAAGGAGCGTCACGACGCTGATCCTTTCGATCAGCCGGACCCCTGAAAGCAATCGTTGCATCGCGGCTTTCCCCTTTGGATACGGGTCCCGGCCCGGCGTCAGTTCATGACCTTGTCATAGGCCGCCCGGTAGACTTCGAAGATCGCCCGGCCCTTGTCGCCGGCGCGCTCGAGGTAGGCATCGCGACCGGCCGGGAACATCACCGCCCGGAACTGCGCCAGCTCGTCCTCGGACAGCTCGTGCACCGTCAGCCCGGCCTCGCGGATCTTCCGCAGCGAGGCCTCTCCCGCGGCAGCCTTGTGGGCGATCATTTCGGGGATGGTCTCGTCCAGGGCGGCGGAGATGGCGGCCCGGTGGCTGTCCTCGAGCCCCGACCAGACCGCGGGGCTGAACAGGATCACGTTCTCGATGGCCCCGTGCCAGGACAGGGTCAGATGCTCCTGCACCTCGAAGAACTTCATGTTGTAGATCGTGTCGAGGGGGTTTTCCTCGCCGTCGACGATGCCGGTCTGAAGCGCGGTGTAGAGCTCGCCGAAGGGGATCGGCACGGCGGTGACGCCGAGCGACCGGAAGGCCTCGACCAGCACCATGGATTCCATCACCCGGAAAGTCTGTCCCGAAAACTCTTCCGGTCGGGCGATCGGCGCGGTCGAGGTGAACTGCTTGGTACCGTTGGGATAAAGGCCGATGCAGGTCACGCCCAGCTCGTTGAAGCTCTCGCAGAAGGCATCGGCGAAACCGGCGTCGCGGATCGCCTGCGCCTTCTCCGCATCCGCCGGATAGAGGAAGGGAATATCCATGATCGAGGCCACCGGGTTGAACCCGCCCATGAAGGCGACCGGCCCGGCGGTGGCATCCAGCGCACCGAACTGCACCGCTTCGGTCATCTCGCGCTGGCCGCCAAGCTGGCTCTGCGGAAAGATCTGCAGCGCCAGCGCGCCATCGGTCCTGGCCGCCACCGCCTCTGCCATGGCCTCCAGCATGACATGGGTGGTGGACTGCGGGGTCTCTACATGGCCGATGCGCAGGGTCACTTCCTGCGCCTGGGCGATGCCGGTGCCGAGCAGGCACAGCGCCGCTCCGGTCACGATCCTGTCAAGAAATGCCATCGGTCTCCTCCGTTCCATCTGGCGGGCGGCCCCCCTCCCGGGGGCCAGGGGATCACGCCAGGCTTTCGAGCCAGGCGAGGATGTCGTCTGCGTCCGTGACGTCGCCGTATTTCTGGTCGATGTCATAGAGGGCGGCGTCGTGTGGGGGGCGGGCTCGGTCGGCGCAGCAGTCCGCCGGGACCAGCA
>NZ_JBLXGL010000013.1:0-151741 GCF_048381735.1 Ponticoccus sp. (in: a-proteobacteria)
CAGATGGAGGTCCACCAGGCCTTCTGGCCGAAGGGTTTCCCCGGCTCCTACGACGAGACGCCCTTCACCTATGATCCCGAGAAGGCCAAGCAGATCCTGGCCGATGCCGGCATCGAGACCCCCGTCGAAGTGACGCTGGACGTGATCAACGCGGCCCCCTTCACCGACATGGCGCAATCGCTGCAGGCCAGCTTCGCCGACGCGGGCATCGAGTTCGAGATCCTGCCCGGCACCGGCGCCCAGGTGATCACCAAGTACCGCGAGCGGACCCACCAGGCGATGCTGCTGTACTGGGGCCCCGACTTCATGGACCCGCATTCCAACGCCAAGGCCTTCGCCTACAACTCGAATAACGCGGACGACAACTACCAGGCCACCACCACCTGGCGGAATGCCTGGGCCGTGCCGGACGAGCTGAACACGCAGACCATGGCCGCCCTGTCGGAAAGCGATCCCGAAGCCCGTCTGGACATGTACCGTGACCTGCAGGCCAAGGTGCAGGAGAGCTCTCCCATCGTGGTCATGTTCCAGGCCTCCTACGAGGTCGCCATGGGCGCGGATGTCTCGGGTTACGTCAACGGCGCGACCTCGGACTACGTCTTCTACCGGCTGGTCGAGAAGGAGTAATCCCGCGACCGCCCGCAAGACCACAGGGTCGCCGGTTCTCCGGCGGCTCGTTTCGTTTCAGGAGTAGAGAATGTCCTATCTGATGCAGGCCCAAGAGCGCCTCTCGCGGCTGCGCGCCCGGATGGCGGAAACCGAAACCGACCTGGTGGTTCTGGGCCCCTCCAGCCACATGGCCTGGCTGACCGGGCTGAACCCGCATGGCGACGAACGCCCCGTGATGCTGCTGGTCACCGCCGAACACGCCGGCTTCCTGATGCCCGCGCTCAACGCCGCCATGGCGAAAGAGATCACCCCGCTGCCCCTGTTCACCTGGGCCGATGACGATGGCCCGATGGCGGCCCTCGGCGCCCTGCTGGACGCCAGCGACGCCCGCCGCCCCGGCCTGTCGGTGGTGCTGGACGAAACCATGCGCGCCGATTTCGCCCTGCTGCTGCTGGACAGCCTGAACAGCCCCCGCCGCCGCTTCACCGAGGATACCGTCGGCCTGCTTCGCACCCTCAAGGACGAGGACGAGGCCGCCCGCATCAAGGCCTCGCACCTGCTCAACGATGCCGCCGTCGAGGCCGCCTTCGCCGCCCTGAAACCCGGCATGACAGAGGCCCAGGTGGTCGAGCTGATCGAGGCGCATTACAAGGCCAACGGCGCCACCACGGCCTTCTGCTCTGTCTGCTTCGGCGGCAACGGTGCCTTCCCCCACCACCACCCCGGCGCCACCGCCCTGGGCCAGAACATGGCCGTGCTGATCGACACCGGCTGCGTGCTGGATGGCTACCCCTCGGACATGACCCGCTGCCGCTGGTTCGGCCCCGAACCCGACCCCGAGTTCCTGAAGGTGCGCGACCTGGTCGAGGCCGCCGTGCAGGCCGCCCTGGCCGCCGCGAAACCCGGCGCCCCCGCCAGCGCAGTGGATGCCGCCGCGCGCGGTGTCATCACCGCAGGCGGCTATGGTGACCGCTTCCTGCATCGCACCGGCCACGGCCTGGGCATCGACATCCACGAGCCGCCCTATATCACCGGCACCTCCGAAACGCCGCTGGCCACCGGCAATGTCTTCTCGATCGAGCCGGGCATCTACCTGGAGGGCAAGTTCGGCCTGCGTCTGGAAGAGATCGTGATCCTGCGCGAGGACGGCCCCGAGATCTTCTCGGAACTACCGCGGGTCTGAGCGCCCCTGGGCACGGCTTCCGAACCGGTAACATTGGGTGAAAGAGCATGTGCCCACCCGAAACCCGTCCTTGTCCTGACGCACGCGAACGCCGGGGGGCGATGCCCCCCGCATCGCCTGTCGCACCGTCAGGGGCCGCAAGACCGCTGCCGTCTGCCAACGATCGATGGCTGGACCCGTCGCATTCTCTGGACCCGTCGCATTCCAAAGACCTTTCCTGCCCGGTCCGGAAACGCTCTGCTCCACCGCGATCATGGGAACACCAAACAGGACCGCCCGGCCATTCAGGCGGCGAACGCGCATCCTCTCGCCGATCGGCATATCGGCGCAGTGCTTTCCGCAAGCTGCAACCGGATCATCGTGGATGACCATCAGGACTGCGGCCTGTCATCCCGCAACCGTTCTGCCGACCCTCGTCCCCGGCGATCCGTTGATGAGAGCCGCAACAGGCAGGGTGCAGGGCAAAAAGGCAGATCGCCGGACACCTTGCGAAGTTGATCCGGCACCCGCGGGTCACGGGTGCCGGACAGAGGGGTCAGGCGGTGCTCTTCAGGCGCGCCCGGAACATGTCTTCCATGGCCCGGCGTACGGTCACGGCTTGGCTGTCCGTGGCCTCGACATCGTCCCAGGTCAGCATTGCGCCTTCCGCCACGGCGCGCTTGAGCTTCATGCCGTGGGCCAGGCCGATGGGCAGGCCGCGCTTCTCAAGAGAATCCTCCGCACGCGCGATCCGGCCCCAGACGGTGAAGCCGCCTTCGCCATCGAGAATCTCGCCGGGCTTCAGTGCCTTCTTGGCGACCGCCACCACATCAGAGGTCAGGCTGTTGGTGCGGCCCGTGGGCTCGCCGCGCAGCGCGGCGCTGGCGACACTGACGCCAAGCTCTAGCCCGATCAGGTGGGACGGGCGATAGAGCGTGGCATAGCGACCGGAGCTGTCGGTGGTCACGCCGTATTCCCTGAAGCAGCGGCGCACGTAATCGGCACCAAGGCCGCTTTCGTCGCTCGCCTCCAGCGTCACGTAGACTCCCCAGCGCAGATCACCGACGACCTGCCGGCCGTCGCGCTCGAGGCTCGAGACCACCTCAACCATGCCCGCCTCTTCGAGCACGCCGCCATGTGCCCTGGGCTTGAGCACCTCAGGCAGGTCATGGGTGCCCGCCGGCGGGAAGAGCAGCCCGTCGCGCGGCGCGAGCAGGCCCGCCGCGTTCGAGATCGCCGCCATCTCCAGCGCAGACTTGGTGCCGTCGAGGAAAGAGTTGAACATCTGCGGATTCATCCCGCCCTTGGCCGCCTCCTCCGGCGTCAGGCCGTAGTAGTCCCACACGGTGTCGGGGGTCGAGGTGGCGTACTTGGGCAGATACTTGGTGCCCTTGCCCGCCGCGACGACCTTGAAGCCGCAGGTGCGCGCCCAGTCGATCTGCTCGCAGACCAGCGCCGGCTGGTCACCATAGGCCATCGAATAGACCAGACCCGCCTTGTCGAATTCCTGCACGAGGTAGGCGCCGGCCAGGACATCGGCCTCGACGTTGACCATGACCATGTGGCAGCCGTTCTCGGCGGCCAGCAGCGCATGACGGATGCCCGCGGCAGGGCTGCCGGTGGCGTCGATCACCACGTCGAGACCGGGCGTCGCGATCAGCGCCGCGCTGTCTTCGGTAAGGCAGGTCTTGCCGGTGTTCATGGCCTCGCCAAGGTCCGTCGTGGTTGCGGCATCCGCATCCCAGCCGGTGTCGATCATCGCTTTGCGCGCACGCTCGGCCGACAGATCCGCAATGCCGACCAGATGCATGCCGGGGGTGTGCCGCACCTGGCTCAGGAACATCGAGCCGAACTTGCCCGATCCGATCAGGCCGACGCGCACCGGATTTCCATCGTTCTGGCGCTGTAGCAACTTGGTATAAAGATTCATGTCTATTCTCCTCGGAAGAGGAGTGCAGGCCGGGACGAAGGGGGTCAAGCCAAGAACCGGGGCCGCGATCCGGTGCAAGGGCCGCATCTCGCGGGCGACGGATCCGACCGGAACGCGCACAATGGCGGACGCGACGAACAGCGTGGTGCCCCCGGGCAGCGTCAACACACCCTGGCCTCGGTCCTGGTCGCGCCCTCTGGGGCGACATGAGCCATCACGCGGTTTTCCGACTTGAAGCAACCCACCTGATCGGGTCGCGGGCTATCCGCCCCACCGAACAAGCGCCGAGGGCGGGCAACACCCTCAAGACAATGGCCAGTAGCGCAAAGAAAAAGCCCCGCCTTTTGGGCGGGGCTTTATTCATGGCTGGGGTGGTAGGATTCGAACCTACGGTGCGCGGTACCAAAAACCGGTGCCTTACCACTTGGCTACACCCCAACCGTGGCGCGCTATTTACGACGAGCTTTCCCGAGTATCAAGACCCCGAATGTCGAAAAAATCATTCTTCTGCAATGCGTCCGGCAGAAGGCTCCTCGGCGGTGCTCTCATAGAAGCGAAACTGCGCCCGGCCCGCGCGTTTCGAGGCATAAAGCGCCGCGTCCGACTGCAACAGGATCTCTTCCGGGGACGCCTTCCCGCCGTCCGACACGGTGATTCCGATGCTCAGGGACACCCGGCACTCTTCCGCGTCGACGGGAATCGGGTCCTCGACTCGCGAGATCAGGCGGCCTGCCATCTCTGCCAGGCGTTCGTGCCGGGTGAGGCCCGGGAACAGCAGCACGAATTCGTCACCGCCGATGCGCGCGACCGTATCGTCCTTGCGCGTCACCTCCAGCATCACCCGGGCCACCTGCCGCAAGACCTGATCCCCGGCGGCATGGCCCAGGCTGTCGTTGATCTGCTTGAAGAAATCGAGGTCGAGATGCATCAGCGAGAACGGCTCTCCGCTGCGGGTGACCCGGTCGAGCACCGCGTCGAGCGCGCGGCGGTTGCGCAGCCCGGTCAGCGTATCGGTGAAGGCGCGCTCCTCCGCCGCGACCATGGCCCCCTGAAGGCGGGTGTTCAGGCTGCGCGAGGCATCCAGCGCGGCGGATTTCGCCTCGACGAGGTAGAGCATTTCGACGGCAAGGTCGGTGGGCGCGAAATCGGTGTTGGTCAGGGCATAGTCCCGCACCGCATCCATGACCGAAATGCCGAAGGACAGGTTCACCACGGCCCCACCCTGCCCGTCCGGCACCATGATGCCCTTCAGCGGGGTCCGCAGGCCGCCGCGCAGGCGCAGGTGCAGCTTGCGCCCCCCGGTGGACAGAAGCTGCGCCATGCTCTCGACACGGCGGGGGCGGTAGACCTCGCAGACATCGAGAAAGCGCGCGCCGTCCAGCCCGCCCCGGCACAGCTTGCGCAGCGTCGGCCCGGCCTGCCGGATGCGCCCCCCGGGGTCGAGCACCGCATGCATCGGGCAGAGCGCCAGCAGGATCTCGGTGGGCACCCGGGTCATCCCTCCACCGCCGGCGCGCCGGACGCCGCAAGGGCGAATTGCCGCCCCTGCGAATAGGCGGTCTCGATCAGGGTGATGGCGATGGTCTGCCGTCCCAGGGTGCCGCCGTCACATTCCATCAGGACAAGCGCGCCGTAGTCGTCGGCCATGGCCCGCAGCACGCCCAGCAGGACAAAACCGAAGCCGGGCAGCCCGGCCCCGACCAGCAGCGTGAACCGGTTGGGCGCCACGTCCACAAGGTCCAGATCCGGCAGTTCCAGATCCGCGACGGCCAGCCGGGCCCGGTCTGGCAGATCCTCCAGAGAGTGCAGGAACTCGATGAAATCGACGCCGCCGAAACGCAGAAGACGGCGCAGCCCCTCGCTGTTCGGGTGCGAGACGAGGTAGGTGCCGACATCTTCCAGAAAGGCGTCCGAGGGCTTCCTCAGCTCCACCTCGGCGGCCCCGACAACCGCCGTGAAGATGTCCTGCGGATAATTGAGCATGGCCTCGAAATCCGGCGCGTCCAGCCCCGCCCCGTCGACGATCCGCCGCCATGGTTCAGGACCATAGGTGTCCTGAACGAAGACCTGAAAGGTCCGAAGGATCAATCCATGCATCATAGGCACCCTCGCCGCATGAGGGGGACCATGGGGCGGGCGGCCTTAAGAAAGGCGTAACAATCGCAATTGCGGATAAATAGTCGCCGCCGCGCCTCACTCGGGCAGGTACAGCAGCATATCCCCCAGCCAGAGCACCTCTATGGTCCGGCTTTGCGTGCCGACCCCGCCGCGATGCAGGGCCTCCAGCGCCGCGACCCGGTCCCCAGGACCCTGATCACCGTCCAATGTGATCAGCCGCCCGCCGGGCTGCCACAGGCCATCGCTCAGATGCATGGGCGTCAGGGTCACGAAGTCCTCCGAGACCTTCTGCAACAGCAGGGCCCGCGCCTCGCCCTGACGGTAGAACGCACAGCCCGGCCCCCCGGTCACCTGCCGCGCGCAGGCCTCCAGCAGACCGGATAGCTGGATCCCGTCCATCTCTGCCAGCGAGTCGCTGTCCAGCGTGGCGCCCTCGGGGTAGACCGGCAGGGCCGCGATCACCGCGGCGCGGCGCTCTGCCAGCAGCGATTCGGGTGCGGGCCGGCTGCGCCCGAGGCGCGCCAGCTCGATCTCGGCGGTCAGATCGGGCCGGGCTTCGGCGATCACATCCAACGCCGCCTGGCCCGCCCTGCCCCACTCCTGCGCCAGTTCCGGCAGCGGCAGGGTCGCACCGGCAACACCCGAGCGTGCCCGGTTCACCTGATCCGAAGCGGCTGTGCGCTCGGGCTCGAAGGCCGGGCTCAGCCACAGCAGGCAGATCGCCAGCACCGCAAGCGCCATCCATGTGTTCACCGCGCGCAGGCGCGCCATCCAGTGCCGCCCGATCAGGACCGACAGCGCATAGGCCAGCCCGTAGACCAGCAGCACGGCGGCCACGCTGGCCGCCATCAGCCGCGAGGGTGTCCAGCCGTATTGCGCCACCCGCAGCCACAGCGCCCAGCCCCCCAGCCCGGCCAGAAGCGGCACACAGAGCGCCAGCGCGCCGGTCATCATCCGCCAGGGGCGGCTGTGCACGGCCTCGCCATTGTCGCGGTCCACCGCCACGGTGACCAGAATCACCGCCGCCAGGGCCACCGCCATCAGGATCGCGGCGGGCGAGAAGCCCTGCGCCAGCCCCTCCCAGCCGCGCAGCGGCAAGGCCGCCAGGAAGACCAGCGTCACCACCAGCACCACCGGCAGCAAGAGCCGCAGAAGCCTGAGCAGCAGGACCGGAGAGACCTGCCCCGACAGCCGGAACATGACCGCCAGCGCCAGCCCGAAGACCGTGCCGGTCAGGGCCCATGCAACGGCCTCGATATCGGTCACCCACTCCAGCAGCCGCACGTCGACAAGCCTCAGCAGCGCATCCGAAAGCGACAGCAGCCCCCAGAAAAGCGCGGCAAAGAAGACACCCGCCAGCAGGCGCACCGTCGTTTCCCATGTCGCGTCGAAGAGCGCCGGGTAGTCCGTCCAGCCGCCCGGGCGCGACAGGCCCGCCACGAGGAAGGGTATGGCAATCGACAGCGCAAGGCCGAAGGCCGCAAGCGGGTAGCCCAGTTCGAGGAAGGACTGGACGTCGCCGTGCCGCCCCGACGCCCACCACAGCGCCGCCGCCAGCACCGCCCCCGCCAGCACCGACGGCAGCACCGCGCGCGCCGGCGCCACGGGCCCCGACAGGGCGAGCAGAAGCGTGAAGCCCGCCGCTGCGAGGGCGGTCAGGAAAAGCAGCGCGCGGGGCGCCAGAACGGCGCTGTCCCAGGCCTCTGTCAGGGCCCAGCCCGCCGCTCCGGCAAGCGCTCCGGCGATCATGAGGAACGGCAGCAGCCGTGCATTGGGGGTCGGTGTCATGGGCGTTGTCCCTTTCATGCGCCCTTGTCCCACGGACCGGCGGACGAGGCCAGAGGGCATGCCGCCGACCGGCGGCGCAAGGCCGGGACACCGCGCCAAAGGCCTGCACGAAGGCGCGCTCATCCGCGTCCCGGGGCGGGATCGCGCGGGCCGCGTCGCCGCATGAAAAAAGCCCGGTGCCGGTTTCTGCCGGACACCGGACCTTCAGCGGCATTCGTCCCTTGCGCCCTGCCCTTCTGGCCGGACGCGCCACCCGAATTCTTCGCGGGCACAGTCCCCTGCCCCTGTCGCACGCCGTGCCGGATGGGCTGGCTTTGCCATCGCGTGCCCGGGACCGGGCGCTTCGTCGCAAAGGGTTCTCCTCTCGGATGACGCCTCCCTAGCATGCCGTCACCTAATCCAAGGTTAACCCGGCCACCCCGCCCGGCACGGGCAGGCCTCACAGGGCTGGCCCGGGTGGGCGGGCCGCCTTTCCGCAGGAAACAGGTCCGCCCGCGCGGGCCCCGATCAGCCGATCTTCACCTTCGGGCGGGTCACCGCCACGCGCAGCGCCTCCACCAGCTCTTCCCGAGGCTGACCGGACCGGCGCACCAGCGTCCGCAGCCCGAAATGCACATGCGCCATCTGCTGGTAGTAGCTCGTATAGGCATAATTCGTGGCCGCCCCCGCCGCGGCGCCCAGCAGCGGCACCGTCTGCGTCGCCAGCTTCTGCCCCATGACCGTGGCCAGACGCGGCGCGATGCGGTTGATCAGCCCGTGAACCGTCGCCCCGGTCAGCGTCACCCGCGCCGAAAGAAAGCCCAGATCCGCCCCGTCATCCTGTGCCAGCGGCCCGGCCGAGGCGAAGACGGTCAGGCATTCCTTCGCGATCTCCGGGTCTTGCGGGTCATAGCCGTGTTCCGCCGCGATTCCCTGGATCGAGCGCAACAGCACGGTCGTGGTCACCGGCAGCTCTGCCAGCGCCGAGGGCAGCCCGCCAGCGCCGCCCGCCGCCCCCATGGCGGTGGCCAGCGCGGTGTTCAGCCAGCCCTTCTGGTCCGGCACCACCCCGCGCGACCCCTGCGCCGCGCGCATCGCCACCTCCAGCGCCCGCGCCGTGGCGCCTTCAAGCTGGTCCTTCACCCGGTCGGGCAGCCGCTCCAGAAGGTTCTCGGCCTGTCCGCCGATCAGGTTCAGCACCTGCATGCCCACGGAATTCGCGGCCCTGTACCGCTTTGCCAGCGCGGCGATCTCGGCATCGACCGAAACGGTCGGCAGGCTCATCTCGGTCTCTGCTGTCATCACGGGCACTCCTCAACATCTGTCACATCAGATGTGGCCGCCCCCGGCTTCGGTCAAGTTGACGCGGGCACGCCGGCCCTTCGCCGGGCGTCAGGCCCCCGTGCCACCCGGCTCAGGCCAGGCGCGTCACCGTGCCCCGGACGCCGTCCCATGCGCCATCGACCAGCGCCAGCCCCAGCACCCGGTCGGGATTCGTCGGCGGCGGCATCTCGACGCCTTCCAGCCGTTCGAAACCGAAGCGGGCGTAGTAGGGCGCGTCGCCCACCAGCAGGATGCGCGCGTAGCCCTGTTCTGCGGCGCGGGCCACCGTGTCGCGCACCAGCGCACCGCCCAGCCCCTCGCCCTGCGCCGTCGGGTGCACGGCCACCGGCCCCAGAAGCAGCGCCTCGTGCAGCCCCACCATCACCGGCCAGCAGCGGATCGCCCCGCCGAGGTTGCCGTACTGGTCGCGCGCCACCCGGCACAGGCCCGCCACCGGCGGCACCTCGTCGCGCAGCCGATAGGACGACAAGGCCGTGCGCCCCGGCGCAAAGCACAGATCGAACAGGGCTTCGACCTCCCACCAATCCTGCGGCATTTCCTGTGCAAGCGTGAACAAGCCGACCCCGTGCATTCCAAGCGCGAACCGCGTATCACGAGGCCGGACCCGACGCAAACCACGGAAAAGCCCGCGATGTTCTACCGCCCCGAAGACGGCCACGGCCTGCCGCACAATCCCTTCAACGCCATTGTCTCGCCGCGCCCCATCGGCTGGATCTCGACCCGTGGCGCCGATGGTCACGACAACCTCGCGCCCTACAGCTTCTTCAATGCGGTGGCCTATTTCCCGCCGCAGGTGATGTTTTCCTCGACCAGCGCCAAGCCCGACCGGGGCGATACCAAGGACAGCCTCGCGCAGATCCGCGAGACCGGGGTCTTCTGCGTGAACATCGTGGAATACGCCATGCGCGACGCGATGAACGTGACCTCGGGCCCCTGGGAAAAGGGCGCCGACGAATTCGAGCTCGCCGGGATCGAAAAGGCGCAGTGCCAGACCATCGACTGCCCGCGTGTCGCCGCGGCCCCGGCGAACCTCGAATGCAAGCTGACACAGGTTGTGCAACTGCCCGGAGCGGCCAATTTCGCCGTCTTCGGAGAGGTCACCGGCATCCACATGCGCGACGACTGCCTGAAAGACGGCATCTTCGACGTACTCTCGTTCAACCCCCTCTCGCGCATGGGCTACCGCGACTACACCGTCGTGCGCGAGAAATTCGCGCTGAAGCGCCCCGGCGAATAAACGGCCCCGGAGCTGGCAGGAGGCAGGCGGGCACCGCCGCCCTGCGCGCGCCGGATCACGGGTCCGGGGCATCCGCCCTGCGTCCCGGCGGGCAGCAGCAGCTTCCCCCATCGCCCCCCATCGCCCGGGCGCAGGACCCGGGGCCGGCAGGTGGGCGCCCTCGGCCGCAGGCCGAACAGTGCCACCCGGCGGCGCCTTGCCGCGCCTTGAAGCCCCCCCCGCCGGTGGCCAAACCGGCGCCAATCTGCTATGCACAGCCCCGCAACCGATGGAGAGCGCCGTGGACCAGCACCTTTGATCCCCTGACCTGATTTCAAGGATTCAAAGGAGGCCGCCGTGCCCGCACCCTTCGCCCTGCCCGATGCGTCGCTGACGCATCCCATCACCCTGCCCGACGGCACGCCCCATGCGGGCACCGTCTATCTGAAGAACGTCATCGACCACCCGCGCTTCGATGTCGGCGCCTACAGCTATGCCTCGGACTTCGACCCGCCCGCGCTTTGGGGCGGCGACTGGGCCGCGCGCCTCGCGCCCTATCTCTTCGCCTTCAGCCGCGAACATCTGCGGATCGGCAGGTTCTGCCAGATCGCCCACGGCGTGCGCTTCATCGGCTCGTCCGCGAACCACGCCATGGACGGGCTCACCACCTTTCCCTTCACGGTCTTCGATCCCGCCGCCATGACCGGCTACCAGCCCGACAGCCGCGACATGGTGATCGGCCACGACGTCTGGCTGGGCTATGGCGCCCTTGTCCTGCCCGGCGCGCGGATCGGCAACGGCGTGATCGTCGGGGCGGGTTCGGTGGTGCGCGGCACGGTTCCGGACTACGCCGTGGTCACCGGCAACCCGGCCCGGGTGCTGCGCCTGCGCTACACGCCGCAGGAGATCGAAACCCTCAACCGCCTGGCCTGGTGGCACTGGGAGCCCGAGCGTATCGCCCGGGCCCGCCCGGCGCTGGAAGGCGGCGACCTGCGCGCCCTCGCCGCACTGGCGCCCTGACCCCTGCAACAGGTGGTGGGAAGATTTTTCGAAAAATCTTCCCGCCCATCGGGCCGACCCGCCCTGCCGCGCCGAGGGTGCAGAGCCACCAAGGGCGCCCCCCTGCCGGATCGCAGCGCGGACCGCGCCCCGGCGCAGGGCCCGCAAAAGACAAAGGGCGGCCCGTTCACCGGACCGCCCGTTCCTGCCTGTTGCCCCGTCCGGCGCGCGCCGGACCGCGTCAGTGCCCGCCGAGGATGCCCGTGCGGACGTTGTAATCCACCGCCAGCTGGTAATCCGGATCGTCGTCCGAATCGACCATCAGGTGACCGGCCTTCGACAAGAGCCGGTGGCAATCCCGCGACAGGTGGCGCAGCTTGACCTGCTTTCCGGCCGCCTCGTATTTGCCCGCGATGGCCTCGATCGCCTGCAGGGCCGACTGATCCACCACCCGGCTGTCGGCAAAGTCGACGATCACCACATCCGGGTCGCCCTCGACGTCGAACAGCTCGGCAAAGCCATCGGTAGAGCCGAAGAACAGCGGCCCCTGGATCTCGTAGACCTTGGCCCCGGCATCGGTGACCGACTCGCGGGTCTTGGCGTGGATGCGTCGCGCGTTGTTCCAGGCATAGGCCAGCGCCGAGACGATGACGCCCACCACCACCGCGACGGCGAGGTCTTCCAGCACCGTCACCACGGTCACGAGGATGATCACGAAAGCATCCATCGCGGGCACTTTCGCGAGGATCTTCAACGAGTTCCACGCGAAGGTGCCAATCACCACCATGAACATCACGCCGACCAGCGCGGCCAGCGGGATCAGCTCGATCAGCGGCGCGGCAAACAGGATGAAGACCAGCAGGAAGAGCGCCGCCGCGATGCCCGCGATCCGCGTGCGCGCGCCGGATTTCACGTTGATCATCGACTGGCCGATCATCGCGCAGCCGCCCATGCCGCCGAAGAAGCCGGTCAGCAGGTTGGCCGCGCCCTGCGCGATGCATTCCTGGCTGGCGCCGCCGCGCTTGCCGGTGATCTCGCCGACGAGGTTCAGCGTCAGCAGCGACTCGATCAGGCCGATGGCGGCAAGGATCACCGCGTAGGGCAGGATGATTTCCAGCGTTTCCCAGTTCAGCGGCACCATGGGGATATGGAAGCTGGGCAGCCCGCCCTGGATCGAGGCCATGTCACCCACGCGCGGCGTGTCCAGCCCCAGCCCGATCACGAGGATCGCGACGATGCCGATCCCGGCCAGCGGCGCCGGAACCACCTTGGACAGCTTGGGCATGCCCCAGATGATCAGCATGGTCAGCGCGGTCAGCCCCAGCATCAGAGCCAGCGGCGTGCCCGACAGCCATTCGCCGCCACCGACCCCGTGGCCCGAGGCCTCTGCGCTGCCGGGCACCTTGAACTGGCCCAGCTGCGCAAGGAAGATCACGATGGCCAGCCCGTTGACGAAGCCCAGCATCACCGGGTGCGGCACCAGCCGGATGAACTTGCCCCACTGCATGGCCCCCGCAAAGACCTGCAGGGCGCCCATCAGGACAACGGTCGCAAAGAGGTATTCGACGCCGTGTTCCGCCACCAGCGACACCATGACGACCGCCAGCGCCCCCGTCGCGCCCGAGATCATGCCGGGCCGTCCGCCGATCACGGCGGTCACGAGGCCCACGAGGAAGGCGGCGTAGAGGCCCACCAGCGGGTGCACCCCCGCGACGAAGGCGAAGGCCACCGCCTCGGGCACCAGCGCCAGCGCGACGGTCAGGCCCGCCAGAAGCTCGATCCGGATCCGCGAGGGCGTCAGCTTGTCGCCCCCGGGAGAGATCGACAGATCCGGCATGGCAATGCGGTTGGCGAAACTCGCCAGAACGGTGTTCTTCATCAGGGGTCCTTTCGGTCGCGCGGCGGCCGGATAGCGCAAACGGCGCCGCTTCGCCACCACCTTGGCTGCACTGCAGCGCGGTTTGCGCGTTCTATAGCACCCTCTGCACGAAAATCACCCCCGGAAGCGCAGGTGTCCCTCGCCACCGGCCCATCTGTCCACCCCCCCGGATCGCCGGGCGCGGCGTCCCTGGCCTCTGCCACCTCGGGTCAGCTTGCCGCCCGGCTCGACACTCTGACCGGAGCGGCGCCCTGACCCGCGCGGCCCCGGGGCACCGCGCGCGCCGTCCCCGGCCCTGCCGCCTCAGGTCAGCAGCCATCCCATGTAAGCCGCGTATCCGCCCAGCATGACCGCGCCCTCGCGGCGGCCCAGCCGCCAGCCGGTGCGGGCGAAGACCACCAGAAGGACGGCGGCGGCGGACATCACCCAGATGTCGGCGCGGATGATCTCGGGCGGGACAGCCAGCGGCGAAACCAGGGCCGTGACCCCGAGAATCCCGAGGATATTGAAGATGTTGCTGCCCAGAACGTTGCCAAGCGCCACCTCTCCCTGCCCCCGGCGCACCGCGATGACAGAGGTCACGAGTTCCGGCATCGAGGTGCCGATGGCGACGATGGTCAGGCCGATCACCGTCTCTGACAGGCCCACCGCCTGCGCGATCTGCACCGCGCCGGTGACCAGCGCCCGGGCGCCCAGGATGGTGACCACCAGCCCGACAACAGCCAGCGCCAGCGCCAGGCCAAGGCGCATGTCCGGCCCCGGGACCGCCTCTGCCTGCCCCGCGTAGACCGGGGCCGCCGCCGCGCTGCGGCGTTCGGACCAGAGGGTGAAGGCGAGGTAGCCCGCCAGCGCCAGAAGGAAGCCTGCGCCGGTGATGCGCGGGATCGCTCCGGCCAGGACGGCCCCGAGGCAGAGCAGCGTGGCGAGAATCATCGCCACCCCGTCCCGGCGCAGGGCGGCGGGGTCGACGGCGATGGGCGCCAGCAGCACGGCGATGCCGAGGATCAGCAGCACGTTGCCGATATTGCTGCCCACCACATTGCCCATGGCGATGCCCGGGCTGCCCGAGAGCGCCGCCTGAAGGCTGGTCACCAGTTCCGGCGTCGAGGTTCCGAACCCCACCAGCGTCAGCCCGATCACCATGGGCGAGATGCCGAACCCCCTTGCCGCGCTGACCGCGCCGCGCACCAGCAGCTCTCCTCCGATCACGAGGCCCGCAAGGCCCGCCACCACCAGTCCGACCGTCTGCATGACGGAATTCCTTCTCCATTGCCCGCGCGGGGCGCCCTGCTGGCGCCGGGGTCGGGCCGCCGAGAGGTGGGAAGCCGCAGGCCCCGGCGCAATGCCGCGCAACCGGGGAATTTTGCCGCCCCTCCCCCGCCCTGTCCATCCCGGGCGCGCCTGTGCCAATCGCCGGTTGAAGGCGCTCGGCGCGCATGGCTAACTGCGCGCAAGATATCAGGGAGTTCCCCATGACAGAGACGATGATCGCCGTGATCGGCGGCTCGGGCATCTACGAGATCGACGGGCTGGAAAACGCCACATGGCAAAGGGTCGAAACGCCCTGGGGCGCGCCCTCCGACCAGATTCTGACCGGCACGCTGGGGGACGTGAAGATGGCCTTCCTGCCCCGCCACGGGCGCGGCCACGTGCATTCGCCCACGACGGTGCCCTATCGCGCCAATATCGACGCGCTGAAGCGGCTGGGGGTGACGGACGTGATTTCCGTCTCGGCCTGCGGGTCGTTCCGCGAGGAATATGCGCCGGGCGATTTCGTCGTCGTCGACCAGTTCATCGACCGCACCGTCGCGCGCGAAAAGTCGTTCTTCGGGACCGGCTGCGTGGCCCATGTCTCGGTCGCGCACCCCACCTGCCCGCGACTGGGCGAGGCCTGTTTCGAGGCGGCGCGCGAGGCCGGGATCACCGTCCACCGGGGCGGCACCTACCTGGCGATGGAGGGGCCGCAGTTCTCGACGGTGGCCGAATCCAAGATGTACCGGGAAAGCTGGGGCTGCGACGTGATCGGCATGACCAACATGCCCGAGGCCAAGCTGGCCCGCGAGGCAGAGCTTTGCTACGCCTCGGTCGCCATGGTCACCGACTACGACAGCTGGCACCCCGATCACGGCACGGTGGATGTGACAGAGATCATCCGGGTGCTGAGCGGCAATGCCGACAAGGCGCGCGCCATGGTGCGGCTCTTGCCGGGGCTCCTGGGCGCGGAGCGGGCGCCCTGCCCGCACGGCTGCGACCGGGCGCTGGACTTCGCCATCATGACCGCGCCGGACAAGCGCGACCCGGCGCTGCTGGCGAAGCTGGACGCGGTGGCCGGGCGCGTGCTGGGCGGCGCGGGCGCCTGATGCAGGCCTCGAAGGGGGCGCTGCCCCCGTCCCTGCGGGACTCCCCCGAGGTATTGTCGGGACCAAAGAAGCAGGGGGGTGCGCGGCATCTGCGACGGGGGGTTCCGGCGGTCCTCTGCCTGGGCCTTGCCCTGCCGGTATGGGCGGCGGAGGATTTCGTCGTGACCGAGGGACTGCTGTCGGATGACGATTTCTACCGGCTGGTGGCCTGCGGCGCGGCGCCGGGCGGCGACTGCGCCAAGCCCTTGCTGCGCTGGACGACCGAACGCCCCCTGCGGGTGGCGCTGGAATACGTGGATCCGGCCTTCCTTGGCGGTCGGCAGGCGCGGGCGCGGGCGGCCATCGTGCGCGCGGTGCAATACATCAACCGGGCGGGTGCCGGGATCACCCTTGCAGAGGTGGCGCCGGGCAGCGAGGCCGATATCCGGGTCTATTTCGTGGATACCGATGGCGCGGGGCCGGTGAGCGGGACCGGCATCGAGGGGGTCGACGGGGCCGTCGTCACCGGCGCACGGGTCACCGTCTGGTCTCGGCGCGACACCCGCACGATCCGCAAGGCGCAGGTGGTCTTCGGCACGCGGCTGCACATCAGCCACTACGAATCCGCGATGATCGAGGAATTGACGCAGGCGCTTGGCCTGTTGACCGATATCCGCAATCCCGCCTACGAAGGCGTGTCGATCTTTTCGCAGGACAGCAATGCGTCCAAGGACCTCGGTCCGCAGGACCTGATGGCCCTGCGCCGCCATTATCCCCCCAGGGAGTGATTTCATGGACCTGCACCTTTGGCTGACCTTCGTCGCCGCCTCGACCGCCTTGCTGCTGATCCCCGGACCCACCGTGCTGATGGTGCTGTCCTACGCCCTGTCCAAGGGCCGGTCGGTGGCGGTTGCCTCCGCCGCCGGGGTGGCGCTGGGGGATTTCCTGGCCATGACGCTGTCGCTGGCCGGGCTGGGGACGCTGGTGGCGACCTCGGCGGCGCTGTTCACCGCGCTGAAATGGGTCGGTGCGGTCTACCTGATCTACCTCGGCGTGAAACTGATCCGCTCGGCCCCGCGCGAGGGGCTGGCGCTGCCCCGGGCCGAGATCGACGCGGGCGGGGTGTTCCGCCATGCCGCCACGGTGACGGCGCTGAACCCCAAGAGCATCGCCTTCTTCATCGCCTTCGTGCCGCAGTTCGTCCGGCCCGAGGCGCCCCTGCTGCCGCAGTTCGCCATCCTGATCGGGACATTCGTCGCGTTGGGCGCCCTGAACGCGCTGGCCTATGCGCTGGCCGCGGACCGGCTGCGGGGCATGATCCGGCGGCCCGCCGTGCTGGGCTGGATCACCCGGGCGGGCGGGGCCTGCCTGATCGGCATGGGCGTCCTGACCGCCACCCTGCGCCGCGCCTGAGCCTTGCCAAGACGCAGGGCGGCAGGCTACCGCATGGGAAAAACGAGGGGGACCGGCCATGCCAGAGCCGAAGGACGTCAAGGATTACATCCGCACCATCGTGGATTTCCCGCATGAGGGCATCCTGTTCCGGGATGTCACCACGCTGTTCGCCGATCCGCGCGGGTTCCGGCTGGCCATCGACCAGCTGCTGAACCCCTATGCGGGCCTGCGCTTCGACAAGGTCGTGGGGTTGGAGGCGCGCGGCTTCATCCTTGGCGGCGCGGTGGCGCACCAGCTGTCGGCGGGCTTCGTGCCGATCCGCAAGAAGGGCAAGCTGCCCGGGGCCGTGATCTCGGAGGAATACACGCTGGAATACGGCGAGGCGGTGGTCGAGGTGCATGACGACGCCATCGCCCCCGGCGAGCGCATCCTGCTGGTCGACGACCTGCTGGCCACCGGCGGCACCGCGGAGGCGGGCATCCGGCTGGTGGAACGGCTGGGCGGCGAGATCATCGGCTGCGCCTTCATCGTCGATCTGCCGGAACTTGGCGGACGGGCCAGGCTGGAGGCCATGGGCATGGAGGTCCATGCGCTCTGCGCCTACGCGGGGCTGTAGCGGGCGTCACAGGGGGCCCTGCCCCCGTCCCTGCGGGACTCCCCCGGGATGTTTTCGGACAGAAGAAGCATGGGCGGCGCGCCTACGGCGGGATGGGCGCGGGCCGGCCTTGACGAGGGTTGCGGTGGCCCGGGGGGGGGGCGGCCTCGGGCGGCGTGGCGGGGTCTTGCCCTTGGTGGAGGGGTGGCTGGGGGCCCTGCCCCCGTCCCTGCGAGACTCCCCCGGGATATTTTCGGACAGAAGAAGCGCGGGCAGCGCACCTGCGGTGGGGTGGCCGCGGGCGGGCCTTGACGAGGGTTGCGGTGGCCCGGGGGGCGCGACGGGGCCTTGCCCGTAGCGGACAGCAGGTCGGGGGGCCCGCCGCCCGTGCCTGCGGGGCTCACGCCAAGGGTCTTGGGCAGCTGATGGCGCGCGGGGGCGGGACGGACCGGCGGGGCGGCACGGGTGGCGCCGCCGTCAGGGGTCAGGCGACGTTGGCCGCGACCGCCCTGGGCTTGGCCGCGTTGGCGTCGATGAAGTCCAGCACCAGCGGGCGGATGTTGTTGCGCCAGCTCTTGCCCGCGAAGATGCCGTAATGCCCGGCGCCCGGCTCGAGATGCGCGGCCTTCTTTTCGGGCGGCAGGCCGGTGCAGAGATCCAGCGCAGCAACGCATTGACCCGGCGCCGAGATGTCGTCGTTGGCCCCCTCGACCGTCTTGACCGCGACCCGGGTGATCTTGCCGATATCGACCCTGTGGCCCGCGACCACGAATTCGTTCTTGGCGATCTCGCAGTTCTTGAAGATCCGCTCGACCGTCGAGAGGTAGAACTCGGCCGGCATGTCCATCACCGCGAGATATTCGTCGTAGAAGCGGTTGTGGGCGTCGTAATCCGAGGCCTCGCCCCGCGCCACGCGGCCGATCTGGTCGCGGAAGGCCTTGCCGTGGCGGTCGGCGTTCATGCTCATGAAGGAGGAGAGCTGCAGGAGACCCGGGTAGACCAGACGGCCGACGCCCTTGTACTTGAAGCCAACGCGCTGGACCATGGTCTCTTCGAGCTGGCCCATGGTGACGCGGTTGCCGAAGTCGGTGACATCGGTCGGCGTCGCGTCGGGATCGATCGGGCCGCCGATCAGGGTCAGCGTGCGGGGCTGCGCATCCGGGTCGAGTTCAGCCAGGTAGGCGGTTGCGGCCAGCGTCAGCGGCGCCGGCTGGCAGACCGCGACGACATTGGTCTCGGGCCCCATGAAGCGCATGAAGTCCATCAGGTAGAGCGTGTAATCCTCGACATCGAACTTGCCGGCGGAGACCGGGATGTCGCGGGCATTGTGCCAGTCGGTGACATAGACCTCGCAGTTGACGATCAGCGATTTGACCGTCGACCGCAGCAGCGTCGCGTAATGGCCGGACATGGGCGCCACCAGCAGGATCTTGCGGGCCTGTTCCTTGCGGCCGGTCACGTCGAAGTGGATCAGGTTGCCGAAGGGCTTTTCCACCACGGTCTTGATCTCGACGAGATGGTCCTTTCCATCCTCGCAGGTGAAGGCGTGGATGTCCCAGTCGGGCTTGACCACCATGCGTTCGAAGGTGCGTTCCGTGACCTCGCCCCAGGCCGCCATCCAGGTCAGCGCCGGGTTCGGGATCGCCGCAAGCGCGGGGTAGGACGCCATCGTCCGGGCCGTCGCCCCCAACCACTGGTTGGTGTTGCGGATCGTTTCCATCAGGTCGTACGTCGCCATATAGCGCATGAGAGCCACTCCTGGGGTTGCAGGCCCTCCATGCGTTGCCCGCAAGGGGATACCCGAGCCAATTCGCCGCTTTGCTCCCCCTGCCCGCGACGGTATTCTGCACCTGCGACATTAGGGGGGAAATTTTCAGATGACAATAAACGAGGTTGACGCAGGCGAGAAACAGACCCGGCTGGAGGCGAACCTCGCCCGCGTCGAGGCGCTTTCCCAGCGGCTGGTGGCCGCCCTGACAAAACGTCACCCGACCCCCGTCGCGCTGAACGGCCCCGATGCCTCGCTCTATACCAAGGCGGCACAGTCCTACTGGCAGGAATGGGTCAACAACCCCGCCAAGCTGATCGAGCAGCAGGTCAGCTACTGGGGCAAGACCGTCACCCATTTCGTCGAGGCGCAGCAGGCGCTGGCGCAGGGCAAGCTACAGGCGCCCCCGAATCCCGGCCCCACCGACAAGCGCTTCAGGAACCCGGCTTGGGACACCCATCCCTGGTTCAACTACGTCAAGCAGCAGTACCTGATCAACGCCGAGAGCATTCACAACGCCATCGAGGCGCTGGACGAGATGGATGCCAAGGAAAAGCGCCGCCTGCGCTATTTCTCGCAGCAGATCGTCGACATGCTGGCGCCGACCAATTTCCTTGCCACCAACCCCGACGCGCTGTTGAAGGCGGTCGAGACCGAGGGCGAAAGCCTTGTGCGCGGGCTGGAAAACCTCGTCAGCGACCTAGAGGCCAACAATGGCGAGCTGATCGTGCGGCTGGTGGACGAAAGCGCCTTCGAGGTCGGCGAGAACATCGCCACCGCGAAAGGCGAGGTCGTCTACCGCAACCGGATGTTGGAGATCATCCAGTACAGCCCCACGACCGAGCAGGTCCACGAGGTGCCGATTGTCCTGTTTCCGCCCTGGATCAACAAGTTCTACATCCTCGACCTGAAGCCGCAGAACAGCCTGATCCGCTGGGTCGTGGATCAGGGCTATACCCTTTTTGTCGTCAGCTGGATCAACCCCGATCCGACCTATCGCGACGTGGGGCTGGAAACCTATGTCGAAGAGGGCTTTCTGAAGACCATCGCGGTCGCCAAGGAGATCTGCGGCGTCGAGAAGGTCAACGCGGTAGGCTATTGCATCGCCGGGACCACGCTTGCCGTGACGCTGGCGCTGATGAAGAAGCGCGGCGATGCCTCCGTGCGCTCGGCCACCTTCTTCACCGCGCTCACGGATTTCAGCGATCAGGGCGAGTTCACCCCCTTCCTGCAGGACGATTTCGCCGATGCCATCGAAGAGGAGATCGAGCAGAGAGGCGTGCTGCCCTCCTTCATCATGGCGCGGACCTTTTCCTTCCTGCGCTCCAACGATCTGATCTACGGCCCGGCGATCCGCAGCTACATGATGGGAGAGACGCCGCCCGCCTTCGACCTGCTGTACTGGAACGGCGACGGGGCGAACCTGCCGGGGCGGATGTTCCGCCAGTACCTGCGCGGGCTGTGCCAGCGCAACGAGTTCGCCGAGGGCCGGTTCGACTTCATGGGCGAGACCCTGTCGGTCAAGGACGTCGAGGTACCGCTGATGTCGATCGCCACCGAAAGCGACCACATCGCGCGGGCGGCGGATGTCTACCGGGGCGTGCAGATGATGGGCGCGAAACAGAAGCAGTTCGTGCTGGGCCAGTCCGGCCATATCGCGGGCATCGTCAACCCGCCGGGGCGGGACAAGTACGGCCATTACATCAACACCGACCTGCAGGCCGGTTTCGAGGACTGGAAAGCCGGTGCCGAACAGCACGCGGGATCCTGGTGGCCGCATTGGGAGGCCTGGCTGCGCCGGCGGTCCGGCAAGAAGGTTCCTGCCCGGACACCGGGTGATTCGAGCTATGAACCGTTGACCCCCGCCCCCGGAACTTACGTTAGGGCAAAGGCCGCCAAGCAAATTCAGTAGCTTGCGCGATTGATGCTGCACCGCAGAAAAAATTCTTGAAATGCCGCAATGCAGCATCCATATTCGTGTCAGCCGATCACGAACCGGGGTGGGCCCGGGCCGGCGAACACGAGATATGAAGGACCAGTAGCAATGGCACAGACCCAAGACTTCACCGCGATGCTGAAAGATGTCATGGGCGCGTTCCCCGTGGACACCAAGGCCATGGAAGATGCGTTCAAGACCACCGCGACGATGAACGAGAAGCTGACCGCAGTGGCTCTGGAAGCCGCCGGCAAGTCGACCGAGCTGTCCGCCGCATGGACCAAGGACACGCTGTCCAAGCTGTCCGAAATGTCGAAAGCCAAGGCAGAGCCGGCAGACTACGCCAAGGCGATGACCGATTTCGCTTCGGCCCAGGCCGAAACCGCCGCTGAGCACATGGCCGCCTTCGCCGAGATCGCGAAGAAGGTCCAGATGGACACCGTCGAACTGATGATGGCCGCTGGCAAGGACTTCTCGGAAGATGCGACCGCAGCCGTGAAAAAGGCGACCGACGACATGACCGCGACCGCCAAGAAGGCAACTGCCGCGGCCAAGTGATCTGCCTTTCACGGTAGAGACGGACTTTGCGCCCTCTCCTCCCAACAGGCGCAAAATCCCGGGGGGCGGGTTCTTCGGAACCCGTCCCTTTTTTGTTGTTGAAGAGGCGCGCGACCCGGCCATAGTGGCGGCATGAAGGTTGCCGCCCTGACCATGGTCTACCGCGATTACTGGGCCCTCGCCCACTGGTACGCGCATCACGCGGCGCAGCTGGGCGCCGAAAGCCTCTACGTGGTGGCCCATGGCCCCGACCCCCGCATTGCCCGGATCTGCCCCGGCGCCTCGGTCATCACCGTGCCGCGCGACGACCTGCAGGCCTTCGACCGGCGGCGCGGCGAGATGCTGAACGCCTTTCAGGCGGGCCTGCACCGGATGTACGACTGGGTGATCCGCACCGATGCGGACGAGCTGCTGCTGTGGGATCCTGCGCGATACGGCGGCCTGAAAGAGGCCTTGGCGGCGCAGGAGGCCGCGCCGGTGGTGACGGCGCTCGGTTTCGACCTGGTGGCGCAGGACGGCGACCCCGACAGCGGCAGACTGTTCGCGCGGCGGCGCAACCTGTGCTTCTCGGGGCATTATTCAAAGGCGGTGGCGGCGCGGCGCCCGGTGGGCTTTGTCCTGCACGGCACGCAGGTCGCGGCGCGACGGCTGCAAGGCTTCCCCTTCACCATGCCGCGCGGGCTTTACCTTGCGCATCTGAAGTACGCCGACCCCGAGGCCCTGAGGCGGGCCGTCGCGGTGCGCATGGCGGTGGCGGGCGGATCGGAGGGCGGCTTGCCCGGCGCAGGCTGGCGGGCGGCGGATGCGGATGCGGCGCGCTTCCTGTCGGACTTCGCCGAAAAGCCTGTGAAACCCTGGGAAAAGGCCGAGGCCCGGGCCTGGGAGACCCTGAGCGTCAAACCCGCGCGGCTGGAGAAATACGCGGTCGTGAAGACCCGGGCGCTGAAGTTCCCGCACCGCACCGTTCTGCCGGAGCGCTTCGCCGGGCTCTGTCCGCTGGTGGCGTGATCCGGCGGGGCGCGCCTGCGGCGCGCGCGCGATGCCTCGTTCCGGCGCCTGCGGCTTGGTCCTCGGGGTGGCGCGGGGTCGCACGGCCCGGGTCTTTGGCGGGGTTGGTGCCCGTCGCCGCGGCGGATGCCTCCGGCGGGGATATTTGGGGACAGAAGAAGAGCGGGGGGCCAGAAGACCGGAGCCTCGGCTCTGGGGCCTTCTGGGGATGCGCGCGACCGGAGCGGGGCCGGACGCGCGCGCAGGCGTCAGATGATGGTCGCCTCGGTGGCGGCGCGGATTTCGTCCTCGGTCACGCCCTCGGCGCATTCGACGATCTTCAATCCGCCCTCGACCACATCGAGCACACCGAGATTGGTGATGATGCGGTCGACCACGCCCTTGCCGGTCAGCGGCAGGGTACATTCCTTCAGCAGCTTGGATTCGCCGGCCTTGTTCTGATGATCCATGACCACCACGACCTTCTCGACGCCGGCCACCAGGTCCATGGCGCCGCCCATGCCCTTGACCAGCTTGCCCGGGATCATCCAGTTCGCGAGGTCGCCGTTCTCGGCCACTTCCATGGCGCCGAGGATCGCCGCGGCGATCTTGCCGCCGCGGATCATGCCGAAGGACATGGCGCTGTCGAAGTAGCTGGTGCGGTTCAGCTCGGTGATGGTCTGCTTGCCCGCGTTGATCAGGTCGGGGTCTTCCTCACCCTCGTAGGGGAAGGGGCCCATGCCCAGCATGCCGTTTTCCGACTGCAGCGTGATGTCCTTGTCGCCAACGTAGTTGGCCACCAGCGTCGGGATGCCGATGCCGAGGTTCACATACATGCCGTCTTCGAGTTCTTCCGCCGCGCGCGCGGCCATCTGGTTGCGATCCCAAGGCATTACGCTTCCTCCCGCTTGCGCGTCGTGCGCTGTTCGATCCGTTTCTCGTGCTGCCCCTGGATGATCCGGTGCACGTAGATGCCCGGCAGGTGGATGTGGTCGGGATCCAGCGCGCCGCGTTCGACGATCTCCTCGACCTCGACCACGCAGATCTTGCCGCACATGGCGGCCGGCGGGTTGAAGTTGCGGGCGGTCTTGCGGAACACGAGGTTGCCGGTGTCATCGGCCTTCCAGGCCTTGACGATGGAGAGGTCGGCAAAGATCCCCTCTTCGAGGATGTAGTGTTCCCCGTTGAAGACCTTGACCTCTTTGCCCTCGCCGATCTGGGTGCCGTAGCCGGTCTTGGTGTAGAAGCCCGGGATGCCGCAGCCGCCGGCGCGCATGCGTTCGGCCAGCGTGCCCTGCGGGTTGAATTCCAGCTCGAGCTCGCCGCCGAGGTACTGGCGCATGAACTCCTTGTTCTCGCCCACGTAGGAGGACATCATCTTCTTGATCTGGCGCGTATCCAGCAGCTTGCCGAGGCCGAAGCCGTCGACGCCGGCATTGTTGGACGCGACCGTCAGATCCTTGACGCCGCTCTCGACGATGGCATCGATCAGCAGTTCCGGAATGCCGCAGAGGCCGAAGCCCCCCGCGGCAATCAGCATGCCGTCGTGCAGAAGTCCGTCCAGCGCTTCTGACGCCGAACCGTAGACCTTTTTCATGGGAGCTCCCCCTCTTTCTTGACTGCCGGATATGTCGCCGCTCTGCAGCGAAGAGTCAACGCGGGCGGCGGGGGTACACCGCCCGCGTCGCGGGTCAGGCCGCGCCCTCGATCACGCCACAGGCGACACGCCCCCCGGCCCCGCCGATGGGCTGGCTGAGGTGGTCGTCGGCGCTTTCGTGGATGATGAAGCTGCTGCCGTCGGCATCCAGCAACCCTTCGACGGTAACCATGGTGGTATAGGCCTCCATCTCGCCGATGCCGTCCTCGGACACGAAGAGGTTGGGCAGATCGCCCGGTTCCGGCCCGTCCATGTTCAGCAGCCCGTGGCCGCCGTCTTCCTTGCCGACATGCCCGGTGGCCGAATCGAAGCCGCCCTCGTGTTTGCACTCGCCGACCGCATGCAGGTGCAGCCCGTGTGCGCCGGGGGTCAGCCCCTCGACCCGCAGGTGGATCAGGACGCCTGCCGGGCCCTGGGTCAGACTGGCCTCGCCAAGCGCTTCGCCGTCGGCGCCGACAAGCGCGGCCTGTGCGGTGGGTGCGGCCTTGTCCTGTGCGAGGGCGCCGGTGGCCAGCAGGGCGGCGGCGGCGGTGGTCAGGATGATACGATTCATGGGATCTCCTCTCTGGCCCGGGGTGCCCGGGCGCGCTGAGGGATCAACGCGCCCGGACGGCATCCGTTGCAGAGGGGTCCCGCAGGGTCAGATCAGGCGGACCTGCGTGCCGATCGGCGTGATCTCGTAAAGCTCGGCAACCTTCTCATTGTAGAGGCCGATGCAGCCATCCGACGAGGGGCGCCCGATCTTGCGGGTGTCGTGGGTGCCGTGGATCAGGTAGGCGGGCCAGTCGAAATACAGGGCATGGGTGCCCAGCGGGTTGTCGGGGGCGCCGCCCGCCACCGGGCGCCAGTCGGGGAAGCGTTCCATCTGGCTGGCGGTGGGGGTCCAGGAGGGGCCGACCTTCTTGCGCACGATCTTGGTGTAGCCGCGCTTGGTCAGTTCCTCGGACTTCGGCACCGAGGTCGGGTAGATGCGGTAATCCTCGCCATCCGCGGCCCAGTAGTGCAGCGCGCGGCTGGTGGTATCGCAGACGATCGCCCCCTTGCCCAGCGTGTCGAAATGGTCGCGCCAGTCCTGCGCCAGGAAGGACGAGGTATTGCGCCGCACGGGCGCGTCCTGCGCGCGGGCAGTGGCAGGCACGATCAGCGCGGCAGAGCCTGCGACCAGCAGGCCGCGGCGGGTAAGCCCCTTGTAGGACATTGGATTTCCTTTCCAGTCAGCGTGTTTGAGCGGAAGATGGATGCGGTCTGCATCAATTGGAAATCACACATCCTTGATCGTGAATATCAGTGCCGGAAAGCCACAGGCGGGGGGCTGTCGACCCCCGCCTGTCGGCTGATCACTCGGCCTTCTTGGCCGCCGGTTTCCTGGCCGCCGTCTTCTTCGCCGCCGGCTTCTTGGCGGCGGGTTTCTTGGCGGCTGCCTTCTTCGGCGCGGCCTTCTTCTTGCCGCCCTTCGAGGCCTTGGCCGCGATCAGCTCCAGCGCCTGCGCCATGGTCAGGTCGGCGGGTTCCACGTCCTTGGGCAGGGTCGCGTTGACCTTCTCCCACTTGACGTAGGGCCCAAAGCGCCCCTCCATCACGGCAATCTTGCCGCCGTCCGGGTGGTCGCCCATCTCGCGCAGCGCCTTGGCCGCCTGCCGCCCGCGCCCGGGGTTCGCGCGTTTCTCGGCCAGGAGTTCGACCGCGTGGTTCATGCCGATCTCGAAGACATCCTCGAAGTTCTTCAGGTTGACGTAGACCGGCTTCGGCTCGTCCGGCATCTGGTGCATGATATACGGCCCGAAGCGTCCGAGGTTCGAGACGATCTCGCCGCCGTCCGGGTGCATGCCGATGGGGCGCGGCAGGGTCAGCAGCGTCAGCGCCTTCTCCAGCGTCATATCCGCCGGATCCCAGCCGGGCAGATAGGCGCCGCCCTTCTTGGGCAGGCTCGCACGCGGCGGCTTCTTGTTCTCGGGCGTGGGTTCGCCGCGCTGGACGTAAGGCCCGAAGCGCCCGGCCTTCAGCCAGATCTCGTCGCCCGCATCCTCGCCCAGCAGCTTTTCCTCGCCGTCCGCGCCCTCACCCGCGATGGGGCGGGTATAGGTGCATTCGGGGTAGTTGCCGCAGCCGACGAAACCGCCGGTGCGCGAGGTCTTCAGGTGCAGACGCCCCTGCCCGCACTTGGGGCAGATGCGCGGATCGGACCCGTCGTCGCGCGGCGGGTAAAGCTGCGGCGCAAGCGCATCGTCCAGCACGTCCAGCACCTCGGCAATGCGCAGGTCGGAGGTCTCGGCGATGGCGGCAGAGAAATCGCGCCAGAACTTCGCCAGCAGGTCCTTGTAGTCGAAGGCCCCGGCGGACACCTGATCCAGCTCGTCCTCCAGCCCGGCGGTGAAATCGTATTCCACGTAGCGCTTGAAGAAGTTCAGCAGGAAGATCGTGACGATGCGGCCCTTGTCCTCGGGGAACAGGCGGTTCTGTTCCTTGCGGACGTATTCGCGGTCCTGGATCGTCGTGATCACAGAGGCATAGGTCGAGGGACGCCCGATGCCCAGCTCTTCCATGCGCTTGACCAGCGTCGCCTCGGTGTAGCGCGGCGGCGGCTGGGTGAAGCTTTGCAGGGCCAGCGTCGCGCCGTCGCCGGACAGCACGGCACCGGGGTGGCGTTGCATCCCCTGCCCGCTGTCGACCACGTCGTCGGTCTTTTCCGCCGCCTTGTCGAAGTTTTCCTGCAACGCGCCCTTGGCGAAACCGGCGGGTTCGCCCTGCATGATCTGCGGCAGGCGCTTGTCGTCATCCTCGACAGGCTCGTCGCGGCCTTCCTCGTAGACCCGCAGGAAGCCGTCGAACAGAACCACCTGACCGGTCGCGCGCAGGCCGACCTGCCGGTCCTCGCTGGCGATCTCGACCGTGGTGCGCTCCAGCCGCGCCGCCTCCATCTGGCAAGCCAGCGTGCGCTTCCAGATCAGGTCATACAGCCTGCGCTGGTCGGCGTCCTTCAGCTTCAGCGCCTCGGCGTCCTTGGTCATGTCGGTCGGACGGATACACTCGTGCGCCTCTTGCGCGTTCTTCGCCTTGTTCTTGTAGATGCGCGGGCTGCCGGGGACGTATTTCTCGCCGAAGCGGTCCTTGATCGCCTCGCGCGCCTGCGCCACGGCCTCGGGCGCCATGTCGATGCCGTCGGTCCGCATGTAGGTGATGTGCCCGGCCTCATAAAGCCGCTGCGCCGTCGACATGCAGACCTTGGCGCCCATGCCGAACTTGCGGCTGGCCTCCTGCTGCAGGGTCGAGGTCATGAAGGGGGCCGAGGGGTTGCGCGAGGCGGGCTTGGCCTCGACGCCGGTCACCGTCAGCGCGCGTTTCGCCACGGCATCGACGGCCATCTCGGCCTGCGTGGCATCGGCAAGGTCGAAGCGGTCCAGCTTGGACCCCTTGTAGGACACCAGCCGCGCCTCGTAATTCTGGCCGCGCGGCGTCGTCAGCTGCGCGCGCACCTGCCAGTATTCGCGCGGCTTGAAGGCCTCGATCTCCATCTCGCGCTCGACGATCAGCCGCAGGCAGACCGACTGCACCCGACCGGCAGAGCGCGCGCCGGGCAGCTTGCGCCACAGCACCGGGGACAGGTTGAAACCCACCAGGTAATCCAGCGCGCGGCGTGCCAGATAGGCCTCGACCAGCGGCGCGTCGATGTCGCGCGGGTTGGCCATGGCCTCGGTCACGGCGGCCTTGGTGATGGCATTGAATGTGACGCGCTTGACGTCCGTGGTCTTCTTGATCGACCGGCGCTTGGTCAGCGCCTCCTTCAGGTGCCAAGAGATCGCCTCGCCCTCGCGGTCGGGGTCGGTCGCAAGGATCAATGCGTCGTCGGTCTTCAGCGCCTCGGCAATGGCGGCGACGTGCTTGCGGGAATCGTTGGCGATCTCCCAGGTCATCTCGAAATCATGCTCGGGATCGACCGACCCGTTCTTCGCCGGCAGGTCGCGGACATGCCCGTAGGACGCGAGAACCGTGTAATCGGAACCGAGATACTTGTTGATGGTCTTGGCCTTGGCCGGAGATTCGACAACGACGACGGGCATCGGGTACTGCTCCCTTTATCTCTTGGGTCAAATGCCTTTGACGGGGCGGGATATGGCGGCGCAAGATGCAGGGTGCAAGGGGCAATCGTCAAGGCGGGCGTCCATGCCGCGCCCGGCAAAGACCCGGTCGCGGCCCCGGATGCCGCACCAGGAAGCCGCGCGCAACGCCCGTCCTTGCCCGCGTTTCGCGCCCCTTCCCGCGGCCCTCGACGCTGGGGAAACCCTCTCCCCCGGCAGCCCGGACCGCGCGGCCCCGATGGACACGGTCCGGCCCCACGCAGGGTCGGCGCATCGCGGATCTTCTGCCCCTGCGCCCGCGGAGCGGCGGCGCGGCTGCCTCTGCCGCGCCTCCCCCGCTGCGCCCCGACGGACCACAGATCGACCTGGCGACGAACCCGGTCCGCGACCGGTCCCGGGACGATCCCTTCCCATGGGACAGGGGGCGATGCAGGGGCATACCGGCAATCGGGCCGGACCCGGATCGCCGCCGTCAGGCACATGGGCCAACGGATGCCTGAAGGCCGCCCCCGGTTCTCTGCCCGCTCCGGCAAATCCCGCTGCCGGAGTTCTGCGGCCCCCGACCGGGCCGGCCTTCCGCGCCCCGGCCCAGAAAAAGGCCCCGGACCCTTGCGCCTCAGGCCCCGCCGACTGCCCGCCCGCCGGTCGCGCAACACGGGCGGCGCGCGCGATCCTGTGCTTCTTCTTGGTCCAAATACCTTCTTCTCTTGGCCACGGATTCTCTTGGCCACGGACGCCGCCGGTCCTAGCGGGGCACCAGCGCCAGCATCCCGCCCGGCTGGCGCTGCACCCGTCCTTCCAGTTCCAGATCGGTCAGCGCCGGGCTGACCGCCTTCGCCGCGGCGCCAAGGTCGCGGATCAGCTGGTCCTCCGAGACCGGCGACGGACCCAGCCGGTCGAGGATCTGCTGGTGCAGCGCCGCCGCCTGCTGCAGCGTGCGCCGGTCCTTCGGCGGCTCGGGCGGCACCTCAAGCGGCACCGCCCCCTGCCCCGGCGGCTCTGGCGGGGGCGGCAGCTGCTCGATGATATCCTCGGCGCTGCGCACCAGTTTCGCGCCGTCGCGGATCAGGATGTTGCAGCCGCCCGCGCGCCCGTCCAGCGGATGACCCGGAACCGCCATGACCTCGCGCCCCTGGTCCAGCGCGTTGCGGGCGGTGATCAGGCTGCCGGACTTGGCCGCCGCCTCGACCACCACGACGCCCGAAGCCATGCCGGAAATGATCCTGTTGCGCACCGGGAAATGCCGCGCCACGGGCTGAATGCGCATCGGCTGTTCCGACAGCCGCAGCCCGTCCTTCGCCACGATCTCGTCCGACAGGCGCGCGTTCTCCGCAGGGTAGACCACGTCGACGCCACCGGCCAGCACCGCAACCGTCCCGCCCTCCAGCGCCGCGCCATGGGCCGCCGCGTCGATCCCCCGGGCCAGTCCCGAGACAACGACATAGCCCGCCGCGCCCAGGTCCCCGGCCAGGCTGCGCGCCATCCGCAGCCCCAGCGACGAGGCATTGCGCGCGCCCACCACCGCCACCATCGGTTTCGACAGCACCTCCGCGCTGCCGATCGCCCAAAGCAGCGGCGGCGCGTCGGGCAGCGCGGCCAGCGCCCGGGGATAGGCCCCGTCGCCCCGGCAGATCATCCGCGCCCCGGCCATCCGTGCCGCCTTCATCTCTGCCAGCACGACACCCTCGGGGCACGGGCTATAGCCCTCGACCCCGGCGGCGCGGGCCACCTCGGGCAGCGCCTCCAGCGAGCGCTGCGCCGTGCCGTGATCCGCCATCAACTTCCAGAAGGTCGTCGGCCCCACCCGACGAGAGCGCAAGAGACGGAGCCAGGCCACGCGATCGTCTTCCGTGGTGGGTGGGAGTGGGGGGTGAGTGGAAGAGTAATCCTCGTCGCGCATCCCTGTCCCCGTCATCTTGCAGGCATAGCTCTAGCGCGCATTTGGTTAATCAATGGTAAACGCCGGCGAGAATGTTCAAGACAAACGGACAGGCGACTGATTTTTCGAAATATTCAATGACGCGAGATCAGCCGCGCGACGCGGGCGGCGCGGCCTTGCCCGGTGCTTTCGCCCTGCGCGGCCCGGGCAGGCTCCAAAGAACGGCCCAGCACAGCCAGCACTGCAGCGCGATGGCCAGCGCGAGGCGCGGCAGCGCCGAGGGCGCCTCTGTGGTCAGGTCGCCATGCAGGGCCCAATGGACCACCGGAAGCCCGATCAGCAGCCCCGCGGCCATGATCGACGCCAGCCCCGCCCAGCCCCGCGCCAGAAGCGCAAGCGCCGCAGCCCAGAGCAGCGGCATCAGGAAGAAGCCGACGAGGGGCGCGCCGACAAGCGCGGAGAGCACGAACAGGATCTCGTAGCGCAGGCCCCGGCTGCCCAGCAGCCCGGGCGGTCCGGCCAGGGACAACAGCGCCCAGGAGAGCAGCGCGGGCAGCAGCAGCCCCGCCGCCACCGCCAGCAGGGGCCGCAGGAACCCGGCCCCGCGCACCCCAAGGACCGGGCTGCGCCAGCCCAATGGCCGCGCGGGCGGCACGGGGGGATCAGACGCCAGAGCCGCCCACCGTCAACCCGCCGATCATCACCGTGGGCTGGCCCACGCCGACCGGCACCCATTGCCCCTGCTTGCCGCAGTTGCCCATGCCCGGGTCGAGCGCCATGTCGTTGCCGAGCGCCCGGATCTGCTGAAGCGCGGTCGCTCCGTCGCCGATCAGCGTGGCGCCCTTGACCGGCGCGCCGACCTTGCCGTCCTTCACGCGGTAAGCCTCTGTGCAGGAGAACACGAACTTGCCGCTGGTGGTGTCCACCTGCCCGCCGCCGAAGCCCACGGCGTAGATGCCGTCCCTGAGGTCGGCGAGGATATCGGCGGGGTCCGCATCGCCGCCCAGCATGTAGGTATTGGTCATGCGCGGCATCGGAATATGCGCATAGCTCTGGCGCCGCCCGTTGCCGGTGGGCGCAACCCCCATCAGCCGCGCGTTCTGGCGGTCCTGCATGAAGCCCACCAGCCGCCCGTCCTCGATCAGCACGTTCTTGCCCGAGGGCGTGCCCTCGTCGTCCACGGTGATCGACCCGCGCCGGTCGGGGATGGTGCCGTCGTCCAGCACGGTCACCCCCTTCGCCGCGATCTGCTGGCCCATCAGCCCCGCGAAGGTCGAGGCGCCCTTGCGGTTGGCGTCGCCCTCCAGCCCATGGCCGATGGCCTCGTGCAGCAGGATGCCCGGCCAGCCGGGGCCAAGCACGATGTCCATGACACCGGCGGGTGCCGGTTCGGCGCGCAGGTTCACCAGCGCGATCCGCAGCGCCTCGCGGGCCTTGGCCTGCCAGTCCTGCGGCTCCAGCAGGCCCTCCAGCGTGACGCGCCCGCCGCCGCCGGCGGTGCCGGATTCGCGGCGGCCGTTCTCTTCGACGATGACAGAGACATTGACCCGCGTCATCGGGCGCACATCCGTGACCAGCCCGCCCTCGGGGCGCAGGATGGCCACCTCCTGCAAAGAGGCCGCGATGGTTGCCGTCACCTGCACGACGCGCGAATCGAGACCGCGCGCAAAGGCGTCGATCTCTTTCAGCGTGTCGATCTTGACCGGGAAGGACGCCCCCGCGATCGGGTCGGCATCGGTATAAAGCGTGCGGTTCGTGCCCGCGGGCGGGGGCGCCATGACGCCACCGCCCTCGCCGACTGCCAGCCGCGCCGTCTGCGCCGCCCGCTTCAGCGCGCTTTCGGAAATCTCGGTGGCATGGGCGTAGCCCGCGACCTCGCCGTTCACGGCGCGCAGGCCGAAACCCTCGGCGGCATCGTAGCTGGCGGTCTTCACGCGACCGTCGTCCAGAACCAGCGACTCGGACCGGCGGCGTTCGAGGAAAAGCTCGCCATCCTCAGCCCCCGCAAGGGTTTCGCGCAGGATGGCAGAGGCGCGGTCCTGGTCCAGATGGGTCTCGAACGGGCGGAAGGGGGCGTCGCTCATGGGGTCCTCGGCTTGATCTGGATCAAAAAAAGCGGCGCTTTGCCGCAAGAGTACTGCTTTATCGTACCCCCGGAATATGGTTTTAAGCACCGCAGAACGCAATGGGAGGACCGGGCCGCGATTCCGTGGCGCGCGAAAGCCATTCCATGACCGATGACGCTAGATCAGGGTAGACCATGCAACTCAAGACGATGCTGACGGGCCTTGCCGCCGCCTTCCTCGCCGCGCCGGCCCTGGCGCAGGACCTCGATGTGGTGGGCAAGCCCCACGCCGGCGGACTGGGCTTTCAGCCCGCCGCAACCGAACTGGCCCGCGACCTGCAGTGGCTCGACGGCATGATCCTGGTGATCATCACCATCATCACGCTGCTAGTGGTGGGCCTGCTCGCCTGGTGCGTGGTGCGCTTCAACGCCCGGTCGAATCCGACCCCCAGTTCCTTCACCCACAACACCCCGATCGAGATCGCCTGGACGCTGGGCCCGATCGTCATCCTCGTCTTCATCGGCGCCTTCTCGCTGCCGGTGCTGTTCAAGCAGCAGGAGATCCCCGAGGGCGACATCACCATCAAGGTGACCGGCTACCAGTGGTACTGGGGTTACGAATACGTCGGCGAGGACCTGGCCTTCGAAAGCTACATGATCGGCTCGCCCGCCACCGGTGGCGAAAACCGCATGTCGCCGGAAGTCTCTGACATGCTTCAGGAAGCCGGGTACACGGACGAGGATTTCCTGCTGGCCACCGACACCGCCGTCGTGGTGCCCGTGGGCGCGACCGTGGTGATGCAGGTCACCGCCGCCGACGTGATCCACTCGTGGACCATCCCGGCCTTCGGCGTGAAGCAGGACGCCGTCCCCGGTCGCCTGGCCGAGCTGCACTTCACCGCCGAGCGTGAAGGCGTGTACTTCGGCCAGTGCTCCGAACTCTGCGGCATCGCGCATGCCTACATGCCGATCACCGTCCAGGTCGTCAGCCCCGAGGCCTATGACGCATGGCTTGCGGCTTCCAAGGAAGACGGCTGGCCGGTGGATGTCCGCACCATCCTGACGAACTGAAGCGGCGCGGCGGGTTGAAGACCCGCCCTGCCCCGACTTTTTGAACGACGTGACGGGTGGGCATCGGGCCCGCCCTGTTCACAGGAGAGACCATGAGCGACGCAAGCTTCGACAGCCAGCTTCGGGAGAACGAGGCGGAATTCGGCGATTACTTCGCCCTGCTCAAGCCACGCGTGATGACGCTTGTGGTCTTTACCGCCTTCGTCGGCCTGCTGGCGGCACCGGTCGCCGTGCATCCCTTCGTCGGCTTCTGCGCAATCCTCTTCATCGCCGTGGGCGGCGGCGCCTCGGGCGCGCTGAACATGTGGTACGACGCCGACATCGACGCGGTGATGAAACGCACCGCCAAGCGCCCGATCCCCGCGGGCCGCGTGGCGCCCGAAGAGGCCCTGGCCATCGGCCTGACCCTGTCGGTCTTTGCCTGCGTGTTCCTCGGCCTTGCCACCAACTGGCTGGCCGCCGGGCTGCTGGCCTTCACCATCTTCTTCTACGCGGTCATCTACACGATGTGGCTGAAGCGCGCGACGCCGCAGAACATCGTGATCGGCGGCGCCGCCGGGGCCTTCCCCCCGATGATCGGCTGGGCCGCCGCGACCGGCGACATCTCGACCGCCTCGGTGCTGATGTTCTGCCTGACCTTCCTGTGGACCCCGCCGCACTTCTGGGCGCTGGCGCTGTTCGTCCGCATGGACTACGACAATGCGACCGTGCCGATGCTGACCGTGACCCATGGTCGCCGCGCGACGCGCACACATATCCTGGCCTATACCGTCCTGCTGGCGGCCTTCGCCATCGGGCTGGGCTTCACGCAGGTCGGCGGACCGATCTACCTTGCCACCGCCCTGGTGCTGAACGCGCTCTTCCTGCGCGGCGCCTGGGCCATCTGGCGCCGGGACGAAGCCACCTGCGAGGCCGACAACTTCAAGGCCGAGAAAAGCTTCTTCAAGCTGTCCCTCGTCTATCTCTTCGCCCATTTCGGCGCGATCCTCGTCGAGGCGGGCC
Organism: Ponticoccus sp. (in: a-proteobacteria); assembly: GCF_048381735.1. Taxonomy (NCBI): domain Bacteria; kingdom Pseudomonadati; phylum Pseudomonadota; class Alphaproteobacteria; order Rhodobacterales; family Roseobacteraceae; genus Ponticoccus; species Ponticoccus sp. (in: a-proteobacteria). The sequence continues at coordinate 34,353 of NZ_JBLXGL010000013.1, forward strand.
TCGACCGCATGGGAGCCTGGTAATGGCGGGTCTGGTCAAGGAACACGAACTTCATCGCCGCCGGAAGGGGCGCAACATGGGAGTGGGCCTCGTGCTCGTTGCCTTCATTGCGCTGATCTTCGGGCTGACCATCGTCAAGGTCGGCGGCGGCGACTATCAGGCAAGACCGGAAACGGAGGTCCAGGATGGCAATTGACGGCAAGCAGAAAACGGTTCTCCAACTCGCCGGCGTGGTCGTGACCATGGGCGCGCTGGCATGGGCCTCTGTCCCCTTCTACAACTGGTTCTGCCGGGTGACCGGTTACGGCGGCACGACCGCCGTCGCCCAGGGCTCTACCGGCGAGATTCTGAACAAGACCATCAAGGTCAAGTTCGACGCGTCGAAGGACCGCGACATGGCCTGGGAATTCAAACCCATGCAGACCGAGATGACGGTGCGCATCGGCGAAGAGGGCCTGGCCTTCTACGAGGCGCACAACCCCACCGACCGGCCCATCGCCGGTCAGGCCACCTATAACGTCGCCCCCTATGATGCCGGCAGTTTCTTCAACAAGATCGAGTGTTTCTGCTTCACCGAGCAGGTGCTGATGCCGGGAGAGCGGGTACAGATGCCGGTCAGCTTCTTCGTCGACCCCGAGATCGTCACCGACCGGGACGCGAAGTACACCAAGCACATCACCCTGTCCTACACCTTCTACGAGATAGACCTGCCCGAAGAAACGCAGGCCGCTCTCGATACCGGTGCCCTTGGCGCCGCCCCCCAAAACGATGCACAAGCATCCGATAACGAACGCCTGAACTGAGGGAACGCCATGGCGCATGCAAAAAATCACGACTACCACATCCTGAGCCCCTCCATCTGGCCGCTTGCCGGCGCCGTGGCGGGCTTCGTCATGCTGTTCGGCGCTGTGCTGTGGATGCACGACCACGGGCCCTGGGCCTTCCTGGTCGGCCTCGTCGGCGTGCTTTACGTCATGTTCGGCTGGTGGTCCGAAACCGTCGCCGAGAACCAGGTGGGCGATCACACGCCGGTCGTGCTGATCGGCCTCCGCTACGGCTTCATCCTGTTCATCATGTCCGAGGTGATGTTCTTCTTCGCGTGGTTCTGGAGCTTCTTCAAACACGCGCTGTACCCGATGGACCCGAACGGCAACTCGCCCGCCATCGACGGCCCCTGGCCGCCCGCCGGGATCGAGACCTTCGACCCCTTCCACCTGCCGCTGATCAACACGCTGATCCTGCTGTGCTCGGGCGCCGCCGCCACCTGGGCGCACCACGCGCTGGTGCACGAGAACAACCGCAAGGACATGGTGTCCGGCCTGACCATCGCGATCCTGCTGGGCCTGATCTTCTCGGTCTTCCAGGCCTATGAGTACAGCCACGCGGCCTTCGGCTTCTCGGGCAACATCTATGGCGCCAACTTCTTCATGGCGACGGGCTTTCACGGGTTCCACGTGATCATCGGGACGATCTTCCTGTTCATCTGCCTGCTGCGGACCATGCGCGGCCACTTCACCCCGGAAAACCACCTCGGGTTCGAGGCGGCGGCCTGGTACTGGCACTTCGTGGACGTGGTCTGGCTGTTCCTCTTCGCCTCGATCTACATCTGGGGCGCCTGACGGCCCCCATACAGACAGGGCTTGCACCCGCACCCTGCTGCGATAAACCAAGGCGCGCCCCATACGGCGCGCCTTTTTCGTGCCGCCTGCCCTGACCAAGACCGAGGCCACCCGTGTTGAACCGTCTTGCCGCCCCCCTGCTGATTGGCCTTCTCGGCGCTGCCGTGCTGCTGTGGCTGGGTTTCTGGCAGATGGACCGGCTGGCCTGGAAGCAGGGTGTGCTGGCAGAGATCACCGCAACCATCGACGGCGACCCGCAGCCGCTGCCGGTGCTCGTCGACCCCGAAGCGCAGCGCTACCAGCCCGTGACCCTGACCGGGCACATCGGCGACGGCGCGCTCTTCGTGTTGGTCTCGGTCAAGCGGCAGGGCGCGGGCTGGCGGGTGATCTCGCCCTTCACGACAGACGACGGGCGCACGATCCTGCTCGACCGGGGCTTTACCCCGGTGGCCGAAAAATCCGCGCCCCCGCGCAGCGGCCCCGTCACCCTGACCGGAAACCTGCACTGGCCCGACGACCGCAACGATTCGACCCCCGAGAACGACGAGGCGGGCAACACCTGGTTCGCCCGCGACATCGGCCCCATGGCCGAGGCGCTGAAGACCGAACCGCTGCTGGTCGTCGCCCGCGACATCACGCCGCCGGACTCGGGCATCGCCCCCCTGCCCGTCTCGACCGAGGGTATCCCGAACGACCACCTGCAATATGCCGTGACCTGGTTTTCCCTCGCCGCGGTCTGGCTTCTCATGACCGGCGCCTGGATCTGGCGCCGCCTGCAAGGCAAGGACTGACCCCATGCGCTATATCTCCACCCGCGGACAGGCCCCGGCCCTGACCTTCGAAGAAGCCATGCTTTCGGGCCTCGCCCGCGACGGCGGCCTCTATGTCCCCGAGACGATCCCGCAGATGTCCCCCGCCGAGATCAGGGCGCTGCACGGCCTCAGCTACGAGGAAACCGCCTTCCGCGTCATGCGGCCCTTCATCGGCGAGACCTTCGACGACGCCACCCTGCGCGAGCTGATCGCCAAGGCCTACGCCGGCTTCGGGCATGAGGCCCGCGCGCCGCTGAAGCAGCTGGCGCCCGGCCATTTCCTGATGGAGCTGTTCCACGGGCCGACGCTGGCCTTCAAGGACTTCGCCATGCAGCTGATCGGCCAGTTCTTCCAGGAGGCGCTGAAGCGCCGGGGCGAGCGCGTGACCATCGTCGGCGCCACCTCGGGCGACACCGGCAGCGCCGCCATCGAGGCCTTCAAGGGCCTCGACAATGTCGACGTGGTGATCCTGTTCCCGCATGGCCGCGTGTCCGAGGTGCAGCGCCGCCAGATGACCACGCCGTCCGAGTCCAACGTCCACGCCCTCGCGCTCGACGGCGATTTCGACGACTGCCAGGCGCGGCTGAAGGACATGTTCAACCACTTCGACTTCCGCGACGAGGTGCGGCTGGCGGGCGTCAACAGCATCAACTGGGCGCGGGTTCTGGCGCAGGTCGTCTACTACTTCTCCGCCGCCGTGTCGCTGGGCGCGCCCGAGCGCAAGGTCAGCTTCACCGTGCCCACCGGCAACTTCGGCGACATCTTCGCGGGCTTCATCGCCAAGCAGATGGGCCTGCCGATCCACCGCCTGGTGATCGCGACCAACCAGAACGACATCCTGCACCGCTGCATGGAAACCGCCGAGTACCGCAAGAACGGCGTGATGCCCTCGATCTCTCCGTCGATGGATATCGAGGTCTCGTCCAACTTCGAGCGCGCGCTGTTCTGGGCGCATGACAAGGACGGCGCCGCCATCGCCAAGCTGATGAACGAGCTTCAGACAGAGGGCAGCTTTGCCATCTCGCCCAACGCCATGGGCGCGCTGGCCGAGCATTACGACAGCGGCCGCGCCGACGAGGCGACCACCAGCGCCACCATCAAGGCGACCCGCGCCAGCGCCGGAGAGCTGCTCTGCCCGCATTCCGCCGTGGGCGTCCATGTCGGCACCGAGGCCGCCGCAAAGGCCCCCGAGACGCCGATGATCACGCTGGCCACGGCGCATCCGGCCAAGTTCCCCGACGCGGTCGAGGCGGCCAGCGGCATCCGCCCCCCTCTTCCCAATCGCATGGCCGACCTGTATGAGCGTCCGGAACGCGTGACGCGGGTCGCCAACGACCTGTCCGCACTCGAGTCCCTGATCAAGGAGCGTATCGCCCGGTGACCGTCCAGCTCGCGACCCTTTCCAATGGCCTCCGCATCGTCACGGAACGGATGCCCGGGCTGCAATCCGCCTCTGTCGGCCTCTGGGTCACTGCGGGCGGGCGGCACGAGCGGCCCGAACAGAACGGCATCGCGCATTTCCTTGAGCACATGGCCTTCAAGGGCACCGGACGGCGCAGCGCGCTGCAGATCGCCGAGGAAATCGAGGACGTGGGCGGCTATATCAACGCCTATACCTCGCGCGAGGTCACGGCCTATTACGCCCGCGTGCTAGAGGCCGATACCGCGCTGGCGGTGGACGTGCTGGCCGATATCCTGCGCAATCCCCTCTTCGAGGAGCGCGAGATAGAGACCGAGCGGCACGTCATCCTGCAGGAGATCGGGCAGGCGCATGACACGCCGGACGACATCATCTTCGACTGGCTGCAGGAAAAGGCCTACCCGGAACAGGCGCTGGGGCGGACCATCCTTGGCGAATGCGACCGGGTGCGGGGCTTTGGCCGCGACGACCTGACCGCCTTCGTCGACGAACACTACGGGCCCGACCAGCTGATCCTTTCGGCGGCGGGTGCGGTCGATCACGACACGCTTGTGCGGCAGGCCGAGGCGCTTTTCGGCGACATGACCCCGCGCCGCGCGCTGATCGCGGACACCGCGCGCTTTCACGGCGGCGAGGCGCGGCGCACGAAGGACCTTGAACAGGCGCATATGGCGCTGGCCTTCGAGGCGCCGGGCTACCGCGACCCCGCCTTCTACGCCGCGCAGATCTATTCCATCGCCCTTGGCGGCGGCATGTCCTCGCGCCTGTTTCAGGAAATCCGCGAGAAGCGCGGGCTGTGCTACACCATCTTCGCCCAGAACGGCGCCTATGCCGACACCGGCCTGACGACGATCTACGCCGGAACCTCGGGCGAAGAGATGCCGGAACTGGCGCATCTGACGGTGGACGAGATGAAGCGCGCCGCCGAGGACATGAGCGACGCCGAGGTCGAGCGCGCCCGCGCCCAGATGAAGGCGGGCCTGCTGATGGGCCTCGAAGGCTCTTCCTCGCGGGCCGAGCGCATGGCACGCATGGTGCAGATCTGGGGCGAGGTGCCGCCGATCGAGCGCACGGTCGAACGCATCGACGCGGTGACCCGCGCGGACGTTCTGGCCTTCGCGCAGGATCAGGCCCGGACGGCGGGCGCCGCGCTGGCGCTTTACGGCCCGGTGGATGGCGCGCCGACACTGGAACAATTGCAGGAACGACGGGCCGCCTGATGATCGCTTTCCGGCGCAAGCTGCGGCTCGAGACGGAGCGTCTGACGCTGCGCCCCCCGGTGCATGCGGATTACGCCCCCTGGGTCGCGCTGCGCCGGGAAAGCCGCGACTACCTGACCCCCTGGGAGCCCTCGTGGTCGCCCGACCACCTGTCGCGCAAGGCCTTCACCAATCGCGTCTACTGGGCCTCGCGGTCGATCGCCGCCGGAACCGCCCTGCCGCTGTTCCTGATCCGGCGCAGGGACGAGGCGCTCCTGGGCGCCATCACGCTGGACAATATCCGCCGTGGACCGGCGCAGGCGGGCACCCTGGGCTACTGGACCGGGCAGGCCTATGCCCGGCGCGGCTACATGTCCGAGGCCATCGCGGCGCTGGTGCATCATTCCTACGAGCGGCTGAACCTCAGCCGGGTCGAAGCCGCCTGCCTGCCCGAAAACGTCGCCTCGCGCGGGCTGCTGGAACGCTCGGGATTCAAATACGAGGGCGTGGCGCAAAGCTATCTTCAGATCAACGGGCGCTGGCGGACACATGTGCTTTATGCGGCGCTGCGCATGGACCGGCGCGGGCGCACCTCGGTCGGCTAGCACGGTCCGGGCGCGGCCCTGCCCGAGGCCCGGCAGGACAGGCCGGTGGCGCGGGCCGCTTGTCGGGTGAAGGGGACGCGCGCGCCTGACGCTCCTATCTAGGGCACATCGAAACGCCCCCGTTGCCCCGGCGCTTGGCCACATTCCGGCGAAGCCCCCCCAACCACAACCGGTGCCCCCGGCCTGCCCGTTTCCACGGCACGCCCCACCGCTGCGCCTGCCTCTGACGCCGTCGTGACTTTGGCGGCTGGGCTTTCGCGCCTAGGCTGGATGGACACCACGGGAGTCCGCCATGTTCCGCCGCAGCCTTCGGGTCCTGAGCGCCCAGATCCTGACCGCTTTGACCCTGACGCCCCTGACCCTGCCCGCATCGGCGCAAGAGCAGCGCCGCCCCAGCCATTGCATCGCCATCGCCGACGCCGCCCCGGGGCTGGAGGTCCTGCACAGGGCAAACTGGCAGGCGCCCCTGCCCCAGTACAGCGTTGGCATCCACTACATCGGCCATGCCTCCTTCCTGATCCGCACGCCGGGCGGGCTGGAGACGGTCACGGACTTCAACGGCTACTTGGGCCAGACGACGCTGATCCCCGATATCGTCACCATGAACCACGCCCATGACACCCATTGGACCGAGGCCATCGACCCGGCCATCCCGCATGTGCTGCGCGGCTGGGGGGAAGAGTTCGGCGCCGGGATCGACCACCACCTCGACCTTGGCGAGATGCTGATCCGCAATGTCTCGACCGACATCCGCTCGGCCTATGGCGGGACAGAACCCGAGGGCAATTCGATCTTCATCTTCGAAGTCGAGGGCCTGTGCATCGCCCATCTTGGCCACCTGCATCACGAACCCACGGATGAACAATACGCCGCGCTTGGCCGGGCCGACGTGCTGATGGTGCCGGTGGACGGCGGGCTGACCCTGCCCCTGCCGGTGATCGTGCGGGTGACAGAGCGGCTGAAATCCTCCATCGTGATCCCGATGCACTGGTTTTCCGGCTACGCGCTGGAGCGGTTTCTCGAAGACATCGACGAGAGCTTTGTCATCGACCGCCGGGACGGGCCTTTCATGACGGTCTCGCTGCGCGACCTGCCCGCGCGCCCGACAGTCGTGGTCCTGCAGCCGCAGTGGCTGACCGATACCCAGTGACCGCCCGGCTTGCCGCAGATAGTATCCAAGTGTATGCAATACTCAGCCCGACCGGGGCGAGAGGATTTCAGCCGCCACGAGGACCAGCATGCCGCTTTCCCCCGCCGATGACGCCTTTGCCGACAGTCTGGCAAAGACCCTGCCCGCCGATACCCTGCGCCGCGCCGAACCCCGCTATCTGGAAGAGCCGCGCGGGCACTGGAAAGGCAGCGCCGGCTGGGTCGCCCTGCCCCGCAGCGCCGAAGAGGCAGCGACGATCGTCCGTGCCTGCGCGGCGGCGGGCGTGGGCGTGGTGCCCTATGGCGGCGGGACGGGGCTTGTGGGTGGGCAGGTCTCGCCCGATCAGCCCGCGCCGCTGGTGATCTCGCTGGAACGCATGACCCGTATCCGCGCCGTCAGCGCCGTCGAGAACGTGCTGACGGTCGAGGCGGGCGCCATCCTGACCGACGTGCAGGCCGCCGCCGAAGAGGCCGGGCGCCTGTTTCCCCTGTCGCTCGGCTCGGAAGGCTCGGCGCGGATCGGCGGCCTGCTGGCGACCAACGCGGGCGGGGTGAACACGCTGCGTTACGGCAATGCCCGCGATCTGGTGCTTGGGCTGGAGGCAGTGCTGCCGGACGGCACGCTGTGGCACGGGCTGAAACGGCTGCGCAAGGACAACACCGGTTATGACCTGCGCCACCTGCTGATGGGTGCCGAGGGGACGCTGGGGCTGATCACGGCGGCCAGCCTGAAGCTGTTCCCCCGGCCCGCCGCCACCGGTGTGGCGATCCTTTCGGTCGCCGGACCGCAGGCGGCGCTGGACCTTCTGTCCATGGCGCGCGGACAGCTGGGCGAGCAGATCAGCGCCTTCGAGCTGATCCACCGCATGGGCTTCGACTTTCTGTCCGAGGCGATGCCCGAGGTCCGGCAACCCTGGCCGGAGCCGCCGGAATGGGCGGTGCTGATCGAGATCGGGCTTGGCGCCGGGCAGGATCCGGACGCGGCGCTGGAGCTACTGTTCGGCGAGGCGCTGGAGGCCGGGCTGGTCGACGACGGCATGGTCGCACAGAGCGAACAGCAGGCGGCGGATTTCTGGGCCTGCCGCGAGCAGATCCCGGAAGCCAACCGCCATATCGGCGCGATTTCCAGCCATGACATCGCCGTGCCGCTGAGCGCCCTGCCCGAGTTCATCGCGCGCGGCGGACCGGCTCTGGCGGAACTGGGGGACTTCCGGATCAACTGCTTCGGCCATGTCGGCGACGGCAACCTGCATTACAACGTCTTCCCGCCGAAGGGGCGCAAGGCCTCGGAGTTCCGCGCATTGCGCGAGGCGATCAAGACCTGCGTGCATGACGTGGTGCATGCGCTCGACGGCTCTGTCAGCGCCGAGCACGGCATCGGGCGGCTGAAGGTCGGCGACCTGGCACGCTACGGCGATCCGGCCAAGCTGGCGGCGATGCGGGCGATCAAGGTCGCGCTGGATCCGGCGGGGATCATGAACCCCGGCGCGGTGCTGCGCGGCTGACCTTCGTGGAGGGGCGCTGCCCCTCGCCCTGCGGGCTCACCCCGAGGGTATTTGGACCAAGAAGAAACCCAGGGCGCGCGGGCCTCAGCGCGCCGCCACCTGGAAGACGCAGCCGTCCGAGACCAGCATGGGGCGCGTCAGGCAGAGGCCCATGGCGACCTCGAAGGCGGCGAGCACCTTGGGCACGTAGTCGCGGGTTTCGGCATAGGGCGGCACGCCGCCATGCTGGCCGATGGAGTTTTCGCCCGCGTTGTAGCCTGCTAGGACGAGGATCGGGTCGCCGTCGAATTTCTGCATGAGGAAGTCGAGGAAGGCGACGCCGCCCGCGATATTCTGCGCCGGGTCGAGGCTGTCCGTCACGCCGAAGCGCGCGGCGGTGGCGGGCATGAGCTGCATCAGCCCCTGCGCACCGGCGCCGCTGACCGCATCCTTGCGGCCCCCGGATTCGACCGAGATCACCGCCAGGGCCAGCGCCGGCGAGACCCGGGTGCCCACCGTTTCCCGCAGGATGTCCTTGCCGTGGCGCGCCGCGATGTCCTGCAGCGCCTGAAGGCGCGGCGCAGCCACCCGTTCGCCCGCCGGCCCCTTGCCCAGCGTCATCAGCGCCGGTTCCAGCCGACCTGGACCGCTGTCTTCCTGCCTTGCGGAGACCGTGCTCCAGAACCAGCCGTAGCGGGTCGACGGGGCGGTGGGCGCAACGGCGGCGGCGGCGGTCGAGACAGGCTTTGCCTCTGGCGCAGGGGCGGATTTCTGCGGCAGCGGCGGCACCGCCGGGTTGGCGCGCGGCGCGATCTGCACGGTGATGCGCTTCCTGGCGCCCGAGGCGGGCGGTTTCACCCGCTTGGCGGAAAAATCGGCGAAGGGCTGCGGGGCTTCCGCTGCCGCGGACAGCGCAAGGGTCGCGCCAAGCGCGGCGGCGCAAAGGAGTCTGACTGCCATGGACCTGCTCGTTCTTCTGCCTGCGGCATCTTTTCCGCCAGTCTGGCATAAAACCGGACCCATTTCCACGAAGTGTTGCCCCTGCGTGAACGGCTGTGGCGGGTTTTCCCGTCCAAAGGACTGGTCTGCCGCCCCTTTCCAGAGAGAAATCCCTGAAAGAGGGGTTCAATTCCAAATACTTGTTCGCGCCCCGACAAGGCCCCGATCAAAACCCAAAATCAATCCAATCCGGTCCAAATCTCGCCGCAAAGGAAGGGCTAATTAGGGTCATACCAACGAGGGAACAGGGCAAGTGAGAGAGGCCCGCAGCAAGCCCCCGAAGGTGAATGTGAGCAAACACACTTCTACGGAGAGAGACCATGATCAACTTCATCAAGAACTTCCGCAAGGACGAAGACGGCGCAGTCACGGTTGACTGGGTTGTTCTGACCGCCGCCGTCGTGGGCCTGGCGATTGCTGCCTACGGCACCATCTCGGCCAACACCCAGACGCTGATCGGCACCGCCGCCACCGCCGTCGCAACCGAGAACACCAACTTCGGCAACTGATCTCCGGCATAGGTCCGGGGCTCTACGAAGAGGCCACAATGCGAACGCCCGCCGTACGCGGCGGGCGAGCGTGAGGAAAGCCAAGACCCCATACAGCCCCATTCCGGAGAAATGCGATGTGCAACCGCCTGTCGACCTTTTCGAACGAAGAAGACGGCGCGGTCACCGTCGACTGGGTCGTCCTGACCGCAGCGATGATCGGTCTGTGTATCGCCGCCTACACGGCGATCGAGACCTCTACGCTGGGATTGCGGGACGCTGTGGCAACCGAACTGACCGAACAGAACAACTTCTGACGTTTGCCCCTGTTTCCAGGCGCCCGTCTTCCAGACCGGAAGGCGGGCGCCCCTTTGCATTTCCGACCGAAACGACGGGCCCGGTGGCGCCGGAAAAGCACCGCGCGACCGCCCCGCTTTCGCCCCAAACCCCGGTGAGACTGGGGCAGACACTTCCCGGTCCGGCCCCGGTCGGACAGCTGTTTCAAAGGTGATCCAGATGCGACTTCTATTCGGACTTGTGCTCATCGCCGGGATCGGCCTGGCCGGTTTCGCCGTCTACATGGCGCAGAACTACATCGGCGCCTACGAAACGGCGCTTCAGCAGGAGCGCGCCAAGAACGTCGGCGCGATCCCGACGCAGCAGATCTACGTGGCCAAGCGCGCCATCGCCTATGGCGAGCCGGTGACCGCCGAGGACGTCGTGCTGGCAAACTGGCCGAAGGAGATCCTGCCCGAGGGCATCTTCGACGCCGAGACACCGCTTTTCCAGCCCGGCGATGCGCCCCGCGTTGCCATGCGCCCGATCGAGAAGTTCGAGGCCGTCATGGCGGTCAAGGTCTCGGAGCCCGGCGGCGATGCCGGCCTGACCTCGCGGCTGGATCGCGGGCAGCGCGCCTTTGCGATCAAGGTGGATGTGGCCACCGGCGTTTCCGGCTTTCTGCGCCCCGGCGACCGGGTGGACGTCTACTGGACCGGGCGGATCGGGTCCAACGATCCGAACCTGCCCAGGGGCGATGTGACCAAGCTGATCGAGACGGGGGTGCGCCTGATCGCCATCGACCAGATGGCGGTAACCGAGCTGAACTCTGCCACCATCGCCCGGACCGTGACGGTCGCCGCCAGCCCGCAGCAGGTCGCGGCCCTGGCTCAGGCGCAATCGACCGGCAACCTGTCGCTGTCGCTGATGGGCCACAACGACGACACCGTGGCCGAGGCCATCGAGGTCGACCAGCGCGCCTTGCTGGGCCTTGCCCAGGTCGAGCAGCAGGCACCGGAGGCGGCGCAGCCCTGCGTAACCCGCGTGCGCCGGGGCGCCGAAGTGGTCGAGATCCCGATCCCCTGCACCAACTGACCAAGGCCCGACGACCACGGGCAGCGCGGGGGCTTTCCGCATCCTCGGCCCCCCGGCCCGTGCGGGACCACAAGCCATGGCGCGATCCTAAACCCCTGCCCCGCCGGGCAACGGCGGGGTCGATGGCCCGGCAGCCCCTTGGCAAAGTCACGGGTTGAGGCCCGACGGGCAGACGCCCTGGGCGAGCCCGCCACAGACGCGCAACCTAAAAGAGAACACCCCGGGCCCGCCCATCACACCTGTTGCGAGATATCCACATAAAGGCCGGGCGCGAAGGCATTGATTGTTGCAAAAAATCGGGAATTGCAGCAGGCTTTGTCAAAATGCGGGCGAAAAGACCCGGATGCAGAGGCGTGATCGAAAGGCAGGTCACATGAAATTCGACTTTGTGAAGGCGGCCCTTCTGGGGCTGACCTTGGGGTTTGCCCCGCTGGCGGAGGCTGTCCAGGCCGAAACCGTGCATGTGGTCCGCACCGGGACCGAACAGATCCTCAGTGTCCCGATGAACCGGGCCGTGGTGGTCGAAAGCGACGTGCCCTTCGCCGAACTGTCCATCGCCAACCCGGCCATCGCCGACATATCCTCGCTTTCGGATCGCACCATCTACGTGCTGGGCAAGACGCCGGGCACGACGACGCTGACCATCCTCGACCCGCAGGGCCGGCTGATCACCAATGTCGATGTCCGCGTGTCGGCGGATGTGTCCGAGTTCAAGGAACGGCTGCGCCAGATCCTTCCGGACGAGAAGATCGAGGTGCGCACCGCCAACGACGGCATCGTGCTGTCGGGCACCGTGTCTTCGACCATGCGCATGCAGCGCGCGCTGGATCTTGCGGAACGCTACGCGCCCGAGCGGGTGTCGAATCTGATGGGCGTCGGCGGCGTGCAGCAGGTCATGCTGAAGGTCCGCTTCGCAGAGATGCAGCGCACGGCAGCCAAGTCGCTTGCCGCCTCCATCGCGACCGGGGGCTCTGTCCTGAACGGCGATCTGGGGCTTGAGGTCGGCACCGGCAATGCAGCCCCCTTCGCCAATGTGGACGCCGTGGCGGACAAGCTTCGGCCACGCACTGTCGACACGCAGGGCGCAACGCTTTTCGGTTTCAATGCCGGCGGGCTGGAAGTGGGCATCCTGCTGGAGGCGCTGGAGCGCAAGGGCGTCGTCCGCACGCTGGCAGAGCCGAACCTGACCGCCCTGTCCGGGCAGGAGGCCAAGTTCCTCGCCGGTGGCGAATACCCGATCCCGGTGGCCCAGCAGAACAACACGATTTCCATCGAATACAAGCCCTTCGGTGTCGAGCTGAACTTCATTCCCCGGGTGGTGGACGGCGATCTGATCAACCTCGAACTGGAAGCGGCGGTCTCTTCCATCGACACCAACAACGCGGTCGTCCTGTCCGACATCGCGGTCAATGCCTTCAGGCGGCGCGAGACCTCGACCACGGTGGAACTGCGCGACGGCGAAAGCTTTGCCATCGCCGGCCTCTTGATGGACGACTTCCAGGACCTCAACGACCAGGTGCCGTGGCTGGGTGACGTGCCGGTGCTGGGCGCGCTCTTCCGCAGCGCCTCGTACCAGCGCGAACAGTCCGAGCTGGTCATCATCGTGACGCCACACCTCGTGACGCCGACCCGGGGCGAGGCCTTTGCCCTGCCCACCGACCGCGTCGTGCCGCCGACCGAGAAGGACCTCTTCCTGCGCGGCAAGACCGTGGGCGCCGACCCGTTCCGCACCCCCGTCCGCGGCGGCGCCGGAGAGGTGGCAAAGCAGGATTACACCGGCTCCTACGGCTACGTGATGGATTGAACGGATGATGCAGACGCGAAAGACTCTCCGACTGACCATGCTGGGCCTCTCGGCCGGGGCGATGCTTTCGGGCTGCGCGGCGCGCGACGTCAACGGCTTCAACCGCGAGGCCGGGTCGCTGATCGACACCGGCGACTTCGGCAATGCCACGATGAACAATCACCAGTACATGACCGGGCAGAAGCAATACGTCTACGACCTGTCGCAGCGCTTCGCCTCGGAGGTGCTGACCACGGTCAACTTCGCCTTCAACTCGTCCACACTGGATCAGGGCGCCATCGACACCCTGCGCGAACAGGCGCGCTGGATTCGCCAGTTCCCCGAGGTCCGCTTCCGCGTCTACGGCCACGCCGACAAGGTCGGCAGCGCCGGGTACAACAAGGCGCTTGGCCTGAAGCGCGCCAATACGGTGGTGAATTTCCTCGTCAGCCAGGGCATCTCGCGCACGCGGCTCGAGGCGGTGGTCTCCTTCGGCGAGACCCAGCCGCTGATCGTGACCGAGGGCCGCGAACGCCGCAACCGGCGCACCGTGACAGAGGTTTCGGGCTTCGTGACCGGGCATCCGACCATCCTCGACGGCAAATACGCCGAGGTGATCTATCGCGAATACGTCAACAGCGCGGAACCGGAAAGCGGCCTGACCGGGCTGCAGGGCCGGGATTTCGGCATCGACCAGTAAAGGCGGCGCCGGACGGGGCACGCGCATCGGCAAAGGGGGGCGGCTGCGGCCGCCCCGTCGCGTTTCTGCCCCATTTCCGCGCGATCGACAGGCCGCTGCCCCCCCTTCACCACCCCCTTCCATGCGCGCAGGCATGCCTTGGCGCACGGTCCGAAACAGGACCGACACCCCCTCCCCGACCAGACCCGTCGTCCGGAATCACCGCACAATTTCGGTTTTTCGGCCCAAATGTTGCCGCCTTTTCCGGTGAGTTTGACCTCTCAGGACCACTCCGCCGACCCGACTCGGCGGTGGCGGTCGCGGAGCAAGAGGCCCGACAGAATGTCGTCGCCCCTCCGGGACCGAGCCAAGAAGGACGCGAGGCATGACGAGCTTGACCGATACAGAGGCAGAAGCCCCCCCCATCGTGGCCTGCACGATCAGCCGGGACGTGCAGAACTTCGACCTGTTGATCGAGGACATGGAAACCCTGCTGGGCGAGGCATGGGGCGACCTGGGGTTCGAGGAGGCCGCCGCCTTCTTTCACCAGCCCGAAGCCGCCACGCTGGAATTCATCGCCATGGCGATCGACGCCATCGACGAACCCGACCTGCCGATGCTGTCCAGCATCATCGCCAGCGCGCGGGATGCCGGCATCAAGGTCGTGCTGATCGCCGAAGACGTGACCCCGGCCTCGTTGCACCAGCTTCTGCGCAAGGGCGCCGACGAATTCGTGCCCTATCCCCTGCCCGAGGGCGAACTGGGCGCGGCGGTCGAACGGCTGCGCGCCCCGGCCCCGGCCCCTGTCGCGATCGCCCCAGAACCAGCCGCCCCTGCGCCCACCGGCGTCACGCTGAAGGGCGGCGGCGACGGCGTTCTGATCGCGGTACAGGGCCTTGCCGGGGGCGTCGGCGCCTCCACGCTTGCGGTCAACCTTGCCTATGAGCTGGCCACCTCCGGCGGCAAGGACCAGCAGCCGCGCGTCTGCCTGATCGACCTCGGGCTGCAGTTCGGTTCGGTCTCGACCTACCTCGACCTGCCCCGGCGCGAGAACGTCTACGAACTGCTCTCGGACATCGACGCGATGGACGGCGACAGTTTTGGCCAGGCGCTGTCCAGCTACGAGGGCAAGTTGCAGGTGCTGACCTCTCCGGCGGATATCCTGCCGCTGGACCTCATCGGCCCCGCCGAGGTGCACAAGATCCTCGACGTCGCCCGCGATCACTTCGACTACATCGTCATCGACATGCCGGGGACCGTCGTCCAGTGGACGGAAACGGTGCTGACAGAGGCGCAGATCTACCTGGCCATGGTCGAACTGAACATGCGGTCCGCCCAGAACGCGCTGCGGCTGAAGAAGGCGCTGAAGTCCGAGGACCTGCCCTTCGAGAAGATCCGCTTTGTGCTGAACCGCGCGCCGAAATTCACCGACCTTCAGGCGAAAAGCCGGGTCAAACGCATGGCCGACAGCCTGGAAATCGCGCTGGACGTGCAATTGCCCGACGGCGGGCGGGTGGTGGCACAGGCCTGCGACCACGGGCTTCCGCTGGCCACCCATGCGGCCAAGAACCCGCTCCGCAAGGAGATCGTGAAGCTGGCCCTCCAACTCATCGCCATCGGTGTCGACGACGCCGAGGCCGCCTGATCCCGCTGCCATAAGGACATCCGATGTTCTCGCGCTACAAGAAACCTTCCGTCCAGTCCAAAGCCCCGCAACCGGTCGCCCCGGCCAAGGCGCCGGAGGCCGTGGCCACGGCCGCGCCCAGACCCGTCGTCAAGCGCCGCGAACAACCGACGCGTGTCGCGGCGCAGGCCGCGCCGATGGACAAGGAAAAGAAGCGCAAGGAACGCATCGGCGAGATCAAGCTGGAGCTGCACCGCGCGCTTCTGGACAACCTCAACCTTGCCGCGCTGGATCATGCGACGGAACACGAGCTGCGCGAAGAGATCGGCGAGATCGCGCTGGAGGCCCTGCAGGACAAGGGCATCGTGCTGAACCGCGAAGAGCGGCGCGCGATGATGAACGACCTCTACGACGAGGTGAAGGGCCTTGGCCCGCTGGAGGCGCTGCTGAAGGACGATACGGTTTCGGATATCCTCGTCAACGGCCCGCACCAGATCTTCATCGAACGCAACGGCAAGCTCTCGCTTTCGGACATCACGTTCAAGGACGAGAAGCACCTGATGCGGATCATCGACAAGATCGTCTCGGCCGTGGGCCGTCGCGTCGATGAATCGAACCCCTATGTGGACGCCCGCCTGACCGATGGCTCGCGTTTCAACGCCATGGTGCCGCCGATCGCCATCGACGGCAGCCTCGTATCCATTCGCAAGTTCAAGAAGGACAAGCTGGGCATCGACGACCTGGTGAATTTCGGCGCCTTCACCGAGGAAATGGCGATCTACCTGCAGGCCGCCGTGGCCACGCGCCTGAACATCATCGTCTCGGGCGGTACGGGTTCGGGCAAGACCACCACGCTGAACGCGCTGTCCAGCTTCATCGACGACAGCGAACGCATCCTGACCATCGAGGATACGGCGGAGCTTCAGCTTCAGCAGACCCACGTGGGCCGGATGGAAAGCCGCCCGCCGAACGTCGAGGGCAAGGGCGCCGTGACGCCGCGCGACTGCCTGAAGAACGCCCTGCGGATGCGCCCCGACCGGATCATCGTCGGCGAAACCCGGGGCGAGGAAGTCATCGACATGTTGCAGGCCATGAACACCGGCCACGACGGGTCGATGACCACGATCCACGCGAACTCTGCCCGCGACGGCGTGGCGCGTCTGGAAAACATGATCGCCATGGCGGGCATCGACATGCCGCTGAAGGCCATGCGCAGCCAGATTTCCAGCGCCGTCAACCTGATCGTGCAGGCCAGCCGCCTTCAGGACGGCTCTCGCCGGATGACCTCGATCACCGAGATCACCGGCATGGAGGGCGACGTCATCTCGATGCAGGAGCTGTTCCGCTTCCAGCGCGTCGGCCTGACCCCCGACAACAAGATCATCGGCCACTTCACGGCCACCGGCGTGCGCTCTGCCTATTCCGAGCGCTTCCGGATGTGGGGGTATGACATCCCCGCCTCCATCTACGAACCCTTCCGCCCGGAGTAACCATTATGCTGTCCGCTGCCCCGATCATTTACGGCATGATCTTCGTGGGCGTCCTCGTGCTGGTGAATGGCGTCTATCTGGTCGCCTTCGGCAAATCGATCTCGCTGTCGAACAAGGTCAACCGCCGCCTCGAACTGCTCGACAAGGGCGAGCGCCGCGAGGACGTTCTGGCCAAGCTCCGCAAGGAGATGGACCAGCACATGGAAAGCCGGTCGCTGCCGCTGTATTCGCTGCTTGCGGACAAGGCGCAGAAGGCCGCGCTGGCCTTTACCCCGCAACAGCTGATGATGGTCATGGCGGGTGCCGGGGCCTTTGCCTTCGTGGGCCTGTCCGTCGCGACCGAGGCCAGCCTGCCGGTCCGCGTGGTGATGGCGGTGATGATGGGCGTCGGCGGAGTCTACATGTGGGTGAACCACCGCGCGAAGAAACGCCTTGGCATGATCGAAGAGCAGCTTCCCGATGCCGTGGAACTGCTGGTCCGCAGCCTGCGGGTGGGCCACCCCTTTACCTCGGCGATCACCATCGTGTCGAAAGAGCTGAAAGACCCGCTTGCCACCGAATTCGGCATCATCGCGGACGAGAACGCCTATGGCCGCGACGTCGGCGAGGCGCTCAAGCACATGGCCGAGCGGCTGGACATGCAGGATCTGCGCTTCCTCGCGGTGGCGGTGGCGATCCAGCAGCAGGCGGGTGGCAACCTCGCCGAGATCCTCGAAGGCCTCGCCAAGGTGATCCGGGCGCGGTTCCGCCTGTTCCGCCGGGTCAAGGCAATCACCGCAGAGGCGCAGTGGTCGGGCAAGTTCCTGTCGGGCTTCCCCGTGGCCTGCCTGATCTTCATCCAGGTGGCCAAGCCCGATTACTACGACAACGTGCTCGATCACCCCTGGTTCATACCGGCCTGCTTCATCGTCGGTATCATGCTGACGCTGAACGTGATTGTCATGCGCGCTTTGACGAATATCAAGGTCTGAGGAAACCCCGCCATGTTCGAACAGATCAACAACCAGATCACCGGTCTTCTGGGTCCCGCCGGACCGCTGATCGTCGTCGCGGGCCTTGCGGTCCTGCTGATCCTCGCCACCATTCCGATGATGCTGAATACGCGTCCGGACCCGATGGACAAGCTGAAGCAGTCCGGCAAGGACAAGCTGGATGCGCAGACCCGCGCGGTCCTGCGCGACAAGAAGAAGAACGAGAAGCTCAACAAATACGCGCAGTTCCTCGAACCGCAGGATGCCAAGGAACTGTCTGAAATCCGCATGAAGATGATGCAGGCGGGCTATCGGTCCAAGGACGCGGTGCAGTTCTACTACTTCGCCCAGTTCGCGCTGGGGCTGGGTCTTCTGAGCGCGGGCGTCCTTTACTTCCTGATGTTCGTCGACCCGGCAGAGGCGACGCTGAACCAGAAGCTGATGTATATCCTCGGCCCCGGCGCCCTTGGCTACATGGCGCCGAAATACTGGGTGACCAAGCGGCAGGCTCAGCGCAAGGAAGAGATCCAGCTGGGCTTTCCCGATGCGCTGGACATGATGCTGGTCTGCGTCGAGGCCGGGCAGTCGATGGACCAGTCCATCACCCGCGTGGCCCGGGAATTGCGCGCCTCCTACCCGGCGCTCTCCGACGAATTCGAGATCATCAGCCACGAGATGAAGGCCGGCAAGGACCGCAGCCAGGTGCTGAAGGACATGGGCGACCGCTGCGGCGTGCAGGATGTGTCGTCCTTCGTCACCGTGCTGAACCAGGCCCAGACCTTCGGCACCTCGATCGGCGAGGCCCTGCGGGTCTACGCCAGCGAGATGCGTGACAAAAGGGTCATGCGCGCCGAAGAAGCGGCAAACAAGCTGCCGACAAAGATGACGTTGACGACTATGATGCTGACGGTGCCTCCGCTGCTGATCATCCTGGTCGGTCCCTCCGTGGTCGGCATCACGCAGATGAGTGCAATGACGGGCAACTAGAATGAGCAGATGGTCCCGGGCGACCGCGCTGATCCTGACACTGACGCTGGCCGCCTGTTCGCAAACGGGCGGCCTTGACGCACGCGACAGGGCCTCTCCCTTCGCGCCGACGCTGGACCCGGGCGGCGAGGCCGTCGACGGGCTGACCGTCGGCCACCGGCTGATGGACGCGGGCCAGCACGAGCTTGCGCTTGACGCCTACCTGCGCGCGGCGGGCGAACAGGGGCTGACCGGCGAAGTGCTGACCGCGCTGGGGTCGGCCAATCTTGCGCTGGGGCGGCTGAACCAGTCGGAACGGCTGCTGCGGCAGGCGGTCGAGATGGACCCGGACTGGCCCGAGGCCTGGAACAACCTCGGCGTCACCCTGATGGAGCGCGGCCAGACCGCCGAGGCCTCGCAGATCTTTCGCAAGGCCTATGCGCTGGACAATGGCGAAAGTGACGCAATTCGCGACAATCTGCGCTTGGCCCTCGCAAAAATGGAAAATTCCCTCTATGATGAGGCCGCAGAACAAGATTTTCAGATCGTGCGGCGCGGCGGCGGGTCCTACCTGATCCGCTCGAAATCCGCGCTGGACGTCTGAGACAGGCAAGGGGCGCCCCTCGACGGGCGCCTTCCCCCGCAAAGGGGGGCAAGACAAAGGACCGGAACAGGTCCGGCAAAGAACAGGCACCGCCGAACACGGCGGGCACGAGGCAGAGCAGTAAGAGGACGCAGGCACATGCGCCATCCCATCGTTGTGACCCTTTGCGTGGCGGGTTTCGCCGCGCTGTCGGCCTGTGAAAAGGGCATCGACACAGCCGAGATGGACCGCAAGTTCCAGGGCGTGAACGCCATCGACGGCACCGACCTGAACGATGTCATGCTGACGGTCGGCGACCCGAACGAATCCGTGGCCTATTTCAAGCGCGCCAGCGAGGAACAGCCCGAGCGGATCGAGTTCCAGCGCAACCTCGCCGCTTCGCTGGTGCGCGCCAAGCGCATGACAGAGGCCAAGACAGCCTGGGCGCAGGTCGTGGCACATCCCGACAGCATCGACGACGACCGCGTGCAGCTGGCCGATGCGCTGATCCGCGCGGGCGACTGGGAACAGGCCGAAAAGGTCCTGAACGCCGTCCCGCCCACGGTCGAGACCTTCAAGCGCTACCGGCTCGAGGCGATGATCGCCGACAGCAAGAAAGAGTGGAAGAAGGCCGACAGCTTCTACGAGACCGCCGTGGGCCTGACCACCACCCCGGCCTCGACGCTGAACAACTGGGGTTTCTCGAAACTGACGCGCGGCGAACACGCCGAGGCGGAACGGCTGTTCACAGACGCCCTGCGCCACGATCCCAAGCTGTTCACCGCCAAGAACAACCTCGTGATGGCGCGCGGCGCGCAGGGCAACTACACCCTGCCGGTCATGTCGATGACCCAGTCGGAACGGGCGGAACTGCTGCACTCCATGGCGCTGACCGCGGTCAAGCGCGGCGATGTCGAGATCGGCAAGGGCCTTCTGCGCGATGCGCTGGAAACCCATCCGCAACATTTCGAGGCCGCCGCCCGCGCGCTCTCGGCGCTCGACAGCAGCGCCAGCGTCCTGAACTGACGGCAGGAGGACCGGACATGCAGCGCCTGCGACAGAAGACCCTGCGCCGCGGGCCGGTGCCGTGCTGATCCCCGCCAGCGCGGCGGCCTGGTTCCTGCCCTTCGCCCTGCCGATCTGCCTCTATATCTGCTACACCGACATGAAGGGGATGCGCATCCCCAACCATGCGGTGGTGGCCCTCTTCGCGGTCTACGCGATGGTTGGCCTGATCGCCCTGCCGCTCGATACCTACCTCTGGGGCTACCTGCATCTTGTGGTGGTCCTGATCGCGGGCATCGCGCTGAACGCCGGTGGCGCGCTCGGAGCCGGAGACGCCAAATTCGCCGCCGCCGCCGCGCCGCTGATCCACCTCGGCGACCTGCGCTTCCTGATGATCCTCTTCGCGGCCAACCTGCTGGCGGCCTTCTTTGCCCACCGCCTCGCCAAGCACACGCCGCTCCGCCGCCTCGCCCCGCATTGGAAAAGCTGGGACACCGGCTCCAAGTTCCCCATGGGCATGGCACTTGGCGGCACGCTGGCGCTCTACCTCGTGCTCGGCGTCTGGTACGGCCAGACACCGCCGCAGTAACCGGCAAGACCCTCGCCAATCCTTCCGGGAAACCGGCCCCTCCCGGCCACAGCGGGATGCCCCCATGGCGGTCCGCCTGACCGGCAAACCCGGCGGCATCGGGCCCATTGCGCGCAGGTATCGGGCCAGGGTCTTCACGCCCTTCGCCACGATCATGGCCGCGGCCCCTGCTGACCGCCCCGGGGCGCGCCTCCCACGCCATGCCCCCTTGCCAGCCCCGGCGTCCCCGCCCCGCGCGCCCCGACAGTCGCCCATGCCCGTGGCTCCCCCCAATGCGGCCCAGGTCACAAACCGGACGCCCCCTGCTTCTTTGGTCTTCCCAAATACCTCGGGGGGAGGCCGCAGGCCGGGGGGCAGAGCCCCCTCGGGACCACAGGCAGCCCCTCGCCGCCTCGCCCTGTGCCGCGCCCGGCAGCCACGGCGGCACCGCCCCGGTGGGTCAAACCCCCGGAATACCCCGAACCCACCCAGATCTCGCCACATTGCCCCGGCACCCTCCTGCCCAGGAACGACAGAGCAGGACCCCCGGCATGAACATGGCAACGACCACCGTGATGGCGCCCCCGGCGCCGAAGCGGATCGAGGACATGAACCTTTCCATCGTCATGATGCGCGACATCGTGCTGAAGACCATGTTCCGCAAGAACACCAACACGGTGAGCAGCCTCGCCCGGGCCGTCTGCCTTCCGGTGCCGGTGACGCAGGAACTGATCGACCTCAGCCGCGGACAGGGCCTGATCGAGGCGATGGGCACCATGGGCGCCGCCGGAGAGATCTCCTCCGAGATGCCCTACCAGCTGACCGACAGCGGCAAGGCCCGCGCCCTGGACGCATTGGCGCAGTCGGAATACTTCGGCCCGATGCCGGTGCCGCTGGAGGTCTACCGCGAGCAGGTCGAACGCCAGTCGATCCGCAACATCCAGATCACCCGCGACCAGCTGACCGGCGCCATGGGCCATCTGATCCTGCCCGACGACCTGATCGGCAACCTCGGCCCGGCCGTATCCTCGGGCCGCTCGATCCTGATGTACGGCCCCCCCGGCAACGGCAAGTCCTCGATCTCGAACGGCATCCGCGACGCCATGGGCGACCGCATCTACGTGCCCCGCGCCATCGAGTATTCGGGTCAGGTGATCACCGTCTACGACCCCATCGTGCATTCCAAGGCCGAGGAAGACGCCGAGAACCCGACCGCGCTGCGCCGCACCGCCCGCTTCGACCGCCGCTACGTGATGTGCAAGCGGCCCACGGTCATCACCGGGGGCGAGCTGTCGCTCTCGATGCTCGACCTTGTCTACAACCCCACCGCGCGCACCTACCAGGCGCCGCTGCAACTGAAATCCACCGGCGGCATCTTCATCGTCGACGACCTTGGCCGCCAGGCCGAACCGCCGCAGAAGCTGGTCAACCGCTGGATCGTCCCGCTCGAGGAGTCCAAGGACATCCTCGCCCTGCAATCGGGCGAGAAATTCGAAGTTCCCTTCGACACGCTGGTGATCTTCTCGACCAACTTCCACCCGAACGAGATCTTCGACCGGGCGGCGCTGCGGCGGATCTTCTTCAAGATCAAGATCGACGGTCCCAGCCAGGAGAACTTTCTGAAGATCTTCGCATTGGTGGCGCGCAAGAAGGGCATGCAGCTGGACGAGCCCAGCCTCGTTCACCTAATGAAGCGCAAGTATCCGACGATCGACAACCTCTATGCCAACTACCAGCCGGTCTTCCTGATCGACCAGATGATCGCGGTTTGCGATTTCGAGGGCCTCCCCTACAGGATGACGCCAGAGCTGGTGGACCGCGCCTGGGCCAATATGTTCGTCAAGGACGAGCACATCGTGAAGTGAAACCGGGCAGGTTTCCTGCCCCCGGGGCCCTGCTTCCGCCGCCCCTCTCCACCACACCGGGGGGATATGGACCGGCCAGGGCATTTTCGGCTTGACGCCAACGGCCCGCAACCTTATCCCCCGCGCACGGTCCGGCGCGGTAGCTCAGTTGGTTAGAGCGAACGACTCATAATCGTTAGGTCGGGGGTTCGAGTCCCCCCCACGCCACCACTTCCCCCCCCTACATCCGAAAACATCCCGTCAGGCTCGAACGGATGCCTTCGGCATTGGGCATGGCACCGCCTGTTCGCGATCGCCCCGGAAAACAGGCGCAGGACAGCCCGGCGAAGCCACGCAACCATTCGAAATCGTTGAAAAGGGTGGGATGTGGTCCCTGTGCGGGCGCGCCGGTCCGGTGGGACGCCGCACCCGACGCAGACCGGCCTTTGACGGCGCCCACACCGTCAGGCGCGGGCGCCGAAGCGGCAGCCCCCGACATCAAGGGCGGGGCCTGCCCCCACGGGCCGCGCGACACCGAGAGGTCAAAGCGCAGGCAGCGCGGGTGCGCTGAAACCGGGGGCGCCATCCGGACGGCGCGCCCCCGGCGTCGCGGTTTACCCGAGACAGTCGCGCAGCGTGTCGGCCATCGTCTGGATCAGCGCCGGGTACATGCCCGTGCCCGGCTTCAGATCGGCGCCAAGCGGGTCGATGATCCCGGTCCCGGCCTCCGTTCCCTGCAGGACGGTCCGCACCAGCCCCGGGTTGAACTGCGGTTCCGAGAAGACGCAGGCCACCCCAAGCTCGGAAACCTTCTGGTGCACCTCGGCGATGCGCGCCGGGCTGGGCGCCGTGGAATCGCTGAGGGAAATGGACCCGGCCGCCGCCATCCCGAACCGCTGCTCGAAGTACTGGTAGGCGTCGTGGAAGACCACGAAGGGCCGCTCGCGCACCGGCTCCAACTCTGCCGAGACCGAGCCGATCAGCATGTCCAGCTCGGCCTGGGCGCTGGCCGCGTTCTCCCGGTAGCGCGCCGCGTTCTCGGGATCGAGCTCCGACAGGGTCTCGGCGATGGCACCCAGCCAGACCCGCGCGTTCCCGGGGTCGAGCCAGACATGCGGATCGCTGCCGGAATGTCCGCCGTGCGCATGATCATGGCCCGCACCGTGGTCGTGGTCGCCGTGGTCGTGGTCGCCGTGGTCATGGTCGTGATCATGAGCCTCGCCATGGTCATGACCGTGGTCGTCACCGTGGTCATGCCCGTCACCCTCGGCATGGTCGTGGTCATGGTCATGAGCCTCGCCATGCTCATGGCCGTCACCATGGTCGTGCGCGTGGTCATCCCCGTGGCCGTGGTCATCCCCGTGGTCATGGTCGTGGTCCCCGCCATGGTCGTGCCCGTGGTCATCGCCATGATCGTGAAGATGCGCCTCGAAGGTCGCGCCCTCCCGCATCGGCAGCAGGGTTGTCCCCTCGACCGCCATCAGGCTGACGGTCCGGGCATCGCCCGCCAGCGTCTCCAGCGGGTCTTGCAGCCAGGGCGTCAGGCTCTCGCCGATCCAGAAGACCGCGTCGGCCCCGTCCAGAGCCCGCGCCTCGGACGGTCGCAGCGAATACCCGTGCGGAGAGGCCCCCGGCTGCACCAGCAGCGCAGGCTCTCCGAGGCCCGCCATCACCATGGCAGCCAGCGAGTGGACGGGCGGGATGTCCGTCGCCACGGAAGGCACCTCTGCCGCCGCCGCAGAGACCAGCCCGAGGCTGGACACGGTCCCGAGAATCAGACCCTTGCGCATATCGTTATCCTGTTATGTTGTAACACTGCCATTTCGGTATCTTGAATGTTACGATATATCAAGTCAGAGAGTCGCGGGCCGCCGCCACCGGACGCTCCGGGGCAAGGCAGGGCAGGAAGAAGGGAGAGCGTTCTTGAAACCGAGACTGACCCGGTGCACCGATTCTTGGCCCCCCGGCACGGCCCCCGTAGCGGGGCCACGCGCATGAGTCTCTTTGCCCTTTCCGATGTCAGCGTCCGCTACGGCGGCGAAGCGGTGCTGGACAGTGTCTCGCTCAGCATGGACGCCGGGGAAATCGTGACCATCGTCGGGCCCAATGGTTCAGGCAAATCGACCCTTTTGCGGGTGCTGATCGGCTCTGTCGCGCCGAACGCGGGCCGGATCACGCGCCAGCCGGGGCTGCGTGTCGGCTATGTGCCGCAACGGCTTCACATGGACCCGACCCTGCCGATGACCGTGACGCGGCTTCTGTCCCTGCGCCGCAGGCCTTCCAAAGAGGCGGTTCAGGCCGCCATGGCACAGGCCGGGGTCACAGAGATTGCCGACCGCCAGCTGAGCGTCCTGTCGGGCGGGCAGTTCCAGCGCGTCCTGCTGGCCCGTGCCCTGATCTCCAAGCCGCATCTTCTGGTGCTCGACGAGGCCACGCAGGGGCTGGACCAGCCCGGCATCGCCGCCTTCTACCAGCAGATCGAGACGGTCCGGCAGGAAACCGGCTGCGGCGTCCTGATGGTCAGCCACGATCTGCACGTGGTCATGAGCGCCAGCGACAGGGTGATCTGCCTGAACCGCCACATCTGCTGTCAGGGCGGGCCGCAACAGGTCGCCTCTGCCCCCGAGTACCGCGCCCTGTTCGGCAGCGGGACAAAGGGCACCATGGCGCTTTACACGCATCATCACGACCATCACCACGATCACCATCACCACCACGAATACCCCCACAGCCACGACGGGCCGGAGGCCGCGGAATGACCGGACTTCTCGACGATTTCATGGTCCGCGCCGCGCTGGCGGGACTGGGTCTTGCCATCGCCGCCGCGCCGCTTGGGTGCTTCGTGGTCTGGCGCCGCATGGCCTATTTCGGGGATGCCACCGCCCATGCCGCCATCCTTGGCGTCGCCCTTGCCCTGACCTTCGATGCCTCGATCTTCGGCGGGGTTCTGGCGATCTCGCTGCTCATGGCCTTCACCGTCTCCAGCCTGGCCGGGCGCGGCTACGCCATGGACACCATGCTGGGGGTGCTGGCCCATTCCGCGCTGGCCTTCGGGCTGGTGGCGGCGTCCTTCCTCAGCGGAGTTCGCATTGACCTGATGGCCTATCTCTTCGGCGACATCCTTGCCGTCTCGGCCTCGGATCTTGCGGTCATATGGGGCGGAGCCCTTGCCGTTCTGGCGCTGGTCGTCTGGCGCTGGAGCTCCCTGCTCATGGCGACCCTGAACCCCGACCTCGCCTTTTCCGAGGGCCTCGACCCGAAACGCGAGGGCATGGTCCTGACCCTCGCGCTGGCCATCGTCGTCGCCGTGGCGATCAAGGTGGTCGGCGCGCTGCTGATTACCGCGATGCTGATCATCCCCGCCGCCGCCGCGCGCCCCTTCAGCCGCACGCCAGAGGCCATGGCCGTGATCGCGACCGCCGTCGCCAGCCTGTCGGTGCTTGGGGGCCTGTGGTCGGCCTTCCGCTTCGACACCCCCACCGGACCGACCATCGTCTGCATCGTGGCGGCGCTGTTCGCGGTCTCGGTGACCGCAGCCGGGGCCCTGGGCGGCCTGCGGAAGCCGCGGCGCTGAGGGTCGCAGGTCGCCGGCCCTGCCCTGTCGCAGCCCCACCCCGACAAGGCGGTGTGCCCGCCGGGGCGGCAACCGAACGCGCGCATCCCGCCCCGCGCAGGGGCCCTTGGGGCGCGCGGGCATCCGATCCGCTTCGGCACCTGCGCGGGCTTCCGCCAACCGCGAATCGACCGGTTTCAGGGGCGGTGATGCAAGGTCCGTGTCACGGCCCCCCGCCCCGCCCGTAGGCTCGGCAGAGCCTCTTGCCGCCACTCCGGGACAACGGGCTTCGGTCAGACCGGCAGAGAGTCGCACTTGTCCTTGCCAGCCGCGCACAGGGCGTCCTGCGCGGCCCGGTTCACCTGTTCGGCGGCGGCGGTGACCCTGCCCGCCACCTCTTCCGAAGCCATGTGCCCCTGCGCCATAAGCCGCAGGGAGGTCTCGAGATATGTGACGAAATAGGCCTGCGTAGCCTGCATCGAGATCAGCATCATCTGCTGCGGCAGTGTCATGAGGGGAAACATGCGGCGGGCCTCCTTTGCTCTGGCAGGACAACCCCCGCCCCCCGATTCGCGTTGCATCGAAGGGCTGCCGGGCAGCGGGAACGCTCCGCCGCCGATCTAGAAGGCGACGCCAGGCTCGACCGGGTCCGTCACCGCGCCGGGTTCATCGGGGGACAGATCGCTTGCGCCCGCTTCGGGATCGGGCGTGTACTCGGGCTCGTCGCCGTCAGAGGCATGGGCCAGGCCGCCACCGTGCCGGTCATCGGACCCGGCCACCTCGCGCAGCATTTCGCCTTGCAGCCACCAGAGGTAATCGACCAGCTCCGGCATGGTCGGATCATTGCGGTTGATGTGCCGGATGCTCTGGCGCATCGCCTCTTGCAGCCGCGCCACGGGCACCGGCGCCAGCGCATGCGCATGGTTGTCCGGCGCGATCACCTCGGTGCCCTGGGTCGAAATGACTCCGCCGCCGCCGCCATCGGGCCAGCGCGGTCCCCCCAGCCAGACCGCCGCGAACATGATCTTCGCCCGCTTCGGATCTGTGCCGCCGACAATCAGCCCGTCGTAGAACATCAGATGGACGTCCTGCCAGTCGGCGCGGTGGAACATCGGGCCCGTCTCGTTTCCGACCCCGCAATAGGCATCGTGCACCGCCGCCGCGTTGATGTATTCCGGTGAGGTCGGCTCTCCGACGATCGAGACGAAGATCTTCGGGATAGAGGCCCCGTCGGTCAGGGTCCGGGCCGGGGCAACCCATTGGCTTCCCTTGGCATCGACGAAGTTCAACGGCTGTGCGACCGGAAAGAAGGTATAGGCCCGGTTCGGCAGGCGCACCGGTTCGTTCAGCACCCGGACCGGGCTTTGGTCGAAGCTGCACCCGGGTTGTGTCAGGCAAGAGACCTCGGGCTCGAATCCGCCGCCGCCGTGACGCGGAAGGGTTGGGGCACAGGCTGTCAGGGAAAGGGCTGCAAGGCAGAAAAAGCCGGATCTGAACATGGGATTTCCGAAACAAATTGGTTTTGCCGCAACCTATGGTGAAACCCCGGGCATGTTCAAGCCGAGGGCCTGACCTGGATCAAGGCGCCGCATCCGACCCTATGCACATGGTCCATGCACAAGCGAAAGGACCCCCCATGTTGCGCCTGGCCGGTATTCTTTACACCCTGATCTCGACCTCCCTTGCCGGAACCGCCGTCATTGCGGTTCTGGTGGCGGGCTACGACACGCTTCTGCCGATCCTGATCGCCGCAGCCCTTGGCTTTGTCGCGGCGCTGCCGGTGGCCTGGCTGGTGGCGCGCCGCCTTTACAGCTGATCCAGCAGGCCCCGCGCGCAGCGCTCTATCAGATCCAGCGTGCCGTCGAAGTCGCGCGTGTAATACGGATCCGGCACCGAGGCCCCGCAGCCCGGCGCGAAATCCGTCATCAGCCGCAGGTCGGCGCCACCGGGCGCAAGGGCGCGCAGATCGTCGAGGTTGTCGCGATCCATCGCCACGACCATGTCGAACCGGTCGAAGTCATCCCGGGTCACCCGGCGCGCCCGCAATCCCGACAGATCGTATCCCCGCGCCCGCGCCGCCTTTTGCATCGGGCCGTAGGGCGGCTCTCCGATGTGCCAGGCGCCGGTGCCCGCGCTGTCCAGGCCGACCGTCAGGCCCCGGTCCTCGGCCATCCGCCGCACCACCGCCTCGGCAGAGGGCGACCGGCAGATATTCCCGAGGCAGACAAAGAGGATGCGCTTTCCCATGCCCCTGCCCTACAATCCCGGAAAAGGGATCTCAAGGAAGACGGCATGGACAGGATCGTGGTTCTCACCGGCGCGGGGCTTTCCGCCGAAAGCGGGCTTGGCACCTTTCGCGACGCCGAGGGCCTCTGGGCGCAGCACCGGATCGAAGACGTCGCCACGCCCGAGGGCTTCGCCCGCAACCCGGCGCTGGTGCATGAATTCTACAACGCCCGCCGCGCGCAGGCCGCCGCGGCCCAGCCCAACGCGGCGCACAGGGCACTGGCCCGGCTTGCCGGGCACGCGCCGGTGACGCTGATCACGCAGAACGTCGACGGGCTGCACGAGAAGGCGGGCGCCGAGGCGATCCACATGCACGGCGCCCTGTCGCGCGCGCTCTGCGCCGCCTGCGGCCATGGCTGGGAGGCGCCCGCCACCATGGCGCCCGACGACCCCTGCCCGGCCTGCGCGGCCCGGGCCACGCGCCCGGACGTGATCTGGTTCGGCGAAATGCCCTACCACATGGACCTGATCGCGGACCGCCTTGCAGAATGCACGGTCTTCGCGGCCATCGGCACCTCGGGGCAGGTCTATCCCGCCGCCGGATTCGTGCAGGAGGCCGCCGCAAGGGGCGCCCATACGGTCGAACTGAACCTCGAAAGCACCGATGTCTCGGGCGCCTTCGACGCGCATCACACCGGACCCGCCAGCCGCATTGTCCCCCAGTGGGTCGACAGGCTGCTGGCGGGGTAAGGCACCGCGATCAGTGGCCGGCGTGACCGCCATGGCCCGAATGATCGGGCTTGCGCTCAAGGTCGACGGGGATCTCGACGACCTGCTCGCCGGCGTTTTCGAAGGTCAGCGTCACGGTGACCGTATCGCCCTGCTCCATGGTGCCATTCAGCCCCATGAACATGACGTGATCGCCGCCGCGCATCAGCCTATGCGTTTCGCCTGCGGGCAGGGCAAAGCCCTCTTCGACGTGCATCATCTTCATCACGCCACCGCCCATGTCGCGGTGGGTGTGCAATTCGACGCGCTTCGCCACGTCCGAGGCGGCGCCGATCAGGCGATCGTCCTCGGGGCCGGTGTTCTCGATCGCCATGAAGGCGGCGCCCGCCATGGCATTGGACGACCGCGCATAGGCGTCCTTGACGACGATTTCAGCGGCGGCGGGCATGGCGAGAACGGCCATCAGGCCGGTGAGCATAACGGTGTGTTTCATGAGTCTCTGCATTCGGTTTCAGGAAAGGGAAAGGCGAATCAGAGGGCGGGTGGCGGTCCCCGGGCCCGGCTGGCCCAGGGGCCGAAGCCCGCGGCACGCTGCTCTGCGGGGGCCACATGCACCACCGTTTCCAACGGGCGCCAAAGGCCCTTGGGGGTCGGGGCCGCAAGGGCGAGAATCAGCGAAAGGGCCTTTTCACCGCACAGATGCGGCGGCGCGACCGGCTGGCCGCTGGCGTCCACAGAGACCGTGACAGCCGACAGCCCGAGGCAAAGCTCCACGGTGCCCACGGCGGGCGCCTGCCCGCGCGCCCATGCTCCGCCGACCCCTGTCACCGTCAGCGACAGCAGCGTCAGCACCAGAACAAGGGGGCGGATCATGCGCATGGCAGGCTTATAGCGCGCCGCGACAGGGGACGCACGCGACAAAAGGCAACGGCCCCGGGCGTTTCCACCCGAGGCCGTCAAACCCTGGAAAAGAGAAAGGAAATCAGGCCTCTGCCTGAACCTTCGCAATCTCTTTCTTGACCTTCAGCGCGCGGTCGGACAGCTCGACGTCCTTGGCCTTCGCCAGAAACTTGTCGAGACCGCCACGGTGGTCCACCGAACGCAGAGCCGAAGCCGTGATCCGCAGCTTGATGCCACGGCCCAGCGCTTCCGAGCGCAGGGTCACGTCGTTCAGGTTCGGCAGGTAGCGCCGCTTGGTCTTGTTGTTGGCATGGCTGACATTGTTGCCAACCATCGGGCCTTTTCCGGTCAGTTCGCAAACACGCGACATGTCTTCGTCCTCGTTGTCTCAGGGCGCCGGGACAAGGCCCCACTCGCCAAAATCAAAGGGCGCCGCCCGTTTTTGAGTCGGGGGGCGCCCGGAAAGCTGTCGGGTGGCTTTAGCCGCAGCGCGCCCGCCCGTCAAGTCCCGCCCCCTCTATTCCAGCATCAGATGCGCGCGCAAAAGCTCTTCGGCGGCGGCCGAGGGGCTGATCTCGCCGTTTTCCACCTGCCCGGCCATGGACCTCATGGCGCCTTTCAGGGGCTCGCGCACCAGCCGCGCCAGCAGCCGGTCGCGCACCTCGGCCTCGAACCAGAACCGCGCCTGCGCCGCCCGGCGGGCCGCGAAATGTCCCTCGGCCCGGCGCCAGTCGGCAAGCGCGGTCATCTCGTCCCAGGCCTTCTGCAGGCCCTCTTCCTCCAGCGCCGAAACCGGCAGCGCCTTGGGGAAACCCTCGGGATCCTGCGGGCGTTTGCGCAACAGCCGCAGGGCGCCCGCGTAATCCGCGCAGGTGCGAATCGCCTGCCGCTTCAGCTCGCCGTCCGCCTTGTTGACCAGCAGGATATCCGCCATCTCCATGATGCCGCGCTTCACCCCCTGCAGCTCGTCGCCACCGGCGGGGGCCAACAGCAGCAGGAAGAGATCCGACATCTCGGCCACCATGGTCTCGGACTGGCCGACACCCACCGTCTCGATCAGCACCACGTCGAAACCCGCCGCCTCGCAGAGGTCGATGGCCTCCCGGGTGCGCCGGGCGACGCCGCCAAGCTGGCTTTGCGAGGGGGACGGCCGGATGAAGGCGCCCTTGTCGCGCGACAACCGCTCCATCCGGGTCTTGTCGCCGAGAATCGATCCGCCGGACCGCGCCGACGAGGGATCGACCGCCAGAACGGCCACCTTCAGCCCCTGGGCGGTCAGCTTCAACCCGAAGGCCTCGATGAAGGTCGACTTGCCCACCCCCGGCGTCCCCGACAGCCCCACGCGCAGGGCCTCGCGCCCGTGGCCCTTTAGCGACTCCAACAGCCTCAGCGCATCGGCGCGGTGATCCGCCCGCCCGCTTTCCACCAGCGTGATGGCGCGTGCCAGAGCCCGCCGCTCGCCCGCGAGGATGCGGGCCTTCAGATCGTCGATATCCATGCCCCTGTCATCCCGCGCCCCGGATCGAAAGTCCAGAACCCGTGCTTCTTCGGTCTCACAAATACCTCAGGGGGAGGCCCGCGAGGGCCGGGGACAGCGTCCCCCTCCCCACTGGCCAAACGCCCCGCCGCCGCGCTAAAGCGCTGACATGACCCGCCTGCCCATCGACGACGCCCTGCCCGACCTGCTTGCCGCGCTGCGCGCGACGGGGCGCGCCGTGCTGCAGGCGCCGCCCGGCGCGGGCAAGACCACGCGCGTGCCGCTCGCCATGCTCGAGGCGGGTCTGACAAAAGGCCGCATCGTCATGCTGGAGCCACGCCGCCTGGCCGCCCGCGCCGCCGCGCAGCGCCTGGCCGAACAACTGGGGGAAGAGCCGGGCCAGACCGTCGGCTACCGCATGCGGGGCGAGGCCAAGGTCTCGCGCTCGACCCGGATCGAGGTGGTGACAGAGGGCATCCTGACCCGCATGATCCAGTCCGACCCCGAGCTGCCGGGCGTGGGCGCGGTGCTCTTCGACGAATTCCACGAACGGTCGCTGAATGCCGACCTCGGGCTGGCCTTCTGCCTCGACATCGCCTCGGCCCTGCGCGACGACCTGATCCTGCTGGTGATGTCCGCCACGCTGGACGCCGCCCCGGTGGCCGAGCTCATGGGCGCGCCGGTGGTGACCTCGCAGGGCCGGTCCTACCCGGTCGAGGACCGCTGGCTCGACCGCCCGCTCGACAAGCGCAGCCGCCTGGAAGAGGCCATGTCGGACCTCATCCTGAAGGCGCTGGAGGAAACGCAGGGCGGCATCCTCGCCTTCCTGCCCGGCGAAGGAGAGATCCGCCGCACGGAAGCGCGCCTGAAGGGCCGCCTGCCCGCCGATGCCCGCCTGCACACACTCTTCGGTGCCATGCCCCTGCCCGCGCAGCGCGCGGCGATCCGGCCCGAGCCGCAGGGCCGCAAGCTGGTGCTGGCGACCGCGATCGCCGAGACCTCGCTGACCATCGAGGACATCCGCGTGGTGGTCGATGGCGGACGCGCCCGGCGCGCACGCTTCGACCCCGGCTCCGGCATGTCGCGGCTGGTGACGGAACGGGTGACCCGCGCCGAGGCCACGCAGCGCGCCGGGCGCGCCGGGCGGGTGGCACCCGGTATCGCCTACAAGCTGTGGACGAAGGGGGAGGAAGGCGCTTCAAGCGCCTTTCCCCCCGCGGAAATCGAGGCTTCGGACCTCGCTTCGCTGGCCCTGGAACTGGCGGCCTGGGGCGCCGTGCCGGATCAGCTGCCCTTCCTGACCCCGCCGCCCGCCGCCGCCTTCGGCGAGGCACAGGCGCTGCTGAAGATGCTGGGTGCCCTGGACGACAAGGGCCTGATCACACCCCGGGGAAAGGCGATTTCGCGCCTTCCCCTGCACCCCCGGCTTGCCCATATGCTGCATGAATCCGGGCCGGAAGCCGCCCGGCTGGCCGCGCTCTTGTCGGAACGCGATCCGCTCACAGGATCATCCACAGACCTTGCCCTGCGGATGGAGGCGCTGACCGATCCCCGGCGTTTCGCCGAGACCCGGTCGCAGGGGGTCGACCGCGGTGCAATTGAACGCATCCGCACAGAGGCGAAACGTCTCGCGCGCCTGACCAGGACCGCCGATGCCGGGCGCTCGGTCGCCGAGATGGCGGCGCTGGCCTACCCCGACCGGATCGGCCAGCGGCGGAGGGGCGAGGCGCCGCGCTTTATCCTCTCCGGTGGCAAGGGCGCGATCCTGCCCGAGGGCGATCCGCTTTCGGGCAGCCGCTTCCTTGTGGTGACAGACACGGATGGGAATCCGCGAGAAGCGCGAATCCGGCAAGCCATTCCAATTTCGGAAAGTGAGATCCGGGCACAGTTTTCCGATCAGATCGAATGGGTTGATCGCTGCTCTTGGGACAAGCGCGACAGGCGCGTTGTTGCAAGACGGCAAGAACGGCTGGGAGCCATCTTCCTTGACGACCGCCTCTGGAAGGATGCCAGCGAGGATGCGCTCTGCCTTGCGATGCTCGACGGGGTCCGGGATCTGGGCCTCGCGCCGGGCGATGCGGCGCGCCGCTTCATGGCCCGCGTGGCGCTGGCCCGGGAGAGCGGCGCCACCCTGCCCGACATGAGCCTGAAGGCGCTTGGCGACACCCTGGAAACATGGCTGCTGCCGCATCTTCAGGGCGTGCGGACCGCGCAGGACTGGAAGCGTTTCGACCTCTTGCCCGCCCTGCGTGCCATGCTCGACTGGGACCAGATGCAGGCCCTGGACAGGGCCGTGCCGGCGCATTTCACCACGCCGCTGGGGCGGCAGGTGCCCATCGACTATTCGGGTGAGCACCCGGAGATTTCCCTGCGCCTGCAAGAGCTTTTCGGCCAGACCACGCATCCGGTCTCGGGGCGGCGCCCGTTGAAACTGACCCTTCTCAGCCCGGCGCAGCGCCCGGTGCAGACCACCATGGACCTGCCCGGCTTTTGGGCGGGGTCCTACGCCGAGGTCCGCAAGGACATGCGCGCGCAGTACCCCAAACACCCCTGGCCCGAGGACCCGACCGAGGCCGCGCCGACCCTGCGGGCAAAACCGCGGAAGTAGCCGCTCCGGCCCCGCCCGGGACCGGAGGCCGTGCCGCTCAGACGCCCAGGCACCAGCGCATGATCGCCTTCTGCGCGTGCAGGCGGTTCTCGGCCTCGTCCCAGATGACCGAGTTGGGGCCGTCCATGACCTGAGAGGTCACTTCCTCTTCGCGGTGGGCGGGCAGGCAATGCATGAACAGCGCGTCCGGCTTGGCCGCCGCCATCAGCTCGGCGTTCACCTGATAGGGCCGCAGCATGTTGTGACGCCGCTCTTTCGCGGATTGCGCGTCATGCATGGACACCCAGGTGTCGGCGACGATCAGGTCGGCGCCTTCGACCGCCTTCTTCGGGTCGCGCTCGATGGTCACGGTGCTGCCCTGCCCGCGCGCCCAGCCGACGAATTCCGGCTCGGGGTCCAGCTGGACCGGCCCCGAGAAGGTCAGGTCGAAGCCGAACTGCCCCGCCGCATGCAGGAAGGAGGCGCAGACGTTGTTGCCGTCGCCGCACCAGACCACCTTCTTGCCCGCGATCGGGCCGCGGTGTTCTTCGAAGGTCAGCACGTCGGCCATGATCTGGCAGGGGTGCGTGCGATCCGTGAGACCGTTGATGACGGGAACGGAGGCGTACTCCGCCATTTCCTCGATCACGCTTTCGTCGAAGGTCCGGATCATGATCATGTCGACGTAGCGCGACAGCACCCGGGCCGTATCGGCGATGGTCTCGCCATGGCCAAGCTGCATTTCCGAGCCCGACAGCACCATGGTCTGGCCGCCCATCTGCCGCACGCCCACGTCGAAGGACACGCGGGTCCGGGTCGAGGGCTTTTCGAAGATCAGCGCGACCATGCGCCCCTCCAGCGGACGGGTGTCGTCCGGGGCGCCGCGCGGGCGGCCCTGACGCGCGTCCTTCATGGCGCGGGCAGTGTCGATGATGCCGCGCAGATCGGCCTTGTCGGTCTTGTGAATGTCGAGGAAGTTTTTCATTTCAAAGCTTTTCTTTTTTGCCGAGGGACGGGGGCCCTGCCCCCGCACCCCCGAGGGTATTTGGGCCAAGAAGAAGATCAGGCCGCAACGGCGCTGGCGGCCTTGTCGAGGCGGGTGACGGCCTCGGCGATTTCGTCTTCGGTGATATTGAGCGGCGGCAGCAGGCGCAGCACGTTGTCGGCGGCGGGCACCGTGATGACCTCGGCCGCGTAGCCCGCCTTGACCACCTCGGCGACATTGGCCCGGCACTTCAGGCCCAGCATCAGGCCCATGCCGCGCACGCCCTCGAAGACCTCGGGGTGGGCGGCGACGAGGCCCTCGAGCTTCTGGCGCAGGAAACCGGCACGCTGGCGCACAGCGTCGAGGAAGTCGTCGTTGCCGATGCGCTCGATCACGGCGAGACCCAGCGCGCAGCCCAGCGGGTTGCCGCCATAGGTCGAGCCGTGGGTGCCCGCGACCATGCCGCTGGCGGCCTCTTCGGTGGCCAGCACCGCGCCCAGCGGGAAGCCCCCGCCGATGCCCTTGGCCGACATCATGATATCGGGTGTGACGCCCGCCCATTCGTGGGCAAAGAGCTTGCCGGTCCGGCCGACGCCGCATTGCACCTCGTCGAGGATCAGCAGAACGCCTTTTTCATCGCAGAGCCGGCGCAGGTCCTTCAGCGACTGGTCAGGCAGGACACGGATGCCGCCTTCGCCCTGGATCGGCTCGATCAGGATGGCGGCGGTCTTGTCGGTAATCGCGGCGGTCAGGGCCTCGTGGTCGTCCCAGGGCAGATGCACGAAGCCCGGCAGCACCGGTCCGAAACCGCCGACCATCTTCGGCGCGCCCGAGGCGGCGATGGCCGCCGAGGACCGGCCGTGGAAGCAGCCCTCGAAGGTCAGGATCTCGACCTTCTCCGGCTTGCCCTTGTCGTGCCAGTACTTGCGGGCCATCTTGACCGCCAGTTCGCAGGCCTCGGTGCCCGAATTGGTAAAGAAGACCGTGTCGGCGAAGGTCCGTTCGACCAGCGCATCGGCCAGCGCCTGCTGGCCCGGGATCTCGTAGAGGTTCGAGACGTGCCAGAGCTTCTGCGCCTGCTCGGTGAGCACCTGCACCAGTTCCGGCGCGGCATGGCCCAGCGCGTTGACGGCGATGCCCGAGCCGAGGTCGAGGAATCGGCGCCCGTCCTCCTCGATCAGCCAGCAGCCTTCGCCCTTCACGAAGTGAAGCGGCGCACGGTTGTAGGTGGGCAGAACGGAGGCGATCATAGAGGTATCCTCGGGAAGTGAAGAGGCCCGATTGGTGGCAAGGCACCGGGGCCGAGTCAAGGTTTTAGGGGGGTTGCAGACGCAGAGAGAGATCGCGGCCCCGGATCGGGGCGCGGCAGGGGGCGAGGTCAGGCTCGTCGGATGCGGATCACGTGCGTCATGACCCGCAGATTGCGCAAAACGGCGCGCAATGCAAGAGGCCAGAGCGGCGGCACCCGGCCCTGCGGTGAGATCGGGGGTGGACAAGCACAGCCCGGGGCGCGGCACCGCCGGAGTGGCCTCTGGCCCCGGGGCCTCAGAAAACCGGGTCGGGGTAGCCCACGCCGGTCAGGTACAGCCCGTGCGGCGGGCAGACCGGGCCGCAGGCCGCACGGTCGCGCGCCGCCAGCGCCTCGCCGACGCGGGCGGGCGGCCAGGCCCCGGCGCCGACCCGCTCCAGCGTGCCGACAATGGAACGGACCTGGTTGTGCAGGAAGGACCGCGCCCGCAGCGAGAACCGGATTTCCGGCCCCGCCGCGCCCTCGATCTGTTCGATGCGGATCTCGTCCAGCGTCTTCACCGGAGAGCGCGACTGGCACATGACCGAGCGGAAGGTGGTGAAATCATGCTGCCCCAGCAGGAAGGCCGCCCCGGCCCGCATGGCCTCGACGTCCAGCGAATGCATCACCCGCCAGACCTGCCCGGTTTCCAGCGTTGCGGGCGCGCGGCGCATCAGCAGCCGGAACAGGTAGCGCCGCTCGACCGCCGAGAAGCGCGCGTGCCAGTCGTCCGGGACCGCCCGGCAGGCGCGGATTGCCACCGGGGCCGGCTTCAGGTGGTGGTTCAGCGCCTCCGACAGGCGGAACGGGTCCCAGTCCTTGACCATGTCGCAATGGGCCACCTGCCCGCGCGCATGGACCCCCGCGTCGGTGCGGCCCGCCGCCGCGATGGTATGGGCGCGCGGCTCCAGTCGCGCCAGCGCGGCCTCGATGGCCCCCTGAACCGAGGGCTGGTCCGCCTGTCTTTGCCACCCGGCAAAGGGACGACCGTCATATTCCACAAGAAGAGCATAGCGGGGCATGGCCGGGCCTTACCCTGACGCCCGCGCCCCCGCAACTGTCTCGGGCGGCCCGGGGTGCCGGACCCAGGGGGCAGTCGCCGCATTCAAGCCGCACCTCCGGTCCCACCCTTCCCCGCGCCGGAGGCCCGGCCTGTCCCGCCTGCCGCAGCCCCGTCCCGACGCGCCGATCGGCCCGGCCCGGGCGCCAAAGCCTTGAGGCCGGCCCGCCAAGGCCCTAACTGTTTCCCGCAAGCGCAAGGAAAGGCCCCTCATGGTCATTGGCACCATCGCCGACACCCTCACCCGCGGCGTAGAGAACGTGACGGGCACGCTCTCCGAGGCCTTTCTGGAGCCGACGCTCCGGCTGGGCGTCACCGGCCTGTCGCGCGCCGGCAAGACCGTGTTCATCACCTCTCTGGTGGCCAACCTGATGGACCGGGGGCGCATGCCCGGCCTCGTCGCGCAGGCCGAGGGCCGCATCCTCTCGGCCTTCCTGCAACCGCAGCCCGACGACACCCTCCCGCGCTTCGATTTCGAAACCCACCTCGGCGCCCTGACCGCCCGCGCGCCGCATTGGCCCGACAGCACCCGCGCGGTGTCGGAACTGCGCCTGTCGCTGCGCATCCGGCCCAATGGCCTGCTGTCCGGCCTGCAGGGGCCGCGCACGCTGCATCTGGATATCGTCGACTACCCCGGCGAGTGGCTGCTGGACCTCGGGCTGATGGAAAAGTCCTTCAGCCAGTGGTCCGAACAGATGCTGACCCGGCTCGAAACCCGCCCCGGCGGCCCCGCCCTGCTGGAACGGCTGAAGGCCACCGACAGCGCCGCACCGCTGGACGAGGGCACCGCGAGGGCGCTGGCCGAGGCCTATACCGCCCAGCTGCACGAGGCCCGCGAGGCGGGCTTTTCCGACTGTTCCCCGGGCCGCTTCCTGCTGCCCGGCGAGCTCGAAGGCTCGCCGGTGCTGACCTTCGCGCCGCTGCCGCCCAATGCCGAGGCCGGGCGCCGCTCGCTCTGGCGCGAATTCGAACGCCGCTTCGACAGCTACAAGGCGCGGGTGGTGAAACCCTTCTTCCGCGACCATTTCAGCCGCATCGACCGGCAGGTGGTGCTGGTGGACGCGCTCGGCGCGATCCATGCCGGGCCCCGCGCCGTCGAGGACCTGCGCCAGACCCTGACCGATATCCTCACAGCCTTCCGCCCCGGCGGCAACGCTTTCCTCAGCCAGCTTTTCCTGGGCAAGCGGATCGAGAAGATCCTCTTCGCCGCCACCAAGGCGGACCACCTGCACCACCTGCAACACCCCCGCCTGACCGCGATCATGGAGGCGCTGACCCGCGACGCCCGCGACCGCGCCCGCTTTGCCGGGGCCGAGACGCAGGCCTTTTCCATCGCCGCCCTGCGCGCCACGACAGAGCAGATGATGGACCATGGCGTCCAGACCCTGCCCTGCGTGCGCGGCACGCTGCTGGACACGGGCAGGCAGGCCGCCTTCTACCCCGGCGCCCTGCCCGAGGACCCGAACCACCTGCTTGGTCCCGCGCGCAAGGGCGCCCAGGCATGGCTCGACGGCGACTACTCGGTGATGCGCTTCGCGCCCGCGCCGCTGACGCTGAAGGCGGGCGAAGGCCCACCGCATATCCGCCTCGACCGCGCCGCGCAGTTCCTGATCGGCGACCGGCTATGAACACCGCAATTCTTCGCCGCGCCCGGCCCACCGATGCGGGCAGGCTGGGCGCCATGATCACCCAGGCCGCCCGGGCCAATGCCTGGAAGCCGCGCCTGCACAGCGGCGCCGAGGACATCGCCCATGCCGCCCAGATGATCGACCGCGGCTGGGTCACCGTGGCCGAGGCCAGGGGCGAGCCGCTGGCCTTCCTCGCCCGCGAGGGCAGCTATATCCACGCCCTCTTCGTCACCCCCGACGCGCAGGGCCGCGGCCTGGGCCGGGCGCTTGTCGCCGACGCCAAGGCCCGGACCGCGCGCCTCGACCTCTGGACCTTCGCCGAGAACCACGGCGCCCGCCGCTTCTACCGGCGCGAAGGCTTCACCCGCATCGCCCGCCCGCCCGCCAGCGACGAGGGCCTGCCGGAAATCCACCTCACCTGGACGCGCGACGCCGGGGCTTCTTCTGTCCGCAAATATCCCGGGGGCGCTCCGCAGGAGCGGGGGGCAGAGCCCCCCTCCCCGGCCGCCTGTCCCGCCTCCCTCAACGAAGGGCACGACGCATGACCAACCCGCCCAAAGGCCCCGTCCTCTTCGACCTCGACGAGACCGACAGCGCCCCCGGCCCCTCCGAGGCGCCGCCGGTCCCCGAACCGCATCTGGACCCGCCGCGCGGGCAGGCGATGCAAAGCGTCGCCGCCCTCACCGCCCGGCCCGGCTCGGCGCTGGCGCGCTGGTTCTGGCGGCTGCTGCTGGCGCTTGTGGGCACCTTCGCCTCCATCGCCGCGTGGAATGTCGCCACCGGGCTGATCGCCGCCAACCCGATCCTGGGCTACGCGGTCACCGCGCTGATCCTGGCCTTCGTCCTGGTCTGCCTTGCCATCGCTATCAAGGAAATCGCCGCCTTCTCGCGGCTGGCGAAGATCGACCGCCTGCATCACGCCGCGCAAGAGGTCCTTGCCGCCGAGGATCTGGCCGGGGCCCGCGCCCTGACCGACGACCTCGTGACCCTCTACAAGGCGCGCGAGGACACCCGCTGGGGCCGCGCGCAGCTGGCCGAGCGGCGGGACGAGATCTTTGACGCAGCGGGCCTCGTCGCCCATGCAGAAAGCGCGCTTCTGGCGCCGCTCGACAAGCAGGCCCGGCGCGAGGTCGAGGCCGCCGCCCGGCAGGTCGCCACGGTCACCGCGCTGGTGCCGCTGGCGCTGGCCGATGTGGTCGCGGCCCTGACCGCCAACCTGCGCATGATCCGCCGCATCGCCGAGATCTACGGCGGCCGCTCGGGCACGCTGGGCAGCTGGCGCCTGACCCGCGCCGTCATGTCCCACCTCGTGGCGACCGGCGCCGTTGCGGTGGGCGACGACATGCTGGAGCCCATTCTGGGCGGCGGGCTGCTGAGCAAGCTCTCGCGCCGCTTCGGAGAGGGCATGGTCAATGGTGCCCTCACCGCCCGCGTCGGCGTTGCCGCGATGGAGGTCTGCCGACCGCTGCCCTTCACCGCCGCCCCCCGTCCCTCGGTCCGGGGCATCATCCGCTCGTCGCTGAGCGGACTGGTGGTGACGGAAAAGGGATAGGACGCCCCCTGCGGCCAAGACACCGTTGCCCTGCGGCACACGCGGCGCAGCCGTGTGACAGGCGGCCCCGGATCGCCGGCGGGACGCTCTGGACCGGCCGCGCCGGTCCGATGAGGGCCAGACACGCCAGGCACTCCGACGCCGGTGGGGTTACCGCCAGCGCAGCAGCCCCTGCAAGACGCCCCCGGACTGCTCTCCGTTTGACAGCGCCCCCAGCGGCGGCAGCAGGTCGCCACAAACCAGCCCGGTCAGCCCCCAGAACAGCCTCGCGGCGCCCGCAGGACGGGCCCGACCGCCCTCAGTTGGACAGCGATCCCAGCGGCGGCAGCAGGTCGCCGCAGACCAGCCGGGTCAGCACGCCCGGCAGCGGTGACACCTGCGACAGCGGAAACAGCACCCGGTCGCGCAACAGCGGCAGCACGCGGCTGTCGGACTGGTACTGAGAGGTGAACAGGCGGCTCATCCCCTGATAGCCGCGCACGTGCCAGCGCCGGGCCTGCGCGTACCAGCGGGCCGCAAGCGCCACGTCGCCCTGCGCCCGCTCCAGCGCGCGGGCCAGCGCCCAGGCGTCCAGCAGCGCCATATTGGCCCCCTGCCCCAGCTGCGGGCTGGCGCGATGCGCGGCGTCGCCGATATGGACCAGGCGCCCGCCGTCCGACCAGGGGCGGCGCAGCGTACCGTGGGAATAGCGTGCCATGGTCATCTGCGCCGGATCGGTGATCTGGGCGGCGAAGGGTGCGTATTCGGGCCAGAGCGCGCTGGCCTCGGCGCGCCAGGCCTGCAGCCCGGCGGCACGCCAGTCGTCCTGCGCCCCGGCGGGCAGAGACCAGAAGATCGCGCATTTGCGCGCCTCCCCTCCCGGCAGATGCCCGACCGGCAGCACCCCCAGCATCCTGTCGGCCCGGCGATAGACCTGCCGAAGCTCGTTGTAGGGCAGCGTCGTGGTGTCGGGCCAGTCCACCGTCGCCCACAGCGCGCCATAGCTCAGCGCCCGCGCCCGCATGGGCGACAGCACCGACCCGGCGCCGGAGGCATCGACCACCAGATCGAAGGGCCCGTCCTGCCCGCCCGGCCCCTCCGGCCCGGCAGCAAACCGAACGGCGCCCGCCTCGACGGCTGTCACCCGATGGCCGGGCCGGATCTCTGCCCCGGCAGCCGTGGCGGCGTCATGAAGGACATCGAAGAGCGCCGCGCGGTGCATCGCCAGCCCGTAGCGCGGCACCCCGGGCGCGTCGTAACTGACGTCCAGCACGCGGCGACCGCTGTCTGCGTCGCGGCCCAGCATGCGGTGCACCTTAGCGCCCCGGCGCCGGGCCGTGTCGCCGACAGAAAGACCGTCCAGCACCGCCTGCCCGACCGGCTGGATCACCAGCCCCGAGCCCACCGGCGCGGGCGCGTCGAACCGGTCGAAGACCACGACCCGGTGCCCGGCGCCCGACAGCGCCGCCGCCGCAGCCAGCCCACCAATCCCAGCGCCCACAATCGCGATCGTCAAAGTCATCTCGCCCCCGCCTATGGGGGCCAGAGTCTCACCCGGACTCCCGTTAGCGCAAGCGTCAAAGGGACGCAGGCCCCCACCGGGGCGGCCCTGTCGGCCCTGGACGCTGGCCCTGGCGCTGCCGCGATGTCGATCCCGCAAAGGACAACGCCCCCGCCGGTTCGGGCGGGGGCGTGTCGGTGTGGTCGGTTTTACTGGCCCAGGGCCTCGTCGCAGCGCTTGCAGGTGCCGGGGTGCCTGTGCGTGCCCACGTCCGGCAGGATCTTCCAGCAGCGCTGGCACTTCTCGCCCTCGGCCTTTTCGAAGACCACCGTCACCCCGTCCACTTCCGGCAGGCGGAAGGCCTCGGCGGGCGAGGGATCGCCGGTCAGGCGCACGTCCGAGGTGATGATGATATCCTCGAAGGCGGTGGTCTTCAGCGCCGCCAGCATGTCGGCCTCGCGCACATGCACCACCGGCGCCGCCTCGAGCGAGGCGCCGATGACCTTGTCGACCCGCTGCACCTCCAGCGCCGCCGTCACCGCGCGCCGGGCGCGGCGGACCTGCGCCCATTTGGCGGCCAGCGCCTCGTCTTTCCAAGCTGCGGGCGTCTCGGGGAAGTCCTGCAGGTGGACGGATCCCTCGGGGAAACGCTCCAGCCAGACCTCTTCCATGGTGAAGACGAGGATCGGCGACAGCCATGTGGTCAGGCGGTGGAACAGGATGTCCATCACCGTCCGGGCCGCGCGCCGCCGCGCCGTGTCGCCGTCGCAGTAGAGCGCGTCCTTGCGGATGTCGAAGTAGAAGGCCGACAGGTCCAGCGTGCAGAAGTTGAACAGCTGCTGGAAGACATGCTGGAAGTCGAAGCGCGCATAGCCCTCGCGCACCACCGCGTCCAGTTCGGCGACCCGGTGCAGGACATAGCGTTCCAGTTCCGGCATGTCCGCCGGTTCGACCCGCTCGGCCTCGTCGTAATAGGCCACGGCGCCCAGCAGGTAGCGCATGGTGTTGCGCAACCGGCGATAACCGTCGGCCACGCCCTTCAGGATCTCGGGCCCGATGCGCTGGTCGGCGGTGTAATCGGTCTGCGCCACCCAGAGCCGCAGGATATCGGCCCCGTATTGCTTGATCACATCCTCCGGCGCCACGGTGTTGCCGAGCGACTTGGACATCTTGTTGCCCTTCTCGTCCAGCGTGAAGCCATGCGTGACCACGTTGCGATAGGGCGCGCGGCCCGTGGTGCCCACGGACTGCAAGAGCGAGGAATGGAACCAGCCGCGGTGCTGGTCGGTGCCTTCCATGTAGACGTCGGCGATGCCGTCCTCGGTGCCGTCGGGGCGGTCGCGCAGCACGAAGCTGTGGGTCGAACCGCTGTCGAACCAGACGTCGAGCACGTCGAAGACCTGATCCCAGTCGTCGGCCTTGTAGTCGGACCCGAGGAAACGCTCCTTGGCGCCCTCCATGTACCAGGCATCGGCGCCCTCGGCCTCGAAGGCCTCGTTGATGCGGGCGTTGACGGCTTCGTCGCGCAACAGGAAGTCCGGGTCGGTCGGCAGCGCACCCTTCTTCGTGAAGCAGGTCAGCGGCACACCCCAGGCGCGCTGGCGCGACAGAACCCAGTCGGGCCGCGCCTCCATCATGGAAAACAGGCGGTTGCGGCCCGATTGCGGCGTCCACTTGACCTTGTCGATGCAGGTCAGGGCACGGGCGCGGATGGTCTCGCCGTTCTGGTCCTGACCGTCGCCCACCGGCTTGTCGATGGCGGCGAACCACTGCGGCGTGTTGCGGAAGATCACCGGCGCCTTGGAGCGCCACGAATGCGGGTAGCTGTGCTTGATCTTGCCGCGCGCCATCAGCCCGCCGACCTCGACCAGCTTGTCGATCACCGCCTTGTTGGCATCGCCCTCGCCGCCCTTGCGGTTCAGGATGTATGTGCCGCCAAAGAACGGCAGGTCGGCGCGGAAGCCGCCGTCGTCCATCACGTTGTAGGTGATGACCTGTTCCAGCATCCCCAGACCACGGTAGAGCTCGTATTCCTCCATCCCGTGCGAAGGCGCGCAATGCACGAAGCCGGTGCCCTCTTCGTCGGTGACGAAATCGGCGGCGCGGAAGTCGCGCGGCTCGTCCCATTCGCCGTTCGATCCTTCGGCGCCCGCCAGCGGGTGGGCCAGCGACAGCCCGGCCAGCTCATCGGCGGGCACGTCGCGGACGCGGCGCCACTGGCCGTCCTCCAGACGTGCCTTGGCGAAGGTCTGCCCGGCCAGCTTGTCGGCGAGGATGAAGCGTTCACCCACCTCCAGCCAGCATTCGTCCGGCGTGCCGGTGACCTCGTAGAGGCCATAGGAATAGTCGGCGCCGTAGACGACGGCCTTGTTGGACGGGATGGTCCAAGGCGTCGTGGTCCAGATCACCACCTTGGCCCCGGCAAGCTCGCTCTCCCCCAGCACGGCGAACTTCACCCAGATCGTGAAGCTTTCCTTGTCGTGGTACTCGACCTCGGCCTCGGCCAGGGCGGTCTTTTCGACCGGGGACCACATGACCGGCTTCGAGCCCTGGTAG
Organism: Ponticoccus sp. (in: a-proteobacteria); assembly: GCF_048381735.1. NCBI lineage: Bacteria > Pseudomonadati > Pseudomonadota > Alphaproteobacteria > Rhodobacterales > Roseobacteraceae > Ponticoccus > Ponticoccus sp. (in: a-proteobacteria). The sequence goes on from NZ_JBLXGL010000013.1 coordinate 79,033, forward strand.
AGCGTGCCGTTCATCAGGAACTTCTGGAACTCCTCGGCGATCACGCGCTCGGCGTGGAAGGCCATGGTCAGGTAGGGATCGGCCCAGTTGCCGGTGATGCCCAGGCGCTTGAACTCTTCGCGCTGCACATCGACCCAGCCCTCGGCGAACTTGCGGCACTCCTGCCGGAAGTCGACGACGTTGACCTCGTCCTTGTTGCGGCCCTTCTTGCGGTACTGTTCCTCGATCTTCCACTCGATCGGCAGGCCGTGGCAGTCCCAGCCCGGCACGTAGCGCGAATCGTGGCCCATCATCTGGTGCGACCGCACGATCATGTCCTTGATCGTCTTGTTCAGCGCGTGACCGATGTGCAGGTGGCCGTTCGCATAGGGCGGGCCGTCGTGCAGGGTGAAGGGCGTCCGGCCCTCCTTCTCGCGCAGGCGGTCGTAGATGCCGATCTCTTCCCAGCGCGCCAGCCAGCCGGGCTCGCGCTTGGGCAGTCCCGCCCGCATGGGGAAATCGGTCTTCGGCAGATTGAGGGTATCTTTGTAGTCAGGCGTCTCGGCGCACATGTGCCTTGTCCTTGGAAACGGAAGTCTTGTCAGGGGGTGCGTGCGGCGCGGTATCCCATACGCCTTGTCCCGGCAGTCTGAGCGTTCAGAGTGCCGGGCACGTAATTCGAATGATGAAAGCCGTGGGGGTCATCATGTGCCGCCTTATAGGCGGTGCGGCGCCAAGGGTCCAGAGACCACGAAAAGGGGCGGGAACCTGCCGCCCTTCCCGCCCGGACCGGCGAAAACCCCCGGTCGCGCGCCCTGCCGCGGTGCGGCGTGGCCGAAACCCGCGCGGCGCAGGGGCCGCTTCCGGCAAACCGGCACCGATTCCGGCGCCCCGTGGCACCAACCCTTTCGACGGCGCGTTTCATCGGCATGTTCAAGGCACCGGCGCCGGAGGCCATGCCAGCGCGCCCGACAAGAGGAAAGAGACCATGACCTATCAGACCCACGATCCCTACCTGCAACGCCACGATGCCCGGCTGGAGCAGCAGGACGCCACGGGCGCCCGCTTTCCGACGACGCGCTCGAACACCGGCACGGCCATCGGCCTTGCGGTGGCGCTGGCCCTGCTGGTCGGGCTGGGGGTGATGCTGTCGCTTGGCCCCGACGCCACGACCACCCCGGTCGACGCACCGGACGGCCCCGCCGTCACGCAGCCGATGGCGCAGGATGGCATGGTTCCGGCACCGGCCGACCCTGCCGCCAACCCCGACAATACCATCACCCCGGCCGCGCCGGAGGCAGCAGCCCCCGCTGCTCCCGCCGCCACCGAATAACGGCAGCGGCTCCTCCATGACGGCCCCGAACGGCGCGCCTTCCCCCCGGCGCGCCGTTTTTGGTCGGTCCCTCGGGGGCCCGCCTTTCAGGGGACAGCGGCGGATCGGTCAGAGCGGCCCGAGCCGGGCCTGACACGCCCGGGCACAGGCCTGCACGATGCGCCCCACAGGCCGATGCGCCGCGCACCGGCATCGCGGCGCCTGACTTGCAGCGGACCAACGGAAGGCCGTCGCCCTTGGCGGCCCCGGGGCCGTTGCCCGCGCATGCGATCCCGCCCTGTCAGGCGCAGATCAGCCCCCGGGATTGGCGCGATGCGCAGGCCCCGCCACGGAAACGCTGAATTTGTTGCGTGAAACGAAGGATCATGGGTAAGCTCTTCCCCATCCCATCCGGAGAGCGCCCATGTTCCGCCGACACCTCCTGCTGACCGCACCCGCCTTCATTGCGCTGGGGGCCTGCACCGGGGGACCGCTTGGGCTGGCCATGGCGCCGAACTCGGTTCTGATCGTGACCCGCCACGCCGACCGCGAGGGCGAGGATCTGACCGCCAAGGGCCGGCAGAGAGCGCGGGCACTGGTTGCGGCGCTGGACGGGATGCCGCTCGACGCGATCTATGCGCCCGGCATCAAGAGGAACCTCGACACCGCCGCCCCGCTGGCCGCCGCCCGGGGCTTTGCGGTGCATCGCATCCCGCAGGAGGCGCCGACCGCCGCGCTGATGCAGGCGGGGGCCGGGAAATCGGTGATCTGGATCGGCAACAAGGGCAATATCGCGACCATCTGGGAGGATCTGGGTCTCTCCGATCCCGCGCCGCTGGCCTATGGCGACCTGCACATCCTGCGCAGCGACTCCGATGGCGGGCTGACCCTCGACCGCCGCCGCTACGGCCCCGACTGAGGCCGCATCGCTGGTCGTCACCGCCCCGAAAGCCCCGGCGCCACCGGCGCAGGCAGGGCCGAACCGGCCCCCGGCCCGGCTCTACGCCCGGCCCGCGGCGCTCAGGCCAGCCCCCGGTCGCGGGCGATCATCGCCGCATGGGTGCGGTTGCGCGCTGCCAGCTTGCGCGACAGCGTCTTGACGTGCAGCTTCACCGTGACCTCCTGAAGGTCGAGGTCGCGGGCGATTTCCTTGTTGGCCTTGCCCGCGCAGATCCCGCGCAGCACCTCCAGCTCGCGCCGGGTCAGCGGGCCGCCCTTGTCCGCGGGCTGCTGCTGAAGGAATTCGACCGGCACGTAGGTTTCCCCGGCGGCCATGAAGCGCGCCGCGCTCAGCAGCGAGCGCGCGCTGAGGGTCTTGGGGATGAAGCCCTGCGCCCCCGCCTTCAGCGCCGCATCGGCGATCTCGCGCGTGGCGCTGCCCGACAGGATCGCCACCGGCCGCCCGGCGTTCGCCGCCTGCATGCGCGTCAGCCCGTCCAGCCCGTTCATGCCCGGCATATTGTAGTCCAGAAGGACAAGATCGAAGCTGCCGGTCTCTTCGACCACCTGCACGGCCTCGTCGAGGGTGGCGACGGTCTGCACCTCCTCGATCTCTGTTCCGTTCAGGTAGGCGGCAATGGTTTCCCGCACCAGATCGTGATCGTCCGCCACGAGTATCCGCATAGTGTTCGTCCTGCTTCCCGCTCTGTCCGGGCTGCGCCGCCTTTCCAGCATATTCCTCTCCAAAACACGAACCGTCCGGGCGTCGTCCACCTGCCGGTGCGGCAAAGATGTGCCCTTTCGGGATTAAGGAGATGTTTAAACTGTCAGGGCATCTCGGGCAGAAATCTGCCGGCTTCGCATGTTCGTCCCGGGATGTAGCACCCCGCCTGCCCGTGCGAAAGCACACTATGCCCTGTCGGCGCAACATGTTGTAAAACGGTGGTCGTTCCGCACGCGCGCAACGCCATATTGGACCATCGCTATGCTGCCGATACCCCGTGCTCTCCTGCTTGCCATGGCCCTGCTCGTTGCCAGCGGCCCGGGCGCAACCGCCCAACCCCTGCCGGGGCCGGAAGGCCCGGTGCTGCTGACCCTGTCCCAGCCAGGGGGGCAGACGATCCGGCTGGACCGGGCGGCGCTGGCGGCGTTTCCGGCGACGTCCCTGCGGACAACGACGATCTGGACGGCGGGACCGCAGACATTCACGGGGGTCACGCTTCGCGACCTGATGACGCGGATCGGCGCAGGCGGCCAGGCGCTTCGGGCCCATGCGGTAAACGATTACGCCATCGACATCCCGTGGTCCGACGTGACCAGCGGCACTGCCCTGATCGCCTACACCCGGAACGGCCAGCCGATGTCGGTACGCGACAAGGGGCCGCTGTGGCTTGTCTACCCCTACGACAGCGACCCGGTCTTCCGGCAGGAAACCCACCACGCCCGCAGCGTCTGGCAGCTGGACCGGATCGAGGTGATCCCCTGAGACCGGCAGCGGGCGGCAAGCCCCGCACCCGATCGCCAGGCACGCGGCGCTACGGGCGATTTCCCCATGCAAGCGCGCCGCAAAGGGCTTAGGCTGCGGCCCGAGCGGTAACAGGAAAGCCCGTCAGAGGTGCAACGCAAGATCAACGTCGGATTTGCCGAGAACTACATCGTCCGCCGCGGCCTGACGGCCTTCGTGGTGTCGCTTTTCGTGACCACCATCGGCGTGCTGGTCATGGATGTCAGCCAACAGATGGGGTGGCTGTCCTCCTCTTCCTCGGACAACATGCAATGGACCCTGGGCCAGACAGAGACCGAGCTTGCGGCGCTGGAACTCGCCACCTATGCCGCCATGGCCGAGGACAGCGCCAGCGGGGCCGGCCTCGAAGAGGTCCGGCTGCGGTTCAATGTCTTTTACAGCCGGGTCCAGACCATCACCGACAGCACCCTGTTCCGCGGGCTGCGCAGCGTCCCCGAGGTTCAGGCGCAGCTGGACGAGATCCTCGCCTGGCGCGACTCCTGGGTGCCGGTGATCGACGGGCCGGATACCCGGCTTGCAGCGCAACTGCCCCGGCTGCAGACGGAATCCGCCCAGATGCGCGGCGTCGTGCGCAAGACCGCACTGGACGGCATCGCCTATTACGCGCGTTTCGACGACACCCGCCGGACCAGCATCTTCAGCACCCTGCTGCGCATCGGCGTGCTGACCCTCGCGCTGGTCGTGCTGCTGCTGGTGCTGATCCTGATGCTGGTGCGGCTGGGCCGTCAGCGCGAACTCAGCGCCCAGTCCAACCGCGAAATGCGCGAACGGCTGGAAACCATCATCTCGACCTCGCTGGACGCCATCCTGGTGGTCGACCGCGCCGGGCGCATCGTCGAGTACAACGGCGCCGCCGAACGCATCTTCGGCCGCCGCCGCGATCTGGCGATCGGCGCCGACATGGCCGCGCTGCTTCTGCCTTATGGCGCGGCGCTGGCGCCCTTCCTCGCCACCGGCTCCGGCACCCGGCAGGCCGAAGCGCGGCGCCGCGACGGCAGCCTGTTCCCGGTCGATGTCTCCTCGGCCCGGGCGCACAGCCCCGGCGGCGAGATCTTCGTGATCTTCCTGCGCGACATCTCGACCCGCGTCTCGGACGAGGAAGCCCTGCGCGAGGCCCGCGACCGCGCCATCGCCGGGGAACGCCAGAAGGCGGACCTGCTGGCGGTCATGAGCCACGAGATGCGCACACCCCTGAACGGCATGCTGGGCTCGCTGGAGCTGTTCGAGGGCGACAACCTGAACGCCCGGCAGAAGCGCTTTCTGCGGATCGTGCGGAATTCCGGCAAGGTGCTGCTGAACCACGTCAACGACGTCCTCGACATTTCGCGGCTGGACGCCGGCAAGATGACCCTGCGCAAGCGGCGCTTCGACCTTGTCGCGCTGATGGAAGAGATCGTCGAAAACCAGGCAGAGCGCGCCCGCGCGCAGGGCAACCGGATCGTGCTGGCGCCCTCCGATCCGGCGCTGCACACGGTCTACAGCGACCCCGACAGGCTGCGGCAGATCCTGCTGAACCTCGTCGGCAACGCGGTCAAGTTCACCCGCAACGGGACGATCACCCTGGAGGTCGATTGCGACGGCGGTCTGGACGCGGTCGAGTTCCGGGTCATCGACACCGGCATCGGCATCCCCGAGGCCGATCTGGACCGCATCTTCGACGACTTCGTGACCATCGACAGCTCTTACGCGCGCCGCACCACCGGCACCGGGCTGGGACTGGGGATCTCGCGCCGTCTGGCCCGGGCGCTGGGGGGCGATCTTGGCGCCGAAAGCGAGGCGGGCGAGGGCAGTGTCTTCTGGCTGCACCTGCCCATGGCCCTGCCCGGCGAAAGCCACGCGCCGCAGGCGACAGCGCCGGTCCGGCCACCGAAGGCAGAGCGGCTGCCGCCTCTTCGCGTTCTGGTGGTCGAGGACAACGAGATCAACCGGCTTGTCGCGCGGGAATTCCTGCATCGCGGCGGCCACAAGGTGACAGAGGCGCCGGGCGGGGCCGAAGGCGTGGCAGAGGCGGCAAAGACCCGTTTCGACGTCATCCTGATGGACATCTCGATGCCGGGCATGAACGGGATCGAGGCGGCCCGGGCCATCCGCGAGGGCGGCGGGCTGTCGGCCAATGTGCCGATCATCGCAACCACCGCCCATGCCCTGGCCGAGGAACGCCGCGCCTTCGACGAGGCGGGCATGGTCGGCGTTCTGGTCAAGCCGATCTCTGCCGCTTCGGTGCGCGAGGCCCTGGCAGAGGCGCTGTCGGGCAGACCGCTTTCCGTCGGCGCGACCGCGACCAGGGACGCGCCGGTTCTGGACCGCGCGCATCTTGCGGAATTGCAGGCGGACCTGCCCGCGGCGCGGCTTGCCGCCCTGCTGGCGACATTCCGCGCCGAGATGACCAGCTTTCTGGAGGGCATGGTGCCACAGACCGACCGCGCGGCGCTGGCTGCCGAGGCGCATCGCATGGCAGGCTCTGCCGGGGTCTTCGGCGCCATGCAGCTGACGCAGCGCCTGCGCGAGGCGCAGGTCTTCGTGCCAGAGGCCTCTCCGGACGAATTGACGGAACTGCGGGCCGCTCTGACCGCCTGCTGGACCGCTGCCGAAGCCGCGCTGCGGGATGTGACAGAGCCCCCGCAACGGCGCGCCGTCTGAACCCGGTGCGGCACCGGATGGGCCCCAGCCGATGCCGCCTGCCTTGACCGGCGCCCGGCTCAGGCCTTGTCCGGCGCCACCACCGCGTAGCCGCAGCGCGCGGGCTTGAGATCCAGCAGCGGCGTCCCGTCGAGGCAGTCCAGCCCCCGCACCACCAGCACGCGCCCCTCGCGCCGCAGAAGCGTGACGATCGACGTCCCGATCGGGTTCGGCCGCAGGGGCGAGCGCAACGAGAAGGTGCCCCGCTGCACCCCGTCGGACTTCGGCGACTGGGTCAGCAGGTCCCGCCGCGCCTCGTGCAGCCAGTACAGCACCTCGATCCGCGCGTGATCCTCGACCGCCAGAAGAGCGGGCTCATAAAGCGCGGCCACCTCGATCCGGCAGTCCGGCCCCTGCTCTGCGTCGCCGCGCCGGGGGCAGTCGGCCCGGGTGGCAAAGGGCGTGCGGATCACGCCGACAAAACGCAGCCCCGCGTCGGTCGCCTCTGGCAGGTCGGCGAGAATCTCCCCCGGTCTCCGGGCATCGCCGTGATGGTCCGTCATCTGCGCCCCCGTCCTCTGACCTGCCCGCCGCAGCCCGCCAGATCCCCTGCACCGGCGCAGCGACGGCGCGGGCCAGCGGGGCCGTCCATCCGCCGACCGGCCCAGACGCGCCCGGGCAGAGCCGCGCCGCGCTGCCCGCCACGGGGGCGCCGGGTCGCCGGATAGGCATGGGACCGGCCCGGCCCCCGGAACGGGGCAGCCGGTGGGCAGGCCACCCCCGGCGCCGGGCCCCCGGCGCCGGACCGACCGGACCGGCGGGGGCACTTCAGGGCAGCGGCGGTCACAGGATCACCCGGTGTTCGGCCTGCCCGCGCAGGCCCGGCTCCAGCGTGAAGGTACAGCCTGCCAGCCGGTCCTCTGCCGGGCGCCCCTCTGCCGCCGATGTCACGAACAGCCGGGACAGCTCTGCCCCGCCGAAGGCCGGGCAGGTGGTCTGCGGGGTCGGCAGATCCAGCGCCCGAAGAAAGCGGCCCTCCGGGTCGTAGCAGGCCACCCGGCCCGCCCCCCATTGCGCCGACCACAGGTTGCCCTGCGCATCGATCACCGCGCCGTCCGGGTTCAGCCCCTCGCCGCTCAGATCCAGCCAGGGAAAGGGGGTGCCCTTGGGCCAGCCCTCGGCATCGAGGGCAACGCGCTGGATCACCCCCGTGGGCAGGTCGGTAAAGAAGGCAAACTGCCCGTCCGGCGAGAAACAGGTGGCGTTGGGAATGCTGATGCCGGGATAGAGCACCCGCAGTTCACCCCCGTGGTATCGGTAGATGGCCCCCGCGCCCGCCTCGCCCGCGTGGCCCATGGTGCCGATCCAGAAGCCGCCATAGGGATCCGCCCGCCCGTCGTTCGACCGGGTGCCCGGGTTGTCGGCCTCCAGCGGCACAAGGCTGTCTGCTTTCCCGGTCGCGAGATCGAACAGGCAGAGGTCCGTCTCGGTCGCGATCAGCAGCCGGTCCCGGTCCACCCAGCCTGCGGCAGAGGCGGCACGATCCAGCGGCCATGACCGCTCGGCGGTGCCGTCATGCTCGAACAGCCGGTGGCCGAGGATGTCGAACCAGAACAGCGTCTGCCGCTCGGGGTGCCACAGCGGTCCCTCTCCCAGCGCGCATTTCGTGCGCGACAACACGCCGTCATCCGTCATCGATCCCTCCCCGGTGTCGCGGCCCATGCTGATCCGCCCCGCCCCGGGGCGCAAGGCCCAGCCGCGTCGAGGTGCCGGAAAGCGGCGACCGCCGGACGGGCCGGACAGGGCGGCGGCAGGGCAGAGGCAAACTTCACGCCGCAAGGGGCTGGATTCGCGCGCCGTTTTCGGGTCAATTCAGGCCGCAAGCCGCAGGGAGGCCCTTATGAATTGCGTTTTCGTCCAGATCCGGTGCACACCCGGCACCGCCTATCGCGTCGCCAAGGACATCACGCTGCGCGAGATCCACTCGGAACTCTATTCGACCAGCGGCGAATTCGACCTTCTGCTGAAGCTCTACATCCCCGCCGGGGATGACGTGGGCAAGTTCATCAACGACAACCTTCTGGACATCGCCGGGATCGAACGGACCCTGACGACACTGACCTTCCGCGCCTTCTGACCGGCGCAGGACATAGAACAACGGGGAAACAGACATGACCACATTCCGCAGCCTTGCCCTGGGCACGGCCCTTGCCGCGCTGACCGCCGCCACCGCCTCTGCCGAGGTCAAGGTCGGCATGATCACCACCCTTTCCGGCGGCGGCGCCGGTCTGGGCATCGACACCCGCGATGGCTTCATGCTGGCGATCGAGGGCGCGGGCCGCGACGACGTCGAGGTGGTGATCGAGGACGACCAGCAGAAGCCCGAGATCGCGGTGCAGCTGGCCGACAAGATGATCCAGTCCGACAAGGTCGACGTGCTGACCGGCATCGTCTGGTCGAACCTCGCCATGGCCGTGGTGCCCGCCGCGACGGCGCAGGGGCTGTTCTACCTGTCCACCAACGCCGCGCCTGCGCAGCTGGCCGGCCCGGGCTGCAACCCGAATTTCTTCTCGGTGTCCTACCAGAACGACAACCTGCATGAGGGCGCGGGTGCCTATGTGGCCAAGGCGGGCTTCACCAAGCCCTTCATCCTCGCGCCCAACTACCCGGCGGGCCATGACAGCCTGAACGGCTTCAAGCGCTTCTACGAGGGCGGGCTTGCGGGCGAGATCTACACCACGCTGGGCCAGACCGACTATGCCGCCGAGATCGCGCAGATCCGCGCCTCGGGGGCGGATTCGGTCTTCTTCTTCCTGCCCGGCGGCATGGGCATCTCCTTCCTGAAGCAATACGCGGATTCGGGTGTGGATCTGCCGCTGATCGGGCCGGCGTTTTCGTTCGATCAGGGCATCCTGCAGGCGGTGGGAGACGCGGCGCTGGGGGTGAAGAACACCTCGTCCTGGTCCAAGGACCTCGACAACGCGGCCAACGCCGCCTTCGTGGCGGCCTTCCAGGAGAAATACGACCGCCTGCCCTCGATCTACGCGGCGCAGGGCTATGACACCGCGAACCTGCTGCTCTCGGCGCTGGACAGTGCCGGACCGGAGGATGTCGATGGCTTCCGCGCGGCGCTGAAGGCGGCGGATTTCGCCTCTGTCCGGGGCGATTTCTCCTTTGCGGCGAACAATCACCCGATCCAGGACATCTACGTGCGCGAGGTGATCAAGGAAGGCGACCTGCTGACCAACAAGATCGTCGAGACCGCCATCGAGGACCGCGACAACGCCTATCTCGACCAGTGCAAGATGTGAGCCGCAAATTCCCTGGAAGGAATTTGAAAAATCCTTCGAAGGATTTTGGTCCCGCCGGGGTTCCGGCGGGCCACCCGGAATGAGACGATGACCCTGACCCTATTCGCCGAGCAGGTCCTAAACGGCCTGCAATCCGGCATCATGCTGTTCCTCATGGCCGCCGGCCTGACGCTGATCTTCGGCGTCATGGGGCTGATCAACCTTGCCCATGGCTCGCTTTACATGGTCGGCGCCTTCTGCGCGGCGGCGGTTTCCGCGGCGACGGGATCCTTCCTGCTGGGGCTGGTGGCGGCGCTCGCGGGGGCGGCGGCCATGGGTGCGCTGATCGAGCGGGTGGTGATCCGCCGCCTCTACGCCCGCGACCACCTCGACCAGGTCCTGGCCACCTTCGCCCTGATCCTGATCTTCTCCGAGGGCACGCGCTGGCTCTTCGGCTCCTTCCCGCTGTACCTCGACGTGCCCGCGGCGCTGTCCGGTCCCGTCACCCTGCCGGGCGGCATCCAGTATCCGCTCTACCGGCTGACGCTGATCCTGGTCGGCCTTGTGGTGGCGGCGGGCCTGTTCTGGCTGATCGGCCGCACCCGGCTGGGCGTGCAGATCCGCGCGGGCGAGAACGACCGCGAGATGATCGCGGCGCTGGGGGTGGATATCGACCGGCTCTACACGCTGGTCTTCGCGCTGGGGGCGGCACTGGCGGGGCTGGCGGGGGCGCTGGTGGGTGTCCTGCAGTCGGTGCAGGTTGGCATGGGAGAGCCGGTGCTGATCCTGGCCTTCGTGACCATCGTGATCGGCGGCATCGGCTCGATCCGCGGCGCGCTGGTGGGCGCGATCCTCGTGGCGCTGACGGACACGCTGGGCGGGCTCTTCCTGCCGGAACTCTTCAAGCTGGTGCTGCCGCCCGCCGAGGCGACCCAGACCGGTGGCGCGCTTGCGGCCATGGCGATCTACGTGCTGATGGCGGGGGTTCTGATCTGGAAACCCACCGGGTTGTTCGGAGCGCGGGCATGAGGGGTTTGGTGCGTGGCGCGGGCCGCTTGGGGTGCGTTTCCGTGCCCTCCGCGTGCCCGGCGCTGTCCGGCAGCGGTTGGAGGGGGCGCTGCCCCCGCTGCTGCGCAGCCCCCCCGGGATATTTCCGGACAGAAGAAGCTGGGCGGCGCTTCGACAAGGGCCTTGCTGCAGGAGAGGCGCGGGTATGAGCCGAGAGACGCTGTTGAATGCCGCGATCCTGCTGGGGCTGGTGGCGGTGCCGCTTTGGGCGCATCTGTCGGAGGAGCCCTTCACCGTCACGCTGGCGACGCGGGCGGCGATCCTTGCGCTGGCCGCCGTGGGGCTGAACATCGCGCTGGGGATCGGCGGGATGGTCTCGCTGGGCCATGCGGCCTTCTTCGGGATCGGCGGCTATGCCATGGGCATCCTTGCCTTCCACGCGCAGAGTTACACACCGGTGGCCGAGTGGCCCCTTGTGGTGCCGGGAACGAAGTCGATGCCGGTGATCTGGCTGGTGGCCGTGGCGGCCTCGGGGCTGGCGGCCTTCCTGATCGGGCTTCTGAGCCTGCGCACGGGCGGCGTCTATTTCATCATGATCACGCTGGCCTTCGGGCAGATGTTCTATTTCTTCACCATCAGCTGGGGCACCTATGGCGGTGAGTACGGCATGTCGATCTACCTGCGGAACGGTTTTCCCGGGCTGAACACGCTGGTGCCGATCCAGTTCTACGGGCTGTGCCTCGGGGCGCTGCTGCTGGTGCTGGGCCTGACCGCCCTGCTGCGCCGCTCCGCCTTCGGCCTGGCCCTGAACGCCGCGCGGCAGGCGCCCGAGCGGGCGCAGGCGGTGGGGCTGGATCCCTACCGGCTGCGGCTGGCGGGCTTCACCCTGTCGGGCGCGGTGACCGGGCTGGCGGGGGCGCTTTACGCCGACCTCAACCGCTTCGTCTCGCCGTCGATGTTCAGCTGGCAGCTGTCGGGCGAGCTGATCGTCTTCGTCATCCTCGGCGGCGCGGCGCGGCTGTTCGGGCCGGTGGTCGGCGCCGTGGTCTTCGTGGTGCTGGAGCATGTGCTGGGCGGGGTCACCGAGTTCTGGCACATCTGGTTCGGGCTGATCCTGCTGCTGGTCGTGCTGTTCGGCAGGGGCGGGCTGATCGGGCTGATCGCCGGGCGGGCGCGGCCCCATGGCTGAGCCGGTTCTGGAAACCCGCGGGCTGGTGCGCCGCTTCGGCGCCCTGACGGCGACGGACGGGGTATCGATCACCCTGCGCCCCGGCGAGATCCATGCGGTGATCGGGCCCAACGGCGCCGGCAAGTCGACCCTGATCGCGCAGATCTGCGGCACGCTGGCGCCGGACGCCGGGTCGGTCTGGCTGGCGGGCCGCGATGTGACGGCCCAGGCCGCGCCGGCCCGCGCCCGCGCCGGGCTGGCGCGGACCTTCCAGGTCAGCCGTCTGGCGCTGGAGGACAGCGTGCTGGAAAACGTGCTGCTGGGCGCCGTGGGGGCCGCCGGGGCCGCGTGGCATCCCTTCCGCCCGGTCCTGCGCAACCGTTCCCTGCGCGCGCGGGCCGAAGCGGCGCTGGCGCGGGTCGGGCTGGAGGCGCAGGCCGCCACCCGGGCCGCCGATCTGTCGCACGGGCAGCGGCGGCTGCTGGAGGTCGCGGTCGCCCTGACCTTGTCGCCCCGCGCCTTTGTCATGGACGAGCCCATGGCGGGTCTCGGGACCGAGGGCTCTGCCATGCTGACAGGCCTGCTGGACGGGCTGCGCGCCGAGGCGCCGATCCTGCTGGTCGAACACGACATGGACGCGGTCTTTGCCCTTGCGGACCGGATTTCCGTGCTGGTCTACGGCAAGGTCATCGCCTCGGGCACCGTCGCCGAGATCCGCGCCGACCGGGCCGTGGGCGAGGCCTACCTGGGGGATGCATCGTGACGCTTCTGACCGTGCGCGACCTAGCCGCCTTCTACGGCGCCAGCCAGGCGCTGTTTTCCGTGTCCTTCGACATCGCCGAGGGCGAGGTGCTGGCGCTTATGGGGCGCAACGGCATGGGCAAGACCACGACCATCCGCAGCCTCTGCCGCCTGCTGCCCGCCTCCGGCACCCTGCGCTTCGCCGACCGGGACCTGTCGCGCCTGAAGCCGCATCAGGCGGCGCGGCTGGGCATCGGGCTGGTGCCCGAGGGGCGGCGCTGCTTCGCGGACCTGACCGTGACCGAGAACCTGACCGCCGCCGCCCGCCCCGGGCCGTGGGACCGCGCGGCGGTCACCGCGCTGTTCCCGCGGCTGGCCGAGCGGTCCGGGCAGGTGGCCCGGTCGCTGTCCGGCGGCGAACAGCAGATGCTGGCCATCGGGCGGGCGCTGATGACGAACCCGCGCCTGCTGGTTCTGGACGAGGCGACAGAGGGTCTGGCGCCGATGATCCGGCAAGAGATCTGGACCGCCCTGTCCCGGCTGAAACGCGAGACCGGCATGGCCATCCTGATCGTCGACAAGTCCCTGAAGGAGCTTGCGCAGGTCGCCGACCGCGCGGTGATCCTCAGCCGGGGCCGGTCCGAGTGGACCGGGCCGCTGGACAGGCTGACCCCGGAAGAGACGACGCGCTACCTGGGAGTCTGACGCCCCCCTTCCGCCACGCAGGGGCAAGCGCTGACCGGCCGCCGCGCCCTTGCCGACGGGCTTGTCGCGGGGACCGGGCGCATGGAACAGATTTCTCAAGGGTTTGGCGGAACCATTCCGCGTGATCCGCGTTGCCCCCGCGAATGACACCAAAGGAAAGGCGCGCCGCCTGACCCGGACAGGCGCGACCGGGACGCCGCGAATGAACACTGCCAGGCTCGTCGAGCTGACCCGCCTTCTGCCCGAAATCATCGCCCTTGCCAAAGGCCATATCCAGACAGAGCTGCTTCTGGCGCGCCGCGAGATATCCGAGAAATGGGCCAGGGCCGGGTCCGGCGTGGTCCTCTACATCGCCGCCGCCGTGCTGGCGATGGTCATGCTGCAGGTGCTGGCCGCCGCCGCCGTGGCACTGATAGCCGCCAGCTTCGGCCTGTCGGTCGCGCTGTCGGCGCTGATCGTCGCGGGCGTCCTGCTGGGTCTGGCGCTGGTCTGCCTGCTGATGGCGCGCAGGCGCCTGTCGTCGCGGGCCCTGACCCCGGACAAGACGCTGGCCCAGCTTCGCGCGGATATCGCGGCGGTCGAGGAGGTGCTGCGTGCCCGGCGAGACCTCTAGACGCCTTGCCCAGCTGGCCGAGGCCGAGCGCGAGGCGCTGGCCGCGCGGCTGCTGGTGCTGGTGGCTCCGGCGCCCGAGGAACCGCAAGAGGCGCCCGTGCGCCCGGTCGAGGCCCCCGCGCCCCGGCGAACCCCGTGGAAGACGCTGGGCCTTGCCTTCGGCGCGGGCCTCGCCACCGCATGGCTGATCCGGCGGCGGCGCAAATGACGCCGGACCGCGCCCGGGCCGCCGACCCGCCCTTCCCGCCCCTGCCGGTGGCCCTGAACGCTGAAGGCCGCCCCCGCCGCACGGGTGTCGAGGTGGAATTCGCCGGGCTGGACGAAAGCGAAGTTGCCCGCGTCCTCTCCGGGGTGCTGGGCGGCGAGATCGAGCAAAGCGGTCCCTATCTCTACAGCCTCTGCGGGTCCCGGATCGGCGATCTGACCGTCGAGCTCGACACCGCGCTGCGCAAGAATTCCGACCGGCGGCTGGTGCAGGAGGGGCTGGACCTTGCCCGTGGCATCATCCCCGTCGAGGTAATCACCGCGCCCATCCCCGCCAGCGCCCTGCCCCGGCTTGACGCGGCCCTCTCCGCCCTGCGCGACGCCGGGGCCAAGGGGTCTGGTCAGGGGGTGTTCTACGGCTTCGGCGTGCACCTGAACCCGGAGATCGCGGGGCTGGATCACCCGCTGACTCCGGCCACGATCCGCGCCTACGGGCTGATCGAGGAACACCTGCGCGCCGAGGACCGCATCGACGGCACCCGGCGTTTGCTGCCCTTCGTCGACCGCTGGCCCGCCGCGCTGATCGACGCGCTGGCCGGGGCCGCGACCGCCTCGCTGCGCGACCTGATGGTGCTTTACGCGCGCCATACCACCAGCCGCAATCACGGGCTGGACCTGCTGCCGCTGTTTCGCCACCTCGACGACCGCCGCTTTCAGCGGCTCTTCGGCGGGGGCGACGGCGGCACCACCCATGCCCGCCCGACCTTCCACTTCCGCCTGCCCGACAGCCGCATCGACGAGGCGAACTGGTCGCTGTCGCAGGCATGGCGCGACTGGCTGCTGGTCGAGACGGTGGCCGCGGACGAGGCGCTGCTGGACCGGCTGGCCGCGGCGCGGCTGCGATACCGGGACCGCCTGCTCAGCGGGCGCGGCGACTGGCGCAACGAGTCCACCGCGATTCTGGCAGAGGCGGGGCACCGGGCATGAAACCCGTCATCGGCGTCACGACCTCGCGCCGCTCTGGCTGGCGCATCTTCCCGCTGGTGGCCTTCAACATCTGGTTGGCCGGGGGCAAGGCCGTCCGCTGGGACACAAGGCGCCCGCCCCGGCTGGAGGCGGTCGACGGGGTCGTGATCGGCGGCGGGGACGATATCTCGCCGGATCTCTACGGCGGGACCCTTGGCATCAGCGCCCGGCTTGATCCTGAACGCGACGCCTTGGAATGCGAACTGGCGCGGCAGGCCTTGGCGCGCAACCTGCCGGTGCTGGGCATCTGCCGGGGCGCGCAGATGATCAGCGTTGCCCTTGGCGGGACGCTGGATCAGAGCGCCTGGCAGACCTTCGGGATGGAGCACAAGATCCGCACCGTCCTGCCCCGCCGGGCGATCCGGATCGAGCCGGACACAAGGTTGGCGCGGATCGCAGGGCCAGAGGAGATGACGGTCAACGCGCTTCACACGCAGGCGGTCCGCGATCCCGGAAAGGGCGTGCGCGTCGCGGCCCGCGACATGGCGGGGATGATCCAGGCCATCGAGCGGCTGGACGATCCCTTTGCGCTTGGCGTCCAGTGGCACCCGGAACATCTGTTCTATTCCCGGCGCCAGCGCGCGATTTTCCGGGCGCTGGTCGCTGCGGCTGCCGCGCGGCGCGGCAACCTGCGGCAGGTCGATGCGGCTTTGGCATCCGGAAGGCGGGGGCTGGTTTGACGCGCAGTGCTTGCCATCGTGCCCCGCGCCTGATGGATGGCGCGAGGCCCGCACAGTTGTCCGGCGCATGCACAAGCGGATGGGATGTCCTGGGCCGTGTGCCATTCGCGGGGAACGGCGCGGCCTGCCAGGGGGCGAGGCGGGACACCCGCCGCCAGATGGCTCAGGCCTCGGGTCGCCCGCCAGCCTCTGCCCGGCGACTCGGCGGCACCGGATCGTTGCCGACCGTCGGCCTGCGAATAGCCGAGCGCGCGACGAAATGGCTGTTGCCTTCCGGGATGTGGCGCATCGCCTCGATGTTGATATGCAGCGTCACGCCCCCGCCCTGCGAGACCTGAAGCTGCCGCAGGGCCGCGTCACGCTCGTTGATCTCTATGTCGCTGATGCGGCCCAGCTCTCCCTCCGAGGTGAAGAAGGGCTTGCCGGTCACCTCGCTGCCCCAGACCCAGCTGGCCGGGGCATTCGCGGGCTTTTCCGGGACCGTCGGGCGCCAGGCCCGTTCCAGCAGGCTGAGCACCCGGCGGACCCCCCGCAAGGGCGGCCCGTCGGTGTCGGGACCGTCGGCGGCAAGCACATCCGGCAGCGTGCCGGTGGCCAGAGTATCCTCGTCCAGACCCTCGGCGGGATCGCCGCTTTCCAGCACCGCCGCGTCCGACAGCTCCAGCCGGACCGAATCCTCACTCAGCGCGGACCGGCTGGCGGATACCAGCACGGAACGCCGCGCCTTGCTAAGCTGCACCGACCAGTAGGTGACCCTGCGGTGCTGCATGTCCAGAAGCCCGTCACGGATGAACCCGACAGGCTGCGTCTCGCCAGAAATCATGACGGGCAGGGTCTTTATCCGGGTCAGTCGCATGTGCACCTCGATCCTTGCAGCGCCAATCGGCGCCCGTTGCAATCTGCCCAACGCCCCCGGACCGCTCGGGTTCCCGGGATGGTGCCGCAGCGCGGCAGAGCCTTCCCCCCTGCCCGTCTATTCCAGCTCCACGGTCGAGCGGCGCGGCGCTGTCCGGGCGCGCGGTCCGGGCGCCATGTCCCGGCGCAACAGGGCAGCGTTGCGGCGGTTTGCCTTCAGCGCGACGTCGGCAAGGTCGCCGAGGATCGGGACAGAGCCCAGCATCACATCGGCACAGGTGTTCAGGGCCATGCGCAGCAGGGTGCCACGGCGGGCGCCCATGCGGTGCGCTTCGGTCAGGATCCACAGCGACGGCAGCGCCGCGACCACGTCGCCCACCACGGGAACGAGACCGAGAATGCTATCCCAGCCAAAGCGGATGCCCAGCACCGGAACACGGTATCCGGCGTCCATCCAGTTGGCGAGCTTCTCGACCCGGCGCAAGCGGACGGCAGTTTCAGGGGCGTGCAGGCTGCTGTCCTGCACGCCGGTTTCAGCGGCGTGCGATGATGTAGACGGCATGGACGATACCCGGAATGTAGCCAAGGATGGTTAACAGGATGTTAATCCAGAAGTGCTTTCCGATGCCCACCTCCAGGAAGACGCCCAGCGGCGGCAGCAGGATGGCGGCGATGATTTTCAGAAGTTCCATGGTGCGTTATCCCTTTGTTCAAGGGACGAACGCCGGGGCGGGGCGGCTGTTCCCGCATGCCCGCCATACCCGGTTCGAAAGAGGATCCCTGTTGCGACGCCGCCGCTGTCAGGCCGCGGCGCGGCGGCCTTCTGCATCCCTTGCGAATTCGCGGCGCGAGAAGACCACGTCGTAGAGGTATTGCCCCTCGTCCTCGACAACCTCCGCCTCGCCCTCGATCTGCATCACGAAGGCCTTCATCAGCCGCGACCCAAGCCCGCTTGTTCCCGGGCCTTCCTCGTTCTGCACGGTGACCGGCACACCCTTGGTATTGGCAATCCGCAACCGCAGCCGGTCGCCGTCGTCCAGCCGCACAAGGGACACGCAGATGCGCGGGTCCGATCCGTCCGCCGGACGACCCACGTATTTGACCGCATTGGTCAGCGCCTCGGCGGACAGCATCGACAGGGGCACCGCCTGATCGGGGTAGAGGTCGGCCGGGATCACGTCCACGGACAGCGACACATCCGGCGGCAGCGACACCTGCGCCACGTCCTCGACAACCGCGCGCACCAGCTCTCCGCCGTCGACCGTGGTCATGTCGGGCGAGGCATAGAGCGTGCGGTGCAGCGTGGCGAGCCCGCGCACCCGGCGCTGAAGCCCGCGCAGCATGCGCCGCGCCTCGGGGGTCTCGGCGTTGCGCATTTCCATGTTCATGATGGAGACGATCAGCTGAAGATTGTTCTTCACCCGGTGGTGCACCTCTTTCAGCAGCACCTCCTTGTCCTGAAGGTCCTTCTGCTGGCGGATCTCGGCCTCGGAGATGATCAGCGCCATACGGCTGAAGGCGCGCGCCGCCTCGGCCAGTTCCTCGGGCGGGTCGTCCAGGGTCAGGGCGGCCACGGTGCGGTCGCCCAGGGCGAAGCGCCGCATCGCCGAGCGCAGCCCGCTGACGTGCCGGATCACCAGCCGTTGCAGGCCGACATAGGCCACCGCGATCCCGGCGATCCACATGACGATCGGGAAGACCAGCGCCAGGCCCGACTGCAACCCGCCGATCACGGTTTCGCCGTCCTCGACCGGCCAGCTTCCCACCATGACGACGCTTTGCGGCAGCACCGAGCTGACCGCGTAAAGACGGCGCTCGCCATCGTTGCTGACCGCCTCGAAGGTTTCGTCGCGCAGCTCGGACAGGCCCTGGTTCGTGATGTCGCGCGGCAGGAACCCCTGCGCCTCTTTCACGGTATTGTTGGCGACAACGATATCGCCGTTCGAATTGATCGTGGCGATGCGCACGGTCTCGACGCTCGACGCCTCGGCAATCAGCGCGCTGATGATCCGGTGCGGGATCGAGATCGAGATCATCCCCACGAGCTCTTCGCCGCGCCGGATCGGCTGAACCGCAACGGTCACCGCCTCGCCCGAATAGGTGCCGCGAATGGTGAAATCCACATAGGGCCGCTTCGCCTCCACGGCGCCCAGGATCGTCGGGCTTTGCGAGACGTCCGTGGGGGTGGCGGCGGAATTGCAGTCGGTCTGCAACTCCGGCGTGATCAGCCCGGCGAAGCTGAAGGTTTCATGCGACCGGACAAATTCCTGCATCACGGCGTTGCAGCTGTCCACCGGCATGCCGACCACCGCCGCGCCAAGGCCCTGCGCGGCGCCCAGCGCCTGCTGGATCAGCTCGCGCCCGGCATGGCTGGCGGCCACGGTCTCGGACATCAGCGAGGCGCGGGTCACATCCTGCGCATCGTCGATGACCTGTTGGGTCTGGTAAAGCGAAATCAGGCCAAGCGGCAACAAGGCCAGCGTCAGCAGCAACGCCAGCCTTGTCGAAATGCGTTTCCCGAAGGTCGAGACACGGTTCATCCACCGCGCTCCTATTCTAAGCGGCGCTCTGGTTGTCCGACACGATGCCCGCGGTCACGCTATCGGTCAACTCGAGCACGTCGTCCTCAAGATGCATCAACTTGGACAGTTGCGCCCGTGCGCGGTTCACCCGGCTCTTTATCGTGCCGACGGCGACGCCGCAGGTCTCTGCCGCTTCCTCGTAGGAAAAACCCGAGGCGCCCACAAGGATCAGTGCTTCGCGTTGCTCGTCGCTGAGGGTCGCAAAGGCGGTCTGGAAGTCGCGCAGGTTCAGACGCCCGTCGTGATCCGGCTTCTGTGCCAGCTGCGCGGACATCTCGCCCTCGCTGTCGGACACCTCGCGGCGGGCCTTGCGGTGGTGCGAATAATAGGTGTTGCGCAGGATCGTGAACAGCCAGGCCCGCATATTGGTGCCGGGCTGGAAGGTGTCGATCTTGGTCCAGGCCTTGACCACCGCATCCTGCACCATGTCATCGGCCAGCGCGGAATTGCGCGTCAGGCTCATGGCGAAGGCGCGCATGGCGTTGAGGTGGGTGACGATCTCGTCACGGGGATCAGTTGCCATCTGCACCGCTCCCGCTGGACGACGCGCTGTTATCCTGCGCGCGAAGCTGGTTCAGCAGGTCCGTGAAGCGGTCGGGAACATCCTCTTTCAAAACATCGTTGTAGGCGCGGCGAAGGTTTTCGTCGATCTCGTCCTGAAGCCGTGTGTGTTTCTTTGCTTGGGTCATTAGGGGGGCTGGGCCTGCGTTGATTTTTTACACATTCTCGCGGAACCAACCCGGGATATCCATGTTGGTTCCGTGACAGACCGAAAAAATGGGACGAAAATTATGACCGACGCCACAACCGGCACACTGACAGAGCAGATCGGTGCGCAACTGCCCTTCCTTCGGCGTTATGCCCGGGCATTGACCGGTTCCCAGACACGCGGCGATGGCTATGCGGCGGCCACGCTTGAAGCGATCCTGACAGACCCCTCTGCCTTTGATCGCAGCGCCCCCGCAAAAGTGTCTCTTTTCAAGGTCTTCCATACCATCTGGTCGACCTCCGGCGGCTCGATGGAGACCGAAGAGGATGGGCTGCGCGGGCAGGCCCAGAAGCATCTCGCCGGCCTCACCAGCGGCACCCGCGAGGCGCTGCTTCTGCACACCATCGAGGAAATCCCCATGGGCGATGTCGCCACGATCCTGGACCTCTCCGAGGACGAGGCCTCGAAGCTCGTGGATATCGCCTATGCCGAGATGGCGAAATCGCTGTCCGGCTCTGTCATGATCATCGAGGACGAGGCGATCATCGCGCTTGACCTCGAATCGACCGTCTCCGAAATGGGCCACCGCGTCACCGGCGTCGCCCGCACCGCGGATGGCGCGCGCGAATTGTTCGAGCGCGAGAAGCCCAACCTGATCCTCTCCGACATCCAGCTGGCCGACAACTCCAGCGGCATCGACGCGGTCAACGACATCCTGAAGGCCTCGCCCGATATCCCGGTGATCTTCATCACCGCCTTCCCCGAACGTCTGCTGACCGGCGAAGGGCCGGAACCCGCCTTCCTGATCCCCAAGCCCTACACGGTCGAGCAGGTGCGCTCGGCGGTCAGTCAGGCGATGTTCTTCTCGTCGACGGAAACCCTGCGGGTCTGAGACGTCGGCCCATGCAGACGAAAGGCCCGGGATCGCGCCCGGGCCTTTCGAGTCTAACGTGTCAGTCCAGAGCGTTCCGAGGCGCGGACAGGGCGGTACAGCTCGTGCCGACTGCGGCGGGATGGCGATCCCCCGTTCAGGTGCCGCGCCAGCAGCGACAGGAGGAAGAGCGCCCCGAAGATCAGGCACAGAACCTGGGCAACCGGCGCCGAAGCAGCGCCGAGGCCTGAAAAACCGAAGACACCGGTTACCACCGCAAGCGCCAGAAGAACGGATGGCCAGAAAGGCATCGTCGTCTCCTTTTCACTTGGTACTTGGTCATTCACTTGGGGAAAGAACGGCCATGCCCGGCCCGCCGTTCCCCATCCCGGCGCGAAGAATTTGTCGCAAAGGCAGGGAACCCGGAGCGCCATCGCGCGTTGCCGAGGTGAAGCATTCTCGAAGGAGAACCATCCGATGGCACTGAGCAAATCGAAAAGCAACGGGACCGACCGCCAGGCCGACTTCCAGGCGGTGAAGAAGCAGCTTCAGAACGCTGCGGCGGAAGCACAGGATGCCGTGCGCCACAGCGCCGCCGAGGCAGAAGAGCGGCTGCGCGACGCGACCCGCCAGGCGCAGGCGCTGGCCCGCGACACCTATGCCGAAGGATCCAACCGGGCGATGGCCCTGCGGGACGAGGTCGAAACCGGCATCCGTCGCCATCCCGGGCTGGCCATTGCCGGCGCCCTGGGTGGCGGTGTCCTGCTCGGGATGCTGCTCAGGCGCAGGCGCTGACGGCCCGCAACACATTCTCTCTCTGCGTGATCAAAGGCACTCTTCGCAGCAGATCAACTGGGCGGTCTCATTCGGGACCGCCTTTTTTATGGGCAATCGCAGCGGCATGGCCCGCGACACCCGCCGCCCTGCCCGGGAAACGGCCCCGGGTCAGCGCACCGTGAACGCGCGGAAGGCGAAGCTGGCCGTGCCGCCAGTGACCGCCACCTCTCCGACAAGGGTGCCGCCCATGACGCGCTCGATCACCGGGCGCAGCCACTGGCGCACATCCTGATCCTCTGGCCCGCAGGCAAAGCCCAGCCTGTGCGTGCCCTTCTCGTCCTCTTCCACGACCACCAGCCCGTATTGCGCCGCCGGAGAGGTCTGGAACCGGGTCTGCAGCGCGCTCAGCGTCACCTGCTGGAAGATCTCACTGGGCAGCGGCACCAGCCGCCCGCTGGGCGCCACGTCGTAGAACAGCGGCGTGCAGTCCGCAGGCACATCGGCGGCGACCGAAAGCTCCTCGCCCACCCCCAGCACCTCGGGATACAGCGACATCACCAGCGGCAGCGGTTTGGGCGCTGCCGCGGCGGTCGCCTTCAACACCCCGGACTGGCCGAGGATCAGCGCCATCGGCACGCCGAAGTTGATCCCCACACGGTCGTTGCCCGCATTGTGCAGGCCGATCACCTGCCGCGCCGAACTGTCGAAGATCGGCGAGCCGGAATTGCCGCCCAGCGTGTCGCAGGTGTGCCGCAGCCGGTTGCCCTCTGACGGCGGTCGCGCCGCCCGACAGCCCTCGCGGCTGATGCGTTGCGATTCCCCCTTGGGGTGGCCGATGATCCAGTAGGGCATGCCCTCCTTGGCCACCGCATCGGTCAGCGGCAGCACCGGGTAGCGCGACGCGGGATCGCCGCGCACCCGCAACACCGTGTAGTCAAGCTCTTGCGAGGTCTCGACCGGCGTCACGTCGACGTCGAAGCTTTCGGCTTCCTCGATCATCCCGGGATGGGTATAGCCCGCCATCCAGGTGACAGAGAGGATCTCTGTGGCCGTCACATCGGGATGCTCCAGCACGCCGGGGACGCAATGGTTGTTGGTCAGAAGATGCGTCTCGGAAACGAGGAAAGCGGTGCAGGGAAAGGTCCCGCCGTCGGTCTCGATCCGCAACAGGCCGACCCCCCGGCCCAGCTTCACGAAGTCCGCCTCGGCGGAATAGGTGCTGATCGGCTCGTTGTTGTAGCCCTCGATGGCCACCTCGTTGTCGATCCCCGCCTGCGGACCGGCAAGCCCCCCTGTCGCAAGCCCCCCGCAGGTGAGAGCAAGACAGGCAAGAGACGGCAAAAGGCGCATGACAATCCTCCGGGCGACAATCTATGGCCGGACCCTATCGCAGTTTGCGTTTTATTTGAATCGAAAGACGTGGCCTCGCCCGGCAATCGAACGGCACCTGTCGTTCCCTCCGGTCCGGATCGCGCGCAGGAGCGCAACAGCCCGCCCGGTCCGCGCAGG
Source organism: Ponticoccus sp. (in: a-proteobacteria) (assembly GCF_048381735.1). Taxonomy (NCBI): domain Bacteria; kingdom Pseudomonadati; phylum Pseudomonadota; class Alphaproteobacteria; order Rhodobacterales; family Roseobacteraceae; genus Ponticoccus; species Ponticoccus sp. (in: a-proteobacteria). The sequence continues at coordinate 102,145 of NZ_JBLXGL010000013.1, forward strand.
CAGGAAATCCCCCACTGGACCGCAACGGGGCACATGCGGCATGATGCCGACAGCATTTCCGGGAGCCTGCCATGCCCAAAGCCCTTTCGATCCTCGCCGCCCTCACCCTGCCCGCCGCCGCGCTTGCGCAGTCGACGGTGACACTGGACGACTTCTCGCTCGACGACCTGACCGACACAGCCCCGGCGCAAGCGGCGCCACAGGCAAAGCCGGACAGCGAAATGCGCGACTGCCTCATGGATCAGGCCAGTTGCGCCAGCGCCGAATTCGGCAATGCCGCGGATTTCACCCTGGACGATGTCTACAACCTCGGGGTCATCGACCGCTCGCAGCAGCAACGGATCGCCGCCGCCAACCCCGACCCGGCACCGCTGCCCTCGATCGACCTCGAAGTGCTCTTTGCCTACAACTCCGACGATCTGACACCACAGGCCATGGCCAAGCTCTCGACGCTGGCCACAGCGCTTGGCGACCCGCGCCTTGCGGGCAGCCAGCTGCTGTTCATCGGCCATACGGATGCGGTCGGCAGCGCCCCCTACAACACCGACCTCTCGCAACGCCGTGCACAGGCGGTGGCCAACTACGTGCAGGCGACCATGCAGCTGTCCTCCTCCCGGATCGAGGCGGTGGGCGTCGGCTTCTCGCGCCTCAAGAACACCATCGACCCGACCTCGGCGCAGAACCGCCGGGTGCAGCTGGTGCTCGTGCCCGGCGCCTGAGCCGCGCCACCGCACCGCGCAGCCCCCGGACCCGCCTTGCCCCGGAGCCTGCCGTCGCCTGCCCCGCATCGGACGGGCCCGCCCGCCGGGGGCCAGCGCAATCGCCGAGGGCCCCCCGCAGGGGGATACGGCTATTGCGCTTGCGCCCAAGGCCGGGTTCGTCACGAAAGGGCAAGGCGAGGGCAGGCTCCGGGGCTTTTGCCCGGGTGGGACCAGAGCTGCCTTTCCAACCCCGCCACCCCAAAGGGCCGGCGGGCGGGCGATGTGGCGCAGCCACGAGTCCCGCCCCGGCCCGCCGCGCGCAGCGCGCATAGACCGGGCAAGGGCTGCGGATCGGAACACCGCGCCATCCCCGCCATCGGCACCCCAAAATTTTACCAATTGATAAAATTTCGGACTGTGGCACTCTGATCCCACAAAAAAACAAACCGACAGGGAACCGCCATGCCCAGCCCACATTCGCCCGGCATCACCCCGGGGCGTCTCGACGCCGAAACGCTGACCCGCAATTTCTCCGATCTGCACGCGCCCTACGACGCGCATGAGGCCGCCGTCGCCGCCGACCGCTGCTACTTCTGCCACGACGCGCCCTGCGTGACCGCCTGCCCCACGGAGATCGACATCCCGCTCTTCATCCGGCAGATCTCCACCGGCCAGCCAGAGGCCGCGGCCCGCACGATCCTCGAACAGAACATCCTCGGCGGCATGTGCGCCCGGGTCTGCCCCACCGAAACGCTCTGCGAACAATCTTGCGTGCGCGAAACCGCCGAGGGCAAACCGGTCGAGATCGGCCGCCTGCAGCGCCATGCCACCGACAGCGTCATGGCGCGTCAGGACCACCCCTTCACCCGCGCCCCGGACACCGGCAAGCGCGTCGCCGTGGTCGGCGCCGGCCCCGCAGGGCTCGCCTGTGCCCACCGTCTGGCCATGAAAGGCCATGACGTCACCATCCTCGAGGCGCGGCCCAAGCCCGGCGGGCTCAACGAATACGGCATCGCCGCCTACAAGAGCACCGACGACTTCGCCGCGCGCGAGGCGGCCTGGCTGATGCAGATCGGCGGCATTTCCGTCGACTATGGCAAGACGCTGGGGCGCGACGTGACCCTGGGCCAGTTGCAGGCCGACTACGACGCCGTCTTCCTTGGCCTGGGCCTTGGCGACGTCAACCCGCTGGGGATCGAGGGCGCGGAGCGTGACGGCGTGCTCGACGCGGTGGCCTGGATCGCCGAGCTGCGGCAGGCCTCGGATCTTGGCGCCCTGCCCGTGGGCCGCAACGTCGTGGTGATCGGCGGCGGCATGACCGCCGTGGACGCCGCGGTGCAGGCCCGCCTGCTGGGCGCGGAAACCGTGACCATCGCCTACCGGCGCGGGCAGGACCGCATGGGCGCCAGCCGCTACGAGCAGGACCTCGCCACCTCGAAGGGCGTGCGCATCCTGACCAACGTGGCGCCGGTGGCCGTGCACGGCAATGGCGCGGCGACCCAGATCGAACTGGCCTATATGGCCGAGGGCGCCAAGGGTCTGGAGCCCACCGGCGAGACCCTTCGCCTGCCGGCAGATCAGGTCTTCCGCGCCATCGGTCAAAGCCTCGTCCCGCCCGAGGGTCTCGACCTCGACGGTCGCAAGATCAGGGTCGACGCGGCGGGCCGCACCTCGCTGCCCGGTGTCTGGGCCGGCGGCGACTGCACCCCGGGAGAGGATCTCACCGTGGTTGCCGTGGCCGAGGGCCGCGATGCCGCCGAGGACATCCATCGTGCCCTGGTGGCATAAATCCCTTGCCGCCCCCGCGCTTCCGGGCGCGGGCGACACGCGTCTGACCGAAAGGGGCCCTGCGGGGCGACCGGCGAGAGAAAAACCGGACCTCCGCGCACAAGCCCCTGTTTCGAAATGCCTACCCCTTTGGCGCTCCCGGATCGTTGCCGCTCGACTGCCCTGCCACAGGCGCGGGATCGACGGTGGCCCGGACTGCCCGATCATTCTTTCCCGCCTGCTAGCCGCAGCGCCCTCTTGAGAGGAGAAATACCATGGCCGACCTCACGACAGACTTCATCGGAATCACCTCGCCCAACCCCTTCTGGCTGGCCTCCGCGCCGCCGACCGACAAGGAATACAACGTCCGCCGCGCCTTCGAGGCGGGCTGGGGCGGCGTCGTCTGGAAGACGCTGGGCGCCGAAGGCCCGCCGGTCGTGAACGTCAACGGCCCGCGCTATGGCGTGATCCACGGCGCCGACCGCCGGGTGCTGGGGATCAACAACATAGAGCTGATCACCGACCGCCCGCTGGACACCAACCTCGAGGAAATGGCCCGCGTGAAGGCCGACTACCCGGATCGCGCGCTGATCGCCTCGATCATGGTGCCCTGCGAAGAGGCCGCTTGGAAGGCGATCCTGCCGCGCGTGATGGAAACCGGCGCCGACGGGATCGAGCTGAACTTCGGCTGCCCGCACGGCATGTCGGAACGCGGCATGGGCGCGGCGGTGGGACAGGTGCCGGAATACATCGAGATGGTCACCCGCTGGTGCAAGCAGTACTACGACCGCCCGGTGATCGTGAAGCTGACGCCCAATATCACCGACATCCGCAAACCCGCCGCGGCGGCGAAGAACGGTGGCGCCGATGCGGTCAGCCTGATCAATACGATCAACTCGATCACCTCGGTCGATCTGGACAATTTCGCCCCCGAACCGACCATCGACGGCAAGGGCAGCCACGGCGGCTACTGCGGCCCGGCGGTCAAGCCGATCGCGCTGTCCATGGTCTCGGAGATCGCCCGCGACGCCGCGACCCAGGGCCTGCCGATCAGCGGCATCGGCGGCGTCACCACATGGCGCGACGCGGCGGAATTCATGGTGCTGGGCTGCGGCAACGTGCAGGTCTGCACCGCCGCCATGACTTATGGCTTCAAGGTGGTCGAAGAGATGAAGCGCGGCCTGTCGCAATGGATGGACGAAAAGGGCTACACCCGGACCTCCGACTTCATCGGCAAGGCGGTGCCGAACGTCACCGACTGGCAGTACCTGAACCTCAACTACGTGACCAAGGCCCGCATCGACCAGGACGCCTGCATCAAGTGCGGGCGCTGCTATGCCGCCTGCGAGGACACCAGCCACCAGGCAATCTGGATGAAGGAAGGCCGGGTGTTCGAGGTCAACGACGCGGAATGCGTGGCCTGCAACCTGTGCATCGACGTCTGCCCGGTCGAGGACTGCATCACCATGGAGCGTCTGGCCCCCGGCGCCACCGACCCGCGCACCGGCCGCACCGTCGAGGCGGATTACGCCAACTGGACGACCCATCCGAACAACCCCATGGCCAAGGCGGCAGAGTAACGGCGCCGTCTCGCAAGAGTTCTCGACGAGAACTCTTGCCCGGTCAGGCTTTTCGGCGAAAAGCCTGACCCCGCGCGGATCAGACGTGCACCACGAGGTCCGAGGCCCGGCAGATGATCACGAACTGCCCGCCGCATTCGATCATGTGAAAGCCCGGTCCCGCCACCTCTGCCTTCAGCCGGTCGCGCCCGATCTCACGCTCCACGTCGCGGACGGCGCGGCGGACGATGCCGCCCCTGCGCGCCGCCTTGGCGTCGAAGATCTGCGCAAGCCAGCGTTCGTTTGCGGCGTGATGGGTCAGGCGGAGCGTCGGCATGAGCGCATTCTTGCCCCCACAGGGTTACGCTTCGGTTAACCTGCCCGGCCAAATACGCCAGACGCGCGGATCCTGCCGCGGCTTCCGGGCAAACCCGTCCCGCCATCGGCCCCGCGGCCTCAGGTCTTCAGCATCCGCCCGAAGAGCGTCTCGAGATGCCGCGCCGCGCCTTCGAAATCCTGTCCGCCCAGCACCGCCCGCACCTGCACATCGAAATCGGCATAGTGCTGGGTCTGCGCCCAGATCGAGAAGATCAGGTGACGGGCGTCGACCTCGGCCAGCCGCCCCTCGGCGACCCAGCCGTCGATCACCGCCGCTGTCTGGTCCACGAGATCGCGCAATTCGCCTTCAAGAAACGCCTGCATCTGCGGCGCGCCCTGGATGATCTCGTTTGCGAAAAGACGGCTTTCGCGCGGGAAATCGCGGGCCATTTCCAGCTTGCGCCGGACGTAGGCGAGGATCTCGTCCACCGGTTCGCCCTGGGGGTCGAGCGCCCGCAGCGGATCGAGCCAGGTTTCCAGAAGGCCGTGCAGCAGCGCGTCGTAGATCGCGTCCTTGGAGGCGAAGTAATACAGCAGGTTCGGCTTCGACAGCCCGGCCTCGGAGGCGATCCGGTCCAGCGTCGCGCCCCGGAACCCGGCCTCGGAGAAAATCGTCAGCCCGGCTTCGAGAATGGCCTCGCGCTTGCGGCGCTGAATCCGGGTCTGCGGGGGCTTGGGGGCTCCGTTTGCCGAAATATCCGCCATGTTCCGTCCCGATCCGCCCCGTAATCGTGCAGATGCCGCTTTGCGCGGCATGCCGCTTGACTGAATGCCGACCTCTGTTAGCGTTGTTTTGACCGATTGGTCAAATCGAAACAGGCCCGCGCAAGACGGGCCGGATATGACGGGGAAAGATATGGCGACTCAGGCAGCGAACCTGAAGATCGACGGCGACCGGCTGTGGGACAGCCTGATGGAGATGGCCAGGATCGGCCCCGGCGTGGCGGGCGGCAACAACCGCCAGACGCTGACCGACGAGGATGCCGAGGGCCGCGCGCTGTTCCGGCGCTGGTGCGAAGAGGCCGGGATGACCATGGGCCTCGACACCATGGGCAACATGTTCTTCACCCGCGCGGGCACCGACCCGGAGGCGCTGCCGGTCTACGTGGGATCCCATCTCGACACGCAGCCCACCGGCGGCAAATACGACGGCGTTCTGGGCGTGCTGGGCGGGCTGGAGCTGGTCCGCACGCTGAACGACACCGGCATCCGCACGAAGCACCCCATCGTCGTCACCAACTGGACCAACGAAGAGGGCACGCGCTTTGCCCCCGCCATGCTGGCCTCGGGCGTCTTCGCCGGTGTGCATACGCAGGACTGGGCCTATGCCCGGCAGGACGCGGCGGGCAAGAGTTTCGGCGCCGAACTCGACCGCATCGGCTGGAAGGGCGAGGAAGCGGTTGGCGCGCGCAAGATGCACGCCTTCTTCGAACTGCATATCGAACAGGGCCCCATCCTGGAGGCTGAGGGCAAGCAGATCGGCGTCGTCACCCATGGGCAGGGCCTGTCCTGGACCCAGGTCACCGTGACCGGCAAGGATGCGCATACCGGCTCGACCCCCATGCCGATGCGCCGCAACGCGGGCCTGGGGATGGCGCGCATCCTCGAGAAGGTCGACGAGATCGCCTGGAGCCACAAGCCCGACGCCGTGGGCGCCGCGGGGCACATCGACGTCTACCCCAATTCGCGCAACGTGATCCCCGGCAAGGTGGTCTTCACCGTCGACTTCCGCTCTCCCGAGCTGTCGGTGATCGAGGACATGGAGGCGCGGCTCAGGACCGAGGCGCAGGCGATCTGCGACGAGATGGGGCTGGAGGTGGCCTTTGAAAAGGTCGGCGGTTTCGACCCCGTGGCCTTCGACGAGACCTGCGTGGGCGCCGTGCGCGCGGCGGCGGAACGGCTGGGCTATGCGCATCGCGACATCATCTCGGGCGCGGGGCATGACGCCTGCTGGATCAACCAGGTCGCCCCCACCGCGATGATCATGTGCCCCTGCGTGGACGGCCTGTCGCACAACGAGGCGGAAGAGATCAGCAAGGACTGGGCGCGGGCCGGGGCCGACGTGCTGTTCCACGCGGTCGTCGAGACGGCACAGATCGTCGCATAGGGGGCGCTGCCCCCTGACCCTGCGGGCCCACCCCCGAGGGTATTTGGACCAAGAAGAAACACGGGATGGCGCGCGAGATGAGACTTCGGATTGCAGTGGTTGCCAGGCTGGCGCGGATGCCGGCCCCTGGCGCCCCGGCGCGGAAGCCCCGGGGCCTGGCGCTGCCCCTTTGGGTCGGCCCGAGAGCCTCCCGGCCGCCGAAGTCTTCGCCCGCGAGGATTTCCGTTTGCAAGACCGCCGGGACGGGCGGCACCATTTTCTGACATGCGTCGGCTGAAGACCGGCGGCCCCGGCGGGGCACAAACGACAGGAGAGACCCCATGACCACAGTGATCAAGAACGGCACCGTCGTCACCCATGACCGCAGCTACAAGGCCGATGTGCTGATCGAGGGCGGCCGGATCGTCGAGGTCGGCGAAGGCCTGGCGGGCGCTGAGACGCTGGACGCCACCGGCTGCTACGTCATGCCCGGCGGGATCGACCCGCATACGCATCTGGAGATGCCCTTCATGGGCACCTATTCCACCGACAATTTCGACTCTGGCACCCAGGCGGCGCTGGCGGGCGGCACCACCATGGTGATCGACTTCGCCCTGCCCTCGCCCGGTCAGGGCCTGCTGGACGCGCTTCAGATGTGGGACAACAAGTCGGGCCTCGCCCATTGCGACTATAGCTACCACATGGCCGTGACATGGTGGGGCGAGCAGGTCTTCGACGAGATCAAGACGGTGATCGAAGACCGTGGCATCACCACCTTCAAGCACTTCATGGCCTACAAGGGTGCGCTGATGGTGCAGGACGACGAGATGTATGCCTCGTTCCGCCGGATCGGCGAGCTGGGCGGCATCGCCATGGTCCATGCCGAGAACGGCGACGTGGTGGCCGACCTGCAGCAGCAGCTGCTGGCGGCGGGCAATACCGGCCCCGAGGCGCATGCCTATTCGCGCCCTCCCCAGGTCGAGGGCGAGGCCGCCAACCGCGCCATCATGATCGCCGACATGGCGGGCGTGCCCTTGTACATCGTCCACGTCTCCTGCGAAGAGGCGCATGAGGCCATCCGCCGCGCCCGCCAGCAGGGCAAGCGCGTCTGGGGCGAGCCGCTGATCCAGCATCTGACGCTGGACGACAGCGAATACGCCCATCCCGACTGGGACCACGCGGCGCGGCGCGTCATGTCGCCGCCCTTCCGCAACAAGAAGCATCAGGACAGCCTCTGGGCGGGCCTGCAGGCGGGGTCCCTGTCGGTCGTGGCCACCGACCATTGTGCCTTCACCACCGAGCAGAAGCGCTATGGTCTCGGCGATTTCACCAAGATCCCCAATGGCACCGGCGGTCTGGAAGACCGGCTGCCGATGCTCTGGACCCATGGCGTCGGAACCGGTCGCCTGACGCCCGAGGAATTCGTCGCCATGACCTCGACCAATATCGCCAAGATCCTCAACTGCTACCCCCGCAAGGGCGCGATCCTGCCCGGCGCCGATGCCGATATCGTGGTCTGGGACCCCGAGAAGGAAAAGACCATCACCGCCGGCACGCAGGTTTCTGCCATCGATTACAACGTCTTCGAGGGCCACAAGGTCAAGGGCCTGCCGCGCTTCACCCTGACCCGCGGCCATGTCGCCGTCTACGACGGAGAGCTGCGGTCGCGCGCGGGCCACGGCGAATTCGTCAAGCGGACCGGCAATACGCCCACCAACAGGGCGCTGTCGAAGTGGAAAGCCCTGACCGCGCCGCGCCCGGTGGAACGCTCGGGCATTCCGGCCAGCGGCGTGTGATGTCGGGCACCGCTCATGGAAACGGCGCACAGGCATGGCCCCAGCGCCCGGGGCCTGCCCGCGCCGCTGCAGGTCCGTACCGGGCTGGGATCGCGCCGCCTTTCCGGCCCGGCGACCCGCAGCGCGCCGCAGGGGCAGGCCGTTCATGACCGCCCCCGCGCTCTCCGGCGTGCTCGAAGCCGCGCTTTACGTCGACGACCTCGACAAGGCCGAAGCCTTCTACGCCGGTCTCCTCGGGCTGGAGCGCATCCTGCGCGTCGATGGCCGCCACGTCTTCTTTCGCGCGGGCGAGACCGTCGTCCTGTGCTTCGTCGCAAGCGCAACGCGGCAGCCACCCGCCGAAGGCGCCCTGCCCGTCCCGCCGCATGGCGCGTCAGGCCCCGGGCACCTGTGCTTTGCCGCCGCCTCCCTCGACAGGCTGCGCGACCACCTGACCGCAAACCACATCGCCATCGAGGCGGATTTTCACTGGCCGCACGGCCCGCGCTCGATCTACGTGCGCGACCCGGCGGGCAACTCGGTGGAATTCGCCGATCCCGCGCTCTGGGCAAAGCCATGACCCCTGCCGACGCCCGACCGCCCCCCCAAGGATCCAAGATCAAAAAGACGCCATGACCCAGACCCAAGCCAGCCCCGACCAACCGGTCATCCGCGCCAGCCACCTCGACCTGACCTTTCACACGGCGGACGGTCCGGTGCATGCGCTGAAGGATGTCTCGCTCGACGTGCCGCCGGGCGCCTTCGTCTCCTTCATCGGGCCCTCGGGCTGCGGCAAAACCACCTTCCTGCGCTGCATCGCGGCGCTGGAGACACCGACCGGAGGCAGCCTCACCGTCAACGGCATGACGGCGGATGAGGCCCGCCGCGCCCGCGCCTACGGCTACGTCTTCCAGGCGGCGGGGCTTTACCCCTGGCGCACCATCGGCGGCAACATCCGCCTGCCGCTGGAGATCATGGGCTTTTCCAGGGCCGAACAGGCGGAACGCACCGCCCGCGTCCTCGACCTGGTAGAGCTCTCCGGCTTCGAGAAGAAATTCCCCTGGCAGCTCTCGGGCGGCATGCAGCAGCGCGCCTCGATCGCCCGCGCGCTGGCCTTCGACGCCGACCTGCTGCTGATGGACGAACCCTTCGGCGCACTGGACGAGATCGTCCGCGACCGGCTGAACGAGGAACTGCTCAGGCTCTGGGACAAGACCGGCAAGACCATCGCCTTTGTCACCCATTCGATCCCCGAGGCGGTCTACCTCTCGACCCATATCGTCGTCATGTCCCCGCGCCCGGGCCGCATCACCGACGTCATCGAAAGCCCCCTGCCGCGCGACCGCCCGCTCGACATCCGCGACACGCCGGAGTTCATCGAGATCGCCCACCGCGTCCGCGAAGGCCTGCGCGCGGGGTATCAGGAATGAGCGCCCCAGCCCCCCTTTGCCAGGCCATCCGCCCCGCATCCGGCCTCCGCGCCTCCGGGCGCGCCGGGTTCTTCCCCGCCGCCCGGGCCGCCTCCGCCCCCCTGCACCGGGCGGACTGGCCGGAGGTCGGAACCCGATCCGGCACGCGCGATAATGTGACCGGCGGGGCCGACCGCCCCGATCCCAACCGCAGCGGCGGCGCGGCTCAGGGCAGGCCGGCGGACGGCAGGATCCCCGCACCGCTCCCGCGCCAAGACGCGACCCGGACCGCTCCGGCAGGCAGGCCCGCGTCTCTTCTGCGCCAAAACACCGAAGCGCCCCGCGCACCCCGCCGCCGGGGTCTCACCTCGCCTGGCTTCTTCTTGGCCCAAATACCTCCTGCACCACTGCCACATACGCCCCGTCCGAAAGGTCGCGCCGCATGACCCCGATCCGCCCCGCCACGCGCGCCGACATCCCCGCCTGCGCCCGCCTCGTCCACGACTGGGAACGGGCCACGGGCTATATCCACGACACGCCCGATCCTGAAACCCTGACCGGCTATATCCTCGAGGCCTTTCCCGCGCGCGAGATCCTTGTCTGTGGCGATCCCGTCTCCGGTTATCTCTCCATCGACCCGGCCGAGGCCAAGCTCGGCGCGCTCTACCTGGCCGAACCCGGAAAGGGCACCGGCACGCGCCTGATGGACCGCGCCAAGGACGGGCGGGACCAGCTCTGGCTGACGGTCTATGTCCCGAACATCCGGGCCATAGGCTTCTACGAGCGCGAAGGCTTCACCACCACCGCCAAGCTTCCGCCCGACCGCGCGGGCGCCCCGGCCATGCTCAGGATGGAGTGGCAGCGATGACCCGCCCCCCGACGCTCCCCGGAACCCTGCCCGCCGCCACGCGCCGCCGCAGGCCCCTCGCCGCCGGGGCACCGACCCGCGGCAAGATCCGCCCCGCAGCGCGCGCCACATGCCGCCGCGCTGCCATCACCGCCATCCCCCTCTGGGCACCGGGCCGCAGCCCTGCGGCTCCCGTAGGGGTGACCGCCTCGCCCCGGCGCCTGCATGCCGGCGCCGCCCCGGGCTGCCCGGGCCATGTCGCCCTCTCCCCCACACCGCAACGGGAGGCCCGGACATGACCCGCGCCCTGCCGATCCTCACCATGATCGCCGCCGTGCTGGCGCTCTGGTACGCGGCCGCCGTGCCGATGAACGTGCAGGAGGTGCTGACCCGCGCCGAGCGCGCCGGGGCAGAGGTCTCTCCGCCCACGGCCGTCGAGCGCCGGGACCAGGGCAGCTGGTCGCTGGTGCTGCAAAACACCGGCCTCCTCGGCGAAAGCTGGAGCCTCGACCGGCCCCGCCTGCCCGCCCCGCATCAGGTGGTGGCGGAACTCTATACCTCGACCATCGACGAAGAGCTGAACGGACGGCGCGGGCTGGTGAACTCCGGCAGCCTGTCGAACCGCTCGCTGATCTACCACGGGCTGGTGACGCTGAACGCGACGCTGCTGGGCTTCCTGATCGGCACCGGGCTGGGCGTGCTGCTGGCCATCGGCATCGTGCACAGCCGGGTGATGGACATGAGCGTGATGCCCTGGGCCATCGTCAGCCAGACCGTGCCCATCGTGGCGCTGGCGCCGATGATCATCGTGGTGCTCTACTCGATCGGCGTGCAGGGGGTGATCCCCAAGGCGGTGATCTCGGCCTACCTGTCCTTCTTCCCGGTGGTCGTGGGCATGGTGAAGGGGCTGCGCAGCCCCGACGCCATGCAGATGGACCTGATGCACACCTACAACGCCAGCAAGGCCACGGTGCTGCGCAAGCTGCGGCTGCCCGCCTCGGTGCCCTATCTCTTCGCCTCGCTCAAGATCGCCATCGCCGCCAGCCTCGTCGGCGCCATCGTCGGAGAGCTTCCGGTCCAGAAAGGCGGCCTCGGCGCGCGCATGCTGGCGGGCAGCTACTATGGCCAGACCGCGCAGATCTGGGCCGCGCTCTTCATGGCCGCAGCCCTTGCCGCGCTGCTGGTCTGGGCCATCGGTGCCGCCGAGCGCAGCACCCTGAAACGCATGGGGATGAGCCAATGACCGCCGCAAACCCGTTTTCCGCACCGGAAAACGCGAAATCCGCCGCGGATTTCGCCACCCCCCGCAGCAACCCGTTTTCCGGCCCGGAAAACGGCGCGGATTTCGTCCCGAAATCCGCCCCCCACCGGGAAAGGCCCGCGCCATGATGCTGGTTCTTGCCGCCCTCGCGCTCTGGGCCGCGGGTCTCGCGCTCAACCTGCGGCTCGCCACCGGCCCCGCCCGCGACCGCGCCACCACCCGCCTGCTGGTGCCCCTGATCTTCGGCGCCACCCTCATCGGCATGTGGGAGCTGACGGTGCGCGGCCTCGGCGTGCCCCGGGTGATCCTGCCGCCGCCCAGCCAGATCGCCCAGACCTTTGCCGCCAACCTGCCGCTGCTCTGGAGCGACTTCACCCAGACCATCCTCAAGGGCGCGCTTTCGGGTTACCTCATCGGCTGCTCCGCCGCCTTCGTCACCGCGCTGGTGATCGACCGCAGCCCCTTCCTGCGCGCGGGCCTGATGCCGCTGGGCAACTTCATGGCGGCGCTGCCCATCGTCGGCACCGCGCCGATCCTCGTCATGTGGTTCGGCTTCGGCTGGCAATCCAAGGCGGCGGTCGTGGTGCTGATGGTCTTCTTCCCGATGCTGGTGAACTGCGTCGCGGGGCTGACGGACACCACGGCGATGCAGCGCGACCTGATGCGCACCTATGCCGCCTCCTGGGGCCAGACGCTGCTGAAGCTGCGCCTGCCCGCCGCGCTGCCCTTCATCTTCAACGGGCTCAAGATCTGCACCACCCTGGCCCTGATCGGCGCCATCGTCGCGGAATTCTTCGGCTCTCCGACGCTGGGTCTGGGCTTCCGCATCTCCACCAGCATCGGGCAGCTCGATCTCGGCATGGTCTGGGCCGCCATCCTCGTCGCGGCCATCGCCGGCACGCTGACCTACGGGCTTGCGGCGCTGGTCGAGAAGCGCATGACTTTCTGGCACCCCTCGCAGAGGGGCAGCCGATAACGGGCCCGGGCAAACGGGCCACGACCACCAAGGAGGTACTGCCAATGAAACAGACATGGATCGCCGCCACCGCGGCCCTCGGCCTTGCCAGCCCGGCGCTGGCCGCCGACGCGGTCACGCTGCAGCTGAAATGGGTCACGCAGGCCCAGTTCGCGGGCTACTACGTAGCGCTGGAAAAGGGTTTCTACGAAGAGGCCGGCCTTGAAGTGACCATCCTGCCCGGCGGCCCCGACATCGCGCCGACGCAGGTGATCGCCGGCGGCGGCGCCGACGTGATCGTCGAGTGGATGCCCGCCGCGCTGGCGGTGCGCGAGAACGGGTTGCCGCTGGTCAATATCGCCCAGCCCTTCAAGGCCTCGGGCATGATGCTGACCTGCTGGAAGGACGTGGGCATCGAAAGCCCCGAGGATCTCGACAACCGCACGCTGGGGGTCTGGTTCTTCGGCAACGAATACCCCTTCCTGTCGTGGATGTCGGCGCTTGGCATCGCCACCGACGGCAAGGCCGAGGGCTCGGTCGAGGTGCTCAAGCAAGGCTTCAACGTCGACCCGCTGCTGCAGCGGCAGGCCGATTGCATCTCGACCATGACCTACAACGAGTTCGGCCAGGTGCTCGACGCGGGTGTGACCGAGGACGAGCTGATCACCTTCAAGTACCAGGACCAGGGCGTCGCCACCATGGAGGACGGCCTCTACGTGCTCGAAGAGAACCTCTCGGACGAGGCCTTCGTCGACAAGATGGCGCGCTTCGTCGATGCCTCGATGCAGGGCTGGAAATGGGCCGAGGAGAACACCGAAGAGGCGGCGATGATCGTGCTCGACTACGACGAGACCGGCGCCCAGACCGAGGCGCACCAAATCCGCATGATGGGCGAGGTCGCCAAGCTGACCGCGGGCTCCAACGGCGCGCTGGACCCCGCCGATTACGAGCGCACGGTCGAGACGCTGCTGGCGGGCGGCTCCGACCCGGTGATCACCAAACAGCCCGAGGGCGCATGGACCCACGTGGTCTCTGACAAGGCGCTGGACTGAGCCGCGACGGCTTCGGTCCCTGACGCGCCCGGCCCGCGCGAGGGCCAGGCCCTCCGCGCGGCCTGACCGGGAAACGACACCCCTGCGGGACACCGCGGGGGTGTTTGCCCCTGCGGCGGCGGCCAGAAGAGCCGCCTCTCCGACCGGCCCGGCGCGCCCTCTCCTTGCCCTGCCGCTGTCGCGCGCGCTACACAAGCCCCGACCCGCCGCGCGCCCACAGGCGCATCGCCACCGAAGGAACAGCCGCCATGATCCTCGTCTTCGGCAAGACCGGCCAGGTGGCCACCGAACTCGGTCGCCTGGGCGGCGTCACCCTGCTGGGGCGCGACCGGGCCGACCTGTCGGACCCGCAGGCCTGCGCGACGGCCATACACCACGCCCGCCCGCGCGCGGTCATCAACGCCGCCGCCTATACCGCCGTCGACCGGGCCGAAGAGGAGGAACCCCTCGCCACCCGGATCAATGCAGAGGCCCCCGGCGCCATGGCCCGGGCCTGCGCCGCGCTGGACATCCCGCTGGTGCATGTCTCGACCGATTACGTCTTCGACGGCAGCGGCGACGGCCCGCGCGACCCCGGGGCCCCCACCGGACCGCTCAACGCCTACGGCCGTTCCAAGCTGGCCGGAGAGCAGGCGATCCGCGACAGCCATGCGGCCCATGCCATCCTGCGCACCTCATGGGTCTTCTCCGCCCATGGGGCCAATTTCGTGAAGACCATGCTGCGCCTCGGCGCCAGCCGCGACAGCTTGAGCGTGGTGGCCGACCAGATCGGCGGGCCGACCCCCGCCGCCGCCATCGCGGGCGCCTGCCTGAGCATGGCCGGGCAGCTGGCAGAGGGCAAAGGCACCCCCGGCACCTACCACCTCTCAGGCGGTCCGGACACAAGCTGGGCCGGTTTCGCGCGCGAGATCATGGCGCAGGCCGGGCTGCCCTGCCGCATCACCGACATCCCCACATCCGACTTCCCGACCCCGGCAGAACGGCCCTTCAACTCGCGCCTCGACTGCAGGTCACTGGCAGACCGCTTCGGCATCGCCCGCCCCGACTGGCGCAGGCATCTGTCCGAGGTCCTCGCCGAATTGCACGCCGACTGACATCCGCACCGGACCGCGCCGTCCCGTCCCCGGCGGCCGTCCTGCACAGCCGCATGCCGGCACGGCGCAGGCCTCCCCTGGCCCTCACCCGTCCTTCTTCTGTCCGGAAAATATCCCGGGGTCCGGGGCAGAGCCCCGGTTCCGACACCGCCCCATCGGACCGCCGCCGGCGTTCTGCCCAATTCATGGGCAGCCCCCACCCCTCACCCACCATAAAGCCGCCATCCCGGCCCGGCCATTCGCCGCCCGGGCCTTTACCCGCCGCCAGAGCCGTATACCCTTTGAGCCATGACCCAGCCGGACGCCAAGCCAGCACCCGCCCCCGCTGCCCTCGACAGCCGTCTCAGGGCGCTTCTGATGCGCCTCTACCCGGATCGGGATAGCGACGCGCTGACCGCTGAGGTGCTGAACGCCTTCTGGCCCGACCGCACCTGGCGGCGCCGCACGCGCAGGCCGGGCAATGCGCTCTGGTCTCAGAAGGACGCGGTGCTGATCACCTATGGCGACAGCCTGATCGACGGCGTCTACAAGCCGCTCGACCTGCTGCGCGACTTCCTGAACAGCCACATGAAGGGCACCGTGAACGGGGTGCATATCCTGCCCTTCTTCCCCTTCACCTCGGACGACGGCTTTGCGGTGACCGACTACCGCAAGGTGAACCCGGCGCTTGGCGACTGGCCCGACATCCAGCGCATCGGCGAGGATTTCAACCTGATGTCCGACCTCGTGCTGAACCACGTCAGCAGCCAGGGCACATGGTTCAACGCCTACCGGCAGGGACAGGAACCCTACGACAGGTTCTTCTTCGAGGCCTCCCCGGACGACGACCTGTCCATGGTCGTCCGCCCGCGCACCACGCCGCTGCTGCAAGAGGTCGAGACGGCGAAGGGGATCAAACACGTCTGGTGCACCTTCAGCCACGATCAGGTCGACCTCGACTTCCGCAACCCCGAGGTGCTGCTGGAGATCCTGCGCATCATCCGCCTGCATGTCGACATGGGGGTCAAGATCATCCGTCTGGACGCCGTGGCCTTCGTCTGGAAGGAGCCGGGCACGCCCTCGATCCACCTGCCCAAGACCCATGCCATCGTGCAGCTACTGCGCGTGCTCGCGGATTTCGCCAGCGAAAGCGTGATCCTGCTGACAGAGACCAACGTCCCCAAGGCCGAGAACCTGTCCTACTTCGGCCAGCTGAACGAGGCGCATTGGATCTACAACTTCCCCCTGCCGCCGCTGATCCTGCACGCCATGCTTTCGGGCAACGCGGTCTCACTGTCCAAGTGGCAGCGCGCCATGCCGCCCGCGCCGCAGGGCTGCGCCTACCTGAACTTCTCCGCCAGCCACGACGGCATCGGCATGCGCCCCGCCGAGGGCCTGCTGCCGGACGAGGAAATCGCCCGCATGATCCGCACCGTGCAATCGGGCGGCGGGCTTGCCTCGATGCGCGCGCTGCCCGATGGTGGCACCGCCGTCTACGAGCTGAACGCCACCTATTTCTCGGCGGTGAGGAAGACCTACAGGGGCGAGGACGGGATGCAGGTGCCGCGCTTCCTCTGCTCGCAGACCGTCGTGATGTCGCTGGAAGGGGTGCCCGCCTTCTACATTCACGCCATGCTGGGCACGCCCAACGATCTCGAGGGCGTGGACCGGCGCGGCATGAACCGCGCGATCAACCGCCACCGCTGGGACTACCCCGCATTGCGCAGGCTGCTGGAGGACCCCGAAAGCGATCAGAGCCGCGTGCTGACGGCACTGTCCGACCGGCTGAAGATGCGCGCCAAGCAGCCCGCCTTTCACCCCAATGCCACCAACTTCACCCTGACGGTCGACGACCGCGTCTTCTGCGTCTGGCGCCAGTCCATCGACCGCAGCCAGTCGATCTTTGCCCTGCACAACGTCAGCGCCGAGACGGTCGAGCTGCCCCCCGGCGCGCTGAACCTGATCGCGGACGAGACATGGACCGACCTGCTGTCGGGCGAGACCCTGCACCCCGAAGAGGACGGCGTGACTCTGGCGCCCTACCAGTGCCGCTGGATCAGCAACCGCTGACCCGGGGGGCCGCAGAGGGCAAAAGGCTATGCGGATTCAGCGAACCATGGCATCGTGACGGTCTGTTCCATGAATTGGACCCGATACATTGACCTGTCTACACCCGCGCCTTTTGCGCCCTCTGCTGTCCGCCTTCACCCTGGCGACCCTTGGCCTTGTCGTCAGCCTAACGCCGGGATCGCCCGCCTCCGCCGCAGAGATCACCCGGCGCGGCAGTTGCGAGGCCTCGCTGACCGGGCAGATCGACCCCGGCGACGGCGACCGCCTGCAGGCGATCCGGGACAGCGATAGCTGCCGCTACTTCGAGCTGTATCTCTCGTCCCCCGGCGGCAGCGTCAAAGAGGCGCTGTCCATCGCCGACAGCCTCATGAACGTGATCACCTTCATCGAGGCGGATCAGCAGTGCCTGTCCGCCTGCGCGCTGATCTTCATGGCGGCACGGACCTGCGGCGGCGCGCCCTATTACTGTGCGCCGACGCGGAACATGCACCCGACCGCGACGCTGGGGTTTCACGCGCCCTTCCTGAAGCCCGGCCAGGCAGAGCAACTGGTGCCGCTGGACCTGTCGTTCAAGGCTGCCCTGGGCATCTTCGCCGATATCCAGAACACCTTTTCCCGGATTTCCGCCAGCGTCGCCAGCACCGGCTACTCTGGGTCGATGATCCATGCCGATCTCTTCGCCAAGATGTTCAGCACGCCGCCCGAAGAGTTCTACACCATCGTCACCAACGACCAGTTCCACACCTTCGGCATCGGCCTGACCGGCGATGTGCCCGAGGACCGCGCGCCGGATCTGACCCGCGGGCAGGCGGAAATGCTGTGCTACAACGTCCTCTACGATACCTACCGGGGCTGGAACCACTCGGAGTACGGGTTCGAGGATTATGGCACCATGACCCTCGGAGACGTTCCCAGCGTCGCCGACTACCGCAGGCGCGGAAACGAGCAATTCGTCCGCTTCGACGGTCTGAACCTTGGGATCGGCTGGTCGGGATGGTGCCAGGTCCAGGGGTTCGAGGGAAATCCCATGCTGGACGTGGCGCTGTACCGGGGCGATGCCTTCCCTTCGCAGGACACGCCCGCCGAGGAACGGGACCGCCTGCATTACAGCATGGCCTATCCCGCCCAGACGCCGGTGGCCGGCCTGTCATGGGGCGGCTCCGGCTCTGGCGCTTCGGTGTCCCTGCCCGAACTGACCGGGCTGGCGCGCGAGTATTTCCGGCGGCTGGACCGGACGGGCAATGGCGCCCCCTCTGCCCTGTGGATCGCAGAGAAGCGCGCGGCCATCGACAGCGCCGCCTCGGGCATCTGCGCGGCCGAGGCGCTGGACATCCTGAACCAGTCACGGTCCGGGCGGTCTGCCTCCGTCGTGCTGCGGGCCAGCGTCACCGCCTGCGGCGCGTCGAGCGGGGAATCCTACCGGCTGCGGATGGAGTTTACCGACACCGGGTCCGGCTGGCAGATCATGGCGCTTTCGAGCGCCGAATGACCCGCCCGCCGCCCGCGCGGCCCCGGCGAGCTCTTTCCGGGCAGAGCGCAGAAAGCCGACATGTCCGACGGCGCTTCGGCGTTGCCCGAGCACCTTCGGGCAGCTGCACGGAGCACGCGAGGATCGACCGGGGCCGACAACGTTTCGCCCCCCTGCGCCGCATCAGCCCGGTCGGGTCATCCATAGGCCCCCTGCCCGGACAGGCCCCATGATCGCAGGGGTCGAACAGCCTGCTGCCGCCTCTCTGGTCGCATCGCGTGACGCGGCGCAGGCCAGACGCCTTGCGCAGATCACCCGGCCCTCTTCGCCGCGAGCATGCTGTCGGGGCCAAGCCCGCCCCCGGCAAGCGCCCGGGTGCCCCTCAGAACGGCATGGCCGCGAATTCCGCCTCGTCCGCCGCCACCGCCGCCTTCAGCTCGGCCACCAGCGACGGATCGGCGGCGTTCACCCGGCTCCAGTTCGGGATGAAGGGCGCCTCGTTGGGTTTCGCCAGAAAGGTGTGCCCCGCGACCATGATGTTCTCGGCGAACAGCTCGATGGTCTTCTCTTCGCGGTGCCGGTCCAGCGTCAGCCCGTTCATCTTGGCGTCGTTGTCGTAGAACTCCAGCAGGTCCAGCGCGACGCGGTAGTAGGTCGCCTTCAGCGCCCGGAAGGAATTCGCGGTGAACACCGTCCCGTCGGCGGCCAGCTTGCGGAAGATCGCCTTGCAGATGTCGGTGGACATGCGGTTCAGCCCGCCCTGCGCGTCCTCTTCGCTGACCTCCTGATGCTTGTGGTCATAGGCATCCGAGATTTCGACCTGACAGACCGAATGCCGCCCGAGATTTCGCCAGACCTCTGACAAGACACCGATTTCCAGCCCCCAGTCCGAGGGGATGCGCAGGTCGGGCAAAAGCGAGGTGCGCAGCGCGAATTCCCCCGACAGCGGGTAGCGGAAGGCGCGCAGGTAGTCGATGTAATCGCGGTCGCCCACCACCTTCTTCAGCGCGATCAGCAGCGGCGAGACCAGAAGCCGCGTCACCCGCCCGTTCAGCTTGCCGTCGCCGATGCGCGGGTAGAAACCCTTGGACAGCTGGTAGCGGAAGTTCGGGTTCACCACCGGGTAGACCAGCCGCGCCAGCATCTCGCGGTCATAGGTGACGATATCGCAGTCGTGCAGGGCCATCACGGCGCTGTCCTGACAGGAGATCAGGTAGCCCATGCAGGTCCACATGTTCTTGCCCTTGCCCGGCTCTTCGGGGGCAAGGCCGTGCTCGGTCAGCCGCTCTTCCAGCGCTTTCATCCGGGGGCTGTCGTTCCAGATCACCACGTGGTTCTGCGGCAGTCTGGAAAAGAAGTCGCGCGCGCGGCGGAACTGGCTTTCGTCGGCCCGGTCCAGCCCGATGACGATGCGGTGCAGGTAGGTGACCTGGCGCAATTCGTCGAGGATATTGCCCAGTGCCGGGCCTTCGAGTTCCGAGAAGAGCGAGGGCAGCACCAGCGTGATTTTCCGTGTCTGCGCAAAGGTCTCGATCTCGTAGACCAGTTCCTCCAACGGGCGCTGCCGAAGGTTGTGAAACTGCGCGATGTTTCCGTTCTGGTGAAAATCGGCCATGGTCTCAATCCCCTGCCTTCTGCAACTCTTGAACGAGTCCGATCACGGCATCGTTCCAGCCCTCGGGGCCGCGCTTCCTCGTTCGGCGGATGCGGCCCCCGGCCTCTTCGGGCAACGGGGCGATGGCGGGCGCATGGTCGTTGCGGACGATCACGCCCACATCCGCCGCCTGCAGCAGATCCACGTCGTTGGGCGCGTCCCCCAGCGCGATGACCGTATCGGGCGACAGCTCTGCCGCCACCTGCCGCAGCCCGTCCGCCTTGGTCCGACCCAGCGACAGGGTCAGAAAGCGCCCGCCGTGCCGCGCATGGATGCCCTGCCGGTCCAGGGCCTGAAGAAACGCCCGGAGGTCGCGGTCGCCGCCCGTCCAGAGCCCCGGTTCCGAGTGTTCGCGGCGGCGGGCCAGCGCGGCGCCCTGCTCTGGCAGGCCGGTCGTCTCCGCGATCTCTGCCGCCGTCATGTCACCGAACCCGCGAAAACGCTGACGCAGCCGGTCGGGCAGCCTCTCCAGCGCGGCGCGGATGCGGGCGTAACCCGGCGCTGCGCCATCGGCCACACCGGGCCGGTACAGGCCCGCACCGTTTTCGACGATGGCCGGCAGGGCGCCAAGCCCCAGCGCGCGGTGCAGGCCCCGCACCTCGGCCGCGGTCTTGGAGGTGGCGAGGATCAGCGGGATGCCGCGCTGTTTCAGCAGCGCCAGCGCCGGCGCGGCGGCCTGCCAGGAATAGGTCTCGTGATCCAGAAGCGTCCCGTCGAGGTCGCTTACCACCATCAGCCCGGGCACATCCGCTCCTTCGCTGCCTCTGCCCCTTTTATGCCCCCCGGTGGCGGGCGCGGCCAGATATCGGGGCGGCTTTGGCGGGCAGCGGGCAGCGGTTCGCCCAATTTTTGGGCGTCAGCCGCTCCAGGGCAGCACCAGGTCCACCGGCCCGCGCCCCAAGGCCACCCGGCGGGCGTTGGGGATATCGTTGCGCTCTGCCTTTTCCCGGGCCTGCGCGGGCCTGTAGCCGAAGCCGGCCCAACGCTGCAGCAGCCGCCGCTCCAGTTCCGGCACCGGCACGTCAAGGAAGACCGACAGGTCCCAAAGCGGCGCCAGCGCCGTCCATGGCGCCTCGGACAGGCAGAGGTAGTTGCCTTCGACCACCACCACCGTGACCTCTGGCCCGATCTCCTGCACCCCGGCGATGGCGATCTCGCGCGCGCGGTCGAAGACCGGCACATAGACATGCTCTCCGGCGGCGACCCGGCCCAGGGTGGCGACGAAGCCGCCCGCATCGAAGGTCTGAGGCGCGCCCTTGCGGGGCAAGAGCCCCTTCCGGCGCAGCACCGAATCGTCGAGGTGAAAGCCGTCCATGGGCATCAGCGCCGCCTGCGGTCCCAGCGCCGCGACCACCGCCTCTGCCAGCGTCGACTTGCCCGCCCCCGGCGCACCGGCCAGCGCCACCATCAGGCGCCTGCCCCGCGGGGCCAGCCCGTCCAGCCGCGCGACCACCGTCCTTGCCGCCTTTTCCACCGTTGTCATGGCGCAGATCCTCCGTCCCTGCCCAATACCTGACACCAACCCGGGACCGGCCCGCAAGGGGCTGGATTCGTAGTGCCTTTTGCACCACTCTGACAGGACGCGGCCAGGAAGACGGCGCCAGATCGTCCCGGCCGTGCCATAACCCAGGGAGGGGGTCATGAGCGACGAAACCACCACCGGCGAGACCGTGGACATGGGCGATCACGGCAGCAGGCAACGCGAAACGGCAGAGCGGCTGCAACAGCTGTCCCTGCGCCTGATGTCCGCGCTGTCGCGGCGCAAGGCGCCCAACCCGGGCATCGAGGCGCCCGGCCCCGACCTTTACGCCAAGACCGCCGCCGCGTGGTGGGAACAGATGATGCAGAACCCCGCCCGCGCGGTGGGGCACACCATGGGTTTCTGGGAAGGCTCGATCCGCGCCTGGACCGGCGCGATGACCCCCGGCCCCGACGACGAAGAGGCCAAGCCGGACAAGCGTTTCACCGACGGGGAATGGGACAGCAACCCCTGGCTGAACTACCTGAAACGGCAGTACAAGGTGACCTCCGGCGCCATGCGCGCGGCGGTCGAGGATCTGGACACGCTGCCCGACAAGGAAAAGCGGCGGCTGCGCTATTTCTCGGACCAGATCGCCAACCTGATGGCGCCGAACAACTTCCTCGGCTCCAACCCCGAGGCGCTGCGCCGCGCCATGGAGACAGACGGCGAAAGCCTGATCCAGGGGCTGGAGAACCTGGTGACCGATCTGGAGGCCAACGACGGCGAGCTTCTGGTCAAGCTGGTGGACGACAGCGCCTTTTCGGTGGGCGAGAACATCGCCACCGCGCCCGGCCAGGTGGTGCTTCGCACCAAGATGATGGAACTGATCCAATACGCGCCCGCGACCGATCAGGTCCACGCCGTGCCGATCGTGATCTTCCCGCCCTGGATCAACAAGTTCTACGTGCTCGACCTGAAGCCGCAGAACAGCCTGATCCGCTGGCTGGTCGATCAGGGCTACACGGTCTTCGTCGCCTCTTGGGTCAACCCCGGCCCCGACATGGCCGACACCGGGCTGGAGGATTACATCGAGCACGGTTTTCTGGCGGGGATCGACGCCGCCAAGAAGATCACCAAGCAGAAGAAGGTCAACGCGGTCGGCTACTGCATCGCAGGCACGACGCTGTCGCTGACGCTGTCGCTGCTGAAGCAGCGCGGCGACCGCTCGGTCAATTCGGCCACGCTGTTCACCGCGCTCACGGATTTCTCCGATCAGGGAGAGTTCACGCCCTTCCTTCAGGACGATTTCATCGACGGCATCGAGGTCGAGGTGAACCGGTCGGGCCTGCTGCCCGCGCGGGTGATGTCGCGGACCATGTCCTTCCTGCGCTCGAACGACCTAGTCTACGGCCCGGCGATCCGCAGCTACATGCTGGGAGAAACGCCGCCCGCCTTCGACCTGCTGTACTGGAACGGCGACAGCACCAACCTGCCGGGGCGCATGACGATGCAGTACCTGCGCGGGCTGTGCCAGCGCAACGAGTTCGCCAAGGGCGCCTTCGAGCTGATGGGGCACAGCCTGTCAGTCCGGGATGTCGACGTGCCGCTGATGGCGGTGGTCGCCCAGACCGACCACATCGCCGCGTGGAAGGACTGTTACCGGGGGGTGCAGGCCATGGGCAGCGGCGCCAAGACCTTCGTGGTCTCGGAATCGGGCCATATCGCCGGGATCGTGAACCCGCCGTCGAAGAAGAAATACGGCCACTACATCAACGACGACCTGCGCGGCGATGCCGAGGCCTGGCTGGCCGAGGCCAGCTTCCACGAGGGATCGTGGTGGCCGCGCTGGGATGCCTGGCTGACCGAGCGCTCGGGCGAGATGGTGCCCGCCCGCAAGCCCAGGCAAAGCGATCTGGGCCCCGCGCCGGGCAGCTACGTCAAGATCAAGGCAACCTGAGGCGGGGGCGTCCCGGGGATGCGAAGGCGGGCCGGGCGACGAGGTCGGGGCCCTGGCCCTCCGGGACAGCGGCGCCCCGTGGGGCGCGACGACGGGAGGCGCGACGACGGGGCGCGGCGATGACCGGCGCCGCCCGCCCTTCCCTGCATGCTCGGATCTCCGCCGGGGCGCCGCGCGGCGCGGCTTGCGCGATTGAGTGCGGCGCCCGGCACAGGTAAGACAGCCCCATGATGCGCCTCGCCCCCCTTGCCCTTCTGCTGCTGCCCAGCACCGGCCTTGCCCACCCGCATATCTTCGTCGATGCCTCTGCCGGGTTGCGTTTCGACGACGCCGGACGGCTGGAGGCGCTGCGCATCGTCTGGCTTTACGACGGCATGACGACGCTGAACCTTTATGTGCAGCTTGGCCTGGACGAGGACGGCGACGGCGCGTTGAACGAGATCGACCTCGCCCGCGTCGCCCATGGCGAGACCGACTGGCCCCCCGAATACGAAGGCGACACCTATCTTCTTCAGGGCAACGCCAAGGTGCCGCTGGGGCGGCCCCGGAACGGCACCGCGCGGATGATCGGCGACCGGGTCGAGGTCACCTTCGACCTGCCCCTTGCGGAACCGCTGGCGGTGACCGATGGCGCGGTCCTGAAGCTCTACGACCCGACCTATTTCTACGCCTACTCGGTGGAAACGGTGCTGGAACCCTCGGCCCTGCCCGCCGACTGCGCCCTTTCGGTGGTGCCCTTCGAACCCGACGCCGCCGACGCAGAGGCGCAGCGCCAGCTTGCCGCGCTGTCCGCCGAAGAGGTGCCCGACGATCCGCAGATCGGTGAACGCTTCGCCGATGAGGTAAGGCTGACATGCGGCTCGTCCTGACGCTTGCCGGGGCGCTGGGGCTGGTGCTGCTTCTGACATGGGCGGCATCGGGGCCTCAGGCCGATGCGCTGTTTCACTGGGCCGCGATGCAGCAACGCGATGTCCAGAACGCGATGGCGGGCGCGCTGCGGGCGATCCGCTCTGGCGACAGGCTGGCGCTGGCGGGTCTGTGCGGCCTGAGCGCGGCCTACGGCTTCCTGCATGCCTTCGGGCCGGGCCACGGCAAGATCCTGCTGGGCGGCGCCGCCCTTGCCGGAGCGGTGCCGATGCGCAAGATGGCGGCCATCGGCATCGCCGCCAGCCTTGGCCAGTCCGTGACGGCCATCGCCATGGTGACGGTGGGCGCGAGCATCGTGGCCGCCGCGGGCGGTGGCGAGGCCCTTGCCGAAGGCCTGCTGGCAAATGCAAGCCGCTGGATCGTGGCGGCCATCGGCGCGCTGATCGCCCTGCGCGGGGCACGGCATCTTTGGCAGGTCCGGCGCGCGGCGGCCCCCGTCGCCATCGGCTCCGGCCTTGACGGGCTTGCGCCCGCCCCGGCGCGGATGGACCGGCACGGGACGCTCGCGGCGACGACGGACCTGCCGTTCAAGGCACGGGCATTCCGCCACGCGGCCCATGCGGGGGCAGCCCCTGGCCAGACCCCTGGCGCCCACCACGATCACCACGCGGCCCATGACCCGGCCTGCGGCTGCGGCCATGCCCATGGCCCCACGGTCGCAGAGGTCGCCGCCGTCACCTCGCCCCGCGAGATCGCCGCCCTGATCCTTGCCATCGCGATTCGCCCCTGCACCGGCGCCCTGTTCCTGCTTGCCATCTCCTTCGGGCTGGGCATCCCGCTTGCCGGCATCCTTGCCACGCTTGCGATGGGGCTGGGGACCGCCGGGTTCAACCTGATCGCCGTCGCCGGGGGCGGGTTTCTGGGGCGCCTGCTGCGCGACCGGGCGCCCCGCTCGCTTGGCGCCGGAACCGCCCTGATCGGCGCGGGCCTGCAACTGGCGGCGGGCACGGTCATCGTGATCCTGACGCTGGGCCTGATGTCGTAGCGGGCGACCTGTTCCCCCCGCTGGACAGGGGGCGACGGGCCTCTTTCGCGGAAGCCCTGCGCCAGGGGGCCGCGCCGGGACGGGCTTTCAGGGTCCGGCATGGCCCCGATTGCCGCCCGCCCTTCCCGGATCGGCGCCCTCCCGCCCCCGCACTGGCGCCGCATGCTCGGCCCCCGTTGCCGGAAACGCCACCACACCCCTGCCGGAACCGGGAGGCGGTCGCATCTTCGGGATCACGCCACCGGACCCGCTGCGCCCTTCAGGGAAAACGGATTGCAGGCATGCGCCGCATCGACTGCGAAGCCCAGATGTCCGCAGGGTGCCGAAGTCGGCCAGGTGAGTTCCTTCATCGGGCTGCCCGGCGCATCACGCGGGGCCGAAATGCGCCCCGGGAGGCAAGAAGCAGGTCAGGGCCGCGCTGCGCTCACACCTCGATGACCCGGCATTCGGCCTGCCTGCAGTCCCGCAGCAGCGCCGGTGCCAACCGCGCGCCGGTGACGACCACGTCGAAGTCGCGGATATGGCCCATTTGGCAGGCGAGATCCAACCCGATCTTGGTGCTGTCCACCACAAGGACACTCTGCTTGCCGCAGTCGACGATGGCCCTGCGCACGGCGATCTCGTCCGAGTTGTAGTCCATCACGCTGCCCGAGGCAGACACCCCGCCGCAGCTGAACACGGTGTAATCGACCCGGTATCTCGAGAAGAACGCATGCGCGGCCACGCCGATCATGTCGAGGTCGCGCATGCGGACCGGTCCGCCGGCCAGCTCGACCGCGACACCGGGCGCGTTCTGCAGCGCGCAGACCGCGTGGATGCTGTTCGAGGCCACGAAGAGATCCTTGTGGGAGGTCAGGAACCTTGCGCATTGCTCTACCGTCGTCCCCGTCCCAAGCGCCACGCGGGCGCCGTCGGGGATCAGGTTCTTGACCGCCAGAGCGATGCGTTGCTTTTCTTTCCGGGCAATCCCCTCGCGCGGCAGATATCCGATGTTCTCGCTCTGCTGACGCAATTGCGCCCGCCCATTGCGCCGCTGCACCAGGGCAGCCTCGTCAAGATCGCGCAGATCCGCACGAAGGGTCTGGACCGATACGCCCAGACGCCGGGACAGATCGGCCGCCGACAGGGACTCGTTCTCCGACAGAAGCGCGATGATGGCGTCACGACGCCCATGCAGGTCCAGCCTCACAAGAACTTTCCTTCGAAAACACATGCATCCGGGGAAAGCTTATGAGGGATCGGTAAGTGTCTCAATATAAATAAATATTTAATACTACAGTTACAAAACTGTTAATAAGCGCGGGGATAAGGGCGCCGAAGACAGCTTTCGTTCGAAAGCATCAACCCGGGAGTGCCCCATGAAATCCGTCCTCACCACCACCGCTTTCGCGCTCATGGCCAGCACCGCCATGGCCGACACCATCACACTCTATACCTCGCAGCCCAATGCCGATGCGCAGCAGACCGTCGACGCCTTCAAGGCGGCCAACCCGGGCACCGAGGTGGAGTGGGTCCGCGACGGCACGACCCAGCTTCTGGCGCGCCTGCGGGCCGAGATCGAAGCCGGCAACCCGCAGCCCGACGTGCTGCTGATCGCCGACACCGTCACGCTGGAAGGCATGGCGCAGGAAGGCCTGCTGAGCCCGTATCAGTCGCCCGAGGCCGACGCCTACGATGCGGCGCTCTATTCGCCCGAAGGCCACTACTACTCGACCAAGCTGATCACCACCGGCATCATCTACAACACCGGCGTCGACACCGTTCCGACCTCGTGGAGCGACCTGGCCGATCCCTCGATGAAGGGCATGGTCGCCATGCCCTCGCCGCTCTATTCCGGCGCCGCGCTGATCCACCTGGCCACGCTGACCGGCGAGGAAAGCCTGGGCTGGGACTACTACGCCAGCCTGGCCGGAAACGAGGCCCGCGCACAGGGCGGCAACGGCGGCACCTTCCAGGCCGTGGCCTCGGGCGAGAAGCCCTACGGCATGGTCGTGGACTTCCTGACCATCCGCAACAAGGCCGAAGGTTCGCCGGTCGAGTTCGTCTTCCCCGAGGAAGGTGTGTCCTACGTGACCGAGCCGGTGGCGATCATGTCCTCGGCCGACAACATGGAAGGCGCGCAGAAGTTCGTCGATTTCGTGCTGAGCGCCGAAGGCCAGCAGCTGGTTCTGGACATGGGCTACATTCCCGCCCGTGACGGCATGGGCGTGCCCGAGGGCTTCCCGGCCCGCGAGGACATCCAGCTGATGGCCTTCGATCCGGCCGAGGCGCTCGCAAACGCCGAAGCGAACAAGGCCCGGTTCGCAGAGCTCTTTGGCGCCGAGTAATGGGGACAGCCTTGCAATCAGGAAGCAGCCGAGCCGAAGCTCGGCTGCTTTCGTCCATCCTGATCATTGCGCTTTTCCTGACGCTGGCGCCCGTGGTGCGCCTGTTCTTCGAGGGCGTCACCGACCAGGGGCGGCCAAGCCTCGTGCTGATGCGCGAGGTGCTGGCACAGCCCTCCACCCTGAGCGCGCTGAAGCATTCGATCGTCACCGCGGGCCTCGGCACCGTGGTGTCGCTGGTGCTAGGCGCGGCCTTTGCCTTTCTCGTGGCGCTGACCGACCTGCGCGCCAAGGCTGCGCTGGTCTTCTGCCTGATGATCCCGATGATGATCCCGCCGCAGATCACGGCGCTGTCCTGGACCCAGATCATGGGGCCGTCGTCGGTGCTGCTGAAGGCGCTTGGCATCGCGCCGCCGCTGGGGTCGCCGCAGCCGCTCTATTCGCCCGAAGGCATCATCCTGCTTCTGGGCATCCAGCACATGTCGATCATCTTCCTGACCCTGCGCGCGGGCCTGCGTTCCATTCCGCAGGACGTGGTCGAGGCCGCACGCATCAGCGGCGCCCGGGGGCTTCGGACCTGGTGGCAGGTGGTGCTGCCCCTGACCCTGCCAAGCCTTGCGGCGGGCACCGCGATCACCTTCGTGACGGCATTGGGCAATTTCGGCATCCCGGCCATGCTGGGCATTCCCGCAGGCTATTCGACGCTGCCGACGCTGGTCTACCAGAAGCTTGCCGGCATGGGCACGACCGTGCTGGCCGAGGTCTCGGTGCTGGCCATGCTGATCGGCGCCGTCGCCGTGACGGGCATCCTGCTGCAACGCCATTTCCAGGGGCGGCAGAAGCTGCACCTAGTCGGCAGCACCTCGCGCCCCCTCGCCCTGCCGCTGGGCGCGGCGCGGCTGCCGGTGGAGATTGCGCTCTGGGCCGTCGTCTGCGCGATCCTCGTCCTGCCGATGTTCGGACTGCTGGCCACCTCGCTGGTGCCGGCCTACGGCGTGCCGCTGCGGCTGGACACGCTGACGCTGGACAAGTGGCATGAGGTGCTGTTCCGCCAGCCGGTGACGACGCGGGCCTTCGCGAACTCCTTCGGCCTCGCCGCCGGGGCCTCTCTGGCGCTGATGCTGATCTGCCTGCCGCTGGCCTGGCTGATGGAACGGCGGCGGACGCGCCTGGCAAGGGTTTTCGACAGCCTGCTCGATCTGCCCTACGCGCTGCCCGGCGTGGTGCTGTCCATCGCCATGATCCTGCTGCTGATCAATCTGCCCTTCACCGATGCCACGCTTTACGGCACGATCTGGATCATCTTCCTGGCCTACATGGCGCGGTTCTTCGCGGTCATGTTCCGCCCGGTCCAGGCCAGCCTGAAGCTGCTCGACCCGGCCATGGACGAGGCGGCGCAATCGGTCGGTGCCTCGCTGCGCCGGCGGCTGCGCGACGTGATCCTGCCGCTGTCCGCCCCGGCGGCGGCGGCGGGCGCGATCCTCGTCTTCCTGACCGCCTTCAACGAGCTCACCGTTTCGGCGCTGCTCTGGTCCTCGGGGACCGAGACCCTTGGCGTGGTGATCTTCAACCTCAACGACAGCGGGGAAACCGGCATGGCCAGTGCCCTGGCGATGACCATCGTCTTCGTTGTCATGGCGCTGATGGGGCTGGTCCAGCTGCTGTCGCGCCGTTTTCCGAAAGGAGTCGTCCCGTGGCAGACATAGACCTGTCTTCCGTCGGCAAGACATTCGCGGGCACGCCCGCGCTGCAAGACATCACCACCCGTTTCGAGGACGGCGAGTTCATCGCGCTGCTCGGGCCCTCGGGCTGTGGCAAGACCACCCTGCTGCGCATCCTCGCCGGGTTCGAGACCCCCACGCGCGGCCGCCTGCGGATCGGCGCGCGCGAGATGGCGAATGCCGACACCGGGGTGAACCTGCCCCCCGAAGAGCGCAACATCGGCTTCGTGTTCCAGTCCTACGCGCTGTGGCCGCACATGAGCGTGCGCCGCAACGTGTCCTATCCGCTGGAGATCCGCGGCCTGTCGAAGGCCGAGATCGCGCGCCAGGCCGATGCCGCGCTTGCGGCGACCGGGCTTGCACCCTACGCGGACCGGATGCCGTCGGACCTGTCGGGCGGCCAGCGTCAGCGCGTGGCGCTGGCGCGCTGCCTTGTCTCCGACCCCTGCGCCGTGCTGCTGGACGAACCGCTGGCCAACCTTGACGTGGCGCTGCGCGCCTCGATGCAGGGGGTGTTCACCGACTTCCACCAACGCACCCGCGCCACCATGGTCTATGTCACCCACGACCAGGCCGAGGCCATGGCCATGGCCGACCGGATCGCGGTGATGGACCAGGGCCGCATCCGGCAGTTCGACACGCCGCAGACGCTTTACGAACGACCGAAGAACCGCTTCGTGGCGGAATTCGTCGGGCGCGGCACGGTTGTGCCGGTGCGGGCTGTCGCGCCCCGCAGCGAGGCGCTGGAGGCCGAGGTGCTGGGCACCCGCGTGGCGGTGCAGGCGGAACCGCAACGCGGGCAAGCCCCTGTCAGCCACGTCTGCCTGCGCCCCGAGAACCTCAGCATCGCCGAGACGGGCGACCTGCGCGGCAAGGTCTCGCGGATCACCTACATGGGCGGCAAGTACCTGCTCGAGGCAATCTCCGGCTGTGGCGCGCGCCTGTTCGTCGAAACGCGGACCCGGTTCGAGGTCGGCGCACAACTGGGCCTTGCCATCAGCAGCCCCTGGGCCTTCGCGGAGGACTGATGCAAAGCGTGAAGATACTGTCAGGCATCGGCGACAAGGGCCCTGCCTGCATTCAACTGACCGTGGACGGGCGGATCTGGCTGCTGGATTGCGGCTTTGGCCCCGAGGCGCATGCCCATTTCGACCCGACCTGGCTGGAAGGCGCCGAGGCGGTCTTTATCACCCATGACCACATCGACCACATCGGCGGCGCCTCGCACGCGGTCGAGGCCGGGTTGCCGATCTATGCCACCGCGCAGACCGCCAAGGCCCTGCCGCCGGCGGCCAGGGTAACCCTGCTGCCCGAGCGGGGGCAGACGGTGATCGACGGCGTGACGCTGACCACCGGGCGCAACGGCCATGCCCTGGGCGGCGTCTGGTTCCATTTCGACCTCGGCGACGGGTTCTTCTATTCCGGTGACTGGTCCGAGGAATCCGACTGGTTCACCTTCGATGCCCCGCCCCCGGCGGCGACCGCCGTCCTCGACTGTTCGTACCATCTGGATGACGTGCCCCAGTCCGAGCGCTTCGCCGCGCTTGATGGGCTGCTGGATCGGATGCAGGGCCAGGTGCTTCTGCCGGTGCCGCCCTCGGGACGCGCCGGCGAGATGGCCCTGCACCTGATGCGGCGCCACGGCTGCGAAAGCGTCATGCTGGACCCCGAATGCCAGTCGGCGCTGCGGATCGCGCTCGACAGCGGGGCGGTCTGTCCCGACGCCCGCGATGTGGCGCCGCTGCTGGATCGCGGCCCGATGGAACAGGCGCGGTTCCTTGTCTGCGACACCCCCAACGCCGATGGCGGCGCCGCCTGGGGCTATGTCCGGGCCTGGAACGAAAGCGGCCGCCTGGGCCGCGATGCGCATGTGGTCTTCACCGGCCACATGACCGCCCATGCGCGCGGCATCTGCA
This sequence comes from Ponticoccus sp. (in: a-proteobacteria), assembly GCF_048381735.1. Lineage (NCBI taxonomy): Bacteria > Pseudomonadati > Pseudomonadota > Alphaproteobacteria > Rhodobacterales > Roseobacteraceae > Ponticoccus > Ponticoccus sp. (in: a-proteobacteria). The sequence continues at coordinate 133,492 of NZ_JBLXGL010000013.1, forward strand.
GCGTCCCGGGCGGGCACTTCCAGCGTTGGAACGTGCATCCCCCCCTGCGCGACCAGCTGAAAATGCTCAGGCGTCTCGGCGCACGGCGCTTCGCACCGGCCTTCTGCACCCGCCCCGAGGACTACCTGGCCGAGGATCTGGAGGTCGAGGTCTTCTTCCACGACCGGGTGCGCCTGTGAGGGGCCCGACGCGTCCGGCGCGGGACTTCTGCCTGATCCGGCACGGCGAAACGACGGCGAATGCGGACGGGATCATCGCGGGCATCACCGACGTGCCCCTGACCGCGCAGGGCCGGGATCAGGCCCGCGCGCTGGCCTCTGGCCCCTGGCCTGACGATCTTGCCGTTTACGCAAGCCCGCTGGCACGCGCCCGGGAAACCGCGCGCCTTGCCTTGCCCGGACGGCAGGTCCGGCTGCACCCCGGCCTGCGCGAACGGGACTGGGGCGTGTTCGAGGGGCGCCCCCTGGCCGAGCAACCGGTCCGGGAAGACACCCCCGACGGCGGCGAGCCCTGGGTCGACATGCTTCGGCGTGTCGAGGCGGCGATCCTCGGGATCTGCGCGGACCAGCCCGGCGCCCTGCCTGTCCTCATCTGCCACTCGGGCGTCATCCGCGCCGCACGCGTCCTGTGGACGACGGGCCATGCCGGCACGCGCCCCCCGAATGCAACCCCGCTTCTGTTCCGCAAGGCGGGGCCTGACCTGACGGAGACACCCTTATGACCGAAACTGCACCGACTCCTTGCGTGGTATTCGATGTCGATGGAACGCTGGCCGAATTCGATGCCGACCGCCTTGGACACCTCGTGCATGGCGCGGAAAAGCACTGGGACGACTTCCATGCAGCCATGGCCGATGCCGCGCTGATCGCCCCGATCGCCCGGCTGATGCACCGGCTCAAGGCAAGCGGCGAAACGATCCTGATCTGCTCGGGCCGACCCAAGGGCTGGGCCGAGCACACCATCGCCTGGCTGCGCAAGCACGACCTGCCGTTTGACGGCATCTACCTGCGCTCCGAGGACCAGGACGCCGCCACCGACCCCGAAGTCAAGCGCCGCGCGCTGAAAGAGATGCGCGACGACGGCTTTGATCCCTGGCTGGTCGTCGACGACCGCAGCTCGGTCGTCGAGGCCTGGCGCGGCGAAGGCCTGGTCTGCCTGCAATGCGCCCCCGGCGATTTCTGACTGCGCGCGCCCTGCCAAGGCCTTTGTCCCGCGCGGCGGGGCAAAGGCAGGGGTGATCCTGTCCGGCAAGCCGGGGATCATGCAGCCCCTGCCACGCCCCCGCAACGCTCTGGTGGCGCGCCTCGGGCCTGGCAGGAACCCTTGGCTCAGCCAGCTCGACCGGCCTGTCGAAGAGGACGCTTCCGGACGACGCGTGCCGCGCGGGCGGGAAAACAGGGCATCGAATCCGCCGGGGCGTTCCATCCGCGTGGTCGGATGCGCTGGTCGCGGACCTGGCGCCCGCACGACGCCGGTGACACGGGCGCCCCATGCGGCTGAACGCATCTGTTCGTTCCCTTCGCCCCCCTTCCGCCCTGTCATCAAAGGTTCACTTGTGGCGCCTGGCCAGCCGCGACAGAGAGAGGCCCGACCAACGACAAGTGGAAAGCCTGCAATGCGCCCTCCCCAGATGACTGATCTTGCCACCCTTCTGCCTCGGGAGGCCTCTGACAGCCTGCGCGCCATGGCGCGTGCCGCCCTTGCCGGTGGCGAAACCGCCAGCAACAGCATGGCGCGTCGCAGCGCGGCCGACATGGTTCTGAAGGGCCGCCACGACTACCAGACCGACGGCGATATTGCCGCCGAGGCCGCGATCCTGAGGGTGCTGAAAGAGGCCTTCCCCGGCTGTGGCATTCGCGGCGAGGAAGAAGTGGGAGACCGGTCCGCCGAGGACGACCACCCCACCTTCGTCATCGACCCGATCGACGGCACCACCAACTATGCATGGGGCATCCCCCACTTCGGCGTGGTGATCACCCGCATGGACCGGGGCGAGGTCACGGCCGGCATCACCTATGACCCCATGATGGGAGAGGTCTTCGCCGCCGAAAAGGGCAAGGGAGCCTGGCTGAACGGTGCGCCGCTGGATGCGCGCGGCATGTCGGACGTGGAAAACACCGTGATCGGCGCTGGTCTGCCGGTGCGCGGCCAGGTGCGCAGCGTACCGGAAGACGTTTATCACGCGGCACTGCGGCGCGCGATGGACCAGACATCGGGCGTGCGGCGGCTGGGGAGCTCTGCGCTGTCGATCGCCTATGTCGCGGCAGGGCGCCTTGACGGGTTCTTCGAAGACGGCCTGTCCCTGGTCGATTATGGCGCCTCGGTGCTGATCCTGCGCGAGGCAGGCGGCATCGTCACGGGCTTCGACGGGGGCGAGATCCGCGATCCCGGCGCCATCCTCGCGGGCAGCGCCGGGATGCATCCCTGGCTTCTGCAGGGCTTCGCCGATCAGGCTGTCAGCGCGGCGTAAAGCCCTTCGGGGTCGTCCGTGGTGATCTGGTCGACCCCCAGTCCCAACAGCCTTTCACACAGCGCGACGGCCTGCGATGTTGGCCGTTGCACCGTGTATGCATCGATCCGGCAACCTTCGGCGCGGAAGGCCCCGATCATGTCGAAGTCGCGCGACAAAGCATCGAGGATCAGCCGAATATCCAGGTAGATCATTCGCGCACGGCCCGCCTCGGCCATGGCGCGCGCCACGAAACCGGCATTGTCGCCCGACACGGCCAGCGCCTCGCGCGTGCCGTTGTGGCAGGGATCGTGGCCCAGCTGCATCCCGGGCAGTGCTTCCGCCAGCCGCCCGACCGCCGCCGCATCCCCGCCTGACAGGATCATGTGGCGCTGCACCGGGGCAACATCGCGGGCAAAGGCGGCAATGTCGGCATCGGTCAGCGTGGCAGAGGTTTCCTTCAGGTCCAGCTGCAACAGGGCGCCGTCTCCGATCGTGGCTTGCGCAATATCCCGGCAGAGATCGCCCAGCAGGGCGACGGGCACGCTGGTATCCCGGCCTGCGTTGTCGCGCAGGGTCAGCGCGCGCAGCCCCTCGGCCGACGTGTCGGCCACCTGACCGGCACCGGTCGTGGCCCGCTCGAGCCCCTCATCATGCAGGACGGCGAAACCGCCACCCGCATGAGCCCGCAGATCCACCTCGACCGAGGCGCCAAGGCGCATGCCCTCCAGGATGCGGCGCGGATCGAATTCGAAATCCGCGCCTGCCCGACGGCCGCGATGCCACTTCAGCCAGGTTTCCCCGGCGGCGTGCGCGATTCTCACGGAAGTGCGGCCCGCCGCTTCGGACCCATTGCCCTCAGACATGCGCCACCTCACGCAGGCCGGCGCGTTGATCGGGCCGGACCTCTGCGAGTTTCACCCCATCCCGGAAGAGGGCCACGTGGGAGGCCGAAAGGCCAACCTCCTGCCCCGCCTCGAACGCCCCCGAGGGCGGGCACATCGCCTTCAGCCGGGCGCCATCCTCCAGCACGATGTCCAGCAGCAGGTGCGTGCCGTAATCGGTCTGCCGGTGGACGCGGGCTGACATACCGGCGCTGCGTCCCGGGGAGACGGTCAACGCCTCGGGGCGGATCGCCAGTTCGATGGGGCCATTGGGCACCACGGCCTCGACCGGAAACAGCGGATGATCGGCCCGCCCGCCGCGCATGTCGCAGGCCAGGAAGTTCATCGACCCGATGAAACCCGCGACAAAGCGCGTCTCGGGAGAGCGGTACATGCGGTCGGGGCTGGCCGCCTGTTCGATCTCACCGCCGCGCAGCACGATGATACGGTCGGCCAGCGCAAGCGCCTCGTCCTGGCCGTGGGTGACGAAGAGCGTGGTGATCCCGAGGCGTCTCTGGATATCGCGCAGTTCCTCGCGCAGGCGTTCGCGCAGGTGCTGGTCCAGGCTGGCGAAGGGTTCGTCCAACAGCAGGATCTTGGGTTTCAGAACCAGCGCCCGGGCGATGGCGACGCGTTGCTGCTGGCCACCGGACAGCTGCCAGACACGGCGCGCGCCGTAATCGCCGAGGCCCACCAGGTCCAGCGCCTCGGTCACCTGGCGCCGGATCTCTGCCTTGGGCAGGCGGCGCAGTTTCAGACCGAAGGCCACATTGTCCGCCACGGACATGTGCGACCAGAGCGCGTGGCTCTGGAACACCATGCCGGTGGGGCGCTTTTCGGGGGGCACGTCGGTCACGTCCTCTCCGTCGATCAGGATGGCGCCGCGCTCCGGCGTCTCAAAGCCGCCGACCATGCGCAGCACGGTGGACTTGCCTGACCCGGACGGCCCCAGCAGGCAGACCAGTTCGCCATCGGCCACGTCCAGCGACAGGTCGGCGATGACATCGGTCCCGTCGAAGGACTTGCCCAGGTTCTTGAGTGTCAGTTGTGCCATTTCAGTTTCCTCACACGCCGAAGCCCTTGGCAAAGGATGCGGACCCGACAAGACGACGGGTGAACATCAGCGCGATGAAGCTGGGGACCCACAGAAGGACCGACAGCACCGCACCATATTGCACGACGATCTGATTGTTGATGTAGGTGATCATGAGCACCGGCATGGTGCGGATCTCGGGCGCGCCGATCAGCCAGGCGCCCTCGGTTTCATAGAAGGTGCCGACGAAGCTGAGCAGCACGGCGGCAAAGATGGTGGGGGCGGCCTGCGGCAGGCTGACCGACCAGAATACGCGGATCGGCCCGGCGCCCGCGTCCCGCGCCGCCTCTTCCATCGCGCGGTCGACGTTCTGGAAGGCCGCGACGGGGATCCAGATCATCATCATCAGCGTGCCGACCAGCTGGATCAGCACCACGCCCCAGAAGGTCGAGATCAGCCCGAGGTTCAGGAAGATCCCGGCGATGGCGACCAGCAGGCCGAATTTCGGAAAGGCATGGGAGGCAAGGAAGGACAGGAAGAGCACGTTCTTGCCCGGGAAATCCATCCGCGCAAAGGCATAGGCCGCAGGCAGGCAGATTAGCGCGGACAGCGCGGTGACCACCAGGGACAGCCGGATCGACAGGGACATCGCGCCCCAGACATCGGGTCGCGACAGGGTCGCCTTCCAGAAGCGCAGGCCCCATTCCTGGGGCAGCAGGCTGGGATAGCGCCAGACCTCGGCAAAGGCCCAGATCGCCACGACGACCAGTGGCACCACCACCACGATGCCAAGCAGGACGGCCAGCAGAAGCCCTACCCAGTCGGGGCGGCGGGTCTTGCGGCTGACCACGGGAGGTGCCGTGGCAAGGGAAGTCTCTGCGATGGTCATCGGCCGTTCTTTCGGTTGCGCGCAATGGAGCGGACGTAGAAGGCCCCGAAGACCGCGCAGATGGCAAAGGTGATCACCGCCTGGGTGACGGCCATGCGGGGGTCCATGACCTGTCCGAAGGTTCGTTGCATGAAGGGGCCCATCATCTCGGGCGAGGCGGGTCCGAGGACGTAAGGAAGCGTGAAAGCCGAGAAGATCGACAGCACGGTGAAGGACAGTACCACCAGCACCGCGTTGCCGATCTGCGGCAGGATGATGTGGCGCAGCACCGCCAAGGGTCGGGCGCCGGCATCCCGCGCCGCCTCGACCGCGTTGTCGGACACCGCGCCCAGCCCTGCGACCAGCATCAGGGTGGTCAGCGGGATGTTGTCCCACACCAGGCCGATGATTGGTCCCCAAGGGGTCAGGTAAGGAGAATTGATTTTGGGCAGGCCAAGGGCGTTCAGCACCAGGTCGACACCACCGTTGGGGCCGATGGTGCGGATCAGCGCATAGGCCAGGATGACCGAGGGCACGAACATCGGGAACAGCGACAGCCCCTGCACCACGGCAGCAACGCGGCTTTTCGCGAAGCGCAGGTAGAGCGACAGCGGCAGGCAGATCGCCAGCAGCAGCATCGCGCAGACCGCCGTGACCCACAGCGTCAGCCAGAGGTTCGCCAGCGAGTAGCCATCACTGAAGAAACGCACGTAGGTGTCCAGGCTGAACTGCGTGCCGCTGTCATCGGTACGCAGGATGGTGCGGCCGATGGCATTGAAGATCGGATAGATGATGAGCCAGCCAAGCAGGGCGACCGGCACAGAAACGAGAAGGAGGCCCGTAAGCCCCCTTCCGTTGCGTCGTGCCGTGCCGCCCGCCCGGCCCCTACCGGCGGACGAAAGATCGGTCATCGCACTCAGCCCCGCGAAATGCCGGGCGCGACGGTGCGGTACCAGCCGTCGTTGATCGCCGCATCCCAGCCCCCGCCCGGGAAAGTCGGGATGGTGGCGGGGATGACATCGGCGTATTTTTCGCGCAGGGCGGGATCGACGCTGTCCCAGGTCACGCCCGGGAAGCCACCCAGTTCGGTGATGATCTTGGACTGGACGTCCACCGACAGGACATAGGCCGCCAGTTGCATGGCAACGTCCAGGTTGGCCGCGTTGGTCGGAATGGTGATGCGGGAGAACCCACCGCAAAGCGCGAGATCCTGAAGCTGCACCAGGCCGGTGTTTTCCGGAAGAACGCCCATGGTGATCGACTGCAGAACCTGGTCGGACCAGACGGGGGTCATAGTCACGACGCCCTGGGCCAACAGCTGGATCGACTGGGTGTTGCCCGAGGAATAGGAGCCGCCTTCGTAGAGGCTGGGCGCCAGGCCGTTCAGGATGTCCCATGCGCCCGGCAGCGTCTCTTCCGCGTAGGTGTCGGAGTAGTTCATCAGGGTGAACTTCTGAGGATCACGGCCATTGGCCTCATGGATGGCGCGACGCACGAAGTTGCCACCCGAACCGCCCTTGTCGGGGCGGTTGTAGATGAACTGGCCGGGATTGGCGTGGATCCAGGCAGTCATCTCGTCCCAGGTCTTGGGGGCATCTTCGGCCGAGACCTTGGAGGCGTCATAGGCCAGCAGGACCTGGCTGCCGCGATAGGGAAGGTCGAAATCGGTCTGTTTGGCGGCGGGGTTGACCTTGTCCATGTTGTCGATGCCGGCGGTGGCAAAGTTGACCCACAGGCCCGCATCGATCGAGCCTTCGGTCTGATCGGGGGTATAGGCTTCGAACAGGTCGACCTGGGGGTCGTTGTCGGCGCCCAGTGCAGCCATGGCGCGGTCGGCCATCGCGCGCAGGCCGGCGTTGTCACCGGCATCCACGACGCGGACGCGCGCATCGCCGTTCACCGCCTTGAAGCCGGGCAGAATCACGTTGGTCCAGAAGTCCGAGATGTTGCTGTCGGAGCCGGTGTAGACGTTGACGAAACCATCGGCGGCCAGCGTGATGCGGGGCAATGCCAGAGCGGCGGTCGAGGCAGCGGCAGTGCCGAGGAAGGCACGGCGCGAAAGAGGGAGGGACATGGGAGCTCCTGCATGGTCATCGGTCCCGCCGGATGAGTTCGGCAGGCTTGAGAGCCGCGCTGATAGGAGCGAAATATTACGCTTTTGTAAGTACTTGATGACGGTTTGATGATTTTGCTGCGCACCGCCGCGATGGATTTTGACAGCGGCCCGGAAAACTGGTCAGGCGGGTCGATCCCCAAGGAAAACCCATGACGACCCGCCTGACTCTGCCCCTGTTCACCCTTCCTGCCAGCATCTTCTTCGCCAATGCGCTGCTATACGTCACGCTCTTCTCGCGCCTGCCAGAGGTCTCCGCCGCCCAGGGCATCGGCCCTTCGGCGCTTGGGCTGGCGCTGCTGGCACAGACCGCCGGCACCCTTTTGGGTTTTCCGGTGGCCGCCCGGCTGGTCGAGAGGCTGGGGGCGCGGCGCGTGGCAGGTGCAATGCTGCTGGCGGCGCTGGTCCTGCTGCCGCTGGCCGCCTCGGGCGTCATGGCACCCGGCCCGATGGGGCTGGCCCTGCCGCTTTTCGGCTACGGCATCGCCATGGCGATCATGGAGGTCGCCAAGAACCTGATCGCCGCCCGGATCGAAGAACATAGCGGTCGCAAAGTGATCTCCCGCAGTCATGGCTTCTGGTCCGCAGGATTGTTCGTGGGCGCGCTTCTGGGCGGACGGGCCGCCGATGCGGCGCTATCGCCCAGCCACCAGATCCTGCTGCTGGGCGTTGCCTGCCTGCCGCTGATCGCGCTGTTGCTGCGTCATCGGGATGCGGCCGCCCCGCCGGTGCCGGATCCGGGCCCGCGCTTCGCCCGGCCCGATGCGTTTGTCCTGTGCCTGCTGCTGCTTGTCGCGGGATTCAGCGTAACCGAAGGCGTCGTCTATGACTGGTCGATGTTCTACCTGCGCAATACGCTGGAGCTGGACGCCGTGATGGCCGCCCGCATCTATGCCGCCTTCACCCTGGGCATGTTCGCCGCGCGGATGATCGGTGACAGGTTGCGCGCACGGGTGTCGGTGCCGCTGCTGCTGCGCAGCATGGCCATCATCTGCCTGGCGGGACTGTTGCTGAGCCTGGTTGCGCCCGGCCTCGGGCTTGGGGCGCTCGGGCTTGGGGCAGGCTTTGCGATGATCGGCGGCGGTGTCGCGCTTGCGGCACCGGTTGCCACGTCGCTGGCCATGAACCACCCGACCCGGTCCCCGACGCGAACCATGGCGGCCTATTCCCTGGTCTCGCTTCTGGCACTTTTCGCGGTGCCACCGATGCTGGGAACGCTGGTGGAAGCCCAGGGCGCCGCCAGCGCCTTCACCGTGGCCATGCCCCTGCTTGCGGTGGTTGTCCTTTTTGCCGGTCCGATCACCGCCCGGATGATGCGCTAGACCGTAATCGAACCGGAATACTGGACCATCACCGGCAACGTCGGGCGAAAAAACCGTTTGCAGCGATACGATGGATGCAGCCAAGAGCGGCTCAACCGTCTTGAGCCGTACCCTGGCTCACTCCTTTGCGTTTGGTGAGGGGCTCTGTTGCACAAATCCCGCGTGGGATTCATCTCGTGAATCCAGACCGGCATCTGGGGCGCACGAACAGCCTCACCCCCCGAACTACAAGACCGGGTACTGGCCAGCCTACAATGAAGCGCTCAAGCGCCGGGGCTCGCTGACGATCTCCTGACCGGCAGGGCATTCCGAAGGAATGTCCCGGGAGGTTGGTTCGATCCCGAAATGATCTGGGAGGCCGCGCAGACAGGCAGGCGCGGCCGCCAGCAGAGCTACAGCGATGCGGCCATACAGACGTGCCTCTCGATGAAGGGGCTGATCGGCACAGTTCATCGCGATCTGCGAGGGGGACAGAGAAGGCCAAGTAATCAACCCGAATGAGGTTATCGATTTCCTGCCGGATGATCGCGGCGCAGGCACCGTAGGGGCTGCGTGATGCGCAGGTGTGGGACCTCAGCCGGAAGCGCCGCTGCTCCCGGCCCGAAGCCGACCTTGGCCAGGATCACCGTTGCCGCAGCGCAGCTTTACCATACCGGACCTTCATGGCAACGCTTAGCAACGTCCGTGGCGCCGAGGTCCGCAATGCGGACAAAGTGTGAATTCGTCACGGCCGCGCGAATGACTGCCTGGCCTCTTTCTTGGCACGGCTGGCTTTGCCATGGTCAGAACAGCGTGCAGTTCAGCTTTTGTCGGGTCAAACCAAGATGGATAATACAATGCGCACTTTGGGCGTTGAGCTTGAAGATGCACTCGTCATCGCCGAGGCTATCGAGATCTGACGGGACCCGGGCCGCCGTACAGCATCAGTGCGACCGGGCTTTTTAGTTCCCCTGACGCGAGCATTGGGCTGTTTGTCCCGCGAGGTGGTGAGAGAGCACCGGACCGGCTCACCCTCCGTCTTTATGCCTTTCTTATGTCGCGGCTGTAACTTCCGCATGGAGCCATTATGGGCTCCGGGCTCAAGTACAGGATGAAAATTCTGTATCTGGAGGGTCCAACAAATGGGCTTCGAACTCGTCCTCGGCGGCCTCATCGCCGTGGCGCTTCTTGTGTATCTTCTGGCCGTGCTGATGCGGCCCGAGCGGTTCTGAGGGGCGCATCATGGCACGACAACCGACACAATCCATTTTCGCGGCCGAACTCGTTGGCCCCGCGCTGCGGCAAAGCTTCGCGAAGCTTCATCCTCGTCTGCTTGTCCGCAACCCGGTGATGTTCACGACAGCAACCGTCGCGCTCCTCGCGACGGTGCTGCTTCTGCAAACTGCGGTCACCGGCGGCGCCTTCCTCTTCGAGATTCAGATCGTCTTCTGGCTCTGGCTCACGATCCTCTTCGGTAACTTCGCCGAGGCGCTGGCCGAAGGGCGCGGCAAGGCGCAGGCGGCGGCACTTCGGTCTACGAAGGCTGAACTGAGAGGCAAGCGCGTCAAGGGCGACAGCTTAAAGAAAGTCCCTGCAAGCGAGTTGAGGAAGGACGACATCGTGCTTGTCGAGACAGGCGACCTGATCCCCGCCGATGGCGAGGTGATCGAGGGCGTAGCCTCCGTGAACGAGGCGGCGATCACGGGCGAGAGCGCCCCGGTGATCCGCGAAGCGGGCGGCGACCGGTCGGCCGTGACCGCGGGCACGCGTGTCATCTCCGACTGGATCAAGGTCAAGGTGACGGCCGAGCCGGGTACGGGCTTCCTTGATCGGATGATCGCGCTCGTGGAGGGCGCAAGCCGGGCCAAGACACCGAACGAGATCGCGCTCACGGTCCTGCTGACCGGGCTCACGCTGATCTTTCTCGTCGCCGTCGGCACGCTGCCCGCGTTCGCCGCCTATGCCGGAGGATCGATCGCTGTCCCTGTTCTGATCGCGCTCTTCGTGGCGCTGATCCCCACGACGATCTCGGGGCTGCTGTCGGCCATCGGCATCGCGGGCATGGACCGGCTGATCCGCTTCAACGTGCTCGCGAAGTCGGGCCGCGCGGTGGAGGCCGCAGGCGACATCGACACGCTGCTTCTCGACAAGACCGGGACGATCACGCTCGGCGACCGGCAGGCTTCCGAGTTTCTGCCACTCTCGGGCATTCGCGACGCCGAGCTTATCGAGGCGGCGCGGCTGTCATCCCTTGGCGACGAGACGCCGGAGGGCCGTTCGATCATCGACCTTGCCGGACAGGGCGGAGCGGCCCCTGCTGGCTCGGAAGTGGTCGGATTCACGGCCCAGACCCGGGTGAGCGGCCTTAATATTGGCACCCGCAAGATCCGCAAAGGCGCGGTCGAGGCCGTCCTGAAGCTGCATTCCTTCGAGCCCGCAGCGGTGCGCGAGATGAAGTCGCTGACCGACAGGATTGCGCGGGCGGGCGGTACGCCCCTCGCGGTGGCAGACGGAACGCGCCTTCTGGGCGCGATCCACCTCAAGGACATCGTCAAATCCGGGATCAAGGAGCGCTTTGCCGAGCTGCGGCACATGGGCATCCGCACCGTGATGATCACCGGCGACAACCCGCTGACCGCGGCGGCTATCGCAGCCGAGGCGGGGGTGGACGATTTCCTCGCCGAGGCGACGCCCGAGGACAAGCTGGCGCTGATCCGGAAGGAACAGGCCGACGGCAAGCTCGTCGCCATGTGCGGGGACGGCACGAACGACGCGCCCGCGCTGGCGCAGTCCGACGTTGGCGTCGCGATGAACACCGGCACCCAGGCCGCGCGCGAGGCCGGCAACATGGTCGACCTCGACAACAACCCCACGAAGCTCATCGAGATCGTGGGCATTGGCAAGCAGCTCCTGATGACGCGGGGCGCGCTCACCACGTTCTCGATCTCGAACGACGTGGCGAAGTATTTCGCGATTTTGCCGGCGATCTTCGTGGCGCTCTACCCGGCCCTCGGCGCGCTCAACGTCATGGGGCTCGCCAGCCCCGAAAGCGCGATCCTGTCGGCACTGATCTTCAACGCGATCATCATTCCGCTTCTTGTGCCGCTGGCGCTGCGCGGCGTGACCTACCGACCGCAGAGCGCGGCTCGGCAACTCATCCGGAACCTCGGCATCTACGGCGCAGGCGGCCTGATCGTGCCTTTCGTCGGCATCAAGCTGATCGACATCGCGGTCTCGGGCCTCGGCCTCGCCTGACAGGAGACACTCACATGATCTTTCTCACCTACGCACTCGGGATCCTCGTGTTCGCCGTCCTGATCGGCGCCGTGACACGGGCTTTCAAGGACTGACCCCATGGACCACCTATCTGTCATTCTCTTCATCGTCGGCGGCACGGCGCTGCTGTCTCTGCCGCTCGGCGCCTATATGACATGGGCGATGGACCCCGCGCCCGGGCAGGCCAATCGCTGGACCGGACTGTTCCAGACCATCGGCGGCGCATCCGCCGACCAGGACTGGAAGCGCTATCTGGTCACGCTGCTCGTCTTCAACGCCACCATGTTCTCGGTGACCTTCGCAATCCTCGCGCTGCAGCAGTGGCTGCCGCTTAATCCCGACGAGCGGGGCGCGCTCGACCCGACGCTGGTCTTCAACACGGCCGCGTCCTTCACTACGAACACCAATCTGCAGCACTATTCCGGTGAGGTCTCGATGAGCTACCTCAGCCAGTTGGCAGGCCTGATGTGGCTGCAGTTCGTATCGGCCGCGACCGGCATCGCCGCACTGGCGGCGCTGGCGCGCGGGATCGCAGGACGGCCGGCACTGGGCAACTTCCTCGTGGACGTTCAGCGAGCGAGCTTTCTTGTGCTCCTTCCGGTGGCGGTGGTGATCGCGCTCCTGATGGTGCTCGGCGGCATGCCGATGACACTTCAGGGTTCCGCTGTAGCGACGACGGTCGAAGGGGCGATGCAGACCATCGCGCGCGGTCCGGTCGCGGCCTTCCTGACCATCAAACAGCTTGGCACTAACGGTGGCGGCTTCTTCGGCCCCAACGCGACGCATCCGCTGGAAAACCCGACCTTCTGGACCAACGCGCTGGCGATGTTCTGCCTCATCATCATTCCGATGTCCTGCGTCTGGATGTTCGGCCGCATCGTCGGGCGGATGCGGCACGCGACCGTGATCTTTTCGGTCATGGCGATGTTCATCCTGGTGAAAATCACGGGCTCCGTCGCCTTCGAGAGCGCGCCGACGCCGGCCTTCTCCGAGCTTCCTGTGTCGGACGCGACCGGCAACCTCGAGGGCAAGGAGCTGCGCTTCGGCGCGACGGGCGGACCGCTTTGGGCGGTGCTGACCACCGCCACCTCGAACGGCTCGGTTGGCGCGATGCACGACAGCCTCAACCCGCTCACCGGCCTGATGCCAATGGCGGGCATGTGGCTCAACGCCACCTTCGGCGGCGTCGGCGTCGGCATGATCAACATGTTCCTCTACATCGTCGTGGCGGTCTTCGTTGCAGGCATGATGGTTGGCCGAACGCCTGAATATCTCGGCCACAAGATCGAGGCCAAGGAGGTGCGTTTCGCCGTCCTCGCGCTCTTCACCCACGCCGTCCTGATTCTAGGCGGCACGGCCCTGTTCGCGGCGACGTCGCTCGGTCAGGCTACCGTCCAGGATCCCGGCGTGCACGGGTTCTCGGAGATCCTCTACGAGTTCACGTCCGCCGCGGCCAACAACGGCTCGGGCTTCGAGGGGCTGGGCGACGGCACCGGACCCTGGAACATCGCCACGGGGATCGTGATGCTGCTCGGCCGCTACCTGCCGATCATCCTGCCCTTCGCGATCGTCGGCAGCCTCATGGCCAAGCGGCGCGCGACCGAGAGCGCCGGCACGCTCGGCGTGGAGGACGCCACCTTCGGCACCATGCTGGGGCTGACCGTCGTCATCTGCGGCGCGCTCACCTTCCTCCCGGCAGCGGCCCTCGGTCCGCTCGCGGAACACTTCTCGCTGCCTTGAGCGGCTGAAACAGGAGACATGCTCATGTCAGACTTCATTTCCGGCCTGCGCGTCGCAGCTGCGACCATGGCCATCTGCGTGGCAGGTTACACCGCCCTCATCCTCGGGTTCGCGCAAGTCGTGACACCGGCCACCGCGAACGGATCACTCGTCTCCAACGCGGAAGGCGAGGTCGTCGGCAGTCGCCTGATTGCTCAGGCGTTCACGTCGCCGGAGTACTTCTGGCCCCGTCCCTCGGCCGTGGACTACGACGCAGCTGGCGCCGGTGGCTCGAACCTCTCTCCGGCGAACCCGGAGCTGACCGAACGGGCGGAGGCCCTGATCTCCGCCCATGGCGGCGCCACCGAGGAGCGGCCGATCCCGGCCGACCTCGTCACTGCGTCCGGTGCCGGACTCGACCCCCACATCTCGCTTGAGGGCGCTCTGTATCAAGCCGAACGGGTCGCCACGGCGCGGGGGGGCGAGGTCGGCGCCGTTGCCTCCATCATCCGGGACATGGCCTACGCGCCCGGCGCCGTCTTCACCGAAGGCCGCATCGTCAACGTCCTGGAACTCAACCTCGCACTCGACGCGGAACTGGCTGCCCCGGCGGTGACCGAATAAGGTGTTCCCATGACTGAAGAAACGCGCCCCTCCCCAGATGCATTGCTCCGCGAAGCGGAACGAGAGGGGCGTGGAACTCTGAAGATCTTTCTCGGCGCCGCACCCGGCGTCGGGAAAACCTACGAGATGCTGCTGGAAGGCGCCGAGAAGCGCAAGGCCGGCAAGGACGTGGTCATCGGCATCGTCGAGACCCATGGGCGCAAGGAGACCGAAGCGCTCGTGGCGCCCCTGCCGGTCGTCCCGCGCAAGGAGCTGGTCTACAAGGGCCAGACGCTCACCGAAATGGACATCGACGTGGTACTCGAGCGGCGTCCTCAGATTGTCCTGGTCGACGAACTCGCCCACACCAATGCCCCGGGCAGCCGTCATCCCAAGCGCTGGCAGGACATCAAGGAGCTGCTCGCCGCGGGCATCGACGTGATGACCACCGTGAACATCCAGCACGTCGAGAGCCTGAACGATGTGGTGGGTTCCTTCACCCATGTCCGCGTGCGCGAGACGGTGCCCGACAAGGTCTTCGAGAACGCCGAGATCGAATTGATCGACCTGCCGCCCGAGGACCTAATCGTCCGGCTTGAGGCGGGAAAGGTCTACATTCCCGACCAGGCCCGTCAGGCGCTCGACCACTTCTTCTCCAAAGGCAACCTGCTCGCACTCCGCGAACTCGCGTTGCGCCACGCGGCGCAATACGTCGACGCCCGGATCAAGGAACACCAGAGCGTCACCGGCAGAGAAGGCTATGGCGGCGGGCAGCGGGTTCTGGTGGCGATCTCCGAGGCAGCCGGCGGCGAGCAGGTCGTGCGCGCGGCGAAGCGGCTCGCGGATGCCCTCAAAGCACCGTTGATCGCGCTTTATGTCGAAACTCCGTCAGCCGCCCGGCTCAGCGATGCGGAGAAGACACAACTCGCCCGTACCCTGGCGCTGGCCTCGTCGCTCGACGCCACACTGCAGTCGGTCCCCGCGACTTCCGTGCAGGAAGCAATCCTCGCGCAGTGTCGCGAGACACGGGCGACGCAGCTGGTCATCGGCAGTTCGCGCCATGGTGGTCGTGGCTTCCCGCCGTTCCGGCGCTCGATCGTGAAGGACCTCATCGACAGGACCAGCGGCGTCGCCGTGCATGTCGTTCCGTTGGCCGAGGAGCGCCGGGGCGGTGACTGGCGGCGCTATCTTCCCGCGGCGCCGTTCACCGGTGATGGCGTGGCCCTCGGAGCTGTCGGCGTCACCACCCTCGTGCTGTTCTTCGCCCAAGGCTGGATCGGCCGCGGCCCGATCGACATGCTCTACCTCGTTCCAGTGATCGCGAGCGCGAGCCTCTTCGGTTTCCGGTCGGGTCTCGTGGCGGCCGTCGCGGCCGGCATCGCCTACAACTTCTTCTTTCTGCCTCCCGTCTATACGTTCAACATCTACGGCCCGGCCAACGTCATCACAGCAATCCTGCTGGTCATCGTGGCCATCATAACCGGGCAACTTGCCGCGCAAGCGCGGGCGGCGGCGGGGCTTGCGATGCGGAGTGCTCGCGAGAACGCTTCGCTCGCCCGGTTCGCGACGCGGCTCGGTGCCGCATCCGATACCTCGGAGACAGCGCAGATCGTCTGCGATGAAGTCCGCTCGATCCTCGTCGTCCAGACGACGATCCTGCATGGATCGGAAAATGGCGTGAAGATCACCGCCTCCGGCCAGACGAAGCCCGAACTCAGCTCTGTAGACAGGGCGGCTGCAGAGTGGGCATTTGAGCACGGGGAGGCCGCAGGGCGTGGCACCAACACGCTCACCGCGAGCGACTGGCAATTCCGCCCGCTTAAGACCTCGCTCGGCACTCTGGCGGTCCTTGGGCTGCGCAGCCCCTCTGGCCGCGACGCCGTACCGACGAAGCGGGCGGCGCTTACAGAGAGCCTGATCGACCAAGCTGCGCTTGCCCATGAGCGGCTCAAGCTCGAGACCGACATGCGGGAAATGGAGGTGGTGCGCCAGCGCGATAGCCTGCGCGCAGCACTGCTCGCGTCGCTTAGTCACGATCTCAGGACACCACTGACGGCCGTAACGGCCGCGGCCGAGGCCTTGTCCTCCAGCGGCGAGGACGCCGAGCTCGTCGAGACGGTGCGCAGCGAGGCGCGTCGGCTGAACCGCTTCCTGTCGGACCTGCTCGACCTCACCCGGATCGAGGAAGGGGCGGTCACGCCCGATCTTCAGCCCATTGACCTGACCGACGCTATCACCTCGGCCATTGCCGACCTCGCCGCGCTGCTGGAGGGCCGCAAGGTGCAGACATCGATTGATCCGAACTTGCCGCTCGTCCGTGCGGATGCCGTGCTGCTGCACCATGCGATCCTGAACCTCATCAACAACGCGGTGAAGTATTCGCCCGAGGAAGAGCCGATCGAGGTGGTCGCGCGCATGGGACGGCGCGGCCCGGTGATCGACGTGCTCGACCGTGGCCCCGGCATCCCGCAGGGCAGCGAGCAGCGCATTTTCGACCGTTTCGCACGCGGCGAGACTTCCGACAGGACCGGCGGATCGGGGCTTGGCCTCGCCATCGTCAAGGGGTTCTCTCAAGCGATGGGGTTCAGCGTCGAGGCGGCGCGGCGGCAGCGTGGCGGTTCGCGGTTCACGATCCGAATCCCGCCCGAGGCGATCGTCCAAGTCTCGATGGAGGACATTGCATGAGCGACCACATCCTGATCGTAGACGACGAACTGCCGATCCGGCGTCTCCTGCGCGTGTCCACCGAGCGAAGCGGCTATACGGCCGAGGAAGCCGCGACCGCCGCAACGGCTCTGGCGGAGCTTCATCGGTCCAGACCGAGGCTCGTGCTCCTCGATCTCGGCCTGCCGGACCGAGACGGCCTCGAACTCATCGGCCCATTCCGCGACAAGGGTGTGCCGATCATCGTGCTCACCGCCCGCGAGGGCTCGGGCGAGAAAGTCACGGCGCTCGATCTCGGGGCGGACGACTACGTCACGAAGCCTTTCGACAGCGAGGAACTCTTGGCGCGCATCCGCTCCTGCCTGCGCCGCGCCGATCGCAGCGCCGGTGTCACGCGGCGGGTCAAGTCCGGCCCGGTCGAGATCGACCTCGATGCGCACAGCGTCCGGAAGTCAGGCGCCGAGGTGAAGCTGACACCGAAAGAGTTTTCGCTGCTTGCAGAGCTGGCCGGTCATCCGGGCAAGGTGTTGACCCACACCCATCTGCTGCGTGAGGTCTGGGGCCCGGCCCATACCGATAACGTCGAGTATCTGCGAGTCACCGTTAGATCGCTGCGCAAGAAACTCGAGGACGCCCCTTCCAATCCAACGCTGATCCTGAATGAGCCGGGCGTCGGTTACCGCTTCTGCGAGCCGAGTTCACCCCGCAGCGGCGCGCATTCCTCTTGAAACGCCAATGAATTTCCTAACCACATCTTGAAGAGACGCCCTGAGAGCATCTTAGGAACGTGATGCCCCAGAAGCAGTCGTTCGCGCGTCTCGCAGCATTTGTCAAAAGTGGGCTCGAGGCGGACTTGCGGCTGTGTGGCGAGCAGAACACCAGCCAGGCCGCAGCGGCGGTCGCTGACGGACCTTAGCCGTCATTCGCCAAACAGCCATCGATGACCTGCATCCTTCTCGAAAGCTGACACTCACATCCGCTTCCGGCACTCTACGAAATGCCCAACTTTTGCCAGCCTCACCGTATACATGTTAGCCACACCGCAAAGAGGAGTGACGCCATGTCAAACGAGGCAACCAAAAAATGGGCTGAAGAGCAGCGCAGACAAGAGGAGATCAAGAGACGAGAGAATGCTCCAAAGTGCCTGCACTGCGGCGGCCCCGCCCCGCACGGTGCAGTGCTTTGCGATGCGTGCGACTGAGCGAGTGTATCGACCCAGCGGAATCTGCTCAGGTTAGGCCGCTAATCTGAATGCCTCGGCAGGCGTGCGCATGGCAAGCGCCTGATGAGGGCGGTGGTTGTTGTAAAAGGCAATCCAGTCGCCGATGACGCGCATCGCG
>NZ_JBLXGL010000014.1:0-123502 GCF_048381735.1 Ponticoccus sp. (in: a-proteobacteria)
TTTGACATCTCTGATCTCCTTCTCGTCGAAGATCAGCAGACTGCAAATCATAGCTTATGTCAGTGTCCGAATTTCGGGGAGTAGCTCAACCTGCCTTGGGGTGGCAGGTGCAGCCTGCGCCGGCAGCCGTGCCTGGCCGTTGCCGGGCGGGGGCGGGGTGCACCCCGAAGGGGCCGCGCCGCAGAACTTCGCCCGCCGGGTCATGGGCTTCGCTGCGGGCAGCCGGTTCGACGCGAAGATGCAATGTCCGCAGCCCCGGGGAAGGTATTGCATGGCCCGTGGCGCCGACCGCCCGGGCGCTGCGCTTCGGGCTCGCGCCGCTGCTCCGAATCGTTCCTTTGCGCTCGGCGTGCCCGTCGCAAAGCCCCCGGGGGCTGCGCATCCGGGACCGGGGGCGCATGCCCTGCTTTGCGCGAGGGGGCCTCATCGCTCTGTTTTCGCCTACGGGTGACAGGGCGCGAAGTGGCAAAGCGTGCGCTGGTCATGACATGGTCAGGCGGGGCGCCGGGGCAGGGGCCGAGCGGGGCATGTTCGTTGCGTTCAGGCCCCGCCGGTTGCGGATCGGGCGGCCCGAGCTGCCGCATCGCGTGGTGACGCGCCGGGCGCCGGATCAGACGCCGGAGGCGCCCTTGCCGGTTTGCCCCAGGGTCCGCGTCAGCCAACCCAGATCGGCATTGCCGCCGGATACCACAGCGACGACCGTTTTCCCGGCCAGCGCCGGGGCGTCCTGGACCGCGGCGGCCACGGCCACGGCGCCGCCGGGCTCGGCGACGATCTTCAGGTCGTCCATCAGGATCCGAATGGCGGACAAGACCTCTGCTTCGGTGACGGCGCGGCCACCGGACAGGAGCCTTCGATTGATCGGAAAGGTCAGCTCGCCGGGGATCTGCGTCACGATGGAATCGCAGATCGAGGCATGCCCGGTTTCATTTCCGACCCGCTTGCCCGCCTGCAAGGACCGCTGCGTGTCCTCGAAGTTGACGGGTTCGGCGGCGTAGATGGCCGTCTTCGGCAGGCGGGTTTCCAAAGCCGTTGCCAGCCCGGCGATCAGCCCGCCCCCGCCAACCGGGCAGTACACCGCGTCGGCCCCCAGCCCGGCCGCGTCCAACTGATCGGCGATTTCCAGCCCGACGGTGCCTTGCCCGGCCATGACGGCGTAATCGTCATAGGGCGGGGCAAGAACGGCTCCGGTCTGTTCCGCCAGATCGCGTGCGATCTTGGCGCGGTCTCCGGTGTGGCGGTTGTAGGTGATCACCTCGGCGCCCAGGGCCGCGGTATTGCGCAGCTTGGTGGCCGGAGCGTCCTCGGGCATGATGATGGTCGCCTTGACGCCCATGGCCGAGGCCGCCGCCGCGACCCCCTGCGCGTGGTTTCCCGATGAAAAGGCGACCACGCCGCATTGCCGCTCTTCCGCGCTCAGCGAGGCGATTTTCGTGTAGGCCCCCCGGATCTTGAAAGAGCCGGTCACCTGAAGGCACTCTGGCTTCACCAGCAGGCGGAACCCCAGGCGGTTGTTCAGCAGTTCCGATTCAAGCAATGGCGTCACGCGGACCACACCCTTCAGCGTGGCGGCGGCGGCTTGGATCGTTTCAAAGGTCAACATGGTCAGCTTCCGATCTGAAGGGCGGCGGATCGATTGCGCAGCAGCGCCACAACGCTTTGCGGCGTGATGCGCCCGGTCCCGGGGTTCTCTTCCGTCGGGCGGTTCTGGATCGTCATGGTAAAGTCGGAACTGTCAGAAGTGATGTGAACCCTGTGCATATTGCGGGTCAGGGTCGGATCGGCCCAGACCTGCATCCGGGTGCGATCCGGGCCAAGCCCGGCAAGACTGAGCGCCGCCGCGACGTTCACATTGGCCGGGAACGCTTTCGCCACCTCGCTCACCGAGCCTTCGATGATCTGCATCGGCTCGGTCAATCCGGTCAGGTCGAGCCCGGCCTTGGCAAGATACGGGGCGTTTTGCAGCCCGGCGACCGGTTTGCGGGTTTCGATGACGACGCTGTCGATCCGGCCCACGGCAACCGCCTTCAGCGCGTCCAGCCCCAGCATGGCGCCCGAGGGCACGACAATCCGCGCCCCGGTCTGCTTGGCCAGATCGATCAGATCGCCGCGCTGGAGCAGCTGGCTGCAGGACATGACCACAAGCGTCTTGCCGGCCTTCAGAACCGGTTCGGCGAGATCGGCGAACAGGGAGGGCGGCAGGGCTTCCAGCACCCAGTCGCAGCGGTCCGCCATCTCGTCGAAGGTCAGAAAGGGCTGTGGCCGCGTCAAGTCCGCATTCAACGGTGCCAGCCGGTCCGGGTGGCTGGCTGACAGGCCGCACAGTTCGAAACCGGGTACGCTGCCGCTGTCGACCGCGCGGGCGACCCGCGCGCCGATCGCTCCGATGCCCGCGATTCCGATGGTTTGAGTGGTGATCATCTCGTTCCTTGCATGGTTGGACCTGCGCCGGGACCGGAAAGGCCGCCGCGCCGGTGTCAATTCATTTGGGGCTGCCCTGGTCAGCGAAAGCGGCGAAGGCAGTCGGCAAAGGCGTCGACCTCCGCGTCGCTGTCCGCAAAGGACAGGACGATCCGCACGCCCGACCGTTCCCCGAACGACCAGGGTCGCAGGGGGAAGCCTTCGGCCTTCAGGTGCTCGGCAAGGGCGGGTGGCAGAACCGCGAAGACCTCGTTGATGTGGACGGGATGCATCAGCCTGACGGCGTCACAGGCGCCCAAAGCCCGCGCGACCCGCGTGGCATGGCCATTGGCGCGCGCAGCGTTCCTGCGCCAGAGATCGCCCTCGAGATAGCTTAGCAATTGCGCCGACATGTATCGCATCTTTGACGACAGGTGCCCGGCACGCTTGTGCATGACGCGCAGGACCCGCGCGATTTCGGGGTCGAAGGTGATGACCGCCTCGGCATTCATGGTGCCGTTCTTGGTGGTGCCGAAGGTCAGAAGATCCACGCCGGCCTTCCAGGTCATCTCTGCCGGTGTCGCGCCCAGATGGACCAGCGCATTGGCAAAGCGCGCGCCGTCCATATGGACCTTCAGGCCCGCCTGCCGGGCGATGGCCGACAGCTCTGCCAGCTCGTCCAGCGTGTAGGTCACGCCGGTTTCGGTCGCCTGCGTCAGGCAAAGCGCGCTTGCGTGCATGTGGTGAACATTGCCGATGCCGTGGGCGTCAAGCGCGGCGCGCAGGGCATCGGCGGTAATCTTGTTGTCGGCGCCATCGATCAGGGTGATCCGGCCACCGCCCGAATAGAACTCTGGCGCGCCGCCTTCCGTTGTGACGATATGAGCCTGCGCGTGGCTGAACATCGTGCCGTAGGGTGGGGTCACCGCACCCAGCGCCAGCCCGTTGCCGGCGGTGCCGGTCGGGACCGGAAAGACGAAGCACCTTTTCTCGAAGAAATCCGAATAGGCGCTGTCGAGCCCCTGCGACCAGCGGTCGGCGCCATAGGCCGTCTCGACACCGTGGTTGCATCGCACAAGCGCGTCCATCACCTGATCGCAGACGGGCGCGCCATTGTCGGAATTGAATTTATAGATCGCCATGTCGGACCATTTCGCTGTGAACTTCCTGCGGATTGTCTGAGCGCCGCGGCGCTTCACGGTCGGGTGCCCCCACCGGGGAGGGGATGAGGTGTGGGGGCACCCGCAAGGGCGCCGGACTGAACCGGCGCCCTATCTACAGATCGACCTTCGGGCGCGGGATCGCGAAGGCGTCGTTGCGTTCCAGCGCATGGGCCGCGCGCAGGACGGTGCTTTCCTCGAAGTAGCGCCCGACCAGTTGCAGCGCGATCGGCAGACCTGCCGAATGCATGGCGCAGGGCATCGTCAGCGCGGGATGGCCCGACATGTTGAAGAAGGTCGTGAAGCGGGTGATCGCGTTGCCCACGGCTTCGTCCACGCCGTCGCGGGTTGTCTTGACCGTGCCCAGAGGCTGCGCGATTTCCGGCGTCGCGGGGGTCAGCATCAGGTCGACCTCGTCGAACAGGGCGTTGGTCCTTTGCCGGTAGACTTCGACAAACCGCTTGGCGCGCACGTAATGCTCGGCCAGCAGCGTCTGGCCAAGGGCAAGACCGGCGCGGAAATCCGTGCCGTACAGCGCGCCACGCTCTTGCAGATATGCCGAATGTGCGCTCAGCGCTTCCGGCATCTGCACGGTCAGCGACACGGCGCGGCTGTGTTCCATGTCCGGGAACCGGACGGCAACCAGCTTGGCGCCCTGCGCGACCAGATAGGATTTGACCGCGTCCATGGCGGCGAGGATCTCGGGGTCGGTCCGGTCGTAGTAGAAGTTCTCGGGAATGCCGACGCGCAGGCCGCTGATGTCCCGGTCAAGCGCGGCGGCATAGTCTTCGACCGGGATGTTCTGCGCGCCGGGATCGCGGGGGTCATAGCCCGCGACAATGCCCAGGAAATCGGCGCAGTCCGCGACGTCGCGGGTCATCAGGCCGACGTGGTCCAGCGTCCAGCAATAGGGCACGACGCCGGTGGTCGGCACCCGGCCAATCGTCGGCTTCAGGCCGACCAGCCCGTTCAGCGCGGCAGGCGCGCGGACCGATCCGCCGGTGTCCGTGCCAAGCGACGCCGGCACAAGCCCGAAGGCGACCGCGGCGGCAGAGCCGCTTGACGATCCACCCGCAAGCCGGGTCGTGTCATAGGCGTTGACGCAGGTGCCATAGACCTCGTTCTCGCCGGTCGCGCCGTAGGCGAATTCATGCAGGTTGGTCTTGCCCATACTGACGGCACCGGCCTGCCGCATCTGTGCGACGGCGAAGGCATCCTCTGTCGCGATGCGGTCGTGGAACACGCGGGATCCGGCAGAGGTCAGAACACCCGCGACGTCGAAGAGGTCTTTCGAGGCATAGGGCACACCGGCAAAGGCGCTTGCGGTCAGGTCGTCAGCCGTCAGGCGCGCGGCCTCGTCCCGCGCCTGATCTGCGGTCACGGTGATGAAGGCTTTCGACCGTTCGTTATGCGTGGCGATCCGGTCGGCGAAGACATCCACCAGTTCTCCGGGTGTGATCTCTCCGGCGGTCAGTCTGCGTTTCAAACCGCGTACGGTGTCAAAGGCGATCTCGGTCGACATCGTTTATCTCTTCTGCACGGTCAAGGCGGGGGGAGTGGTTTCAAGGTCGATCCTGCGCAGCACGTCGAGCTCGTTCAGCAGGTCCTGGAACCCGGTGATGATGCCAAGCTGCGGGTCGACGAGTTCGTTGATCTCGGCGTCGGTCCAGTCGTGAGACGCCATCTGCGTGCAGATGCCCGTCAGGGTATCCTTGGTCAGTTTCTTCATGGGAAAGCTCATGCTCTTCGGGCAGGGGATAGAGCGCGCCGACAGGCGGCGCGCTCTGATGGCTCAGCACAGGATCAGCGTTTCCGGTGTCTGGCTGGTGAGGATTTCCCCACCCTCTTCGGTCACCATGACGGTGTTGGAGATGAAGTAGTCGGCCACGCTGGTGTTGGTGAACCAGGAGTGCGCGTGAACGACCATGCCGACCTCGATCTTGCGGGTCGAGTTCGGGAACAGGCTGGTGACCATCGAACCGCCGGTCCAGCTGGGCGGGAAGCCGATCCCGACCAGGTAACCGCAGTGGTGGCGGTGGTAATCGTTCAGGCCCGCGCTTGCGGCGACATCGTGCCAGGCCTCATAGGCCTGACCCGCTTCATTGCCCGGTTTCAGCGCCTCGCAGATCGCCTTCATCCCGCGGATGGCCAGGTCGACGGATGCCTCGATACCGGCGGGTGCCGAACCGACATAGGCAAGCCGCCCCATCGGCGCCTGATACTTCCGGTAGGCCGCGCAGGTCTCCATGAAGACCGCATCGCCCGAGCGGAAGATCTCGCCGCGCCAGGTGGTGTGCTCTTCGCCCAGCCGCGAGGTGGGGCGGAAGAAGGGGCCGAAGCCGGGGTACTCGCTGCCCGCAAGGATCATCTCCTTGTGGTAGGCGGCGGAGACTTCGTAATCCGATGCGCCGTCTTTCAACGCCTCGATCGCCGCAAGCGTGCCCATGTCGACCGCATGCGCCGCCTTGCGCGTATAGGACATCTCGAGCGGCGATTTCACCAGGCGCAGATCGTCGATCAGGCCGGAGGCATCGCTCCACCGGGTGCCCGCGCCGTCGTCCTGAATGCGCTCTGCGTGACGCGGTGTCAGGAACAGGCTGCGTTTTTCAATCCCCACGCGACCGCCCCAGAGCCCGAGGTCCTTCATCGCCTGATGCACGTAGTCGGAAAGCTCTTCGTGGTCCTTGTGGCCGTAGAAGGTGGCGTTTTCGACCTGGTTGTCGAAGGTGATCTTTTCCATCGCGCGGCAGGCAAGGCCCATCTTGCCGTCACGGTTCAGGATCAGGACGTGCGCCGCGAAGAAGCCCCAGTGGTCCATCCCGGTCAGGTAGTAGATGCTTTCGGGGACCGAGATCAGGATCCCGTCGAGGTCGTTCCGCTCCAGCACGGTCCGGGCGCGGGCCACCCGCTCTTGCAACTCTTGCTGCGGAAACGGCTTGTTGATCATGTTCAGATCTTTCATCGTCGTCGGCCTTACTTGCTCAGCAGGATTTCGCGGGGGTACTGGGTGATGTAGTCAAAGCCGGTTTCGGTCACGACGATCGAGTCGCCGATGCGGCCGGCGGTGATGCCGTCGACCGAGATGCCGCCGTCGACCGCAAAGGTCATGCCGGGCTGAAGCACGGTCTTGTCGCCGGATTTGAGTTCCGGCGCCTCAAGGTAGGCGACACCGATGGAGCGACCGGTGCGGTAGCCGGTCTCGTAACCGCGCGACCGGTAGACCTCGTTCGCTGCCGCCGCGACATCCTCGGCAGGCACGCCGGGACGGATGGCGGCAAGGGCGGCCTGCTGCGCATCGATGGCAGCCTGCTGGACCCGGCGGTCCTCGTCGCGCACGTCCCCGATATGGAACATGCGGTCGAAGCCCAGCTTGTACTGCTTGAACTGGGCCATGTTGCAGAAGCAGAAATACACCGGGTCCAGCCGCTCGTAGGCGCGGACGCTCGCACGGCGGTGCACCATCGACGCGTCCTTGCCGCTTTGCAGGATCTGCAGGTTGTGGATCATCGGCGATACGAAACGATCCCAGCCCTTGTCGGTCAGGAACCCGGCTGCCTTGCGCGACCCCGCCTCGATCACCGCGATGGCGGATTCATACTCGCGGGCGCCTTCCGACAGCGAGTTGTGCGCGGCTTCCATCATCGCGCCCGCGATCTGGCCAGCCTGCTTCATCACCTCGATTTCAAACGGCGTCTTGATCATCCGGATGCCACCCAGCACCGGCGAAATGTCCAGCAGCGGCACGCCGGGATACCGGTCGTCCAGATGGTTGCGCACGATGGCCGGAATGCTGTTGCGCTCGATGTAGATGGCCGAGGGGTTGTCCCCCAGCGCCCCGGCAAGGGCACGGCCCCATGTCCGTTCGCCGATGTCTTCCCAGGTCCGCACGTCTTCCACCCAGGTCATTTCTGCGACCATCTCGGATTCCATCAGCGGTGTGATCACGATGGGCGCATCGTCCGCATCGACCACCAGCATCGAGGGGCGGCCGAATTCGATCCCGAGATAGCCCCAGAAGCCCGCCAGATAGGCCATCGAGCTTTCGTCGGTGAAGACCGCCTTCTGAATTCCGGCGTCTTTCATGCGACGCTGTAGTTCGGCGGTGCGCTGTTTTGCTTGGTCCAACATTGTTTTTTTCCTTGATCAGAAGGCACAGGGGAGCCGTTGCCCCGCCTTGGCGGGGCATTGGAGAAAGCGTTGAAAGGGCGGTCAGGTCAGTCGAGCAACCCGGGCAGGAAGAGTGAGAATTCCGGCACGAAGGTCACAAGCAGCACCATCGGGACATGTCCGAGCAACAGGAACTTCATCGTCGGGCCGATGTAGGTGGCCAGGGGCTGTCCCGTGACTCCGCCCGCCATGTACAGCAGCGGTGCCGTCGGAGGCGTGATATTGCCAAGACCCAGGTTGGTGCCGACGATGGCCGCGAAATGGATCGGATCGACCCCGATTTCCTGCACCACGGGCAAGAGGATGATCGCCGCCAGGATCCCGCCGGACACATCGTCGACGATCATCCCCATGATCAGCAGCAGCAGGTTGATCAGCAGCAGGATGACGATCTTGTTGTCCGACACCGTCAGCAGCATCTCGGCGAATTTCGTCGGGATTTCCGCCAGGACCATCCCCCGGCTCATCACGAACAGGAAGAACAGGATCATCAGGATCGCCCCGGTCAGGCGCGCGGCTTCGACCGTCGACTCGAACAGGGTGCGGAACGGCAGCGTGCGGTAGATCAACATCCCGACGGCCAGCGTGTAGACCAGCGCGATAGAGCCCGCTTCCGTGGGCGTTGCGATGCCGCTGTAGATGCCGCCCAGGATGATGACCGGCATGATGATCGCAAGGCTGGCCCGCTTCCCGGTGCGCCCGATCAGGGCCACGGCCTCTTTCGGGGGCAGCTTGTCTTCGACGCGGATCGTCTTGTTGTTCCTGAGGAAGTAGAAGTTGAGAGCGCAGTAGATGATGGCCAGCGTGATCCCCGGCAGCATGGTCGACAGGAAGGCCTTGGCGACGGATTCGCGGATGGCAACGGCAAAGACGATCATCGGAATGCTGGGCGGGATCATCAGCGCAAGGACCGAGGATACGGCGACCAGGGCCGTGGCATGGCCCGGCGGATAGCCTTCATCGATCATGCGCGGCACCATGATCTTGCCGATCGCGGCAATCGCGGCAGAGGCAGAGCCCGAGATCGCGCCGAACAGGGCGCAGGTCACGACGGTCACGGCGCCAAGCCCGCCTTTCGTGCGCCCGACGAAGGCATTCACGAAGTTCAGCAGGCGTTCCGAGATGCCAGAGGCCCCCATGAGCGTGCCGGACAGGATGAAAAGCGGGATCGCAAGCAGGGAAAAGGTGCTGACCTGCGTGTAGCCGAAACCGGCGTGGAAGGAAATGTCGATGCCCTGCAACCAGCCGAAAGCCAATGCGCCAATGCCAAAGGCAAGGCCGACCGGCACTTCGATAAACAGGAGGACAATAACAAGGGCGGTGGCAATCAGGAACAAGCTCATGTCATGCCACCTTCGATTTGGAGAGCAGTGCGCGGGCCTCGAGAAAGGCCTGAAGCAGGTAATAAAGGCACATCATGCCAAAGCCGAAAACCATGCTGAGATCCCAGAGATATTTGGGAAGGCGCATATAAGAGCTCTTTCTGTTCAGAGATATGTTGAAAGAGGCAAAGTCCCAGGCGAATTTCAGGAATATCACCATCGCGATCAGGCAAATGATCGATCCGAACAAGCGCACCGCAAGCAGGACTTTTTCATTTTTGACGATCAGCGAAAGAAGGCCGCCTTCGATATGCTCGCGGTTGCGGGTCGAATAGGCCATGCCGACGAAATACACCCAGACCGCAAGCATCGGGGCCATTTCCTCGATACCCAGAAAGGGCAGTGAAACCACGTAGCGCATGAAGACCTGCGCGGCCATCAGAAGGCCAAGCGAGATCATTGCGACGAACATCACGACACGCATGAGCCAGGCGATGCCGGCCTCGGCCCGATAAAGGCCGCCCAGCCCGGTGTATGGCGCAGTCCGGCGGTCCTCGGCGTCCGGCACCGGAGCGATCGCCGGGGGCGACAGGATGCCGTCCAGGCTGTCGGTGTGATGCAGTTCTTTCATGTGACCCCCCGTTAGTCGCTGCGGGGCGCGAGCTTGATGACCGCGCCCCGGCTTCGGTATTACTCGATGCCTGCGGCTGCCTTGATTTCAGCCATGATTTCGGACCCGATCACCCCTTCCATGTAGGGGTATTCGGCGGCCACGATGAGGCTCTTGTAGGCTTCAAGCTGCTCGGGTGTCAGTTCGACCACCTCGATGCCTGCGTCGCGGATCTGCTCGAACCACTTCGGGCTTTCGGCTTGGGCGCTTTCCCAGGCCCAGGTCGTGGCTTCGTCCGCGGCGGTCTTGATCCAGCCTTGCTGCTCTTCGGTCAGGCCGTCGAACCAGCGCTTGTTCGCATTCCAGAAGGTGTGCTCGAAGTTCTCGCGGGTGAACACATAGGTGCTGATGACGTCCTTGAAGATCAGGACTTCGGAGGGCGGGGAATAGGCCCGGCCATCGATGGCCCCGGTCTGAAGCGCGGTGTGAACCTCGGAGAAGGCCATCGGCACCGGAGAGAAGCCCGTCGCCCTGTACCGCTCGATCGCCATCGGCTGACCGGGCACGCGCATCTTGAAGCCCTTGGCATCGTCGGGGAAATTGGTCGGGACATCGACGCCCTTGCGCACCACGAAGCCGGTGAAGTCGGTCGGGATCGTGCCAAGCAGTTCCATGCCCATGTCGTTCATGATGCCGTTGTAGACGCCGGCCATCACCGAACCCGGGCCGTAGACCTGCTTGCCGGTCTCCCAGTCCTCTGCAACGTATCCCAGGATCGAGACGTCCCAGCGCGGGTCAAGCTCGGAGTGGTTCCAGGACATCGTCATCTGAACGGCGCCCTGCGCGACCTGCTCGACGATGGAGGTCCAGTCGCCAAGATCCCCGCCGGGGTGATGGGACACGGTCATCGTGCCGCCCGACAGCTCGTCCAGGCGAGCGCTGAACTGTTCGGCCACTTTGTAGAAGATATGCTCCTGGTCCATCACATGGGCCAGAATGATCTCCTCGGCGGCGGCGCTGGTCGCAGAGGCGCCTGCGAACCCAAGCGCGAAAACGCCCGCCCTTACAATTTTCGACAGCTGCATGCTGCTGCTCTCCCTATCAGTGAATTCTTCGCCTCGGCCTGCCGTAGCGTATCGACACACCTACACGGAACCGTTACGCTGCATACAGCATGCGCGTCAAATCCTTTTTTTACGCAAGAATCGGCGGATTTGACCCAGCAAACCTGAGAGGATGCATACAGCATGGCTTGCAATTCAGATCTGGGTGAGCTTTTCGACGACGGTCGTCATCCGCGCGCGAAGCTTGGCTTCGTGCTGCTTTCCACAGAGCGCACCATCGAAGACGACATGTTCCGCTTGCGCCCCTATGGCGTCGGCGTTCATTTCACAAGAGCTTACAACAAAGATGACATTTCCGTCGAAACGCTGAGCAATCAGGTCGATGATCTGGCCAGGGCTGCCAGCACCTTGCTGCCCGACGGCAGTCTCGACGTGGTGTGTTATGCCTGCACCTCGGCAAGTCTTCTGATCGGAGAGGACAGGGTGATCGGCGAACTGTCCAGGGGCGCGCCGTCCGCCCGGCCGACCACTTTGATTTCGGGCGTTTTGCGGGGGCTCGAGGCCCTGGGCGTGCGCCGGGTTGCGGTGGCGACCCCCTATCTGGACGAAATCAATGCGCGCGAAGCGGACTACATGGAAGATGCAGGGTTCGAGATCAGCGCCATTCGCGGCCTGAACCTCGACAAGGATGCAGATATGGTGCGCGTCAGCCCCCGGGCCATCGGGCGCCTTGCCGCCGCGGTCGACCGACCGGATGCCGAGGCCGTCTTTGTCAGCTGTGGCGCCTTGCGAACACTTGATATTGTTGAAGAACTTGAGAAAGAGTTGGGCAAGCCGGTTATCTGCTCAAATCAGGCGATGATGTGGGATGTGCTGCGCCTTGCCGGTCTGGATGACCGGATCGAAGGATACGGCACCCTGCTGCGGGCGCATTGAACCCGCATGTGAAGAGGCCGCGCGCCGATGTTGTGTACGAGAGGGCAGAAAGACACGATGACCACAGAAACGCAGAAAATGGATGCGGCAACCATACAGCGCATTCTGCTGGAACGAATCTGCCTCCTCGAATACCGGCCCGGTGACCAGCTCAAGGAAGCGGCGCTGGCCTTGGAACTGGGCGTGAGCCGCACGCCGATTCGGGACGCGCTCAATCGCATCAGCCATCTCGGCCTGATCGAATCGCGCAATGGCGTGGGAACGGTGGTCGTCGGGCTGACGCAGGAACAGCTGCGCCATGTGTACGAAGTCCGGCTGGAACTGGCCTGCCTGATCGGCAAGCTGTCACCGATCGTCCCGAACGCCGAGCATTGCGCGGCGCTCAGGGTGCTGCTGGAGCGGGCGACCGAACTGGCCGAAAACGTCGCCCCCGACGAGTTCGTGAAGATCAATCACGAGCTGAACGAGACGGTGGCCTCGATGATCGGCAATTCCTCGCTGCGCTCGATCTGGCTTCAGGTCTATGTGCAGGCGGCAAGCACCTGGCATCGGTTGGCCGAGACCATCGGCGGGGATGCGACGCAGGCGCTGGTCGAGGAATTGACCGCCCTGCTGACGGCGGCGGAACGAGGCGATTCCGATGCCATCGGGCACGTCCAGCGGATCTACATCGGCTACAGCTTTCGAAAGCTTCAGGAGATCGGACTGATCTGACGGCAGGGGCCAATCCCGGGCGCGGGCTGCGGCCCCGCCCTATGCCGCGGGCACCGAGGCGCGCCTGTCGATCGAGGGAGGCTCGTTGAACAGCGCCCGATAGGCCTCGGTGAAGTGCGACTGGCTGCCAAAGCCCACCATCTGCGCAACTTCGCCCAGCGACAGCCTTGTGGTCCTGACCAGCTCCCGCGATGTTTCCAGCCGCATCCGGCGGTACTGGTCCATCATGCCGATCCCCAGCGCCTCGGTGAACAGGCGCCGAAGGTGACGTTCCGAAACGCCGACCAGCCCGGCGATCTGCTGTTGATCCAGCGGATCGGCGATATGCGTCTCCATCAGTTCGAGCGCCGCGCTCACGGGTTTCGGCAGCGTCCCGTAGCGCGATGCGGTCGAGGGCTTTTGCGGTGTGTCCGTCGGCCTGATCTCGGTCTGGATGAACCAGTCCGAGATGCGCCGGGCAAAACGCGTGCCGTGGTCCCGCGCGATGATCGCATACATCATATCGAGGGGCGCGGAACCGCCGGCACAGGTGTATCGGGTGCGGTCGATCACGAACAGCCGCCGCTCCAGCAGCCACGATCCCGGCATTGTGGCGAAGGCTTCGTAGTGGTGCCAATGAACCGTGAAGCGGTAGCCGTCCAGCAGGCCCGCCTTTGCCAGGATAAGCGACCCGCCGGAAATGCCGCCCATGGCGACACCGGCGTGATCCGCCCGGCGGAGCCATCGAAACAGCACCGGGTCGCGAACGGTTTTCTTGCCGCCGCCCGCGACGACAAGGATCAGGTCGAAGTCGGGCGCCACATCGGCGAAATGCCGGGACGCAAAGCTCGCACCCATGCCGGTGCCCGCGCTGTCTGGGTGCGTGCGCAGAAGCGAAATCTCGTACAGCGCCTGGGTCGAGAACATGTTCGCGGCGCGCAGCGGCTCCAGCACCGATGACGTGGACAACAGGGTGAACCCATCCACCAGCAGCACGGCGATTCGTATTATGGCCACCTGAAAACCCCGGCTTCCACGATTGTCCGATTTTCGACAGCATCAGGCCGAAGGGCAAAAGACATAGGCGGTGCCCATCCCTAGAACAATACCGAAAAAGGAGCGCGGCTATGAAATTTTCTGGCTTCAAAGTGGCGAAAGAGGCTTTGACCGGCCACAAGGGGTGGAAGCCTTTGTGGCGCAATCCCGAACCCAAAAAGTCCTACGATGTGATAATCGTCGGCGGCGGTGGTCACGGGCTGGCCACCGCCTATTACCTTGCGACGCAATATGGCCTGACCAACATTGCCGTTCTTGAAAAGGGTTGGCTGGGTTCGGGAAACATCGGACGCAATACAACCATCGTCCGCTCCAATTACCTGCTGCCCGGCAACCAGCCGTTCTACGAGTTCTCGATGAAACTCTGGGAGCGGCAGGAGCAGGATCTCAATTTCAACTCGATGATGAGCCAGCGGTCGGTGATCAACCTCGCCCATACAGACGGTCAGCGCGACGCGTTTCGTCGGCGCGGTAATGCCATGCAGCTGTCCGGCGCCGGTGGCACGCTGTTGTCGCGTGACCGGCTGCGCGAGATGCTGCCGTTTCTCAACTTCGACAACGCGCGTTTTCCGATCAAGGCGGGCCTCATGCAGAAACGCGGCGGCACTGCGCGTCACGACGGGGTGGCCTGGGGCTATGCCCGGGCGGCGGACCTGCGCGGCGTCGACATCATCCAGAACTGTGAGGTCACCGGATTCCGGACCCAGGCCGGACGCATGGTCGGCGTCGAGACCGCGCGCGGCTTCATCGGGGCGAAGAAGGTCGGCGTCGCGGTTGCGGGCTCGTCCTCGCGCGTGATGGCGATGGCTGGCATGCGGCTTCCGATCGAAAGCCACGTCATGCAGGCCTTCGTGACCGAAGGGTTGAAGCCGACGCTTCCGGCCGTGATTTCCTTCGGGGTCGGCCATTTCTACATCAGCCAGTCCGACAAGGGCGGGCTGGTCTTCGGCGGCGACATCGACGGCTACAACTCTTATGCGCAGCGTGGCAACCTGCCGATTGTCGAGGACGTCATCGAAAGCGGCATGGCGCTGATGCCGATGATCGGGCGGGCGCGGCTGCTGCGCAGCTGGGGCGGCGTCATGGACATGTCGATGGACGGCTCTCCGATCATCGACCGCACCCATATCGACGGGCTCTTCTTCAACGGCGGCTGGTGTTACGGCGGCTTCAAGGCGACCCCGGCCTCGGGCTACGCCTTTGCGCATCTGCTGGCCACCGGCACCCCGCACGAGACTGCGACGGCCTACCGGATGGACCGTTTCGCACGCGGCTATGTCATCGACGAAAAGGGCGTTGGCGCCCAACCCAACCTGCACTGAGGAGACAAGAATGCTGATCCCTCATCCGCTTCTCGGGCTGCGCGACAGCCAGGAATTCACCTATCTCGGCGATGCCAGCCTGATGAACCGGCCGGACCCGGTCGCCGACAATGCCGAGGCCGCGTTCTGCGACTACGTGTACCTGCGCGACAACCCCGCCGGGATCCATCGCGAGCTTTGGTACCACGAGCAGGGCGACCGGTCCTGGCTTGTCGTGACCCGCAACACCGTGACCCACGAAATCCTCGGCGCCGAACTGGCCGCCGACGTCAATCTGCGAGGCTCGAAATGACCCGTCTGACCGGCGGTCACATCGACCGCGACACAGCGCTTCCGTTCCGCTTCAACGGCACGACCTATGTCGGCTACCACGGTGACACGCTGGCCTCGGCGCTTCTGGCAAACGGCGTGCAGCTGGTCGGGCGAAGCTTCAAGTACCATCGCCCGCGCGGGATCTTCTCGGCCGGGTCCGAGGAGCCCAACGCCCTTGTCACCCTGCGCGAGGGCGCCCGCTCGGAACCCAACACACGCGCGACCGTCACCGAGCTCTTTGCGGGGTTGACGGCCCGGTCGCAGAACCACGTGGGTTCGCTGGGGCGCGATCTTCTGGCGGTCAACGACCTGCTGTCGCCCTTCTTCGCCGCCGGTTTCTACTACAAGACCTTCATGTGGCCCAAGGCGTTCTGGGAAAGGCTCTACGAGCCCGCAATCCGCAAGGCGGCAGGACTTGGGGCCTTGTCGATGCTGCCCGACCCGGACCGCTACGACAAGGGCTTCCTGCATTGCGACCTGCTGGTCATCGGCGGCGGGGCGGCGGGCTTTGCGGCGGCACTGACCGCCGGACGGGCCGGGGCGCGCGTGATCCTCGCGGACGAAGACTTCCGGCTTGGCGGGCGCCTGCTGGCCGAAAGCGATCCGCTGGATGACGCGCCCGCCGCCGATTGGGTGGCCCGAGTGCAGGCCGAACTCGAAACCCTGCCAAACGTGCGGATCCTGTCGCGGACCACGGTCTTCGGGGTCTATGACCACGGCATCTACGGCGCGGTCGAGCGGGTCGCCGACCACCTGCCAGAGCCGGGCGAAGGAGTCCGCCAGACGCTGTGGCGCATCACAGCGCGGCGCGCGGTGCTGGCCGCCGGGGCCATCGAACGCCACATCCCCTTTGCCGACAACGACCGCCCGGGCATCATGCTCGCCGGGGCGATGCGCGCCTATGTCAACCGATGGGCCGCCGCGCCGGTGCGATCGGCCTCGGACGCGGTGGCGGTGTTCACCAATGGCGATGACGGCCACCGCACGGCGATGGACCTGATCGCCAAGGGCGCGAAGGTGCTGGGCGTCATCGACAGCCGGGCGGATGCGCCACGGTTCGGCGACTACGCCGTCTTCGCGGGCGGCACCGTCACCGGCACGCGTGGCCGCAAGGGGTTGAGCGCCATCCAGATCACGCGAAACGGCAGATCCTCCTGGCACGATGTCGGGGCCCTGGCGGTATCGGGCGGCTGGAACCCCAATGTCCATCTCGCCTCGCACCATCGCGGGCGCCCGCAGTGGAACGACGAGCTTCTGGCCTTTGTGCCGGGTGACACCGGGCCGAGCGGTCTTGTCGCCGTGGGGGCGGCGGCGGGGCAGGGCAGCGCGGCTGCCGCTTTGACAGGCGGGATGCGCGCGGCGCAAACGGCGCTCTTGGATCTGGGCATCACGGCTTGGGACATCGCGCTGCCCTCTGCCGAGGATCGCGTCATGGCCCAGGCCGCGTTCTGGCACGTGCCCGGCAAGAAACGCGCCTGGGTCGATTTCCAGAACGACGTGACCGTCAAGGACATCGCGCTGGCGCATCAGGAGAACATGCGTTCGGTCGAGCATCTCAAGCGGTGGACGACGCTTGGCATGGCGACCGATCAGGGTAAGACCTCCAATATCTCCGCGCTGGCTGTCATGGCGGAACTGACCGGGGCGACCATTCCCGAAACCGGCACGACGATCTTCCGCCCGCCCTACACCGGCGTTTCGCTCTCGGTGCTGGGCGGCGGCGACACGGGGGCGCATTATCGCCCGCGCCGGCTGACGCCCACGCACAGCTGGGCCGAGTCGCTGGGGGCCGAGTTCGTCGAAGTGGGGCAATGGATGCGGGCGCAGTATTTTCCGCAACCGGGCGAGACGCATTGGCGCCAGTCCGTCGACCGCGAGGCCAGGGCCGTTCGCGAGGGCGTGGGCCTTTGCGACGTCACGACGCTGGGCAAGATCGACGTGCAGGGCACCGATGCCGCAGAGTTCCTGAACCGCATTTACGCCAATACCATGGGTACGCTGAAGGTGGGCAGGGTGCGCTACGGGCTTATGCTGCGCGAGGACGGCACGCTTTACGACGATGGCACCTGCGCCCGTCTGGCCGAGGATCACTATGTGGTCACGACGACCACCGCGAATGCCGGGGCCGTGTATCGCAACATGGAGTTTGCCCGTCAGTGCCTCTGGGCGGACCTCGACGTGCAGCTGATCTCGACAACGGATGCCTGGGCGCAAATCGCGGTTGCGGGTCCGAATTCACGCGCGCTGCTAAGCCGGGTCGTCGACGGGTTCGATCTGTCCAACGAGGCCTTCCCATTCATGGCCTGTTCCGGCCTGACGATCTGCGGCGGGCTTCGGGCGCGGCTTTTCCGGATCTCATTCTCGGGCGAACTTGCCTATGAGATCGCGGTGCCCGCCCGCTATGGCAACGCCCTGGTAGAGCGTTTGATGCAGTGCGGCGTGGATCTGGGGGCGACGCCCTACGGGACCGAGGCGCTTGGTGTGCTGCGGATCGAGAAGGGCCACGCGACGGGCGCCGAGATCACCGGCCAGACAACGGCATCGATGCTGGGGCTGGGCAAGATGGTGTCCGCCAAGAAGGATTCGATCGGCGCGGTCATGTCCCGCCGCGAAGGTCTGGCGAACGAACCGCGCCGCCTTGTCGGTTTCAGGCCGCGCAGCCCGGATATTCAGATCCCCGCCGGGGCGCATCTGTTCACAAGGGGCGACAGGCAGGATCTGCAAACCGATCAGGGCTGGGTCACCTCCGCCTGCTATTCGCCCAATCTGGGAAGCCACATCGCGCTTGGATATCTGGAGAACGGCGATAGCCGTCTGGGCGAGGTGATCACCGTGGCCAACCCTCTGGAAGGGCAGGACTGCGACGTCGAAGTCGTGTCCGCCCAGTTTGTCGACCCCGAAGGAGTGCGCCTCCGTGACTGATCTCATCCCGATGACCGCCCTTGGCGCGACCGAGCCCCGCCGTGAGACCCACGGCGCCCTGACCCTTGTCGAGAACGCCGACCTCGCGCTGGCGTCCCTGACCCTGCGCAGGGGGCAAAGTGCGCCAAGCCCCTTCGGCCTGACCCTGCCCCCCGCCGGGCAGGCGGTTTCGGGCGCCGATGCCGGGGCATTCTGGATCGGCCGCGACCAGTGGATGATCGAGGGGCCCGGTCAGGGCGCCGCCGACTTTTGCGCCCGGGTCCTGGCCGAGGCCCCGGCGTGTTCGGTCAGTGAGCAGACCGACGGGTTCACCGCCTTCGAGATCACCTCAAGCGGGGGCGGGGGCTTCGTCGAGCCCTTGCTGGCAAAGCTCGTCAACCTCGACCCGAAGGGCTTCACCCCCGGCAGCGTTGTGCGCACCAACCTCGAACACATGAGCGTCTTTCTCCTGCGCCGGAGCGATGACCATCTGGCCGTGATCGGGATGCGCACCTATGCGCAGGCGCTGTGGCATGCGCTTGCGACGGCGGCACGCGGCTGGGGCGGTCGATGACCGCGCCCACTGCCGCTGCCACCGCCGGCGCGGGAAAGCCGCCGCTGCGGGCGGCCCGATCCGCCGGCCCTGCGGGCCCGACCCAACCCCAACCCTGGCCCACAGACAGACCGCGCCGCCACACGCGCGCGGTCATCGCGGAGAAACCCATGACCAAATACTGCCTGACCGTGACCTGCCCGGCCCGTCGCGGAATCGTCGCCGCCATTTCCACCTTCCTGGCGGAGCACGGCTGCAACATCACCGACAGTTCCCAGTTCGACGACCTCGACACGGGGCGCTTTTTCATGCGCGTGGCCTTCGAGGCGGAAGCGGGGACGACCCTTTCCGAGCTGGAGGGCGAGTTCGCGCAAATCGTCGAGACGTTCTCGATGCAGGCCGCGTTCCACGATGTCGCCCGGAAGATGAAGGTGGTGATCATGGTCAGCCGGTTCGGGCACTGCCTGAACGACCTGCTGTACCGCGTCAGGATCGGCGCGCTGCCGGTCGACATCGTCGCCGTGATCTCGAACCACATGGACTATCAGAAAGTGGTGGTGAACGCGGATATCCCGTTCCACTGCATCAAGGTCACCAAGGAAAACAAGCCGCAGGCCGAGGCCGCCATCATGAAGGTCGTCGAAGAGGCGGGGGCCGAACTGATCGTGCTGGCGCGATACATGCAGGTGCTGTCCGACGAGATGTGCGAGACGATGTCGGGCCGGATCATCAATATCCACCATTCCTTCCTGCCGTCCTTCAAGGGCGCGAATCCCTACAAGCAGGCCTTCGAGCGCGGGGTGAAGCTGATCGGCGCCACTTCGCACTACGTCACCGCCGACCTGGACGAAGGCCCGATCATCGAACAGGACATCATCCGCGTGACGCATGCCCAGTCCGCATCCGACTACGTCTCGCTTGGCCGGGATGTCGAGGCGCAGGTGCTCGCCCGCGCGATCCACGCCCATGCCAATCATCGCGTCTTCCTGAACGGCAACAAGACCGTGGTGGTGCCCGCAGGCCCCGGTTCCTACAGCTCGGAGAAGATGGGCTGACCCGACGCTAGGGCCGCAACCGGTCATCAAGCGCGTCAGGCGCAGGATCCGGGCCCACAGACCGGCTTCCCCGCGCCCGGCGGCGGGGGGGCTGTGTGACGTCGACGCGGTGGGCGGCGCGGGGGCGGACAGCCGCGCGCAGGCCGGGGCCGGGGGGGCGGAATGCCCTCGCACCCGGCAGAGACCTTGGATAGAAGCCGGGGGGCGACGCATTGCGGCGCCTTTTTTGCACGGCCCCGCGACGCCACGCGTGTGGCAGGAAGAGGGGAGTGCCCGGTATGAGTATTTTCAGATCCCTTGGCCCGGCGGTTGGCCATACCCCCCCGGCAGAGGCGCTTCGGAACGGGTTCGGGGCCTTCGCCGCGCTTGTGGTCATCGCCGTCTTCGTGCTGTCGCCCCTGGTCGACCTGTCCACCGGGCTGTTCCTCATCGCGCCCTTCGGGGCCACCTCCGTCCTTCTGTTCGCGGTGCCCAACAGCCCGCTGGCCCAGCCCTGGTCGGTGGTCGTCGGCAACACGCTGGCGGCCATCGTCGGGGTCGCCGCCTGCCTCTGGGTCCCCGATCCTTCCCTGCGGATCGCGGTGGCGGTCGGCGGGGCGATCGTCGTCACCATCCTTGCCCGGGCGGTGCATCCCCCGGCGGGCGCGGTGGCCATGGTGGCCGCCATGAGCCCCGAGACGGTAGAGGCGATGGGGTTCACCTTTGCGCTGACGCCGGTGGCGGTGGGAAGCCTTGCGCTGGTCGCCCTGGCGGCGGTCTACGCGCGCCTGACCGGGCGGCGCTACCCGTTCCGCCAGTTCAACGAACCCAACACCCACGGCACGGACGAACCCGGCGCGCTCGAACGGATCGGTCTGGGCGAGGCAGAGCTGACCGCGATCCTCGAACGCTATCGCCAGTCCTTCAACCTGGGCGTCGAGGACCTGGCCCGGCTGATCGGCGCGGCGGAATTGCAGGCCGCCAGCCACGAGGTCGGCCCGCTGACCGCCGCCGACATCATGTCGCGCGACCTGATCACGGTCGGCCCCGGGACCCCGCTGGTCGAGGTGGCAGAGCTGTTCCGGCGCCACCGTTTCACCTCTCTGCCGGTGGTGGCCGAGGATGGGCGGTTCCTTGGGGTCATCTTCCAGATCCACCTGATCTCGCGGGTCAGGGAGGACGCGCTGCGGCTGGACCGGCGCTTTGTCGCGGCCATGCGGCGCCTGCTGGACCCTGCGCGGCGGCAGCCGGTGCGGGCGGGTGACATCATGAGCAGCGCCGGGGCCCGGGTTGCACCGGATGCGCCGCTGACCGTGCTCTTGCCGCTGCTGGCCGAGGGCGAGGCCGATGCCGTTCCGGTCATCGAAGACGGCCGGATCGTCGGCATCGTGACGCGGACCGATGCGGTGGCCGCCATGGCGCGCCTATCCATGCGCCGACCCTGACCTTTCGCGGGGCTTTGGCGGGGCCGCGTGGCCGGTAGACTTGAAACCGGGCCGCAAAGCGTCATGTTTAGACCGGCAGGGCCGCTTTGTGCGCAAAGCCGCCTGCGGGTTTCTTGCAGTTGCGAAAGGTATTCTTTGAAGCATCGGATTTTCAGTTTTTTCACGGACTATGTGCTGCCACTTGTACGGCGACCAGACATGATCCAGATCGCGGCCCTGTGTTATCGTGGCGAGGGGGCGGGGCGCGAAGTGCTTCTGATCACCAGCCGGGACACCGGGCGCTGGGTCATTCCCAAGGGCGGACTCATGCGCGGCCGGGACGCCGCAGAGGCCGCGGCAGAGGAAGCCTGGGAAGAGGCGGGCGTGCGTCCCGTCGCGATTCCCGCCGAGGCGATCGGCGAATTCCGCTACCTGAAGACCAAGCGGTCGGGCCTGCCGATCCCGGTCCGGGTTCTGGTCTACCCGATGGAGGTCGCGGGCCTTGAAGAGCGTTTTCCCGAAGCCGGTCAGCGCCGTCTGGCATGGCACGCGCCGCGTGACGCGGCGACACTGGTCGCGGAACCGGGCCTTCGGGAGATATTCGAACGTTTCCATACGGCATCTTCCGACGTCGCCTTGTTGTAAATCTGTTACATTGCCGTTACCCGCGTCTGCGTATTGCGGGAGTGAGTAATGTCGCACAACGATCTGGACCCCAGCCACCTCGAGACACTGGACCGTGACCTCGGACGGCTTTCGACGCTAGAGCAGGCCACGGCCTATGTCAGCCGACCGGTCATCGGGCTGGGAGTCGGGCTGGTCTTCGTGGTCTTCGCCGCGCTTCTGGCGGCGCTGATCTTCGGGCAGGCGAACAACACGCTGGTCGTGGTGATCGCGGCGGCCTTCGGGGCCTACATGGCGCTGAACATCGGCGCCAACGACGTGGCCAACAACATGGGGCCCGCGGTGGGCGCCAACGCGCTGACCATGGGCGGGGCCATCGCCATCGCGGTGGTCTTCGAAAGCGCGGGCGCCCTGATCGCGGGCGGCGACGTGGTCTCGACCATCGCCAAGGGCATCATCGCGCCGGAAAGCATGGGCACGCCCGGCGCCTTCATCACCGCCATGATGGCGGCGCTGCTGGCCTCGGCGCTCTGGGTCAACCTTGCCACATGGATCGGCGCGCCGGTCTCGACCACGCATTCGGTGGTCGGCGGCGTGATGGGTGCGGGCATCGCCGCGGCGGGCTTTGCCGCCGTCAGCTGGGGGCAGATGGGCGCGATTGCCGCAAGCTGGGTGATCTCGCCGATGCTGGGCGGGGCCATCGCCGCCGGGTTCCTGTGGTTCATCAAGTCGAACATCATCTACACCGAGGACAAGATCGCCTCTGCCCGGCGCTGGGTCCCGGTTCTGGTGGGCATCATGGGCGGCGCCTTTGCCGCCTATATCGCGCTGAAGGGCCTGAAGCAGCTGGTGAAGATCGACCTCGGCGCAGCGCTGTTGATCGGTCTGGGCTCCGGGGTCCTGATCTGGCTGGTGATGATCCCGGTGATCCGCCACCAGTCCGAGGGGCTGGAGAACCGCAACAAGTCGCTCAAGGTGCTGTTCGGCATCCCCCTGATCGTCTCGGCGGCGCTGCTCAGTTTTGCCCATGGCGCCAATGACGTGGCCAATGCGGTCGGTCCCCTGGCGGCCATTGTGCAGGCCTCGAGCACCGGCGATTTCACCCATGCCTTCGGCATCCCGATCTGGGTCATGGTGATCGGCGCCATGGGGATTTCCTTCGGCCTCTTCCTCTTCGGGCCGAAGCTGATCCGCATGGTCGGCAACCAGATCACCAAGCTGAACCCGATGCGCGCCTATTGCGTGGCGCTTTCGGCGGCGATCACGGTGATCGTGGCCAGCTGGCTGGGGCTGCCGGTCAGCTCGACCCATATCGCCGTGGGCGGCGTCTTTGGCGTGGGCTTCTTCCGGGAATGGGACGCAGAGCGCCGGATGCGCAACGTCAAGGCCGCCGTGCCGAAAGAGATGCGCCTGGCCCCCGAGGAACGGCGG
Organism: Ponticoccus sp. (in: a-proteobacteria); assembly: GCF_048381735.1. Classification (NCBI taxonomy): domain Bacteria; kingdom Pseudomonadati; phylum Pseudomonadota; class Alphaproteobacteria; order Rhodobacterales; family Roseobacteraceae; genus Ponticoccus; species Ponticoccus sp. (in: a-proteobacteria). The sequence goes on from NZ_JBLXGL010000014.1 coordinate 23,010, forward strand.
CGGCGCAAGCTGGTGCGGCGGTCCCATTTCATGACCATCATCGCGGCCTGGGTGATCACGGTCCCGGCGGCGGCGCTGCTGTCTGCGGCGATCTTCACGGTGATCCGCGGCGTGCTGGAAGTCTCGTGACCGCCTGCGCGGGGCCTTTTCCCGTCGCGCCGGAGGGCATGAGCGGCCTGCCTGCAAGACGCCTCGCCACGGGAGGCAGGCCCTGACGGGCAAGCCGGGTGAGGGCCGGGCGCCAGCGCCTCCGACCGCACCGCCCCAAGGGCTCAACGGCGCGGATGACGGGCAGGGCGCAGCGGCGCTGAGGGCCCGCTATCTGGCCGGAAAACAGGTGCCCGGCCTCGTCGCCGTGGGCGGCATCAGGGCAGGGGGCGCTACAGCCGCATCACGCAGGGGTGGTGCTGTCGGGCGCGGCCCCGCGGGCACACAGGCCCCGAGCCGCCGCCGGATCACGCCCTACCCGCCAATCTGCGCTTTCGTCCAACGCCACCCCTTTGCCGGTCCGCCCCGGGCCGGAGCGGGCCGACAAGCGACGGGCGTCAGAAATCCCAGTCGGCGTCTTCGGTCGCGACGGTCTTGCCGATGACGTAGCTCGACCCAGACCCCGAGAAGAAGTCGTGGTTCTCGTCCGAACCCGGCGACAGGGCCGCCATGATCGCGGGGTTCACCCGGCAGGTCTCGTCCGGAAACAGCGCCTCGAAGCCGAGGTTCTGCAGCGCCTTGTTGGCGTTGTAATGCAGGAAGGCCTTGACGTCCTCGGTCAGGCCCAGCGGATCGTAGAGCTGCTGGGTATAGCGCGCCTCGATGTCGTAGAGGTCGAAGAGCAGCGCAAAGGCAAAGTCCTTCAACTCGGCCCGTTCGGCCTCGGGCAGGCGCTCCAGCGCGCGCTGGAACTTGTAGCCGATGTAATAGCCATGGATCGCCTCGTCCCGGATGATCAGCCGGATCAGGTCGGCGGTATTGGTCAGGCGCGCACGGCTGGACCAGTGCATGGGCAGGTAGAAGCCCGAGTAGAAGAGGAAGCTTTCGAGGAACACGCTGGCGATCTTCTTCTTCAGCGGGTTCGCGGTGGCGTCATATTCGTCGAGGATCAGGCGGGACTTGGCCTGAAGGTGTTCGTTCTCCGCCGACCAGCGGAAGGCCTCGTCCACCTGAACGGTCTGGCACAGGGTCGAGAAGACCGACGAATAGGACCGCGCGTGCACCGCCTCCATGAAGGCGATATTGGTCAGCACCGCCTCTTCGTGCGGTGTCTGGGCGTCGGGCATCAGGGCGGGCGCGCCGACCGTGTTCTGGATCGTGTCCAGCAGCGTCAGCCCGGTGAAGACCCGGATCGTCAGGGTCTGTTCGTCCTCGGTCAGCTGCGACCAGCTTTGGATGTCGTTCGACAGCGGCACCTTTTCCGGCAGCCAGAAATTGGCGGTCAGGCGGTTCCAGATTTCCAGGTCCTTGTCGTCCTGAAGGCGGTTCCAGTTGATCGCGCGGGGGACGGGGCGGGTGTGGGTCATGTCTTTCATCGTCTCGTTCCTCAAAGCGTGCAGGACACGCAGCCCTCGACTTCGGTGCCTTCCAGCGCGGCCTGGCGCAGGCGGATGTAGTAGATTGTCTTGATGCCCTTCTTCCAGGCGTAGATCTGCGCGCGGTTGATATCGCGGGTGCTGGCCTCGGCGGGGAAGAACAGGGTCAGCGACAGGCCCTGGTCGACGTGTTCCGTCGCCGCGGCATAGGTGTCGATGATCGCCTCGGGGCCGATGTCGTAGGCGTCGCGGTAATATTCGAGGTTCTCGGCGTTCATGTAGGGCGCCGGATAGTAGACGCGACCGATCTTGCCCTCCTTGCGGATCTCGATCTTCGCGGTGATCGGATGGATCGAGGAGGTCGCATAGTTGATGTAGCTGATCGACCCAGTGGGCGGCACCGCCTGCAGGTTGCGATTGTACAGCCCGTGCGTCATCACGTCCTTCTTGAGCGCGACCCAGTCCTTCTTGCCCGGCAGCTCGATGCCGAACCGCTTGAACAGCGCCTTCACGGATGGCTGCTCGGGGCGCCAGCTGCGGTCGGTGTACTTGTCGAAATAGCTGCCATCCGCATAGGCCGAGGTCTCGAACCCCTTGAAGCTGCGGCCCTTCTCCTGCGCCAGTCGGCAAGAGGCGGTCAGCGCGTGGAACAGGATGGCGGCGAAATAGGCGCTGGTGAATTCCACGCCTTCGGGGCTGCCGTACTGGATATGCTCGCGCGCAAGGAAGCCGTGCAGGTTCATCTGCCCAAGCCCGATGGCGTGGCTTTCGTCGTTGCCCTTGCGGATCGAGGGCACCGAGTCGATGGCCGACATCTCGGACACCGCGTTCAGCGCCCGGATCGCGGTGCCGACAGAGGCGCCCAGATCGCCGCCATCCATGGCCCGCGCGATGTTCATGGACCCGAGGTTGCAGGAGATGTCGGTGCCCATGTGCGCATAGCTGAGGTCGTCGTTGAATTCGGACGGCTCGTTCACCTGAAGGATCTCGGAGCAGAGGTTCGACATGGTGATCCGGCCCGCGATCGGGTTCGCGCGGTTCACCGTGTCCTCGAACATGATGTAGGGATAGCCGCTTTCGAACTGGATTTCGGCCAGCGTCTGGAAGAACGCGCGCGCGTTGATCTTCTTCTTGCGGATCTTCGGGTTGTCGACCATCTCGGCGTATTTCTCGGTGACCGAGATTTCCGAGAAGGCACAGCCGTAGACCCGTTCGACGTCATGGGGCGAGAAGAGGTACATGTCCTCGTTGCGCTTCGCCAGCTCGAAGGTCACGTCCGGGATCACCACGCCAAGGCTGAGGGTCTTGATGCGGATCTTCTCGTCGGCATTTTCGCGCTTGGTGTCGAGAAAGCGCAGGATATCCGGGTGATGCGCGTGCAGATAGACCGCGCCCGCACCCTGCCGGGCGCCCAGCTGGTTGGCGTAGCTGAAGCTGTCCTCCAGCAGTTTCATCACCGGGATGACGCCCGAGGACTGGTTCTCGATCCCCTTGATGGGCGCGCCGTACTCGCGGATGTTGGTCAGCATCAGGGCCACGCCACCGCCGCGCTTGGACAGTTGCAGGGCCGAGTTGATGCCGCGCCCGATGCTTTCCATGTTGTCTTCCAGCCGCAGCAGGAAGCAGGACACGAATTCGCCCCGCGCGGTCTTGCCGGCGTTCAGGAAGGTCGGCGTCGCGGGCTGGAACCGGCCCGAGAGGATTTCCTCCATCAGCTGCATGGCCAGCGTCTCATCGCCCTGCGCCAGCGCCAGCGCGTTCATCACGACGCGGTCTTCGTAGCGTTCCAGGAACCGCTGCCCGTCGCGGGTTTTCAGCGTGTAAGAGGTGTAATACTTGAACGCGCCAAGGAAGGTCGGAAAGCGGAACTTCTTGGCAAAGGCGGCCTCCCAGATCCTGCGAAGGAAGTCCCGGGGGTACTGTTCCAGAACCTGCGCCTCATAGTAGCCCTCGTCGACGAGATAGCCCAGCTTCTCTTCCAGCGAATGGAAGAAGACCGTGTTCTGGTTCACATGTTGCAGGAAATACTGCCGCGCCGCCATGCGGTCGGCTTCGAACTGGATGTTGCCCTCTGCGTCATAGAGGTTCAGCATCGCGTTCAGCGCGTGGTAATCAAGGCCTTGGGTCAGGCTGGCGTCAAGCATCGGGTTCCCCAGAAGGTTTGCAGCCCGTCACGAACACGGGCGATGTCGGCGTCGGTCCCCGCGAGTTCGAACCGGTAGAGCACGGGCACGTTGCATTTTCGGGCGATGACCTGTCCGGCCATCGCGAATGTCTCTCCGAAGTTCCGGTTGCCGCTGGCGATCACGCCGCGCAGCAGGGTCCGGTTCGCTTCGATGTTCAGAAACCGGATCACCGGCTTGGCCACCGCGCCGCGCCCCGCCCCGTCCGCGTAGGTCGGACAGATCAGCACGAAGGGCGCGGTCATCAGCGGCGGCGCGGCATCGCCGCGCAGGGGCAGCCGGGTGGCGGGAAGGCCGAGCCGCTCCACGAACCGGGCCGTGTTGCCCGAGCCGCTGGAAAAATAGGCGAGGCCCCCCATGACCGACCGCCCGGCGTCAGGACAGGCGGCTGATCATGTCGGGACGGAACCCGGCCCAGTGCTCGTCGCCCGCGACGACAACCGGCGCCTGCCGGTATCCAAGCCCGGTGACCAGTTCCATGGCCGCGGCGTCCTCGGTCAGGTCGACGAGGCGGAAATCGATGCCGCGCGCGGTCAGGGCGCGGGTGGTTGCGGTGCATTGCACGCAGGCGGGCTTGGAATAGACGGTGATACTCATGCGGTTGTCCCTTTGCCGGTTTGCTGCCTGTGGGCGAAGCGGACACGGGGACAGGGCCAAACGACCTATCCGCGCGCCCGGGCCCTCCGCCGCGGTCGTCGTTCATGCTCTGGCAGGTCTCCTGACTTGCGGCTCAAACGTTGCCCGTCCGCCTTCCCGGTGCCGTCCGACACCAGTGGAATGGACAGAAACTCGCCGTTTACAGTTGCGGGGGCAGTGCCGGACCCTCACCGGCTTCCCTCTTAGCCGACGAGTCACCCCGCCGGAACCAAAGCAACTGCATATTGCGATCCGGGGCAGGGGGGTGTCAATATATTGAAGGTCGTTTTCCGGGGATAAGTCGACGTCCGGTATCGGCAGGGGCTTTTCGGGTCCGTCATCCTGCCTGTCGCCCGGGCGGGAAGCGGCGGGCCGACCACCGGAGGATGCCCCGTCGCGAAGGCCGGGCTGTGGCGCGCCGGGCCCGGCTTTCCGCGCCCGCTGGTCCTGCGGCGAACAGCGCGCATCCACAAGGCCCCCGCCGCCGCGCGCCGGGCATCGGCCAGCATGCTCCGCCGACGGGCTGCCGGGGGTCCATCAGTTCCAGCGCCACCGAATATCCCGATGCGCCAATGCGTTACCCCCTCACGGCCAGGGACCCGCTGCCTTTGCTGTTGCCGCGGAGCGCGATCTCTGTATCTTCCGGCCTGCCACGGTTCCGCAACGGCGGATGAAAAGGGAACGCAGGACGGGGAGACCCAGGCTGCGGCTGCCCTCGCAACTGTAGGCGGCGAGTTCGCGATCGTGCCACTGGCCCCCGGGCCGGGAAGGGATCATCGAACGTCCGAGCCGCGAGCCAGGAGACCTGCCATGGCAGACGCAACCGCCGACGAGGGGCTCGGCAGGGTGGCAGCCATGGCCATGGGGCCGGACGCCGAAGGGCGCCGGGTCCGGCGCCGTGATGCACCCCAAGAGCACCTCGGGAAACAAAACTGATCGAGGTGATCGCATGTTGTTCAAATCCACCCTCTCCGCCGCGGCTGTCGCGCTGGCGACCTCGGTGCCCCTTTGGGCCGAAACCATCACCGACGATGTCGGCCGCTCGGTCGAGGTCGATCTTCCGATCCAGCGCGCGGTGATCTTCAACCGCTACTCGGTGGAATTCGCCCGCGCCATCGGCGCCATCGACCAGGTTGTCGGCACCGGCGCCAGCACCTATCGCGACCCGGATTACTGGCCCGAGTTCACCGAGGCCGATGTGGTCGGGCAGGGGCAGAACGAACCGAACTACGAGGCGATCATCGCCAAGAACCCCGATCTGGTGATCCTGCCGCGCAATGGCGTCTACGAAGAGGCGGCGCGCCAGCTGGAACCCTTCGGCATCCCGGTCATGGTCATCACCGCCTGGGACACGCTGAAGCATGTCGAGAACGTCGAGCTGATGGGCAAGCTTTTCGGCCAGGAAGAGCAGGCGGCGGATCTGGTGGATTACTACGTCGGCTACCAGACCCTGCTGGCCGAGCGTCTGGACGGTGTCCCGCCGGTGCCTGTCTACCTCGAGGAAAAGCGCCCGCTCGTGACCGTGACGCCGGGGTCCGGCTGGCATGACATGATCGCCGCCGGCGGGGGCCAGAATGTCTTTGGCGATATCGTCATCGAGGATCAGGCGGCCTCGCGCGGGAACGTCAACGCCTTCACCATCGACCCCGAGGAAATCGTCCAGCGCCAGCCGCAGCTGATCGTCAAGCTGGAGCCGGGTTCCTACACCACGATCCCCGAGGCGCAATACGCGACGACTTGGGCCGACCTGACCGGCCGCGAGGAAATCCTGTCCTCTCCGGCGGGGCAAAGCGGCAATGTCCACGTCATCAACTACTACCTCGCGGGCGGGTCGTCCAAGATCACCGGCGCCCTGCAGATCGCCAAATGGGCGCACCCCGAGCTGTTCGCCGATATCGACCCCGAAGAAGCGATGCGCCGGTGGATCGAGGACTTCCAGGGCCTGCCCTACCAGCCCGGCATGACCTATCGGGCCGGGTTCTGAGCGGGTCCATGCGGACCCTGTCGACAGGCGGGGCGGTGCAGGCCGCCCCCAGCGCCACTCCGACCGTCGCCACCGCCGCCTCTGTCGGCGATCTCTATCGCGCGTCCGGCAGGCGGCGCGCCACGATCGTGGCGCTGTCCTTCGTCCTGCTGATCGTGGCCGCGGCGGCGGTGGCGGTGCGCGGCATCAACGAAACCGGCATCGGCACGCTGGCACTGGTGGTGCTGGAGCGGCTGAGCTTCGGCCATCTCGATCTGGTAGAGGACGAACAGGCCGCCCGCGTCCTTTTGTTCCTGCGCCTGCCGCGCGTGGTCATGGCCATGGTCGCCGGGGCGGCGCTGTCGGTATCGGGCGTGCTGATGCAGGCCATCACCCGCAACCCGCTGGTCAGCCCCTATACCATCGGCGTGTCCTCGGCGGCGGGCTTCGGCGCCTCTGTCGCGATCATGTTCGGCGTCGGTGTGCAGGCGGCGGGGGTCTACTTCGTGCCGCTCTCGGCCTTTGCCTGCGCGCTGCTCTGCGCGGTCTGCGTCTTCTCGCTGGCCTGGTGGCGGGGCATGGGGGCGCAGGCGATGATCCTGACCGGGATCGCGCTGATGTATCTGTTCAGCGCCATGACGGCGGCGGTGCAGTTCGTCGCGACCGAAGAACAGCTGGCCCGCGTGGTGCACTGGACCTTCGGCAGCCTGAACGGCGTGCAATGGGATGCGGTGGGTCTTTGTGCCGTGCTGCTGGCGGTGATCCTGCCGGTGATGCAGCGCAAGGCCTGGCAGCTGAACGCGCTGACCGTGGCGGGCGACGACGTGGCGCAGTCGCTGGGCATGAACGTGCCCCGGCTGCGGGTCACGGCGATCCTGCTGTCGGTCGTGGCGGCGGCGGGTGTCATCAGCTTTGTCGGGGTGATCGGCTTTGTCGGGCTGATCGGCCCGCATCTGGCGCGCATGATCATCGGCGGCGATCACCGCCTGCTGATCCCCTTCGCGGCGATCTGCGGCGCGGCGCTGTTGCTGGTGGCCGACACCGTGGGGCGGCTGGCCTTCAGCCCGACCGTCCTGCCGGTGGGGATCGTCGTGGCCTTCGTGGGTGTGCCGATGTTCCTGCACCTCGTCATTTCCCGCAAACGGGAGACCTTCGCATGACCACGCTTCAGGCCAGGGGCCTGTGCCAGAGCATCGGCGGGCGCACCGTCCTCGACGAGGTCAGCCTCTCTGTCGGACCGGGGGAGATCCTTGGCCTGATCGGTCCGAACGGCGCGGGCAAATCGACGCTGGTGCGCGCCCTGCTGGGCCAGTCCCGCCCGGATCGCGGCGCGGTCCTGTTGGGCGGCCAGCCCGTGCGCAGCCTGTCGGCGCGCGCCTGTGCCCGGCAGATCGCCTATGTGCCGCAGCGTCCGCCGGACGGCTTTCCGGTGACGGTCTTCGACACCTGCCTGCTGGGGCGCACGCCCTACATGGGCACGCGGCCCCGGGCCGGGGATATCGCGGTGGTGGAAAGCGTGCTTGACCGGCTTGACCTTGCCGGGCTGGCCTTCCGCACCATGGATGCGCTCAGCGGCGGCGAGCGTCAGCGGGTCATGCTGGCCCGCGCGCTGGCGCAACAGACGCCGTTGATCGTCCTGGACGAGCCGACCAGCGCGCTGGACATCGGCAACCAGCTTGCAACGCTGCGCCTTCTGGCGGACGAGGTCCGCACGCGCGGGGTCGGGGTCATCGTCGCGATCCACGACCTGTCTCTGGCGGCGCGCTTCTCGACCCGGATCGCGCTGCTGCACGAAGGCCGGCTGGTGGCCGAGGGGCCGTGGGAAACCGCCCTCACCCCCCAGACCATCCGCCAGACCTACGGGGTGGAGGCCGAGATCGGCCAGCTGCGCGATGCGCCGGTGATCGCGCCCTTCGAGGTGCGGGCATGAGGGACGAAGACCCCGGGTTCCAGGTCACGCCGGTGCGGGCAATGGCAGAGGCCTTGCCCGCGCCGCACTGGCCCAACCGTCCCACCACCTTAGCAGAGACCATGCGGGTGGTCGGGCAGCTGGGAGAGCGGTTTGTCGTCAGCGGGGCAGAGCACCGCGACGGCTGGCTTGCGGCAACGGCCCTGTCTGACGCGGAGATTGCAGGCGAGGTGGCGGCCCGGGGCCGGGCTGCCGGGGTCGAGGATGCGAAGGCCGCCGCCGTCCTGTTCCTGCAGACCTACGCCTACCGGGTGGCCGCGCCGCTGCTGGCGGCATGGGTCCTGTTCGGGCGTCTGCCCGATGTCTCTGCCGGAAACGTGCTGCTGCGTTTCGGCGCGGACGGGCGTCCCTCGGCGTTGGCCTTGCGCGAACCGCGCATGACCGGGCTGCCGCAGGACAGGCTGCCCGATGCCGAAGGCGCGGCCTCGGACGATCTGACAGGCGCCGCGATCCGGCTGCTGCTGGCGGAGCACCTGCTGCCCCTGCATGACCGCGTCAGGGCGCAGTATCGCCTTGGCGGCTTGCTGGCCAAGGGCGCGGTGACCTCGCAGATCGGGCTGATTCTGACATGGATCGACACGCACAGCAGGGTGCCCTGGGCCAGAACCGCCGGGATCGGCCTGGATCTCTTCGAACGGTCGGGCGACAGCCTTGCCGGTCAGGGCAGGGCGGGCGAGATGCTGCACCTGTCGTCGGGCGGGACCGAGGGCATCGCCTTCCGGCGCGGGACCTGTTGCCTGGCCTACAAGGCCCCGCACAAGGGTTATTGCGGCGGCTGCCCGCTGAAGAAACCCGCCGAGATCCGCGCTTCGCAGGAAAAGAAGTTCGCCGAGCGTCCGACAGGTGGCCTGCTGGGCGACTGGCAGCCTTCCCCGGTTCCCTAGCCGGGCGGATCAGATCTCGGTCGCGGCCCCGGCAAGCAGGCCCGGCACGGGCGGCACGCGGTAGCCTTCGAAGGCGGGCATGACCTCGGTGGCAAACAGTGTCATGGCCGCCTCTGCCTGGGGCATCGGGATCAGCCCGTTGGCGTCGAAGAAGCAGCGCAGGTTGCGGCAGCCGGTGCGGGCGATCAGCGCCCCGATCTGCTGGCGGCAGGCCTCGGGCGTCCCGGCAATGGCAAAGCCCTCCAGCATCGCGGCCCGGTCGCGGGGCGGGGCAGGGGGCTGGCCCCGCTCGGCGGCCCGCGCGGCGCGCCGGGCATTCAGCGCCTCGGTCAGCCGGTCCAGCGCGGCCATGGCCGCCGCTTCGCTGGGTGCGGGCAGGACGTAGCGCGACAGCGAAGAGGCCGCCATCGGCCCGGGCCCTGCGCCAAGGCGCCTGAGGGCGTCCCGGAAAACGGGAATCTGGCGGGACTCGTTCGGCTCGAGGCTCAGAAGCAGCGGAAAGCCATGCCGCGCGGCCACCGCCACCGTCTCTTCCGAGACACCGGCGACGAAGACAGGCGGATGCGGGCGCTGCACGGGCGGCGGCCCGACCTCGGTTTCCGCAAAGGGCCAGGCGGGACCGTCAGAGGCGACGCGGGGCTCCGTCCAGGCCCGCAGCATCACCGTCAGCGCCTCGACGAACCGGTCCCGGGCCGTGCCGGGATCGATCCCGAGCCTGTCGAAAGTCGCCGGTTCCGTGCCGCGACCGATGCCGACATCGACCCGCCCGCCGCTCTGGAAATCCAGCTGCGCGATCTGTTCCGCCAGCATCAGCGGGTGGTGCAGCGGCAGCACGAGGATCGAGGTCCCGAAGCGCAGCCGCTGGGTCCGGCCAAGGATCTCTGCCCCAAGCAGCGGCAGGTGCGGATAGGGCAGGCCGGTCCGCCGGAAATGGAACTCGTTGAACCAGATCCCGCCATAGCCCTGCGCATCGGCCCGTTCCACCAGCCGCATCAGCGCCGCGTGATCCCCCAGCGTCCCGTCCCGGGCAAAGCCCGCCAGATCGAAACGCAGCCTTTGCGCGTCTTGCATCATGGTGCCCGGCCCGACGGGGATCTCGGCTGCTCTGGTGGTGCAAAGCCCATGCGTAACGCTCCCTAGCCGGTCCCGGTCCGGCCTTCTGACCTTCGCCGTTGTGGCAGGTCTTTTGCCGCGCGGCCCTGCTGCGCCCGGCCTCTGTTTCTGCCCCCGGGCCAGCGATGCTGACGGGAGCTGTGGCGTTCAAGGTTGCACAGGCACCCCGGCAGCGCCCCCGCCGTGGCCCGGTCCTTCCGGCCCGGGCGGACCCGAAGGCCCCCGAGGGGTAGCCGCAGACCGGAGGTCCTGCAAGCCGCAAGCGGTCGCAGGCCAGAAGGCCGTACGGGGGCCGGTTCCGTCAGGCGGTCATGCGCCGTCTCAACCGCGCGCCGCGCCGGGCGGCGCGTGGCATTCCCGTCCGCCCCGAAGGCGCCATGGCGCCGCACCGGATGACCGGGCGACCCGATCCCGCCAAGGGGTCTTCCGGCGCGCGGGGGCGCCGCCCTCCGCCCCTTCAGGCCCGCGTTGCCACCGGGGCAGCGGCGTGCAGCTGTGCGCGCTGTGCGAACCAGACACTGGCCAGAACAAGCAGCATCCCGGCGGTCTGGACGGCGCTCAGCGTCTGGCCAAGGATCGCAAGGCCCAGCAGCGTCGCGGCGACGGGGCTGAGCAGGCCAAGCGGCGCGACGGTCGCGGGGTCCAGCCGGGCAATGCCCCGGAACCACAGGAAGTAGGTGGCGGCGCCGCCGATCAGCCCCAGCCAGACGAAGCCGAATACCGCAGCGGTGTCGAGCGGCGGCAGGGCGGGTTCGACCAGAAAGGCAACCGGCAGCAGAAGCAGGCCGCCCGCGGTCAGCTGCCAGGCGGTGAATGTCAGCGCGGGCACCGGCGGCTGCCATCTGCGGGTCAGCACCGTTCCGAACGCCATGGAGATCGCCCCGCCAAGGGCCGCAAGCAGGCCGACCCAGTCAAGCGCCGCGCCCGGGGTGAGGACAAGCAGCCCGACGCCGAGAAGCCCGCCGATCCCCGCGATCACGGCGGCGGGCCGGATACCCTGATCCAGCAGCAGTTTCGACAGGTACAGAACGACCAGCGGCTGGACCGCCCCCACCGTGGCCGCAACACCTCCGGGCAGGCGGTAGGCGGCCACGAAAAGCAGCCACCAGAAGACCGAGAAGTTCAGCGCACCCAGCAGGAAGGACCGCGCCAGCCATATGCCGCACGGCAGGCTGCGGGTCACGACAAGCAGCAGAAGCCCGGCGGGCAAGGCCCGCAGCATGGCCACCATCATCGGGTAGCCATCGGGCAGAAGCTCGGTCGTGACGATATAGGTGCTGCCCCAGATCGCCGGGGCGAGCGCCGTCAGGATCAGGTCGGTTCTGCGGGCCATGACGGCCTCCTCTCATTTATCTCGACGTCAAGATAAATACACATATCTTGATGTCAAGATAACTCTCCGCTACCCTGCCACGGTGGATGATGTGGACCGGATACTGGAGCAATGGCGGCAGGCGCGCCCCGACCTCGATGTCGGGGCCATGGGGCCGCTCGGGCGGCTGTCGCGAGTCTCGCACCACGTGTCGCGCCGCATGGCCGAGACCTTTGCGCGCCACGGGCTGAACGCCGCCGGATTCGACGTGCTGGCCACGCTGCGCCGGTCGCCGCCGCCGCATGCGCTGTCACCGGGCGCGCTGATGGCCTCGATGATGATCACCTCGGGCACGATGACCAACCGGATCGAGCAACTGGCCAAGGCCGGGCTGGTCACGCGGACCTCCGATAGGGCCGACGCCCGGCGGGCGGTGGTGCAGCTGACCCCGAAAGGCTTCGATCTGATCGACAGGGCCCTCGCCGATCATGTCCAGACGCAGGCGGCCCTGCTGTCAGGGCTTTCCGATCAGGATATCGCCCGGTTCGATACCCTGCTGCGCGCCCTGCTGGAAAGCGTCGGGGAGGGCGACTAGCCTCCGGTCCCGGAAACGGGGTGCATCCCGGCAAAAAGTCCCGAAAGGGAGCCGCCGGACCGGCAGCTGGGCTGCATTGATCGCGCGGGTCCAGTCTGTCCTGCCCGCGGGAAACACACAGGCGCCACAGGATTACATGAGCGCAGCAGGCTTTTTCGCTTGTGCTTGCCCTTGCAAAACGGCATTGACACACCTAGCGAACGATCTGCAGCCGGGTATCCCGCCGGATCAACAAGCCAAAATCGACCATCCTGCGCCAATGCGACCCGGGCAACGGGCCTGCCAGCGATGTCGGCACATATCGGCCAGCTTTCCGCCAGCTTTTCCAGAACTCGAATGAACGAGAGGACAAAGCATGGCATCCACGCGTGGACGGCTGGCCCGAGGGTCGGCTTTTTTCCTGATGTCGACGGCCCTTGCGACCCCGCTGGTCGCGCAGTCGGCGCCGGACGGAAGCTCGATGGCTCTCGGGACCATCGTCCTGACCGCCGAGGAACAGATCAAGCAGGCGCTCGGGGTCTCGACGATCACCGAAGAGGATCTGAAGGAACAGCCCGTCGTCAACGACGTGGCCGAGATCATCCGCAAGATGCCGGGTGTGAACCTGTCGGGCACCTCGCCCTCGGGCCAGCGCGGCAACCAGCGCCAGATCGACATCCGCGGCATGGGGCCGGAGAACGTCCTGATCCTGATCGACGGCAAGCCGGTTCTGTCGCGCACCGCGGTCAAGCAGGGCCGGTCCGGCGAGCGTGACACCCGCGGCGATACCAACTGGGTGCCGGTCGAGTTGGTGGAAAGCATCGAGGTCATCCGTGGCCCGGCGGCGGCCCGCTACGGGTCGGGCGCGGCGGGTGGCGTGGTCAACATCATCACCAAGGCCCCCGAGGAAGACCTGCTGCAACTGGGCATGAAGTTCAATGTCCCCGAGAACGATCAGGAAGGGGCCACCCAGCGCTACAACCTGCTCTGGGCCAAGCGGCTGAACAGCGACGTCGCGCTGCGTTTCACCGCAAGCTACAACAAGACCGAGGGCGACGACCCCGAGCTGAACGCCGAGACGGTCGAGGGCGAGGTCTGCACCGACCGCAGCGGCAACGTGGTGGAATGCAGCTATCCCGCCGGGGTCGAGGGTGTGGTGAACAAGGACGCCACCCTGCTGTTCAGCTGGACGCCGACCGACACCGACAAGGTCGACCTCGAATTCGGCTACTCCCGGCAGGGCAATATCTACGCCGGTGACGTGCTGCTGGGCAGCGGCCTGACGGAAGGCGGCACCTCTTTCGCCGACAGCCTTGCCGACGAGGGCGCCGAGACCAACGTGATGGAGCGCAAGACCTTCGCGCTGACCCATACCGGCGACTACGCATGGGGCGGGCTGATGAGCTTCGTCCAGTACGAGCGCACCAACAACCGCCGCCTGTCCGAGGGGCTCAACGGCGGCGGCGAAGGCGCGATCAACAGCGACAGCGACTGGGACGAGGCGGTGCTGGACATCGTGTCGGGCAAGTCCGAGCTTTACCTCGACCGCACCGTCTTCGGCCGGCCCTCTGCCCTGACGCTGGGCATGGAGGTGCGCTATGAAAAGCTGGACCTGTCGGACTATACCGCCAATGGCATCAGCTTCGACTACGGCAACACCAGCGCCGACCCCGACCAGAACGATCCGGTGACCGAGCAGCTGAACGTCGGTCTCTACTACGAGCACAATATCGAGGCGACCGACCGGCTGACGCTGACCCCCTCGGTGCGGCTGGACTGGGCCGACAGCTTCGGCCACAACTGGTCGGGCGGTCTGAACGCCTCTTACGCGCTGACGCCGGAATGGACGATCAACGGCGGCATCGCCAAGGCGTTCAAATCGCCGAGCCTTTACCAGATGTCCGAGCAATACGTCTACCGGACCCGCGGCAACGGCTGCCCCTACTACATCGACGGCGCGGGCAATCTGGACCGCTACAGCCAGTGCGTGGTGCTGGGGAACGACAACCTGAAACCCGAGACCTCGATCAACAAGGAAATCGGCATCGCCTATGCCGGGGCCAACGGCATCAACGCGACGCTGACCTATTTCCACAACGACTACCGCGACAAGATCCAGTCCAGCACGACGCGTCTGGGCTCGTTCACGGACGGTGGCACCACCTACAACATGTTCCAGTGGGACAACGTGCCCGAAGCCGTGGTCTCGGGCGTCGAGGGCAGCTTTGCCATGCCGCTGGGCGACCGCTTCGACCTGGCCATCAACGGCACCTACATGATCGACTCCGAGCAGAAGATCCCGCTGGATGGCGGCGCCACCATCAAGGCGCCGCTGTCGCTGGTGCCAGAGTACACGATCAACGGCTCGCTGTCGTGGCAGGCGACCGACCGGCTGACGGTCATCCCCTCCTTCACCCACTTCGGCAAGATCGAGGCCTCGCCCTACAGCGCCACGACGGGCGGCGCGAACGGCGATCTGCAGGACCGCGATCCCTACACCCTGTGGAACCTCGCCGTGACCTATGAATTCGACAACGGTTTCGACCTGTCGGCGGGGGCGACCAACATCTTCAACACCTCGATCAAGCGGTCGGGTGACGGGGCGAACACCTACAACGAGCCCGAGCGGGCCTTCTATGTCGGGCTGACGAAGACCTTCTGAGCAGGGCACGGACCACGACAGGCCGCCGTCCGGGGGACCGGGCGGCGGCACCTCACCGAAAGACACCGCCATGACCCTTCCCCCGGATCGCCTGCGCCGCCTCGACGCCCGTCTCGCACGGGCCGAGACCGCGCTGTCGGCGGGCCTGTTGGGCGTCATGCTGGCCTGCATGGCCGCCGGTGCCGCGATGCGCAGCCTTGGGCAGCCGCTGGTCTGGGCCGACGAACTGGCGGTCCTTACCATGGCGGGTGCCGCCTTCTTCGGCGCGGCGGCCTGTCTGGCCGAGGGCGGGCATCTGTCCGTCGACCTGCTGCGCGCGCGGCTGTGCGAGGGCGCCAGGCGCGGGCTGGCGCGGGTCGTCGACGCGGCCCTGCTGCTGCTTCTGCTGGGCTTCGCCGCCTGCCTCTGGACCTGGCTCGACCCGGTCGGACTGATCGCGGCGGGATCCGGCGCGGCGCTGGCGCAGGAGAGCTTCAACTTCACCTATACAGAGCCGACGATGACGCTGGGCCTTGCCAAGGTCTGGTTCTGGCTGCCGATGGTCCCGGCCACGCTGGGCGCGATCATTCATGTCGTCCTCAGGCTGGCGGGGCAGGGGGGGCGCGCGTGCTGAGCCTGCTGCTCTTTGCCGTGCTCTTGCTGGCGGGGATGCCCGTGGCCTTCGCCATGATCGCGGGCGCCGTCGCGCAGATCGTGCTGGGCGGCAATGCCGTGCTGCTGCTGAGCCTGCCGCAGCAACTGTTTCAGGGCATCGAAAGCTATGGCCTGCTGGCGCTGCCGATCTTCATCCTGCTCGGAGAGCTGATGAACGCCAGCGGCGCGGGGCGGCGGCTGTTTGCACTGGCCGCGCTGGCGACGGGGCGGATGCGCGGCGGACTGGCGCAGGCGGTGCTGCTGGCCAATGCGCTGATGGCGGCGGTCCTCGGCTCGACCGTGGCGCAGATCACGCTGATGTCCCGCCTCGCGGTGCCAGAGATGACCCGCGCCGGTTACCCCCGCGACACCAGCGCCGCGCTGACCGCCGCCGGGGGGCTGCTGGCGCCGGTCCTGCCGCCCTCGATGCTGCTGATCGTCTACGGGGTCATCGCGCAGGTTCCGATCGGCGACCTGTTCCTGGCCGGGATCGGCCCGGGGCTGGCGATCCTTGGCGTTTTGGTGCTGGTGACGCTCTGGCAGGGCCGGGGCGGGCGCTTTCCCGCCGCCCCTTCACCCCAAGCGCCGCACCTGCGGGTGCTGGCCGGGGCACTGCCCGCGCTGGCCATTCCCGGCGCCATGATCGGCGCCATCCTGACCGGCCTCGCCACCGCCGCCGAGGCCGGGGTGGTCGCGATCCTCGCCGTCGTGCTGGTGGGGGTGCTGGTCTACCGCGAATTGCCGCTGCGCGCCCTCTGGCCCGCGCTGACCGTCACCGCCCGCAACAGCGCCGCCATCCTCTTCCTGATCGCCGCCGCGGGGCTTTATGCATGGGTCGCCGCCTGGGAGAACCTGCCCGCCCAGGTCGCCGCGCGCATGGCGACGCTGACCGACGACCCGCTGGTCTTCCTCTGCCTTCTGAACCTGCTGCTTCTGGGCATGGGCGCCGTCACCGACCCGCTGCCCGCGCTGATCCTCGTGGTGCCGGTGCTGCAACCGGTGGCCACCGACCTCTATGGCATCGACCCGGTCCACTTCGGCCTGATCGCCTGTATCAACCTGACCGTCGGCCTGCTGACGCCGCCGGTGGGGGTCGGGCTTTATACCGCCGCGCAACAGACCGGCGTCGCCGCGGGGCGGCTGTCGGTCCTGCTGCTGCCCTATCTCGCCGGGGTGCTGGCCGTGCTGGCGCTTCTGACCCTCTGGCCCGGGCTGTCGCTTGGCCCGCTGCGCCTTCTGCAATGAACCGGAGACCCGCATGATCCGTCGCATATCCCTTGCCGCCCTTGCCCTGATGGCCGCGCTGCCCGCATGGGCCGAAGACTACCGGCTGGGCCTGATCACCCCGCCCGCGCACCAGTGGACGCAGACCGCGCAGGCCGCCGCCGCAGAGATCGCCGAGGCGACCGAGGGGCGGGTCAATATCCTCGTGATGCCCTCGGGGCAGCTGGGCAACGAGGCGCGGATGCTGCAGCAGCTTCAGACCGGCGCCATCGACTTCGCCTTTCTGACGGCGGCGGAATTCGCCAACCGCGACGACGATTACGGCATCTTCTACGCGCCCTTCCTTGCGCGGGACACCGAGGCCGCCGCGCGGCTGCTGAAAGGCGCGGTGGCGCAGACCCTGCTGGACCGGATGGGCGCATTCGGCCTGCGCGGGCTGGGCTGGGGCATGGCGGGGATGCGGCAGGTGGTGACCGCCGCCGAGGTCACGGCAGAGGGCGGCGCGGCGCAACTGGCGGGCCAGCGCATCCGCACCGTGCCACTGGCGCCCGAGATGGAATTCTGGTCCGGGCTGGGCGCCGCCCCCACGCCGATGCCGCTGCCCGCACTCTTCGACGCCTTCGCGAACGGGCAGGTGGATGCCATGCAGATCGACCACGAGGGCACATGGAACGCCGGGTATTGGCGCAATGCGGGCAGCGTGATCGACTCGCGGCACATGATCTTCCCGATGGCCGCCGTCGCCTCGGCCCGCAAGTGGCAGGCCATGGCCGAGGGCGACCGCGCGGTGGTGCAGGACATCATGGCGCGGCAGATCGACGGGATGGTGGCGCTTTATGGCGAGATCGACGCCGCCTCACTGGCCAGCCTGCGCGAGGCCGGGGTGCCGGTGATCTCGGTCGGGCGCGACTGGTTCGGACCAGCGGTGGAGGCATGGTACGCCGAGTGGCGCGGGAAGGCACCGCTGCTGGCAGAGCTCGAACGGGAGGCGGCGGAATGATCCGGCTTGCCGCGCTGCTGGCCCTGCTCTGCACCGCTGCGCAGGCGCAACCCTCGATGGAGCCTCTGGGGCCCTCGATCCTCGACACCGGCTCGGCGGAGGTGAGCGTGCATGACTTCGACCTGCCCGCACCGGCGGGCGCCGCGCATCGCATCGGCGTTCTGGTGCCCCAGGGCCCGGCGCCCGAGGGCGGCTTTCCGGTGGTCTTCCTGCTGGACGGGGGCGCCGTTCTCGAAGGCCTCACCGACGCGCGGCTTGCGGCCCTGCCGCAGGGCCGCGCATCGGTGATCGTGACGCTGGGCCACCGGACCGACCAGCGTTACGCCACCGCTGAGCGTGCCCGCGACTACACCCCGCCCGGCTCCGACGGCGGCCCGGTCGAGGACCCGCGCGGTCGCCCCGGCGGCGGTGCGGCGGACTTCCTTGCGCTGATCTCGGAGGCGGTGCTGCCGCGCGTGGCCCGGATCGCGCCCATCGACCTGTCGCAGTCGACGCTCTGGGGGCATTCCTACGGCGGGCTCTTCGTGCTCTACGCCGCCAGCCGTCCTCAGGCGCCCTTTGCCCATTACGTCAGCGCCAGCCCATCGCTTTGGTGGGACCACGGGGATTTCCTGACGCGCATCACCGCGCAAATCGAGGCGGGGCGCTGGCCGGACCGCAGGCTGGAGCTGCACCACGGCGGGCAGGAGCGGAAGCGCGCCAGCAGCCCCGCCAACCCGAATGCGCAGAAGCTGGTTCAGATGCGCGCCGCCCTGCCGCCCGATGCCCTGCAGGGGCTGGACGCGGCATTGCGCACGGCAGGCATCCCCGGCGGCGTGACCACCTTTCCGGGCCTCAGCCACGGCGAAAGCTTTGTCGCCTCGGTCGATGCGACGCTGAACGCCGCCTTTTCCGCGACGGATTAGCGCTGACGGGCCGTAGAACCACAGCCGCGCGGGCCCACAGGCAGCGCAGGCCCCTGATCCAGAGGCTGCAACCCGGCCTCGCGCCATGTCCCGGACCACCGGGGCACAGCGAAGAAGCCACAGCCTTGCTGAAGCCAAACGGGGACAACAGTGACCAGACCGGGCGCCCCGCCCGGCTTTGACAAAGGCTATGAGATGACACAGAAAATCCTTTCCGGACGCTGGACGCGCGGCGTTGCCCTGTCCGCCCTGATGATCGCCGCCGCCGGTGCCGTCGCGGCAGAGCCCTTCGCGGGCCTTGGTGCCTTCGACGGACGCATCGGCGCCTCGGGTCCCGATCGTGGCCCGATCGTCGCGGGCGGTCAGGCGATGATCCAGGGCCGCGGCCTTGCGCCGAACCAGCCCGTCACCCTGCGGCAGGGCGGCGAGGTGCTGGAGGGCTCACCCTTCACCGCCGATGCCGAGGGCGGCCTTCAGGCGCAGGTCACCATCCCCGAGGGCGCCGCGCCCGGCGTTTACCCGGTGGTGGTGGAGCTTGGCGGCGAGGCTCCCTTTGCCACGGTCATGGAGCTGAAGGTCTCCGCTGTGCCCGGCCCGGTCAATGCCGGGGCCTACGATCTCGAGGTCGCCAAGGTGGCCACGCGCCCCTATCAGGTCGCCGTGGGCGAGGGGGCGCTTTTCGTGACCAGCGCCGTTGGCCGGCCGCCGGTCAGGGAATCCGAACTGGTGAAGCTGGACCCCGCCACGCTAAAGGTCATCGCCCGCACCGCGCCCGAGGCCGCGCCCGCGCGTCAGGACGGGTCTGACGGCGGCCTCTTTGCGGTCTACGGCCTTGGCGTGGCGCCGGGTCAGGTCTGGGTCACCAACACCCGGCAGGACACCGTCGCGGTCTATGCCTCTGACGACCTGAGCCTGCTCAAGCAGTTCGAGCCGGGCACCGTGGGTCACCCGCGCGATGCGGTCCACCATGACGGCAAGGTCTACGTCACCGCCACCTTCGAGCCGACGGTGCATGTCTTCGATACCGAAAGCCTTGAAGAGCTGGAGCCGATCGCGCTCAGCTCGTCGCGGCGCGGGCAGGACTTCACCACCGCCAGCCTGTCGCTGGCCGCCGAGGCGGGCAAGCTCTTCGTCGCCTCGCTGCGCAGCGAAGAGGTCGCCGTGATCGACCTCGCCACCGGCGAGGAGACCGCCGTCTGGCCGGTCGACGGCTCCAAGGGGACCATCGGTCTTGCCGCCAGCCCGGATGGCAGCCGTGTCTACACCGTAGCGCAGGGCAACGACATGGTCAGCGTGCTCGACGGCACCAGCGGCGCGGTGCTGCGTCAGGTGAATGTCGGCGCCAGCCCGCTGAACGCGGTGGTCGATCCCGCCACCGGCCATGTCTATGTCGCCGTCCGGGGCGGCAATGCCGTGGCGGTGCTGGATGCCGAGGGCGCGCTGATCGCCAACCTCGAGGTCGGCGCCACGCCGAACCACCTGACCACGGATGGCGCGGGTCATGTCTTCGTCGTGGATCAGGGCACCGGCAGCCTGACCCGCGTCGCCGCGCAGTAACCCGACCGGGGGCCGCCCTTCGGGCGCGCCCCCACGTCCCTGACAAGAGCCCCCCATGACCCGACCGACCCAGACCTGGCCCGAGGCCTTCGTCGCGCGTTACCGCGCGGCGGGCTACTGGCGCGGAGAGACCTTCCCCGCCATGCTGCGCGCCCGTGCAGAGGCGCACCCGGACCGCATCGCCATCACCGGCGGCGAGACCCGGTGGAGCTACGCCGACCTGAACACCCGCGCCCGCCGCTTCGGCGCGGGGCTTCTGGCGCTTGGGCTGGAACCGGGCGACCGCGTGCTGGTCCAGATCGGCAACACGCCCGCCTTCTTTCAGGCGGTCTTCGGCGCCTTCGCGGCGGGGCTGATCCCGGTCTACGCGCTGCCCGCGCACCGCCGCACCGAACTGATGCATCTTGCGGGCAGGGCGCAGGCGCGGGCGGTCATCGTGCAGGACCGCATCGAGCGGCACGACCATGCCCGGATGGCGCTGGCGCTGAAGCCGGACCTGCCCGACCTTGCCCATGTCATCGTGGCGGGTGAGGCGCCCGAGGGCACCCTGCCGCTTGACACCGTCGCGGGCGATCCCGCCACGCTGCCCGCCGACCCCGATCCGCAGGCCGTGGCCTTCTGCCAGATTTCCGGCGGCTCGACCGGGCTGCCGAAGCTGATCCCGCGCACCCATGACGATTACCTCTACTCGATCCGCGCCAGCAACGCGATCTGCGGCATCACCGCCAACAGCGTCTACATGGCGGCGCTGCCGGTGGCGCATAACTTCACCATGTCCTCGCCCGGCACCTTCGGCGCCTTGTACGCCGGGGCGCGCGTGGTGCTGTGCCCCGCGCCGATGCCGCAGGAGGCCTTCCGCCTGATCCGGGCCGAGGGGGTGACCATCACCGGCCTCGTCCCGCCGCTGGCGCTTTTGTGGCTGGAAGCGGCCGAGGCGCAGGCCCCGGACATCCCCAGCCTCGACACGCTACAGGTCGGCGGCGCCAAGTTCCTGCCGGAAAGCGCGCGGCGCGTGGCGCCCCTGCTGGGATGCCGCCTGCAACAGGTCTTCGGCATGGCCGAGGGGCTGGTGAACTACACCCGCGCCGGGGACCCCGACGAGATCGTCACCGGCACGCAGGGCCGCCCGATCAGCGAAGGGGACGAGGTGCTGATCCTCGACGACGCGGGCAACCCGGTTCCCGAGGGCCAGCCCGGCAACCTGCTGACGCGCGGCCCCTACACGATCCGGGGCTATCACGACGACGCCTCTGCCAATGCCCGCAGTTTCACCGGGGACGGCTTTTACCGCACCGGCGACATCGTCCTGCGCCTGCCGTCCGGGCATCTGGTGGTGCAGGGCCGGGCCAACGACCAGATCAACCGCAACGGCGAGAAGATCAGCGCCGAAGAGGTCGAGGACCTGCTTCTGGGCCATGAGGCCGTCTTCGATGCGGTCGTCGTCTCGATCCCCGATGCCCGGCTGGGAGAGCGCGCCTGCGCCTTCGTCCAGCCGCGCGGCGCGGCGCCGAGCGCCGCCAGCCTGCGCCGCTACATGCGCGGGCGCGAGGTGGCCGCCTTCAAGATCCCCGACGAGATCCGCTTTGTCGACGGCTTCGCCACCACCGCCGTCGGCAAGATCAGCCGCCGCCAGCTGCGCGAGATCCTGCGCGCCGAAGTGCTGGCCGAAGAGAAGGAAACACAGAGATGACCGCGACGACCGAAGCCCTGACGCTGGACCGGATGCGCGCCGATATCGCCGAAGCGCTGGACCTTGGCCCGGAAGAGGTGCCGGTGGACGAACATCTCGGCGATCTGGGGCTGGATTCCATCGCGCTGATCCGGCTGCTGGTGGGCTGGGAGAACATCCAGCCCTCGCTGCCCTCGTCGAAGCTGTATGAATGCGAAACGCTGGAAGAGTTCTGGCAGATCGCAAAGGCGGCGCAGTGACCACCTGGCAGCCGCTGACAGAGGCGCAGGCGGGCATCTGGTACGCGCAGGCGCTGACCCCCGAAAGCCCGGTCTTCATGACCGGGCAGGCGTTGCACATCCGCGGGCCGCTGGATGCGCGCGCCATGGCTCAGGCGGTGGCGCAGCTGGGCGCCGAGGCGCAAAGCCTGTCGCTGCGCGTCCGCGCGGGCCGCGACGGGCCGGAACAGCGCATCGACCCTGAAGCCGCGCCCCGGCTGGTGGTCATGGACCGCGCGGGCGCCACCGAAGCCACGGTGATGGCCGAGATCATGGCCGAGGCGCAGCGCCCGACCGACCTTGAACGCGGGCCTCTCGCGGGGTTCACGCTCTGGCGGCTGGGGGCCGCGCACCACATCCTGTCGGAGCGCATCCACCACATCGCCGCCGACGGGCAGGCCATGGTGCAGGTGACGCAGCGACTTGCCGCGCTCTACGAGGCGCATGTCGCGGGCACCGACCCCGGCGAGGCGCTGACCCCCTTCGCCCGCGCATTGGAGGACGACGCGCGCTTTGCCAGCGCGCCCGCCCGCGCGCGCCAGCGCAGCTTCTGGCACGCGGCGCTGGCCGATCTGCCAGAGGTCGAAAGCCCCGCGACAGGGCAGGGGGTCGGTGCGGGCCTCTGGTTTCACCGCGCCGAACGGGCCTTGCCCGCTGCGGCCAGCGGCGGGGTCCAGAGCCTCGCCGAGGCCGCCGGTGTGCATTGGACGGACGTTCTGACCGCGCTGACCGGGGCCTATGTCGCGCGCCACCTGCCCTCTGTCGCAACCGGGGAAGGGGCCTCGGCGGTGCTGGGCATCCCCCTGCAGAACCGCATGGGCCGGACCGCGCGCACCGTCTCGACGCAGGTCAACGTGCTGCCGCTGCACCTTTCGGTGAACGAGGGCGCGCCGCTGGCCTCCTGGCTGGCGGGGGCCGGGGCGCAGCTGGCCGCGATGCGCCGCAATGGTCGCTACCGGGGCGAGGTGCTGGCGCGCGACCTTGGCCGGATTGGCGGCGGGCGCAGGCTGTGGGGGCCGCTGGTCAATATCCTGCCCTTCGACGCCTGCCCGAGGCTTGCAGGCTGCGACACGCGCCTGCAGATCACCGGAGCCGGATCGGTGGACGACGTCACCTTCTGCTTCCGGGGAGATCCGGACACTGGCCTGCTTGTGCAGGTCGACGGCAATGACGCGCTGTACTCCCGGCCCGAGGTCGCGGCCCATGGCGCCCGTCTTGCCGCCTTCCTGAGCCGCGCGGTCTCTGCCCCGCGTCTTGCGGAGGTGCCGACCCTGACCGGCGCCGAAGAGGCGACCGCCATCCGGACCCGCAACGCCACCGCCCACCCGGTGCCCGAAACCACCCTGACCGCCCTGATCGAGGCGCAGATGCGCGCCACACCCGGGGCGCCCGCGCTGGTCTTCGGCGCGGAGACGCTGGACTACGCCGCGCTCGACCGCCGCAGCGCCGCGATCGCCGCTGGCCTTGCGGCGCGCGGGATCGGCCCCGGCAGCATTGTCGGCGTGGCGCTGCCGCGCTCCGTCGACCTGATCGTGGCGCTGCTGGGGGTCCTGCGCGCGGGCGCCGCCTATGTGCCCTTCGACCCCGAGGACAGCAGCGCGCGGCGCGCCGACATGGTGGCGCGGGCGGACCCGGCGGCGATCCTCGCGCAGCCGGGCTTTGCGGGCGGGGTGCCGGTGCTGGCCGTGGGCGACCTGCAGGGCCCCTGCGACCCTGTCCCGGCAGAGCCCACGGATCCGGCCTACGTGCTCTTCACCTCCGGCTCGACCGGGCGGCCCAAGGGCGTGGTGGTCGAACACCGCGCCATCGTGAATCGTCTCTTGTGGATGCGCGAGACCTACGGCTTCGGCCCCGGCGACCGCATCCTGCAGAAGACCCCCGCGACCTTCGACGTCTCGGTCTGGGAATTCTTCCTGCCCTTCCTGTCCGGCGCCACGCTGGTCGTGGCACCCCCAGAGGCGCATCGCGATCCCGTGGCGCTGGCGGCGCTGGTGTCGCGGCACGCCATCACCGCCATGCATTTCGTGCCCTCGATGCTGGAGCTGTTCCTTGCCGCGCCCGCCTCGCAGGGGCTGACCATCCCCCGGGTCTTCGCCAGCGGCGAGGCACTGCCGCGCGCCCTGGCCCGCGCCTTTCACGACCGCATAGACGGCGCGCTGCACAACCTTTACGGCCCGACAGAGGCCGCCGTGGACGTCACCGCGCAAGAGGCCGCGCCGCCGAGCGAGGGCGACGGCGAGGGCGACGGCGGCAGCCTGCCCATCGGGCGCCCGGTCTGGAACACCCGCTGCTACCTGCTGGACGCGCGCCAGCGCCCGGTGCCGGATGGCACGCCGGGACGGCTCTGGCTGGCCGGGCGGCAGCTGGCGCGCGGCTACCTCGGCCAGCGGGAACTGACGGCAGAGCGCTTCCTGCCCGACCCCTTCCACCCCGGCGAGCGCATGTATGACACCGGGGACCTCGCGACCTCGGATGCCAGCGGCTGCCTGACCTTCCTCGGGCGCGCGGACGGGCAGGTGAAGATCCGCGGCGTGCGCGTCGAACCCGCCGAGGTCGAGCAGGCGCTGCGCGACGGCGGGCTGGTGCGGCAGGCCGCCGTTTCGGTGCGGCGCGACGGGGCAGGGGGCGCGCAGCTTGTGGCGCATATCGTGCCCGAACCGGGCGTATCGGTGCAGGCCATCCGGGCCGACCTTGCCGCGCGCCTGCCTTCCTCGATGCTGCCCGCGCATCTGGTGTCGCTGAAGGCGCTGCCCCTGACCCCCAGCGGCAAGCTGGACCGCAAGGCCCTGCCCGCGCCGCAGGCCACGACGCCCGGCCATGTGCCGCCGCAAGGGCCGGTGCAGCGGCTTCTGGCAGGCCTCTTCGCGGAGATCCTCGGCCTGCCGTCCCAGCCCTCTGCCGACACCGACTTCTTCCTTGCGGGCGGCGACAGCCTGCGGGCGGTGCGCCTGTCCCTGCGTCTGGAAGAGGAACTGGGCCATGACCCCGGCCTTGGCGCGATCCTGCAAAACCCGGTGCTTGCGGATCTGGCACGGCGGCTGGACAGCCGGGGCCCGTCTTCTGAACGCCCCGACGCCGGCCTTGGCCCGGTGCTGCATCTGTCGCGCGGCCCCGCCGCGCCGGTCTTTGCGGTTCACCCGGCGGGCGGGCTGGCATGGTGCTACCGCGGCTTTGCCCGGGCGCTGGCGCAGCACTGGCCCGAGACCCCGGTGATCGGCCTGCAATCGCCGCTGCTCGACCCCGCGCAAGCGGCGCCCGACAGCCTCGACGCGCTCGCGCGGCTGTACCTCGACCGGGTCGAAGGCCTTTGGCCCGAAGGCCCCCTGTCGCTGCTGGGCTGGTCGCTTGGGGGCATCATCGCCCATGCCATGGCCGCCGAGGCCGAGGCCCGCGGGCGCACCGTGCACAGGCTGGTGCTGCTGGACGCCTATCCCTCGGACTGCTGGCGGGCCGAGCCCGAGCCGGACGAGACCACCGCCCTGCGGGCGCTGCTGACCATGGCCGGGCACGATCCCGAGGATCACCCGGACCTCGTGACGCGCGCCGCGATCCTCGGCTTCCTGCGCAACCGGGCGCATCCGCTCGCCCTGCTGCCCCACTCGGTTCAGGAGGGGGTAATCCGCTCGGTTCAGGCCACCAACGCCCTTGTGCGCCGCCATCGAGAGCGTCGGGTGAAAGCCCCGCTGCAGCATGTGACCGCCCTGCGCGACCTCGGCACCGGCACCCGGCACCCGGACCTCTGGCGGCCCTATGCCGCGCGCGTCGACGTCCTGAGGCTGGATTGCCGCCACGGCGATCTGATCCTGCCCGGGATGGCAGAGCGGATCACCGCCGACATGGCAGGGCGTCCTTTGCAGGCATCGGGGTAGGGGACCGCTTGGGATGGGCCGGGCGATCAAAACGGCCCGAGCCATCGCCGCTACCGTCGCGCGGGCCGGTGAGGCCGGTCGCAACCTTTTCGGAAGTCACCATGCAAGCGCCACCGCTCCGGCGCAACAACCGGTTTTCGGGGCGCTTTCCGGCTCTTGGCGCGGCGCACGGGCGGGACGGCGGAAGCGCGCTTGCCTGTCCCGAGCGAACCGCGCGCGCTGCCTCGGCGGCGCGGGGCAGGCGACGACCCTCGCCCGCCCGGGGCCCGGACGGCTGGCTCTTGCGGCCCGGAAGCCCATGGCCCCGGCATAGGGCGCGCGCTTGCATCCACACACTATCCGGTTGAACGACGCGACGCAGGGCTTACAAGTCGCTGCACGGAAGAATCCGGGCCGCGCGCCAGAGAGATCCGCATCTTTGCAGAACCAGACCGGGGTAACATGATCCGTCACATCGTCTTCTTCACCGCCCGGAACGACGGCAATATCGAGGCCATCCGCAAGGGGCTGCAAAAGCTGACAGGCATCCCGCATGCCCAGCACCTCGAAATCGCGCTGAACAAGAAGTCGGACCCGACCAGCAAGGAAATCGACGTGGTGGTCTATGGCGAATTCGCCGACGAGGCCGCGCTGGCGGCCTACAAGGCGCATGAAACCTATGCGCAGTCGATCCGCGACGTGAAACCCCTGCGCGAGCTGCGCTTCGCGGTGAATTACGACCAGACCCAAGCCATCACCCGTCCCGATGACACGGACTGACGCCGGATCCCGGGACGGCGGCGCCCGCATCGTGCTGCGCGACGATCTGGCGGGCACCGAGATGCGCTTTGCCGCACCCGCCGAGGTGATCCGCGCCGATCATGCCGACGAGGTGGCGGACGCGCTGGCCCGGATGGAACGCGCGCGCGCCGCGGGCAAGTGGTGCGCCGGTTACGTGAGCTATGAGGCGGGCTATGCGCTGGAGCCGGCCCTGCAGGACCATATGCCGGACGGACGGCGTGTGCCGCTGGTGCTGATGGGTGTCTTCGATGCGCCCGAAACCGGGCCTGTCAGGGCGCGCGGGCAAGAGGCCCCGGCGCTGACGGATTTCCGGCCCGGCTGGTCCTTCGACGACTACGCTCCCCGGTTCCAGCAGGTCCACCAGCACCTGCGCGCGGGCGATTGCTATCAGGCGAACCTGACCTTTCCGGTGACGGCGCGGTGGCAGGGCGATCCTGCGGCCCTCTTCGACGCGATGACCCATCGGCAACCGGTGCGCTATGCCGCCCTGGTCGAGCTTGGCGGCCCGGTCATCCTGTCGCGCTCGCCCGAGCTGTTCTTCGAGGTCGGAGAGGACGGCTGGATCGAGACCCACCCGATGAAAGGCACCATCAAGCGCGGGGCCACCCCCGAAGAAGACGCCGCCCTTGCCGAATGCCTGCGCAACGACGAGAAGAACCAGGCCGAGAACCTGATGATCGTCGACCTGCTGCGCAACGACATCTCGCGGATTTGCGAACTGGGGTCCCTGTCCGTGCCGGAACTCTTCCGCATCGAAAGCTACCCCACCGTGCACCAGCTTGTCAGCCGCATCCGGGCGCGGCTGCGGCCGGGCCTAACGGTCACGGATATCTTCGCGGCGCTTTTCCCCTGCGGCTCGATCACCGGCGCACCGAAGATCCGCGCGATGCAGATCCTGCGCGGGCTGGAGCCGCGTCCGCGCGACATCTACTGCGGGGCGATCGGCTTTGTCTCGCCCGCCGGGCGGATGCGGTTCAACGTGGCGATCCGGACGCTCAGCCTCTACGAGGACGGCGAGGCGGTCTTCAATGTGGGCGGCGGCGTCGTCTACGATTCCGAGGTGGGCTCGGAATACGCGGAATGCCTTCTGAAGGCCCGTTTCGCCGCCGGAAACGCGCTGGAACCGCAGCCCTGCGCCGCGACGTGACACCGGAACCGGGTGCGCGGGCCTCTCACAGGAGGGCGGCTGTCCGTGGAATTTTCCGTCCGCCTCTGCTTGCCCTTAAGTCATGCTGCCCGTAGACAGCTTCTAGCCCGCGCCTTCCGCGTGCGGTCGCGCCCTGCCGGGCGCAGGCCAGAACCTGAGGATACCCGCTCTTGCTCGATCAGATCGCGCTGCGCGCCGAACTCGCCGATCACTACGATCTCGCCCCTTCCACCGATCTCGCCGCCGAGATGTCCGGGATCTATGCCCGCATGGACCGCGTCGTGGCGCCGCCCGACTGGGCCGTCTTCGCGCCCTATGTCGCCGCCATCAACCGGCTGAAGGCCGAGCGGAACGCGGTGATCCTTGCCCACAACTACATGACGCCCGAGATCTATCACGGGATCGCCGACGTCGTGGGTGACAGCCTGCAGCTGGCCATCGAGGCGACCAAGGTCGAGGCCGACGTGATCGTGCAATGCGGCGTGCATTTCATGGCCGAGACCTCGAAGATCCTGAACCCGGCCAAGACGGTTCTGATCCCCGACATGGATGCGGGCTGTTCGCTGGCCGAAAGCATCACCGCCGAGGGCATCGCCGAGATGCGCGCCAAGTATCCCGGCGCGCCGGTGGTCACCTACGTGAACACCACCGCCGAGGTGAAGGCCGCCTCGGACATCTGCTGCACCTCGTCGAATGCCGCCCAGATCGTCCGCGGGATCGAGGGCGACACGGTCATCATGACCCCGGACAAATACCTGGCGCAGAACATCGCGCAACAGGTGCCGGAAAAGCGCATCGTCTGGTGGGACGGCTCCTGCATCGTGCACGAGCAGTATACCGCGCAGGACCTGCGCGACTTCCGCGAATGGAACCCCGGCACCCGCATCATCGCCCACCCCGAGTGCCCGCCCGACGTGGTGGCCGAGGCCGATTACTCGGGCTCGACCAGCGGCATCATCGACTATGTCACCGCCGAGCGGCCCGAGAAGGCGATGCTGGTAACCGAATGCTCGATGGCCTCGAATATCTCGGACGCGTTGCCGGATGTCGATTTCGTCGGCCCCTGCAACATGTGTCCCTACATGAAGAAGATCACGCTGGAAAAGGTGCTCTGGTCGCTGCACAGGATGGAAGGCGCGGTCGAGGTCGACGCCGCCGTCGCCGACAAGGCCCGGGTTGCCGTGCAGCGCATGATCGACCTGTCGCGGAAGCTGTCCGGCTGATCCGATGACCCCGATCGACACCCCGCGCGTCCTAATCGTGGGCGCGGGCCTCGCGGCGCACTACGCGGCGCTGCGGCTGGCCCCGCATCCGGTGCTGATGATCTCTCCCGAACCGCTGGGCTCCGGGGCCTCGTCGGCCTGGGCGCAGGGCGGCGTGGCGGCGGCGATGGACCCGGCGGACAGCGCCGAGGCCCATGCACGCGATACGGTGCGCGCCGGCGCCGGGACGGTGGATGCACAGGTGGCGCGGACGGTCACCGCCGAGGCGCGGGCGCATATCCTCGACCTGACCGGGCTGGGCACGCCCTTCGACCGGACCGCAGAGGGCGGCTATGTCCTGTCGCGCGAGGCAGCGCACAGCTTTGCCCGCGTCGTGCGGGTGCGGGGCGATCAGGCCGGGGCCGAGATCATGCAGGCGCTGACCGCGCAGGTCCGCGCCGCGCCGCATGTGCAGGTGCTCGAAGGCGTCATGGCCACCGGGCTGGTCATCGAGGACGGCCGCGTGCGCGGGATCGAGGCCGCGCGCTGTGCGCAGGGGCTGACGCAGTCGGTCAAGCTGCGCGGGGCGGCGGTGCTGCTGGCGGGCGGCGGCTCGGGCGGGCTTTATGCGCTGACGACCAACCCGCCGCGCATCCGCGGGCAGGTGCTGGGCATGGCGGCGCGGGCCGGGGCGGTGATCGCCGATGCCGAGTTCGTGCAGTTCCATCCCACCGCCATCGCGGGCGGTCTGGACCCGGCGCCGCTGGCGACCGAGGCGCTGCGCGGCGAGGGGGCCGCGCTGATCGACCGCGAGGGCGCGCGCTTCATGCCGGCGGCGCATCCCGATGCCGAACTGGCGCCGCGCGACATCGTGGCCCGCGCGGTCTTTGCCCAGACGCAGGCCGGGATGGCCCCGGCGTTGGACACGCGAAGCGTCCTTGGGCCACGCCTCCTGACCGAGTTTCCCGCCGTCGCGGCAGCCTGCCGGGCCCTTGGGATCGATCCGGTGACGCAGCCGATCCCCGTCGCCGCCGCCGCGCATTACCACATGGGCGGCATCGCGACGGACGAGGCGGGCGCCAGCACGCTGCCGGGCCTCTGGGCCTGTGGCGAGGTGGCCTCGACCGGGTTGCACGGCGCGAACCGGCTGGCCTCGAACGGGCTGCTCGAGGCGCTGGTCTACGGGCGCCGCGCCGCGGATGCGATTGCACAGGGGCTGGTCGCGGGCGATGCCCAGCCGGTCGGTCTGCCGGATCTCGCCCCGGTGCCGGACCCCGATCCGGCGCTGGTCGCCCGGCTGCGGCAGGCGATGACCGAGGGCGCCGGTGTCATCCGCGACGCCGCGGGTCTGCGGCACACGCTGGACACCATCGCATCGGTCGAGGAGGCGCAGCCCGACTGCGCCGCGCTGCTGAACATGACCGCAACCGCCACGCTGATCGCCGCCGCCGCGCTGGCCCGGGAAGAGAGCCGGGGCGCACATTTCCGCGCCGACCACCCCGAGGCCCGTGCCGCCGGCGAACGCTCTTTCTTCACCCTCGCGCAGGCGCTGGAGATCCGCGCTCTGGCCCGAAAGGACTCCGCATGACCGCCACCCCCTTGCCCGACATGATCCTTGAACCGCTTGTCCGCGCCGCCTTGCTGGAGGATCTGGGCACCTACGGCGATATCACCACCCGCACGGTGATCCCGGCTGCGACGCGCTATACCGCGCGGCTGAACGCGCGCGAGGCGGGGGTCGTCTCGGGGTTGCAGGTCGCGGCGCTGGCCTTCCGGCTGGTCGATCCGGCGCTTGTGATCACGGCGCACAAGGCTGACGGCGACAGCATCGCACCCGGTGACCTGCTGATGGAGATCGAGGGCCGGGCGGCCTCGATCCTCTCGGCCGAACGGGTCGCGCTGAACTTTGCCGGGCGGCTGTCGGGCATCGCGACGATGACCGCCGCCTTCGTGGCCCGGACGCAGGGGACCGCGACCCGCGTGACCTGCACCCGCAAGACCACGCCCGGCCTGCGGCTGGTCGAGAAGCAGGCGGTGCTGCATGGCGGCGGGTTCAACCACCGGTTCTCGCTGTCGGACGCGATCCTGATCAAGGACAACCACATCGCGGCCGCGGGCGGCATCCGCCCGGTGCTGCAGGCGGTCAAGGCGCAGGCCTCGCACATGATCCGCTGCGAGATCGAAGTCGACCGGCTGGACCAGCTGGCCGAGGTGCTGGACGAGGGCGGCGCCGAGGTGGTGCTGCTGGACAACATGGACACAGCCACCCTGCGCGAGGCGGTGGCCATGGCCAAGGGGCGCGTGGTGCTGGAGGCCTCGGGCAACATGCGGCTGGACCGGATCGCCGAGGTCGCGGCGACCGGCGTCGACTACATCTCGTCCGGGGCGCTGACGCATTCGGCGCAGACGCTGGACCTCGGCCTCGATTTCTGAAGCTGCCCGGCGGCGCGGGCGTCACCCCGACGGGGTGACGTCGACCCGTCCCTCCGGCCTGCCACCGCCAACGGGCGCCTAGGCGCTTTCGCGCACCACCAGCCGCCCGAGAAAGGCCCGGTCGAGATTCGTCGTCTCGGCGCTTTCCAGAACGTCGACCAGGTATTCGGCCATCTCCGTCAGGGGCTGGCGGTAGGTGGTCAGCCGGTAGTTGTGGCTGGACGCCTGCGGCACGTCGTCGAAACCGATCACCGCGATGTCGCCCGGCACATCCAGCCCCAGCCGATGGCGGATCGTGTCGATGGCCCCAAGCGCCAGCGCGTCGTTTTCGCAGACAAGGATATCGGGCCGGTCCGCTGCCGCGCGCTGCGCGAGGGCCGCGTAGACAACCTCGGCGCTGAGCTGCGGGTCGTAGGCGTCGACCGCATGGCTTTCGGGCTGAAAGCCACGCTCCTCCATCCAGATCCCGGCGAAGGTCTCCTTGCGCAGCAGGTGGGCCGAGGTCGTTCGCGGCCCGGCAAGGTAAAGCGGCTGCCTGTACCCCCGGTTCAGCACGTAGCGGGCAATCTCGCGGGTCGCGGCCACGTCGTCGACACAGATCGAGATCGTCTCGGGGTTCTCGGAACTGCGGGCGAAGATGATCAGCTTCTTGAAACGGCGGGCCTTGTGGGCGGCCTCCAGCACCTCGTCGTCGAATTGCAGGCCGATCAGGATCGTCGCGTCGACGCGGCGCTGGCTGGCGTTCATCAGGGCCGGGGCGGCATCGTCGGGGTCCAGTGTGTTGACCAGCAGCGTGTCCCAGCCCCGGCTGCGCAGGGCGCGGGTCAGGCGCTCCAGCATCACCAGCTTGTGCGGGTTGGCAAAGTCGTCGATCAGCAGCGCCACGAGGTTCGACCGGGTCGAGGCAAGCGCCGCCGCATGCAGATCCGGCACGTAGTTCAGCCGCTCGGCGGCCTCCAGCACCTTTGTCCGCGTGCGCGGAGAGATCGAGGCGTCCTTCTTGAAGGCCCGGTTCACCGTCCAGCGGGACACGCCTGCCGCTGCCGCCACGTCGTCGGCCGTTACGTTCTGCATGGTTCGGCCTTCGGTCACGGGTGTCCGGGTCTCCTGATTCGCGGCGGCGTGGCGCCGGTCCCTGTTGGGGGTATTCACCGTTCTATCCGTAAAATCCAGCGTTTGCACGCATTCTGCACCCGCGTGCAAAATGTGTTTGCACGCGGGTGCAAATCGGATATCCCTACGGCAACGCGGCGCCGAAACGCCCGCACCGTCTGGGAGGACTTCATGCTCAAGGTTGGTTTGCTCGGCGCTGGCCGTATCGGTCAGGTGCACGCCGTCAACATCGCGAACAACGCCCGATCGACCCTTGTGGCGGTCTCGGATGTCCAGCAAGAGGCGGCGACGAACCTGGCCGCGCAGCACGGCGCCAGGGCCCGCAGCTCGGACGAGATCCTTGCCGATCCCGCCATCGACGCGGTGCTGATCGCGACCTCGACCGACACGCATTCCACCCTGATCGAGGCGGCGACGGCGGCGGGCAAGGCGGTGCTTTGCGAAAAGCCGGTCGACCTGTCGTTGGCGCGCGCGCAGCAATGCCTGGCGGCTGTGGCCAGGACCGGCCAGCCGGTCATGATCGGCTTCAACCGCCGCTTCGACCCCAATTTTGCCGCGCTCAAGGCTGCCAGCCTCGCCGGTGAGATCGGCAAATCCGAACTGCTGTCGGTCACCTCCTTCGACCCGGCGCCGCCGCCGGTCAGCTACATCAAGGTCTCGGGCGGGCTGTTCCGCGACATGATGATCCACGACTTCGACATGGCGAATTTCATCATGGGCGAGCGTCCGGTCACGGTGCGCGCGGTGGGCAGCGCCATCGTCGATCCCCAGATCGGCGCGGCGGGCGACGTCGACACCGCCGTTGTCACGCTGGCCTATGCCGATGGCCGGATCGCGGTGATCAAGAACAGCCGCCGCGCGGTCTATGGCTACGACCAGCGGGTCGAGCTTCTTGGGTCCGAAGGCCTGCTTCAGGCGGGCAACATGCTGGAGAACACCGTGGTGAGGTCGACCGCGGCAGGCGTGTCCTCTGCCAAGCCCACGTATTTCTTCCTCGAACGCTACATGCCCGCCTATGCCGCCGAATGGGAGGCCTTCGTCGCCGCCCTTCTGGATGGCGCCGCCCTGCCGGTGACGCTGGAGGACGGCATCGCCGCGCTGGCGATGGCCGAGGCCGCCACGGAATCCGCGAAGACCGGGCAGGCCGTGCCGCTTCGGGGCTGACAACCGACGTCCCGCCGCGGTGCCCGGGGAGGGGCGCGCGGCGGGTTCACCGCATCCGGCGCAGGCGCGCCGGGTCCATGCGGCGGCAGAAAGACCGCCGCGTATTATCCAAGGGAGGATATCCGAATGAACAAGCTTCTCGCTTCGGTCGCAACCGTGGCCGCGATGGCCGTGGCCGCCCCGGCTCTGGCCGCCGACATCATCGTCGTCGCCCACGGTCAGGCCAACGACCCCTTCTGGTCGGTCGTCAAGAACGGCGTGCAGAAGGCCGGCGAAGACACCGGCGCCAATGTCGAGTTCCGCTCGCCCGAGACCTTCGACATGGTCCAGATGAGCCAGCTGATCGACGCCGCCGTGAACCAGGAGCCGGATGGCCTGGTGGTCTCGATCCCCGATGGCGATGCGCTTGGGCCGTCGATCGAACGCGCGGTGGCCGCAGGCATCCCGGTGATCTCGATGAACTCCGGCTCTGACGTGGCCCCCGATCTGGGCGTGCTGCTGCACGTCGGCCAATCCGAGTACGACGCGGGCGTTGCGGCGGGCAAGAAGTTGGCCGAGATGGGCGGCACCAAGGGCATCTGCGTCAACCAGGAAGTGGGCAACGTCGCGCTCGACCTGCGCTGCGAGGGCTTCACCGAGGGCTTCGGGCAGGAGGTCACGGTCATCCCGACACAGAACGACCCGACCGAGGTGGAATCCAAGGTCCGCGCGGCGCTGGAATCCGACCCGGACGTCGATACGGTGCTGGGCCTTGGCGCCTCGCTGGTGGGTGAACCCGCCGTCGCCGCCGTCAAGGCGCTGGGGCGTGAGGACGTTCTGGTTGCCTCCTTCGACCTGTCCGCCGGTTTCCTTCAGGCGGTGGCCGACGGCGACGCGGCCTTTGCCATCGACCAGCAGCAGTTCCTGCAGGGCTACCTGCCGGTCGCCTTCCTTGCACTGAACGCGGAATACGGCCTGATGCCGGGCGGCAACGTGCCCTCGGGCCCGAACCTCGTGACGCAGGACTCGGCGGCGCAGGTCATCGACCTGTCGGCGCAGGGCATCCGCTGATCCACTGACAGCGGGCCGCGCGCAGGGCGCGCGCGGCCCATGCATTGCAACGGGAGGGGACCATGGCAGCCGATACCGAGGCCCATGTGGATGAGCGCATCCGCGCGGAATCCGTCACGACGAAACTCATGAAACGGCCGGAACTGGGCGCGATCGGGGGCGTGATCCTCGTGACGCTGTTCTTCCTGATCACCGCCGACAGCGCCATGTTCACGCTGTCGGGCATCATGAACTTCATGACCCCTGCCGCGCAGCTTGGCATTCTGGGCATCGCGGCGGCGATGCTGATGATCGGCGGCGAATTCGACCTGTCCATCGGGTCCATGGTGGCCTTCGCGGGCATGGTCTTCGGCGTCTTCACCGTCAATATGGGGCTGCCGCTGATCGTGGCGATCCCGCTGACCATGGTCTTTGCCGCCGGGATCGGGGCGGTCAACGGCTCCATCGTGCTGAAGACCGGGCTGCCGTCCTTCATCGTGACGCTTGCGGGGCTGTTCATCCTGCGCGGCGCGGCGCTGGTCGGGCTGAAGATCTTCACCGGCGGCTCGACCCAGTTGCGCGGCGTGCGCGACGCGGTCGAGGACGACTGGCTGGCGCCGATCTTCTCGGGCGAGGCCTTTGGCGGGCTGTTCGCATGGCTTGCTAAGGCCGGGCTGATCGAAACCTTCAAGAACGGCACCCCCAAGGTGCCCGGCATCCCGGTCGAGATCCTGTGGTTCATCGCGCTGGCGCTGGTGGCGACCTACGTCTTGCTGCGCACCCCGGCGGGCAACTGGATCTTCGCCACCGGCGGCGACAGCAACGCTGCCACCAACTCGGGCGTGCCGGTGCGCCGGGTCAAGATCAGCCTCTTCATGCTGACCGCCTGCGCCGCCGCCCTTGTCGCCATCATCACCGTGATCGACGCCGGATCGACCGATGCCCGGCGCGGCTTCATGAAGGAATTCGAGGCGATCATCACGGCGGTGATCGGCGGCTGCCTTCTGACCGGCGGCTACGGGTCCGCCATCGGGGCCTTCTTCGGGGCGATCATCTTCGGCATGGTCACCATCGGCCTGACCTACACCGACTTCGACCAGGACTGGTTCCAGATCTTCCTCGGCGGCATGCTGCTGCTGGCGGTGGTCTTCAACAACGTGATCCGCAAGCGTGTGACGGGGGAGCGCTGAGATGACCGCAGACAGCACATTCCACCACGGCGAGACCGCCACGGGTGCCAAGCCCATCATCCACATGGAGGGCATCAAGAAGCACTTCGGCAACGTCATCGCGCTGAATGGCGTGACCTTCGACGTGACCCCGGGCGAATGCCACTGCCTTCTGGGCGACAACGGCGCGGGCAAGTCGACCTTCATCAAGACCATGTCGGGCGTGCACAAGCCGACCGCGGGCCAGATCTTCTTCGAGGGCAAGCCGCTGTCCTTCGACAGCCCGCGCGAGGCGATGGAGGCCGGGATCGCCACGGTGTTCCAGGACCTCGCGATGATCCCGCTGATGAGTGTCACGCGCAACTTCTTCATGGGACGCGAGCCGGTGAAGGGTAGGGGGCTGGCGAAACGCTTCGACATCGACAAGGCCAACGAGATCACCATGGAAGAGATGCGCAAGATGGGCATCAACCTGCGCGCGCCGGATCAGGCAGTGGGCACGCTGTCGGGCGGCGAACGCCAGACCGTCGCCATCGCCCGCGCGGTCTATTTCGGCGCCAAGGTGCTGATCCTCGACGAGCCGACCTCGGCGCTTGGCGTGCGGCAGACCTCGAACGTGCTGTCGACCATCGACCGGGTGCGCAGGCAGGGCGTCGGCGTGGTCTTCATCAGCCACAACGTGCGCCATGCGCTGGCGGTGGGCGACCGCTTTACCGTGCTGAACCGGGGCCAGACCCTCGGCACCGCCGTGCGCGGAGAGATCGAGGCCGCCGAGCTTCAGGACCTCATGGCCGGCGGGCAGGAAATGGCGCAGCTGGAAGGCTCGCTGGGCGGCACGATCTGAGGGCGGGGCGGCCCCGGCGCCGCCCGCCACGACTTCTTATCTGGAAAGTTGGCCATGTCTGAGACCGACAAAGCGCCCGGCGTCGCCCTGATCGGCACGGGCTTCATGGGCAAATGCCACGCGATGGCGTGGAACAACGTGGCCACCGTCTTCGGCATGCCGCGCCCCCGGCTGGAGGTGCTGTGCGACGTGACCGACGCCTCGGCCCGGACCCATGCGGCGGCCTTCGGCTTCCGGCGGGCAACGACCGACTGGCAGGCGGCGGTGGCTGATCCGGCGGTGGACATCGTCTCGATCACCACGCCGAACGGGCTGCACCGCCCGATGGCCGAAGCGGCGCTGGCGGCGGGCAAGCACGTCTGGCTGGAAAAGCCCATGGCGCTGACGCTGGAGGATGCCAAGGCCATGGCCGCACTCTCCGCCGCCCGGCCCGGGCAGGTGACCATGCTGGGTTACAACTACCGCCGCAGCCCCGCCTTTCAGGCGGCCCGCGCGCTGATCGCGGCGGGCGAGATTGGAGAGCCGCGCGCCTTTCGCGGTGTCTATGACGAGGATTATTCCGCCGACCCGGCCCTGCCGTGGTCGTGGCGGCTGACCCGTGAGGGCGGCGGGCTGGGTGCGCTTGGCGACCTTGGCTGCCACCTCGTTAGCCAGATGATCGCGCTGATGGGGCCGGTGGCCGAACTGACCGCCATGACGCAGATCGCCATCCCCCGGCGGCCCTCGCCCGACGGCCCCAAGCCGGTCGAGAACGAGGACAGCGCGCTGGCGCTGATCCGCTTCGCCTCGGGCGCGCAGGGATCCTTCGCCACGTCGCGGGTGGCGCGCGGGCGCAAGTGTCGTCTGCAATGGGAGGTGCACGGCTCTGACGGCACGCTGGTCTTCGATCAGGAGAACATGAACGAGCTCTGGCTTCACCGCACCGGCGAGGCCGGGTTCACCCGCCACCTGACCGGACCCGAGCAGCCGGATTTCGCCGCCTTCTGCCCCGGCGCCGGGCACAACTTCGGCTTCAACGAAATGAAGGTCATCGAGGCGCGCGACCTGCTGGCGGCCATCGATGGTGCGCCCAACACCGGCCCCGATTTCGCCGAGGGCCTTGCGATAGAGCGCATCATTCACGCCATGGCGGCCTCGGAGGGGCGCCCCGTCACCCTGGGAGAAGCGACATGAAGGATCTCGACGTCATCACCATCGGCCGCGCGGGTGTGGACCTTTACGGCGCGCAGATCGGCGGACGGCTGGAGGATATGGGATCCTTCGACAAGTACATCGGCGGCTCGCCCACCAACATCGCCTGCGGCAGCGCGCGGCTGGGCCTGAAGACGGCGCTGATTTCCCGCGTGGGCGACGAACACATGGGCCGCTTCATCCTCGAACAGCTTGCGCGCGAGGGCGTCTGCACCGATGGCGTCGTGACCGACCCCGAGCGGCTGACCGCGCTGGTGATCCTCGGCATCCGCGATCAGGAACAGTTTCCGCTGATCTTCTACCGGGAGAACTGTGCCGACATGGCGCTCTGCGAGGATGACATCGACGAGGGCTTCATCCAGCGCGCCCGCGCCGTGGTGGTGACGGGCACGCATCTGTCGCACCCGCGCACCGAGGCGGCGGTGCTCAAGGCGCTGAAGCTGGCGCGCAAGCACGGGCTGCGCACGGCGCTCGACATCGACTATCGCCCGAACCTTTGGGGCGTGGCCGGGCATGGCGACGGCGAAAGCCGTTTCGTCGAAAGCGAGACGGTGACGGCAAAGCTGCTGTCGACGCTGCATCTGTTCGATCTGATCGTGGGCACCGAAGAGGAGTTCCACATCGCGGGCGGGTCGACAGACACAATCGCGGCCCTGCGCCGGGTGCGCGAGAATTCTGCCGCGACGCTGGTCTGCAAGCGCGGCGCGCTGGGGGCGGTGGCCTTCGAGGGCGCGGTGCCGGACAGCCTTGACGAGGGGCAGGCGGGGCAGGGCTTTCCCATCGAGGTC
Organism: Ponticoccus sp. (in: a-proteobacteria); assembly: GCF_048381735.1. Lineage (NCBI taxonomy): Bacteria > Pseudomonadati > Pseudomonadota > Alphaproteobacteria > Rhodobacterales > Roseobacteraceae > Ponticoccus > Ponticoccus sp. (in: a-proteobacteria). The sequence goes on from NZ_JBLXGL010000014.1 coordinate 61,824, forward strand.
TTCAACGTGCTGGGCGCGGGCGACGGGTTCTTTTCCGGCCTGCTGAAGGGCTGGATGGGGGATGCCGACTGGCCGACCGCGCTGAAATACGCCAATGCCTGCGGGGCCTTTGCCGTCAGCCGCCATGGTTGCACGCCCGCCTATCCCACGCTGGAAGAGCTGGAGTTCTTTCTGGCGCGCGGCGTGCAGCGCCCCGACCTGCGCAACGATCCCGAGCTGGAGCAGGTTCATTGGGCCACCAACCGGCATGGCGACTGGTCCAGCGTGAAGACCTTCGCCTTCGACCACCGCCTGCAACTGGAAGAGATGGAGGGCTACAGCCCCGCCAAGGGCGCCGCCTTCAAGGAGCTCTGTCTGGGGGCCGCGCTGAAGGTCCAGAACGGCCAGCCGGGGTACGGCATCCTTTGCGACAATCGCATCGGGCGCTCGGCCCTGCATGCGGCCAGCGGCTCGGGCCTGTGGATCGGGCGCCCGGTGGAACTGCCCGGCTCGCGCCCCGTCGAATTCGAACCCGACCTCGGTGCCGATTTCGGGCGCCTGCGCGAATGGGCGCGCGAGAACGTGGTCAAGCTGCTGGTCTTCTGCCACCCGGACGACGACGCCGCGACGCGGGCCCTGCAGGAAGAGCGGGTGCATCGCCTCTTCACCGCCGCCCGCCGCAACGGTCTGGAATTCCTGCTGGAAGTGATCCCCTCGAAGGTCGGCCCGGTGGATGACGACACCACCGCCACGCTGATCCAGCAGTTCTACGACGCGGGCGTCTACCCCGACTGGTGGAAGCTGGAACCCTTCAGGACCGAGGCCGCATGGGCCAAGGCGGTTCAGGCCATCGAGCGCAACGACCCCCGCACCCGGGGCATCGTGGTGCTGGGCCTCGACGCGCCCGAGGCCGCGCTTGCGGAAAGCTTCGCGCTGGCGGCGCGGCAACCGCTGGTCAAGGGTTTCGCCGTGGGCCGGACGATCTTCGGCGATGCCGCGCGGGCCTGGCTGAAGGGCGAGATGACCAATGCCGAGGCGGTGGCGCAGATGGCGGCCCGCTATTCCCGCCTGTGCGAGATCTGGGACAGGGCCCGCGCCGAGGCCCGGCAGCACGCGGTCTGAGGAGGACAAGAGATGAGCAACACAATCCGGCTGACCGGGGCGCAGGCCATGGTGAAATGGCTGGCCGCGCAGATGATCGAGGACGAGGCCCCCGGCAGCGAGGCGGGCGGGCAGGCCAGGGCCGAGCGCTTCATCGACGGCATCTGGGGCATCTTCGGCCATGGCAACGTGGCGGGGCTGGGCGAGGCGCTGGAAAAGGCCCGTCAGGACTTCCCCACGTGGCGTGGCCAGAACGAACAGACCATGGCCCATACCGCCATCGCCTATGCCAAGGCCAGGAAGCGCAGGCGGGCCATGGCGGTGACCTCATCCATCGGGCCGGGGGCCACGAACCTCGTGACCGCCGCCGCGCTGGCCCATGTGAACCGCCTGCCGGTGCTGCTGATCCCCGGCGACGTCTTCGCCAACCGCCGCCCCGATCCGGTGCTGCAACAGGTCGAGGATTTCGAGGACGGCACCGTCTCGGCCAACGACTGCCTGCGGCCCGTGTCGCGCTACTTCGACCGCATCAGCCGCCCCGAACACCTGCTGACCGCGCTGCCCCGCGCGCTGGCCACGATGACGGACCCGGCCACCTGCGGGCCGGTCACGCTGGCCTTCTGTCAGGACACCCAGACAGAGGCTTACGACTACCCCGCCGAGTTCTTCGAGCGTCGCGTCTGGCGCATCCGCCGCCCGCAGCCCGACCCGCGCGAGGTCTCGGACCTCGTGGCGCTGATCAAGGCGGCCAAGGCGCCGGTGATCGTCGCCGGGGGCGGGGTGATCTACGCGCAGGCCGAGGACACCCTTGCGCGCTTTGCCGAGACCCACGGCATCCCAGTGGTGGAAACGCAGGCGGGCAAGTCCGCGCTGGCGCAAAGCCACCCGATGAACTTCGGCGCCAGCGGCGTCGATGGCTCCGCCGCCGCCAATGCGCTGGCCGCAGAGGCGGATCTGGTGATCGGTGTCGGCACGCGCTTTCAGGACTTCACCACCGGCAGCCGGACGCTGTTCTCGAACCCCGGGCGGCGGCTCGTTTCCATCAACGTGGCGGGCTATGACGCGGTCAAACATGGCGCGCTTCCGGTCATGGGCGACGCCCGGGCGACGCTCAAAGCGCTGTCGGACGCCCTGGGCACCCACCGCGCGGGGGCCTTCGACCCCAAGGCCCGCACCGCCTGGCTGGATGCCGTGACGCATCATTGCCGTGACCGCCAGCGCGCGGCGGGCGACCTGCCAACCGATGCCGAGGTGATCGGCGCCGTGCAGCGCGCCACCGGCGAGGATGCCGTGGCCATGTGCGCCGCCGGCACCATGCCCGGCGCGCTGAAACTGCTGTGGCAGCCGTCTCAGGGCGGCTATCACATGGAATACGGTTTCAGCTGCATGGGCTACGAGATCGCGGGCGCCATGGGCGTCAAACTGGCCCTGCCCGCGCGCGAGGTGATCTGTTTCGTCGGCGACGGCAGCTACATGATGGCGAACTCGGAACTGGCGACCGCCGTGATGCGCCGGGTGCCCTTCACCGTCGTGCTGACCGACAACCGGGGCTACGGCTGCATCAACCGCCTGCAACAGGGCTGCGGCGGCGCGCCCTTCAACAACCTCTACGCCGACAGCAACGTCGAGCAGCAGCCGCAGATCGACTACGTGGCCCATGCCGCGTCAATGGGCGCCCATGCGGTCAAGGCGGGCAACATCGCGGATCTGGAAACCCGCATCGCAGAGGCGCGCGGGCGCGACATTCCCACGGTGATCGTCATCGAGACGACGCCGCACGAGGGGCCCGGTTTCGGCGAGGCCGGTCACTGGTGGGACGTGGCCGTGCCCGAGGTCGGCTCCACCGACACGCTGTCCAAGGCCTATGCCACCTATCTCGACAACAAGCAGCGCCAGCGGCTGGTGAACTGAAGCCGCTGAGCAGGAGACCAATATGATCCGTTTCGGCACCAACCCCATCGCCTGGGCCAATGACGACGACCAGAGCCTTGGCGCGCATATCCCGACCGCGCGCATCCTTGACGAGGCCGGGCGCCAGATCGGCTTTGACGGGATCGAGAACGGCCACCGCTGGCCCGCCGACCCCGAAGAGTTGCGGCTGATGATGGAAGAGGCGGGGCTGGCCTTCATTTCCGGCTGGCACTCGCTGAACCTGCTCGCGCATTCGGTCGAGGCAGAGAAGGCCGCCATCCAGCCGCATCTGGACCGGCTGAAGCACAACGGCTGCACGGTCTGCATCGCCTGCGAGACCTCGAACTCGGTGCAGGGGCAGGACAGGCCGCTGTCCGACCGCCCGGTGCTGGGCGATGCCGGGATGCGGGACTTCGGCGCGAAGGTCGAAGAGATCGCGCAATACTGCGCCGATCAGGGCATCGCGCTGGTCTATCACCACCACATGGGCACGGTCGTGCAATCGCCCGAGGACATCGACGCCTTCATGGCGGCGACCGGCCCGGCGACCAAGCTGCTGTTCGACGCGGGCCATTGCTTCTTCGGGGGCGGCGACCCCGAGGCGGTGCTGCGGAAACACGTCGCCCGCGTGCGCCATTTCCACGCCAAGAACGTCCGTCCCGCGATCCGCGCGCGTGTGGAAGCCGAGGGCCTGTCCTTCATGGACGGCGTCCGCGCCGGTGTCTTCACCGTTCCCGGCGATCAGGAGGGCGCGGTGGATTTCGCCCCGCTGCTGAAGGTTCTGGCCGAAAACCGCTATGACGGCTGGATCGTCATCGAGGCCGAGCAGGACCCGGAGCAGCGCAATCCGCTGCTTTACCAGACGCTTGGCCTTGCCACCCTGAAACGCCAGGCCGCCGAGACCGGCCTGATCTGAAGGAGACCCCCATGCCCGATCTTCTCAAACGCCCCTTCGGCACCCACGGCAAGGTCCACCAAATCACGCCGGAAAGCGCGGGCTGGCGCTACGTGGGTTTCGACCTCTGGCGCCTGCGCGCCGGAGAGACCGTGTCGGACATCACCGGCACCGACGAGGTGATCCTCGTCATGGTCGAGGGCAAGGCCGCCCTGCAGGGTGCCGGTCAGGACTGGGGCGAGCTGGGCGACCGCATGAACGTCTTCGAGAAGACGCCGCCGCATTGCCTCTACCTGCCCGACGGCTCGGACTGGTCCGCCACGGCCACCACCGATTGCGTCATTGCCGTCTGCAAAGCGCCGGGGCAGGGCGGGCATCCGGCCCGCCGCATCGGCCCCGAGGGCATCACCCTGACCCAGCGCGGCGAGGGATCGAACACCCGCCACATCAACAACATCGCCATGGAGGCCGAGGACTACTGCGATGCACTGCTGGTGACAGAGGTCTTCACCCCGGCGGGCAACTGGTCCTCCTACCCCAGCCACCGCCATGACGAAGACGATTTTCCGCGCATCACCTACCTCGAAGAGACCTATTATCACCGGCTCAACCCGTCTGACGGCTTCGGCATCCAGCGCGTCTATACCGACGACCTGCAGTTGAACGAGACGATGGCCGTGCACGATGGCGACGTGGTCTGCGTGCCGCGCGGCCATCATCCCTGCGGCGCACCGCACGGGTTCGAGATGTATTACCTGAATGTCATGGCCGGACCGCTGCGCAAATGGCGCTTCGTTGCCGCGCCGCCCGTCGAACACCTGATGCGCTAAAGGGCCGCCGCGCCCGAAGGAGACCACCATGCCCTTCCAGCTTGCCGCCTGCGCCGAGATGCTCTGGCGCGACCGGCCCATCGACTGGCGCGCCGCCCGGCTGACCGAACGCGGTCTTGGCGTCGGCCTGTGGAACTGGCCCGACCACGACCTGACAAGGCTCGAAAGGGTCGGCGCCAACTACACCATCATGAACGGCTACCTGACCGGGCGCCTGACCGATCCCGAGGGCGCCGACAGGCTGCTGGCCTCGGCGCGCGAAACCGCCGAGGTGGGCAAGCGGCTGGGGGTCGACCGGCTGAACCTGCACGGTACCGGGCTGGGCGAGGGCGGCATTCCGATCCCGCAGCACGGCACCTTTTCACCGGGGATGGCCCTGCGCGCGCGCGATACGCTGCACCGGCTCTGCGACATGGCCGAAGAGCTGGGCGTGGTCTACTCGCTGGAGAACCTGAACCCGCGGGATCATCCCGGCTGCCCCTTCGGCGCGACCGCCGAGGTGCTGTCCCTGGTGTCTGCGGTGAACCGTCCGCAGTTGCGGATCAACCTCGACCTCTACCACACGCAGATCGGCGAGGGCGACCTGATCCGCTGGTGCAGGGCCTGCCTGCCGTGGATCGGCGAGGTGCAGGTCGCCGACAACCCGGGCCGCTGCGAGCCCGGCACCGGAGAGATCAACTACGTCGGTGTCGCCCGCGCCCTGCGCGACATGGGCTATACCGGCGCGGTGGGGATGGAGGCCTACGCGGCGGGTGACAGCGACGCCGCCGTCGAGGCCTTCGTGGCGGCCTTCACGCTGTAGCACCGGCCCCAGCCGACGCCAGACTACGGCCCCGGAAAAGGGCGCCGCCGTCCCTGCACCGCTGGTGTCTCTGCCCCGGCCGGGGCGCCCTTCAACGGGGCGCCCGAGGGTTCAGCCGACGCGCAGGGCAAAGCCGTCGCAGGGGGCAAGCAGCAGCTCTTCGAGCTGTTCGTCAAGCACGATCACGGTGATCGAAGCCCCGTTCATGTCGAGCGAGGTGCAATAGGGCCCGACCCATGTGCGCAGGATCTCGACCCCGCGGGCGGCCAGCCGCTGGTGAACGCGGCGGTTGAGGATGCCCAGCTCCATCATCGGCGTGCCGCCCAGCCCGTTGACCAGAAGCCCGATGCGGCTGCCCGGCCCCAGTTGCGCCTCGGCGATCAGCCCGTCCATGATGCGGTCCGCGATGTCGTCTGCGGCCATCATCGGGCCGCGCTGCACGCCCGGCTCGCCGTGGATGCCCACGCCGATCTCGATCTCGCCCTCGCCAAGCTCGAACGAGGGGCGGCGGGTTTCGGGCAGCGACCCGGCGGTCAGCCCGACGCTCATGGTAAAGGTGGCGGCATTGGCCTTCTGAACCAGACGCTCGCAATCCTCCAGCGGCAGCATCCGGTCGCAGGCGGCCCCGGCGATCTTGAAGATGAAGACGTTGCCGGCGGTGCCGCGCCGCCCGTCGCGGTCCGAGGCGGGGGAATAGGCAATATCGTCGGTGGTCACGATGGTGCGCACCTCGATGCCCTCGGCGGCGGCCAGTTCCCCGGCCATCTCGAAGTTCATGACGTCGCCCGAGTAATTGCCGAAGACATGCAGCACGCCCGCGCCGGTCGAGGCCGCGCGGCAGCAGGCCAGGATCCGGTCGGGGGGCGGGGCGGCAAAGATATTGCCCACCGCCACCGCATCGGCGAGCCCCGGTCCGACATAGCCCAGAAACAGCGGCTCATGGCCCGCGCCGCCGCCGATCACCAGCCCGACCTTCCCGGTGCGGGCCGGGGTCGCCCGGCGGATCGCCCGGCAGGAACCCTCGATTGCGGCGATGTGGTGGGGATGGGCCCTCAGCAGACCCTCCATCGCCTCGTCCACCGCGGATCGGGGATCGTTGAGGAACTTCTTGACCGGGGCGCGGGAGGTTTCGCCCGGCGGCGCGGTCTCGGCGGGCGCGGGTGACGGCGGGCGGCGCGACAGGCTTTGGCGCAGCACCGGCGCGCCGTCGGCGCGCAGGATGCCCTCGGCGGTGTCGGCGTCGGTCACCAGCACGTTGATGTAACCGCCGCGCAGCGCCGCCAGCAGGGCCGGAACCTTGTCGAAGCCCCCGGATACGCCGATCCGGGTGCGCACCTGTCGCAGCTGCTCCAGCGCCAGCCCGATGGTGCGCTCGTCAAGCGGACCGATCACCGGCCTGCCGCTGGCGTCGATGAACCGCCCCAGCAGCGATCCGACCGCGTCGCAGTAATGGTCGTGCTGTTCCAGCGCGTTCGAGAAGAAGCCGCTGGTGTGGATGGTCGAATTCGGGCGCAGCGAGGACACGCCAAGCAGGATCGTATCCAGTTCGGACAGCGCCTGCATCTGTTCGCCCAGGACCGGCTCTTGCAGCAGCAGGTCGCGCACCTGCGGGTGCGACACGATGCAGGGCGCCGACAGCGGCACAACCTGCGCCGACAGCGCCTCGGACAGGCGGGCGGCGACCGCCTCGGGGGTGTAGGGGATGGCGGCGGTGGTGCCGCCCGTCGCCTGCACCACGCGCAGATCGGGCAGAGCCTGCGGTTTCACCGCGGCGGCCACCGCCAGCATCGTGCGCCCCCAGCCGATGCCGACGGTCTGCGCCGGGCGCAGGTGCCAGCCCAGCGTCCGCGCCCCGGCGTCGCCCAGCCGGTCGATCAGGCTGCGCTGACCGCCCGTCGTGGGCACCACGAGGCAGTCGCGCAGGCCGAAATGATCGACCATCTGCTGCGCCAGCGAGAGGCTGCGCAGCCGGTCCACGGCAATCGAGATATTGACGATGCCGCGCTCGCGCGCCTCTGACAGGTAGGTGATGACGGTCGGTCGCGACAGGCCCATGGTGGCGGCGATGTCGCTTTGGGTCATGCCCTCTTCGTAGTAGAGCCATGCGGCCCAGAGCACCGGATCCTCGCCGAACTTCAGCGGCGGGCGGCGGGTGCCGTCGGCTGTCGCGGACCGTTTGGCGCGGCCTTCCTTCATGCCCGGTCCTTCCGCTGAGGCAGGGTTTCGGCCAGCGCCTCAAGCACCACCAGCGCCGAGCTGGCGCCGGGGTCGATGCGGCCCAGGGTGCGGCTGCCCAGCCGGGCGGCGCGGCCCCGGACGGCGATCATCGCGCGTGTCGCCTCCAGCCCGGTTGTCGCGGCAGCCAGCACGCCCGCCATGTCGCCGCCCGCGGCGCTGCGCGCCGCCGGGGCCCAGACGTCCAGCATGGTGCAGTCGCCCGGCTGCGCCTTGCCGCGCCGGGCGATGCCGTCGTGAAAGGCCGCGATCAGCCCGCCCGCGCCGATGCTGTCGGGTCCGCTGCGCGCGGCGGCTTCCAGAAAGGCGGTGGCATAGAGCGGCCCCACCGTCGCGCCCACCGCGCTGAGAAAGCGCTGCCCCGCCGCGCGCAGGGCGCCGGGCAGATCCTCGCCGTCAGAGGCAAACCCGGCGGCCGCCGCCGAGAAGCCGTCGGCCATCGACGCGCCGTGATCGCCATCGCCGACTTCCCCATCCAGCGCCGACAGCTCGATCCTTCGGGATTCGAGCTTTTGCGCCGCGCGTTTCAGGAACGCGGCCAGCGCCGCGCGGTCGAGGTCTTCGGTCATCCATGCTCCTCCGCGTCCACCGGCCAGAGTGACGCCGGGCGCAGGAGTTTGCAATCTGGTGACGCGTCTTTGCGCATTCCGCCCCCCGACGCCCCCGGGGCGGCCCGGCGTTCAGCCCAGCCGCGCCTCGATCTCGTTGGCGAGGGTGACGAGGATCAGCGCGCAAGAGGTCGCGCCCGCGTCCTGCACCCCGCGCGACCGCTCGCCCAGGCGGCTGGCGCGACCGATCTTGGCGATCATGTCGCGGGTGGCATCGCGGCCCTGTTCGGCAGCGGCGCGGACTGCGCTCAGCGTCGCGGGAAAGCCTTGCGGCGCGGTCTCTTCGGCGGCGCGGACGGCGGGGCACAGCGCGTCGAGCAGGCATTTGTCGCCGGGTTTCGCCTCGCCGATGGCCATGACCCCCTCGGCCCCGGCGGCCAGCATGGCGGCGAAGGTGGGCGCGTCGATGCGATCTTTGCCCACGACCACATCCGCCATGTCGGAAAAGAACATGCCGTAGAGCGGCCCCATGGAGCCGCCGATCTCCCCCATCAGCACATCGGTGAGGGTGGCAAAGGCGGCGTCCAGCGTGTCGGCATCGTCAATGCGCTCTGCGGCGCGGCCAAAACCCTTGGCCATGTTGTTGCCGTGGTCGCCATCGCCGATCTTGCCGTCGATCTCGGACAGCCAGGCGCGGTTCTCGACCACCGCCGCGGCCACCCGGCGCACCATCGCGCCCGATCCTGCGTTTTCGAAACTTGCCATTTGCGGTCCTCCTCAGCCCTACACAGTCATGCCGGGGGCGGTGGCGGGCGCGTCGATCAGCGCCGCCAGTTCGTCGTCTAGCTTCATCACGGTCAGGGTCACGCCCATCATGTCCAGCGAGGTAAAATAGTTGCCCACGAAGGGCCGGTGGATCGAGATACCCTTGTCCTCCAGCCCCCTGGCGATGCGGTCGTAGACCACGTAAAGCTCGTTGATCGGGGTGGCGCCCAGGCCCGAAAGCAGCACGCAGACGCGGTCGCCGCTGGCCAGATCGTGGTCGTCCAGCACGATCTGCAGCATCCGGTCGGCCATCGCGTCGGCGGATTCAAGATCCGCGACCTCGGTGCCCGGCTCGCCATGGTGGCCGATGCCGACCTCCATCTTGCCGGCGGGAATGTCGAAATTGGGTTTGCCATTGGCGGGCAGGGTGCAGGGCGCCAGACCGACCCCGACCGACCGCGTCGCGTCGATGGCCTTCTGCGCGGTGGCCTGCACCTCGGCCAGGCTGGCGCCGGTGGCGGCCTTGGCGCCGCCGACCTTCCACATCAGGATCTCGCCCGCGACGCCACGCCGCTTGGCGCGCTCCTCGGCGGGGGCAGAGCAGACGTCGTCGTTGGCGACGACGGTGCGCACCGCGATGCCCTCCTTGGCGGCCATGCGGGCGGCCATCTTCACGTTCATGTTGTCGCCGGCGTAATTGCCATAAAGCACCGCCACGCCCGCGCCGCCATCGGCGGCGCGCATCGCCTCTAGAAAGGCCTTGGCGGTGGGGGACGAGAACAGCTCGCCCACGGCGACCGCGTCCACCATGCCGGGTCCGGCGTAGCCCACGAAAGCCGGTTCGTGCCCCGACCCGCCGCCGGTCACCACACCGACGCGGCCGGTTTCGCCACAGCCGCGCGCCAGAACGACGCGGGGATTCGCGGACGACAGGCTGACCAGATCGGCATGCGCCCGGACAAAGCCGGAGACGGTTTCATCCACGATATCGTCAGGGTCGTTGAACAGTCTTTGCATGAAGGCTCCTCCTGTCGCGCCCCGGATGGGCGCGGTTCCGGCGAGAGCCCATGCAAAGGGGCCGCCACCGTCTTCCTTTCATTTCCGAGACATGTGGCGGCTGTCAACCGAAATCCCGCAGTGAATTTTACAAAACAAAGATTGCCGTTGACAAAAGTAGCGATGCGCGCTTCTTTCGGGGTCAGGAGGCCCGGCGGCCCTGAAAGCCCCGGCCTCAGTGGGAGGAATGTCATGAAATCCAGACGGCTGGACCCGCAGCTCGTGTTCCTTGTCGGGATCAACGCCGCCATCGTGGTCGCGGCGATGGCGCTGGTGGGCGAGCGGTTCATGTCCCTCTACAATTTCCAGTCCATGGGCACGCAGGTCCCGGAACTGGCGCTGCTCGCGCTTGGCGTGATGCTGGCGATGGTCTCGGGCAATGGCGGCATCGACCTGTCGGGCATCGCCCTGGCGAACCTGTCGGGCGTGGTCGCCTACCTGGCGACCTCCGCCGCCTTCGACGCAAGCGCCGCGCCGGTGGCTTTCTTCGCGATGTTCGCGGGGGTCGCGCTGCTGACCGGCGTGGCGGGCGGGGCGCTGAACGGCGCGCTCATCGGGTTCGCGGGCATGACGCCGATCATCGCCACGCTGGGCACGCAGCTTCTGTTCACCGGGGTCGCGGTGGGGCTGACCGGCGGCTCGGCGCTGCAACTGGGCTATGTGCCGGTGATCGACGACTTCGGCAACATGCCCTACATGGGCGTGCCCCGGACCTTCGCGATCCTGATCGTCATCGCGCTGGCGCTGGCGGCGCTGCTGCGGTTCTCGCGCTTCGGCATCCACCTGTTCCTGATGGGGTCGAACCCCAAGGCGGCGCGTTTCGCCGGGGTGCGGGTGCCTTCGATGCTGTTTCGCACCTATCTTCTGGCCGGGGTGCTGGCCTCGGTCGCGGGGATCGTCATCGCGGCGCGCACCTCCTCGATCAAATGGGACTATGGCAGCTCTTACGTGCTGGTCGCCATCCTGATCGCCGTCATGGCGGGGGTGCGCCCCGAGGGCGGCTACGGGCGGGTGGTCTGCGTCCTGCTCTCGGCCATCGCGCTGCAGATCCTGTCGAGCCTGTTCAACTTCATGCAGATCTCGAACTTCTTCCGCGACTGCGCCTGGGGGCTGCTGCTGCTGGCCTTCCTTGCCAACGCGCGGCTCGACTGGGCGCGCTACACCGGCGCCCTGAGACGCCGACACCCCGCCGCAGCCGCCTGACAAGGGTCACTGAACCGGATTCCGGCGTGCGCGGCCCCGACGCACGGCACCGGCAACGCCTTGGGGCAAACGGGATGACCGGAGGAGAAAGACAATGCATTTCAACAAGCCCACCCTGACCGCGCTGGCCGCATCCATGGCGATGCTGGGCCTTGCGGGCGCCGCTCAGGCGCAGGACAAGGAAATCGTCACCGTGGTCAAGGTCACGGGCGAGAACTGGTTCACCCGCATGGAAGAGGGCGTGAAGGCCTACGACGCAGAGATCGACGGCATCGCGGCCCGTCAGGTCGGACCGGGCCGCGCCGATGCGGCGCAGCAGGCGGCCATCGTGCAGGATCTCATCGCGCAGGGCGTCGACGCGCTGGCCATCGTGCCGATGGATCCCTCGACGCTGGAAGGCGTGCTGCGCCGGGCGCAGCAGCGGGGGATCACCGTGATCACCCACGAGGCCGACAACATGATGAACACCCAGCTTGACCTCGAAGCCTTCGACAACGCCGAATTCGGCGCGCATTTCGCCGAAGACATCGCCGAGTGCATGGGCCAGTCGGGCAAGTGGACCTCTTTCGTCGGCTCGCTCGGCTCTCTGACCCATGTGCAATGGGCCGACGGCGGCGCGGACTACATGGCGCAATTCCCCGAGATGGAGCTTGTCTCGCCCAAGAACGAAAGCTTCAACGACGCCAACCGCGCCTATGAGCTGGCCAAGGAAATCCTGCGCAGCCATCCCGACATCAAGGGCTTTCAGGGCGGCTCGGCCATCGACGTGATCGGTATTGGCCGCGCGGTCGAGGAAGCCGGGCTCGAGGAGGAAACCTGCGTCTACGGCCTTGGCCTGCCCAAGGACAGCTCGGCCTATCTGGAAAGCGGCGCGGTGGACGGCATCGCCTTCTGGGATCCGAAGGATGCGGGCTATGTCATGAACATCCTCGCCCACAAGGTGCTGAACGGCGAAGAAATCGCCACCGGCGACGACCTTGGCGTGCCGGGATACACCAATGTGACCGTCAGCGACGGGCCGGGTGAGGGCAAGATCGTCCGCGGCCAGGCCTGGGTCGACGTGACGGCGGACAACTGGTCCGACTTCCCGTTCTGATCCGACCGCCAGAACCGGGGCAGGGGCGCGGCGCGTCCCTGTCCTTTTGCGGCCCTGCGCCCGCGCAACCGCCCCGACAGGAGCACAGCCATGCCCGATCCCTTTCTGGAAACCCGCGCGCTGCATAAACGCTACGACGGCGTGCACGCGCTGAAGGGGGTCAGCCTGAGCATCGAGCGCGGCAAGTTCTACCACCTGCTGGGCGAGAACGGCTGCGGCAAGTCCACGCTGATCAAGATCATCTCGGGGGCGCAGCCCGCCACCTCGGGGCAGGTCATCGTCGAGGGGCGCGACATGACCGGGCTGGACCCGATCCAGGCGCTGGATGCGGGGATCGAGACCGTCTATCAGGATCTGTCGCTGCTGCCGAACCTGACGGTGACCGAGAACATCGGACTGTCCGAGCAGCTGGTCGAAGGGCATGGCGGGCTGTTCCGCAGGCTCGACCGGGGCCGCGTCACCCAGACTGCGCGGCGCGCGCTGGAGACCGTCGGCCTGCCCACCGACCGCGCCTTCCTGAACCGGCCCATCGACACGCTGCCTATCGCGCTGCGCCAGCGCGTGGCGATCGCCCGCGCCGTTGCGGGCGAGGCGGGGCTGGTCATCATGGACGAGCCGACCACCTCTCTGACCCGGCGCGAAGTCGACACGCTGATCCGCACCGTGCGCCGCCTGCAGCAGAATGGCGCCGCGGTGCTTTTCGTCACCCACAAGCTGGACGAGGCGCGCGAGATGGGGGGCACGGGGCTGGTGATGCGCGATGGCGAACTGGTGCAGACCGTCGACGTGGGCCGGGCCAGCAACGCCGAGATCGGTCGCTGGATGACGGGCCGCGAGCTGGAACAGGGGCGTTATCGCGCCGCCGCGCTGCCGCAGGGGGCGCCACCGCTCCTGCAGGTCGACGGGCTGAGCCTTGCAGGGCACTACAGTGACCTGTCGCTGAGCGTCGCGCCGGGTGAGATCCTCGGCCTGACCGGGCTGGCGGATTCGGGGCGCAACGAACTGGCCCTGTCGCTGGCCGGGCTGGCGCGACCCGACACCGGCACGGCCATGCTGGAGGGCGCGCCGATGGACCTGTCGGCCCCGCACCGCGCCATTGCGGCGGGGGTCGCCTATGTGCCCGAGGACCGGCTGACAGAGGGGCTGTTCCTCGAAAAGCCGATTTCCGAGAACATCACCATGTCGATCCTGGACAGGCTCAGGGGCGCGTTTGGCCTTGTGGACCGGCGCCGCGCCCGGGCGCGGGCGCAGCAGGTGCTGCAGGATCTCAGGATCGTCGCCAGCGACGTGGACGCGCCGGTTTCGTCGCTGTCGGGCGGCAACCAGCAACGGGTCCTGATCGGGCGCTGGCTGGCGACCGAGCCGCGCTTGCTGATCCTGCACGGGCCGACCGTGGGGGTCGATGTGGGCTCCAAGGACACCATCTTCCGCATCATTCAGGCCCAGGCCGAGGCGGGCATGGGCATTGTCATCGTCTCGGACGACCTGCCGGAGCTCTTGCAGAACTGCGACCGCATCGCGGTGATGCGGAACGGGCGCATCCACGACACCTTCGAGGCCGAAGACATCGACGAAGACAGGCTTTACACGGCCATCGCGGGCGCGCAGGCGCTGGATGCGGCGTAAGGACAGCAGACCATGACCATGACACGCACCGAGTCCCCCGACGTGACACAATCCGCCGCCCCGCTTTCCGCTGGCCGCCGCTTCTGGACCTGGTCTGCGCAGCACCCGACGGTGTTTCCGCTGGCGCTGATCGTGCTGACCTGCCTTGTGGTGGGCGCGATCAACACCGACTTCTGGCAGCTGGCCAATTTGTTCGACATCCTGCGCGCCTCGGTGGTGCGGGGGCTGTTCGCGCTGGGGGTGCTGGTGGTTCTGGCCTCGGGCGGGCTGGACGTGTCCTTCACCGCCGTCGCGGCGCTGGTGATGTACACGCTGACGCTGTTCGTGGTGAATGTCGCGCCGGATCTCGGCATGGCGCCCATTCTGGCGCTGGCGGCGCTGGCAGGCGCGGGGCTGGGGGCGATCAACGGGCTTCTGGTCAACGCGCTGAAGGCGCCTGCGCTGATCGTCACCATCGGCACGCAATACGCCTTTCGCGGCTTCCTGCTGACCTTTGTCGGCACGGCGCTGTTCATGAACATTCCCGCCGCGATGGACGGGTTCGGACGGCTGACGCTGATCTCGGTCACCACCGAGCGCGGGCTGGCGGTCGAGCTTCCGGCCTATTTCCTCGTGCTGGTGGCGGCGGCGCTGGTCACCTGGTGGATGCTGAACTTCACCATGATCGGCCGGGCGATCTTTGCCGTGGGCGGCAAACCGGACATCGCCGCGCGGCTGGGCTACAGGGTTGGCCGGGTGCGCGTCTTCGCCTTTGCCTTCGCCGGGCTTCTGGCGGGTCTGGCGGGCGTGATCCACGTCACCGCGAACCGGCTGGCCAACCCCTTCGACCTTGCCGGAAGCGAGCTGCCGGTGATCGCCGCCGTTGTGCTGGGCGGTGCCCGCATCACCGGCGGCTCGGGCAGCGTGCAGGGCACCTTGCTGGGCGTGCTGCTGATCACACTGGTCAGCAACGTGCTGATCCTCGTCGGGATCCCCAGCAGCTGGCAGACCGCGATCCTTGGGGGCTTCATCCTTGTGGCAGGGCTGTTCTTCGCCCGTCTCGACAAGGTGCGCGCCACCTGACCGTCACGGACGGACCCTCGGGCCGCACCGGCGGCCGGTCTTCGGCACCTTCGATCCCGCCGGAGTCCCTACATACTTAACATAACGTTCATTATGGGATTTAATTTTTGCACACGGGCACGTTTTAATCCTGGTTGCGACCAATCCTCTATCTCCCGGAATTCGAGGAGAACGGACATGGCGCGACGAGCTGACCCGGGTCGCGGTATAGGGCCAACTGGCGCCATTCCCGCACAAGACCTGAGCGGCGCCCTGCCCGGCGGCTGTTCCCGCCGGACAAGGCTGCGATCGACAGCGGCAGGCGGACTGACGACCCGGCCAATCCCCGGAAGCCCAGGGCTGGCGAGCCGGTCAGGCCTTGGTGTCGCCTCATCCGTCTTGATGCCTTGGATGGTGTCGTTGCCTGCGACGGCCAACAGGGTCAGGCCGGTGATGGCAGAAGCAACCCGGCGCGGGCCACCGGGACCGGCGAAGGTCGGCTCTTGCCTGTCCGGGCCTCTTCAGCCCGACTTGCCCGGAAGATACGCCAGAGCTTCGACCTCGACCAGGAACTCGGGCCGGGTGAAGCCGCTGACGATCACCAGTGTCGAGGCCGGCTTGGCGGTCAGATGCGCGACCCGGGCATCGCGTGCCTCCATGTAGGCCGCCATATCCTCGCGCCGTGTCACAAATGCCGAGAACCGCAGAACATTGGATACGTCGCCGCCGGCTTCGGCGAGGATCGCATCGATATAGTCGAAACAAAGCTCTGCCTGTGCGCGCACATCCGTCGGAATGCTGCCGTCCTTGGCCAGCGCCAATTGCCCGGAGGTCACGATCAAACCCGCCTCGGCGGCCCCGTGCGAATAGGCTCCGAAAGGCCGCGGCAGGCTTGCTGGGATAAGTGCTTTCATTCTTTTTCTCCGGGTTGGGCAAGACCACAGCGGGTCAGGAACAATTGGATGGCTTCATCGACAATGCGGTCGGCGTCGAGCGGGCCATTCGGCCCAGCCTTCATCAGCGTGCGTGTCTGCGCCTCGTATTCGGCGTAATGCTGCGTCACCGCCCACATATTGATCTGGAACAGCAAGGGGTCGACAGCGGCGATCTTTCCGTCGTCTATCCAGACCTGAATAACCGCCGATGCCTCGTCGACGGCGGCCTGCAGGCCGGGCCAGTGCTCGCCCATTTCCGGGGCACCGCGCGCCATTTCCTTGGCAAAGAGCCGCAGACTGTCGGGGTGTTCCAGCCCATGCCTGATCTTGCGTTCGATATAGGTGCGGATCGCCGTTTCAGGATCGTCGCGGCTGGAGGAAAGAAAGAAGATCTCGCGCCATTCGGAAAGAATGTATCCCAGGGCCTCCTGGTAAAGGTCTTCCTTGCTGGAAATATAGTAATGCAGTTGCGCCTTGGATATGCCTGCGGCATCGGCGATTGCCTGGGTGGACGTGCCGGCCAGACCGTTGCGCGCAAATTCCCGAAGGGCCGCGTCGCGAATGGCATCGCGTATCAGCCTGCGTTTTTTTCGTGCGGGGTTCATTTGCTTTGCCTCGGTTTGCGCGCCTCGGATGCGCGCGGGTTTTCGTTCGACCTGACCCGGACAAGCCTTCCGGTCAGATTTGGAGCTGTGGCGCATATTCTCCATATTGAAAGCAGGTTACCTCGTCCCTGCAATCGAGCAACATTCGGATCCCAGGCAGCCTCGCCGATCTGTTCGGAACGCGCATGATGCGCGGCCAAGGCCAGGCGGAACCCGGGGGGCGCCGACCGTGAACCGACGGATCTTACGCAAACGCCCGCGTGGCCGCTTTCGCTTTGGCGGCGATATGCGACAGGCCGCTCCGGGCAGCCCCCGGGGCGCGCCGGCGGCCCGGGGGTCCTTGCCGGGTGGTTCGGCGCAAGCGCCGGTTCGATCCCTCTGCGGTACGGGTCACCCACACGAGGGTCGCACCCATCGCCGCCCCGCGCGTCGCAGGCCGTGCCGAGAAGCGCGGCGCCAGAGCTTTCCGCGCGCGGGCGGGTAAAGGCAACTGGTGTCCGCATGGGCCGCGCTCCTCGGGGCCGGTCAGTTTCCGGTCAGGGCGGACTTGATGTCGAGCCCGTGACCCTTGTTGACGAAGCGCGTATCGGCCACCTTGGACAGGTCGACGACACCGGCCTCGATGATCTTCGCCTCGACGGCGAGATCATGAAAGGCCCGGATCCGTTCATCGTCCAGCGCACCGATCCCGAGGCTCAGGGCCTGGTCGACATCGATAATGCCCAGCTGGTCGAACTGGGCCAGTTCCTTGTCCAGCTTTTCGACGGTCATTTCCGGGTTGGCCGCGATGATGGCGTCATAGGCGGCGCTGCGATCGCCGTAGAGGAAATTGTACCAGCCCTCGATCGAGGCATCGAGGAAACGCTGCACGAGGTCGGGGTTCTCCTCGATCAGCTGCTGGCGGGTCTCGATGGTTGCCGCATAGGTGCTCCAGCCGTGCTCTGCCAGAAGGAAGGTGTCGACATCGGCGCCCTGATCGGCGGCATAGATCGGCTCGGCCGTCCCGTAGGCCTGCTGCACCATGGTCTCGTCATTCAGGAACTGAGCGAGGTTGAAGCCATAGGGGCGCAGTTGCTCGTCCCGGAAACCATGCTCGTCAACCAGCCACTGCCAGAAACTGAACTGGCCGTCCTTGGAAACCAGAACCGTCGGCGCAGAGGCAAGCGCGGCGAAATCCTTGTATTGCCCGGCATGGGTCATCAGTGCCTGCGGGTCGTTCTGGAAGAAGGCCGCGACAACGGTTGTCGGAATGCCGTTGCGCACGTTGTCGAACGACAGCAGCAGGTTGCCCGCCATCAGGAAGTCCAGCCGACCGGCGGACAGCATCGGGCGGTTGTTGACCTGCGGGCCGCCCGGGCGGATCTCGACGTCGAGCCCGTATTTCTCATAGGTGCCGTCGGCCAGGGCCTGGTAGAAGCCACCGTGCCCACCTTGTGCCAGCCAGTTGGTGCCGAACACCACCTTGTCGTCCGCCCAGGCGGCCCCGGCCGCCAGGAGACCGCATAGGGCCCCAAGAGCCGTTTTTACCGTTTTCATGGTCTTCCTCCTTGTTGGTCCTGTCAGTCGGCGCGCGCCATGTCGGCGCTCCAGCCGCGTGTCTTGCCCGGGTTCATCAGGCCGTAGGGATCGGCCAGTTTCTTGAAGGCGATCTGCGTGTCGTCGATCTCTTTCATGCCGCCGTCCTCGATGGTCACGACATGCGGGTCGAAGATCGTGCAGCCGTCGACCTCCTCTAGTTCCCGGATCAGCTCATAGGTCTCTTCCTTGCCGCGATAACGGACCAGAGGCAGGGCAAAGATCTGGATCTCGCCGTCCATGCGCGCCAGCTCGTGGTGCCAGAACAGCTCGTCGCCGTAGCGCGCCATCTGTCGCATCACCAGCTTCGGATCGAAGGGGCGCGGATAGGCGACCTGCAGGTAGGTCCAGCCCTTGTCGACCTTGAGCGCCTGCAGGGTGGTGTGGTTCCAGCCGCATTCATAGGCCGGTTGCAGCCCGGCCTTGCCGATCTCGGGCTTGGTCATGGCAAAGGAAATGCGCCCGCCCATGCGCTCTGCCTCGGTCTGGAACCGCTCCATTTCCCCGGGCGCAACCATGGCAAAGATAGCGTCGCGGTCATCGGGAAAGAGATCCCCGAATTTCTTGTAGTAGGGCGCAAACCGACGCTCGACGGCGGTCAGCAGGTAGCAATCGAACCCGTCGCTCTGAGCCTTCGTGGCAAATTCAAGGGCCTTGTCGTACCCGTCAAAGAGGGCGGCGGTATGGACCCAGTCAGTCGCCTGCGTCAGGGCCAGCCCGATTTCGACGACGATGCCGTTGGTGCCATAGGCGTGTTGCACTTTCTGGATCTCGTCGCCGTGCAGTTCGATGACCTGGGGTTCGGGTTCGACCGTAACGACCTTGACGTAAGTGACGTTGCCGGGGTCGCGCAACATGCCGTGCCGCAAGGATCCGATGCCGCCGGATCCACCGGCAAGAAAGCCGCCGATCGTCGCCATTTGCCGGGTCGAGGGGTACATCAGCAGCTCTTGCCCGGTTTCACGCACCGCATCGTCCAGCCGCGAGATGCGGGCCCCTGCCTGCACGGTGACATGGCCCGGCTTGATTTCGATCACCTTGTCGAGGCGTGTCAGGTCCATGATCACGCCACCTTGCAGCGGCACGCACTGGCCGTAGTTCCCGGTTCCGCCCCCCCGCAGGGTCAGCGGCACCCGGTGGCGCGCCACAAGAGAGGCCACATGCTTCACCTCATCCAGGGTCTGCGGCATCACCAGGAATTCGCCCCGCAGATCCTTGAGCTCTTCGTTCAGGATGGGGCTGTACCAGAAGTAGTCATGCGACCGCGCCGCAAGGTACTTCTCGTCGTCATAGGCGCGAATGCCGTTCAGATCCGCGGCGAAGGCCGCCTGATCCCAGGTCGTGTTCATGTTTCATCTCCTTGAAATTCCGGAAGCCGCCTGCCGTTTTGCCAAACCTCGCGCCCGGCACGCGTCCGGCTCAACGCGTCTCCCGGTCCGCTTGCATCGAACCGTATGAAGGAGGCCGGCGCGCCTTCGCGCAGGCCCAGATCCCGCCCCATCCAGCGGGCGGGGGCCGCGCTGATCGCGTCCAGCCAGTCGTGATGCGGCAGGTGCCCGTTCAGGACCGCAAGCCGGTAGACATCCCAGAGGTCATAGTCGCCATAGGGGTAGAAGCCGTCGCGCACGTTGTCCGAACCGATCATCACCGGGATACCGGCTGTCCTGGCCTCGTGCAGGGGCGCCAGCCCGCGCAGGCGCGGCGTCCGGCCAGGGCCGCCATCCTGAAGATAGCTGTTGGCCCCGGGCAGAACGGTCAGGCCGATGCCGGCCTCGGCCCCCCTGTCCAGGACGCGGCGCACCTCCTCGGGGTCGCGCACGGACAGCGCGCAGCCGTGACCGCACAGGACATGCCCCGCCATGCTGCGCCGCGCGGTTTCCGCGATGATGGCATCAATGCCGCGGGCCTCTGGCTCCACCCCTTCATCGACGTGGAAATCGAGGTCCAGCCCGTATTTCTCGGCCAGGTCGAAAACCGCGCCGATCTTCTGGGCAAGATCCTCGTTGCGATAGACAAAGGCGCCCAGAACGCCGCCCCCGTCCCGCACGGTCGGTGCCACGGATGCGCCGTTCTCGACCAGATCGTCCAGCGGCGTGAGAGACGCCAGCTGCAGGTCGACCCGCCCCTGCCATTGCCCTGCCAGGCCCGACAGGACGCGCCAGGCCAGGGGCGGCTCCTTGCCGTGCCAGTCCACATGGCTGCGCATGAGTGCCGTGCCATGGGCATGGGCCCGTGCCAGCCCGGCTTCGGCGCGTCTTTTCAGGTCATCCACCGTCCAGGTGGCCGCATCCGCGGCCATCATCTCGATGGCGGCGAACAGGGACAGGGCCCGCTGCGGCATGCGATCGGCGGTAAAGGTCTTGTCAAGGTGGACGTGAACATCCGCCAGTCGCGGCATTACGAAACCGCCGCCGGTTGTCGGGGATGGCCGCAGCGCGACGATGCGGCCATCCTGGTGGGTCAGGTCCCAGGTCCCGTCCCTGCCGGCCAGCGAAAGGCCGGTCAGGGTTCCGCCCCGGATTTCAGGAGCATTCATTGCCATCAACCTTCGCGCTTGATCTCGCTCTCGTGCCAGTGGCCAAGCACGGCGCGGGACAGCCAGGAAGTGATCAGGAAGATGATGACGCCCAGAAGCGACACCAGGAAGAGCGCCGCGAACATCCGCGGAATCTCGTTGCGGAAACTGGATTCGAGGATGCGCGAGGCGAGCCCGGTGTTCTGACCGGCGGTGCCCGCGACGAATTCCGCCACCACGGCGCCGATCAGGGACAGGCCACCGGCGATCTTCAGCGCCGCCATGAAATAGGGCAGCGCCGAGGGGATCAGCAGGTGCCGCAACCGCTGCCAGGGGGTGGCCTGGTACAGACGGAACAGGTCACGCAGGTTGTGGTCGGCACTGCGCAGACCGATGGCGGTGTTCGAGAGGATCGGGAAAAAGGCGACGATCCAGGCGCAGATCAGCAGGGCGGCAAAAGTGTTGCTGACATAGATCAGGATCAGCGGCGCGATCGCGACAACGGGTGTCACCTGCAGAATGACCGCGAAGGGAAACAGGCTCATCTCGACCGGGCGGGACAGGGCAAAGAGCATGCCCAGGCTGACCCCCCCAATGATGGCCAGGGCCAGCGACAGAAGCGTGAGCTTTACCGTGAAGGCCGCGCTTTGCATCAAAGAGCCCCAGTCGGTGATCAGGGTCTCGGCGATCAAGCTCGGCGCGGGGATCAGGTAGTGCGGCACTTCGTTGTACCAGACCAGGAATTCCCACAGGCCGATGGCCAGTGTCAGCGCGAGGATCGGCAGAAGGATCCGCAGGCGAGCTTCACGCCTTTCCCGCAGGATCCGCGGATCGACGGCGGGGCGGGCCGGCTTGGTGCCGGCCTCGGGATCAATGGTTGAGATCGACATTGGTCATGGTCCCTTCCAAGGCGTTGCTGACCCGCTTGCAGGTCTCTGTGTATACGGAGGTCATGCGGTACTCTGCGTTTCTCGGGTACTCGCCGGACAATGGGATATCGTGGACCACACGCCCGGGACGGGCCGCCATCACGACAACGCGGCTGGACAGGTAGACGGATTCGAAGACCGAATGCGTCACGAAAATCACCGTCAGCCCGTGCTTTTCCCACAGCGCCAGAACTTCGTCGTTCAGCTTCGCGCGGGTCATCTCGTCGAGCGCGGCAAAGGGTTCGTCCATCAACAGCAGCTTCGGCCGTGTCACCATGGCCCGCGCAATCGACACGCGCATCCGCATCCCGCCCGACAGTTCCCGCGGATAGGATTTGGCGAAATTGGCCAGGCCGACCATGGACAGCGCTTCTTCGACCCGCTCGCGCGCTTCGGCCCTGCTGAGCCCGTGCAGCTTCAGGGGCAGGTAGACATTGTCGTAGACATTCGCCCAGGGCATCAGGGTCGCTTCCTGAAAGACGAAGCCGATGTCGTTGGCGTCGCTGCTTTGGCCGGCCGGATGCCCGTTGACGGTGATATTTCCGCCTGACACGGACAGCAGCCCCGCGATCATCTTGAGCGCCGTGCTCTTGCCGCAGCCCGACGGGCCCAGAAAGCTGACGAATTCGCCCTGCTTGATACCCAGAGACATGTCCCGCACGGCAACGGTGCCGTTGCCAAAGGTCTTGTCCACGTCGCGGATATCGATCAGGTACGGCGTTTCCGGTGGGTTGGATAGGTCATTCATCGTTCACGTCTCCGGTTTGCGGTCCAGCCAGGACAACGGCATGCTGTCGATCTCGGCCATTGCTGCGACCAGACCGGCCACCGCGTGGTCAAGCGTGGCCTCACCCTTTTCCGCCGTGGCGAGATGGGCCTCGCCGCAGGCCCCTGCCGTGTTCAGATCCTGTGTTTTCCAACCCGGTCTGACCGCGCGCCCGAGACCGATATGGGCCGTCTTTTCGGCCAGATCCTGACCTCTGGAGCGGAAATCGCGGGCAAGCTCCATGTCCACGTTGTCCGGGTCCAGCGCCAACATGACCGATGTTTCCATGTCGCCCGCGTGGATCCCGTGGGCGCGCTCTGCGGCGGAAAAGATCCCCTCTGGCATCCCGAAACCGACCCAGGTGCAGGAAAAGGTCATCATTCCCTGCGAGACGCGCAATGCGCGTGCGGCCTGGTCCATGGCGGGGATATTGCCGCCGTGACCGTTGAGAAAGACCATCTTGCGCACACCCGCGCGCGCCACGCTGGCGCCGATCTCGGTCAGGACGCGCCCGAAGGTCTCGCCTGTCAGGGTCAGCGTGCCGGGAAAGTCGATGTGTTCATCGCTCTTGCAGACGGCCTGCGTCGGAAGGATCAGCACCGGGCTGTCCTCTGGCAATGCCCGGGCCAGTCTGCGTGCAAGGTTGTCGACGGTGCAAGCATCCACGGACATGGGCAGATGCGGCCCGTGCTGCTCGATCGCCCCGATTGGCTGAACCGCGATGATGCGTTCGTGGTCCAGCTCCGCGAAAGCACGCCTGGAATAATCCGCCCAGTACCGCTTCATCGCGCAGGTCTCTTTCTGACCGGCGCCAGTTTGTTCTTGATCATTTTGTCCTCCCTTTCCGTGAGCGTAGAAAAAAACATAGCAAATGGTCAAACTATTTGGTAAAACTTATAACGCGCTGTAAGACAAGCATCTTTTCAGAAAGATGGGTCTCGAAACCTGCGAATCACTGCGGATCTCCTGTTCCGGGATGCGACGCGATGCCGCGCAAAGCGCAACGCCATAAATCTGGAAACCACCCGGGAGGAAGACATGCAGAAGTTGGTTATCGCCGGAGGCGGTCAGGCGGGTTTCGCGCTGGCGGCCAAGGCCCGAAGCCTGCACCCTGACAGCGAGATCACCCTGGTCTGCGAAGAACCGGACCTGCCCTATCAACGTCCGCCCCTGTCCAAGAAATACCTGCGGAACGAAATGGCGCGGGAACAGCTCTACCTGAGACCCGAGGGCTTCTACACCGATCAGGGTATCACGCTGATCCGCGGGCAGACTGCGCGGAAAATCGACAGGCAGGCCAAGCGCCTCCTGCTCGATACCGAGGGTCTGGCCTATGATCAGCTTGCCTTGACCACCGGCGCGCGTCCGCGGCGGCTTCCGTCGGCGATCGGCGGCGACCTGCCCGGTGTCTACTACCTGCGCAACCTGCAGGATGTGGATCGCATGGCGCCGGAGTTTCAGGCCGGGCGCCGGGTGCTGGTGATTGGCGGCGGGTACATCGGGCTCGAGGCGGCCGCCGTCGCCGCGAATTCGGACCTGTCGGTGACCTTGGTCGAAATGGCACCGCGCATCCTGCAACGGGTGGCGGCGCCCGAAACCTCGGACTTCTTCCGGACATTGCACCGGTCCCGCGGCGTCGTTATCCGGGAAGGAGTCGGGCTGGACAGACTTGAACGCGACACGGCGATCACAGCCCACTTCTCGGACGGCACGGCGCAGGAGGTCGATTTCGTCATTGTCGGAATTGGCATCGAGCCCAACGATGCACTGGCCCGGGACGCAGGGTTGCCCTGCGATGGCGGCATTGTCGTGGACAAATGCGGGCGGACCGCAGACCGCGACATCTGGGCCGCGGGGGATTGTACGCGCCTCCCCTACCGGGACAGCATGATCCGGCTGGAAAGCGTGCAGAACGCCATCGACCAGGCCGAAGCGGTTGCCGCCAACATCGTGGGGCAACAAGCCGACTACGTGCCAAATCCCTGGTTCTGGTCCGATCAATTCGATGTCAAACTGCAGATCGCCGGGCTGAACACGGGCTACGATCGGGTTGTCGTCCGTCAGGCCGCGCGCGGCGGCCAGTCGAACTGGTACTTCCAGGGAGAAAGGCTGCTGGCCGTCGACGCGATGAACGACCCGCGTGGATACATGATCGGCAAGCGCCTGATCGAAGCGGGGCGGTCGCCGAAACAGGCGCAGGTTTCCGATCCCGATACCGATCTCAAGGCCCTGCTTTAGACAACGGACGGTCCGGTCCCGCCGGATATGCCCCTGTCAGGTCAAGCGCGACATGCCGCCCTTGACCTGGCGGATCGGAATCGAGCTCTCGATCGACGAGACGCCGTCGATCTTGGTCAAACGCGCTGTCAGGAACTGTTCGAACTCGTCGAGATCCCGCACCGAAACCCGCAAGAGGTAGTCGCGGTTCCCGGTCATCAGCCAGCAATCGACCACTTCAGGGCACTGTTTGACCGCGCGCTCGAAATTCACAAGCCCGCTGTCGACCTGATGCGCAAGCTTGACCGAGACGAAGATGTTCATGGAGAAACCCAGCTTGCGCGCATCGATATGGGCGCTGTAGCCGGTGATGATCCCCTTGCTTTCCAGAATGCGGATGCGCCGGGAACAGGGCGACGGCGACAGCCCGACCCGTTCGCTCAGGACCTGGTGCGAAATCCGGGCATCCTGTTGCAGTTCGCGCAGAATCCTGAGGTCGATCTCGTCCGGCTCGAACATCGCCGCTCCTTGGCTGGTTTCGCTTTGAAATCGGGCAATCTTGGGGATTCATGCCAATTCTGGCGCAGTTCTTAGCAACTTTGGCGCAAGACTCCAAGGGCACCTGGCTATCCTGCGTCAAACACGGAGGACCCCATGTCCAGACATGACGCAATACCCCGCCAGGATCCCGATCCGGCAGAAACGAAGGACTGGCTGGACTCGCTGGAATCCATGGCGCTGGCCGATGGCCCGGAACGCGCGCAATTCGTGCTGAACCGGGTTCAGGACCATGCCCGCCGTCTGGGCGTCACCACGTCCGGGCTGCCCTATTCGGCCTACCGCAATACGATCCCGCTGTCGCAGCAACCGGCCTATCCCGGGGATCTGCAGCTTGAGGAGCGGATCATCGCGACGATGCGCTGGAATGCTCTGGCGATGGTGGTCCGCGCCAACAAGGCCTATGGCGAACTGGGCGGACACATCGCCTCTTATGCCTCGGCGGCCGAGATCTTCGAGGTCGGCTTCAACCATTTCTTCCGGGCAAAGACCGAGGATTTCGGCGGCGATCTTGTCTATTTCCAGCCGCATTCGGCCCCGGGCATCTACGCCCGCGCCTTCCTGGAGGGCCGGTTGTCGGAAAGCGACATCGCCAACTACCGGCAGGAAGTGCCCGGCAAGGGCCTGTGTTCCTACCCGCATCCCTGGCTGATGGATGAATTCTGGCAGATGCCGACGGGGTCGATGGGCATCGGGCCGATGTCGGCGATCTATCAGGCGCGGTTCATGCGCTATCTTCAGGCCCGGGGCCTTGCCGATACGCAGGGACGCCATGTCTGGGGTGTGTTTGGCGATGGCGAGATGGACGAGCCGGAATCCATCGGCGCGCTGACCCTCGCGGCCCGCGAAGAGCTGGACAACCTTACCTTCGTGGTCAACTGCAACCTGCAGCGGCTTGACGGGCCGGTGCGTGGCAACGGCCAGATCATCCAGGAACTTGAGTCGCTTTTCGTCGGTGCGGGATGGAATGTGATCAAGGTGCTCTGGGGCTCGGAGTGGGACAACCTCTTTGCCCGTGACAGCGAAAGCGTCCTGCTGCGCCGCTTTGCCGAAACCGTGGACGGCGAGTATCAGACTCTCGGCTCGCGCGATGGCGACTACAATCGGGCCAGGTTCTTCGATGCGGATCCGGCAACGGCGGCGCTGGTGGCGCATATGTCGGATGACGAGATTCACCGCCTGAAGCGCGGCGGCCACGATCTCAAGAAACTGCACGCCGCCTTTGCCTCTGCCAAGGCGCACAAGGGGCGCCCGACCGTCATCCTGACCAAGACCAAGAAGGGCTACGGCATGGGCGGCGCCGGTGAATCGCGAATGATCGCCCATCAGGCCAAGAAGCTGGACATCGAGGCGCTCAAGGCCTTCCGCGACCGTTTCGACCTGCCCCTGACGGACAAGTCGGTGGAGGCGCTGGAATTCTTCCACCCCGGCGACAACAGCCCCGAAGTAACCTATCTCAAGGATCGCCGCAGGACGCTTGGCGGGTATCTGCCGCGCCGGCCCGGTCACGCGGATTCCCCTGCCCCGCCCCGCCCCGCCCTGGCCGGCTTCGCGAAATTCGCGACCCAGGCCGACGGCAAGGAAATGTCGACCACGATGGCAGCGGTCCGCATGATGAGCGGGCTGTTGCGCGACAAGGCCTTCGGCCCGCGCCTTGTGCCGATCGTCGCTGACGAGGCGCGCACCTTCGGCATGGACAACCTGTTCCGGCAGGTGGGCATCTATGCGCCCAACGGCCAGAAATATGAGCCCGAAGACGCGGATTCGATGCTGTTCTACAAGGAAACAGCCGATGGCCAGCTTCTGGAGGAAGGCATCACCGAGGCGGGCGCGCTCAGCTCCTGGACCGCGGCGGCAACGGCCTATTCCACGCATGGCACCGAATTGCTGCCGATCTACATCTACTATTCGATGTTCGGCTTCCAGCGGGTTGGCGACCTGATCTGGGCGGCGGCCGATCAGCGCGCGCGTGGCTTCCTGCTGGGGGCAACCGCCGGGCGCACCACGCTGTCGGGTGAAGGGCTTCAGCACCAGGACGGTTCCAGCCACCTTGCCGCCGCCGCGATCCCCAACTGCCGCGCCTACGACCCCTGCTATGCCTATGAACTGGCGGTGATCATGGACCACGGCATGACGCGCATGCTGGACGAGAAACGCGACGAGTTCTTCTACATCACCGTCATGAATGAGAACTATGCCCAGCCCAGCATGCCGCAGGGGGTCGAGGGCGACATCATCAAGGGCATGTACCGGCTTGGGGGCCATGACCGCGATGGGCCGCGGGTGCGGCTGCTGGGCTCTGGCACGATCCTGCGCGAGGTCATTGCCGCCGCAGAGATCCTGCAGGGCTTCGGCATCGCCAGCGATCTCTACTCGGTCACCTCCTTCAGCGAGCTGGCCCGCGATGCAGCCGAAGCCGAACGGCAGGGTCGGCTTGGCAATCGGGCGATTTCGCATGTGGAACACATGATTGGCGGCGACGCACCGGTCATCGCGGCCAGCGACTATGTCCGCGCGGTTCCGGCCCAGATCGCCCCCTATCTCGACACCCGGATGACCATTCTCGGCACCGATGGCTTCGGTCGCTCTGCCAACCGCGCCGCGCTGCGCCGTTTCTTCGAGGTGGATCGCCAGCACGTCGCCCTGGCTGCAATCGAGGCATTGGTGCGCAGGGGCGAGATCGGGGCATCGGTGCTGGCGCAGGCCATCGGTGACCTGGGCATCGACCCGGCCGCCGATGCGCCCTGGCGGATGTGAGGGCGGCCAGATGAACACCACGGTCGAAATCCATGTCCCGGACATCGGCGATTTCTACGATGTCCCGATCATCGAGATCCCGGTCGCCGTTGGCGATACGGTCTGCGTGGATGACACGCTTGTCGTTCTCGAGTCCGACAAGGCGACGCTGGACGTACCCAGCCCGCGTATCGGCACAATCGCCGAGTTGAAGGTCGCCGAGGGCGACCGGGTCAGCAAGGGCAGCCTTGTTCTGTTGATGGAGATTGCCGCCGCGCCAGAGCCCGCGCCCCCGGTGGCGCCGCAAGCGGCGGAAACAGCGCGCGCCGCGCCGGGCGGAGGCCCTGTGGAACCCGGCGCGGTGTCGCATCCGGCGCCCCTGCCCCCGCCGGTCCCGATGCCGATGCCGATGCCGGTGTCGGCACTCCCGGCGCCGGGCACAGACAAGGGCGGCAAGCCCTCACATGCCTCGCCGTCCGTCCGCAAGCTGGCGCGAACACTGGGTGTGGCCATCGACGAGGTGCCCGCCACGGGGCGGAAGAACCGCATCACCCGCGACGATGTCGAGGCCTTCGTCAAGACACGCCTGACCACACCGCCATCCAAGGCCGGACAGGGGACCGCCCTGCCGGATCTGCCCGACTGGCCAAATCCGGATTTCGCCGTGTTCGGCCCGATCGAACGCATGCCCCTGTCCCGCATCGCGCGGATTTCCGGGCCAAGCCTGACCCGCAACGCGATGCTGATCCCGCATGTCTGCAACTTCGACAAGGCCGACGTCAGCGATCTTGAGGACTTCCGCAAACGGCTCAACACCGAAGCCGGCCCAGAGGATGCGCGGATCACCATGCTGGCCTTTGCGGTCAAGGCCACGGTCTGTGCATTGAAGGCCCATCCGCGCTTCAACGCGTCGCTCGACGGCGACGACATCGTGCTCAAGCACTATTGGAACATCGGCGTCGCGGCGGACACCCCCGATGGTCTTGTCGTGCCGGTCATCAAGGAAGCCGACCGAAAGGGCCTGCGCGAGATTGCCGCGGAAATGGCCTCTCTTGCTGCCAGCGCGCGGCAGGGCAGGCTGAAACGCGACGACATGCAGGGGGCGACATTCACGATTTCCTCGCTGGGCGGGGTCGGTGGCACGGGATTCACGCCCATCATCAACGCGCCGGAAGTGGCCATCCTGGGGATGACCCGCGCCGAAACCCAGCCGGTCTGGAACGGCTCTGCCTTCCAGCCGCGTTTGATCCAGCCACTGAGCCTGAGCTGGGATCACCGGGTCGTGGACGGGGTCGCGGCCGCGCGTTTCCTGCGCCACGTCTCCGAGGTCATGGGCGACCTTCGCAGACTGTCCGTCTGATCGCTGACCGGGCGGGTGCGGCGCCAGCCCGGCTTGGCGCCGCCCCTGCCCCGCCAAGCGGCAGGCCCGGGGCGGATCGGCGCAGGCGGCGCCAATCCGGGCCACGGGTCCGCACGATCATCAAGGGGCGCGGTTCAATGGAACAGGCGCAAATCGGCCCTGCGCCGCGCCATCAGTCGACGCCGGGATGCGGCTAGGGTGCGGGCCAGCGATCATCGTGGATCACGCTGTCAAGCGCCAGCCTCTTGCGCCAGCCCCGGGCTTCAAGTTCGGGCTTCGGATAAAGCGCGTCGACGTATCCCGCGCAGAGATAGGCCACGATTTCAACGTGGTCCGGGATGCCAAGCAGGCCGCGAAGGTCGTCTGGTCGAAAGATCGAGACCCAGCCGATACCCACCCCTTCCGCGCGGGCGGCCAGCCAGAGGTTCTGAACGGCGCAGACCGTCGAATAGAGATCCATGTCGGCATTGTGGGTTCGGCCCAGAACCACCTTTCCGCCCCGGGTCCGGTCGCAGGTCACGCAGATATTCAGCGGAGCGGTCAGGATCCCTTCCAGCTTCAGCGACCGGTACAGGGCCTTGCGGTCGCCGTCGAACATCTCTTGCGCCTCGGCATTGGCGCGCAGGAAGGCCGCGTGGACATCGGCGCGAAGGTCCGGGTCACGGATCAGAAGGAAATCCCAGGGCTGCATGAAGCCGACCGAGGGCGCCGCATGCGCGGCTGCAAGAATGCGCCGGAGGGCTGCCGGGTCGATGGGGTCGGGGCGGAACTCGTTCCGCACGTCGCGGCGCGCGTCGATGATATCGTAGAGCGCCTGACGTTCCCGGTCGTCGAAGCGGCGGGCGGGCTGCGGAACCACGGGTTCGGCGGATAATTCGGGGGGCATCTTGGACCTCGCACAGTTCAAAGCGCCGCGGGCTCCACCCCGAAACGCAATGACATCAGGCCGGTCTTCTGGCTCCGGATCCTCTCGCCATGGCGCCTTCCCGGGCCTTGCCGCCCAGTGGCCTCTGCCTGACGATCCCCGTTACAGCGGCGGGCCCGCGCCGGACTTGCACCGGCTTCCCGATTCTCCCCCAAAGAGGGCACCTGATGCCGCCCTTATCCCGCGGGCACATGCGGCTCGCAAACAGAATTTCGCCCTCGAAAGCCCTGTGGCCCGCCCGGCGGCGGCCTTGCAGACATCGGGCGCAGCCTGAGCCCGGCCAATGGTATCGCGCTGGCCCTGGCAGATGCGCCACCGCGATAAAGACCCGTGGCCCGGGGGGCGCTGCGCCCCCCCGGGCCACGGGATTTTCGATCATGCCGCTGCCCTCTTCCATCCTCGCAAGGCAGGGCCGCCAGGGCGCTGCGGGGCGCGCCGGGTGCCGCGAGCAGGGACCCTGCCAGACAGCCGGGCTGCGGCAAGGGCACGATCCGCCCCAAGCGCCTTCTGCCGGGGAAAGATCGCACCATCGGCGGTCAACCGTGGTTTCGGGCCATCGCTATCCTCCCAGAAGCCGTGGCAGCCAGAGGGTCAGCGCCGGAAAGGCCAGCAACAGCCCCACGCGCAGCAGTTCGGCCGCGAAGAAAGGCGCCACACCCTTGAAGGTCTCGATCATCGGCGTGTCCTTGGCCAGCGCCGAGATGATGAAGACGTTCATCCCCACGGGCGGCGTGATCAGCCCCAACTCGACCACGATCAGGGCAAGGATCCCGAACCAGACCTTCAGCTCCTCAGTGCTCATGCCAAAGCCCGACCCCTCGGCCCCCTGGTAGAGGCCGCCGTTGATCTCCAGCAGCATCGGCCAGAAGAAGGGAATGACCAGCAGGATCATCGACAGGCTGTCCATCAGACAGCCCAGCAGGATCAGCGCGAGCAAGAGCAGGATCAAGACCATCATCGGCGCCATGCCGCTTTCGGCGATCCAGGTGGCTGCCTGCTGCGGCAGGCCGATGCGCGACATGAAGATCTTCATCAGCTCCGCGCCCAGCAGGATCAGGTAGATCATGCCGGATGTGCGCGCGGTCGCCTTGAGCGCCGCGACGGTCGCTCCGAGGCCCAGTCGTCCCTTGGCCGCGCCGTAGAGCCACACGAGGAACACGCCGACCGCAGCCGCCGGGGTGGGATTGAAAAAGCCCGCGTAGATACCGCCCAGCACCAGCCCGAAGATCACCATCACCGGCAGCAGGCCCAGCGTGGCGCGCAGGAATTCGGAGCGGGTCGAGGCGCCGCCCGGCGGGCCCGCCTCGGGGCGGATGGTGACGTAAAGGGCGATGGTCAGGATAAAGAGGATCACCGCCAGAATGCCCGGCAGCAGGGCCGCCGCGAACATGGTGACGATGTTCGCCTCTACGATGACCGCGTAGACGATAAGCACGACCGAGGGCGGGATCAGGATGCCCAGCACGCCGCCCGCCGCCAGCGATCCGGTCGCCAGGGCGCCGGAATAGTTGTAGCGCTTCAGTTCGGGCAGCGCGACCTTCCCCATGGTCGAGGCGGTGGCCAGCGACGATCCGCAGACCGACCCGAACCCGGCGCAGCCGGCGATGGCGGCCATCGCGGTGCCGCCGCGCATCCAGCCCAGCCAGGCGTTCGCGCCCCGGAACAGCGCCTGGCTCAGGCCCGCGCCGGTCGCCAGTTCTCCCATCAGGATGAACATCGGCACGACCGACAGGTCGTAGATCGAGAACTGGCCGTAGCCCAGCGTCTTGAGCTGGCTCAACAGCAGGGCGGGACCGTTCAGCAGCGCGATACCGGCACCGCCGACGAGGATCATGGAATAGGCAATGGGAATGCGGATGGCGATCAGGACGATCAGGATCACCAGCGCCAGGATGCCCAGCGTGATCGGATCGGTCATGCGCGCACCTCCCGGCCGGCTTCGACCAGCGTGACCAGCGCGGTCGCCACCAGCAGCGCCAGCGAGACCAGGATGGGCATGAAGCCCCACCAGATCGGCACCTGCAGGATGGCGGTGACATAGCCGTAGGTCTTCTGATCGATCATGCCCAGCGACATCCGCCAGACCAGCAGCGCCGCGAAGCCGAAGGCCAGAAGCGAGGCCAGCGCCCGCAAGGCGGCCAGCACCCGGGTCGGTGCGCGGGCGGTGAAGATGTCGGCCGTGACGTTGGCGTCGGTCAGCTGGCAATAGGGCAGGAAGGCGAAAACGGCGATCGCGATCCCGATTTCGGTCAGCTCGAAATCACCGGAAAAAGGCCGGCCGACGATGCCGCCCAGGACCGTGAAGACATTGATTGCCACGACCGCCAGCAGCACGAGGCCGCCCAGCAACGCCCAGATCGTGGCCAGACGCGCGACCGCAGCGGAAAATCCGCTGCGGCCCACGGTTTCGGATCTGAACATCAGTTCCCCGCGCCTTCGGTGTTCTGTTCGATCAGGTCACGCGCGGTCTGGACCAGGGCTTCGCCGTCGACGCCCTTGCCCGACATGTCGTCGACCCAGCGCTGCACCACCGGTTCGAGCGCCTGCTGGAACGCGGCGGTTTCTTCCTCGGTCAGGGTCACATGGGTGTTGCCCGCCTCGGTCGCCACCCCGATCCCGTGCTCGTCGATGGCGCGCCAGATCCGGCCCACCTCGGCCGCCCATTCGCGGTTCGACGCATCGCGGAATGCCTTCTGCACGTCCTCGGGCAGGCTGTTCCAGCGGTTCTGGTTCATCGACACCTGGAAGGTCGTGGTGCCGAAGCGGGTCTTGTCGTGGCCCTCGATCTGGTAGTCCGTCTGGTCCTGGATCTTGAGCGCGGGAATGATCTCCCACGGGATGAAGGCGCCGTCGACGACCTTCTTGGACAGCGACTGCGGCAGGTCCGGCACCGGCATGGACACCGGCGAGGCGCCAAGCGCCTCGATCACCCAGGCGCCGGTGCGCGTGGGAATGCGCAACTTCAGGCCGGCCATGTCCTCTGGGTTGCGCACCTCCTTGTCGACCGTATGGATCGCCTGCCCCGCGTGGACGTGCAGGAACATCGGTTCGACACCGCGGTATTCCTCGGACAGATGCTCCTCATACATGTCGAACAGCGCGAGGTTCGTGGCCACCGGGTCGTTCTTGTACACGTTCGGCAGCTCGACCACCTCGGTGCGTGGGAAAAGCCCCGGCGTATAGCCGTTGACGGTCCAGACCAGGTCGACCACGCCGTCGCGAACCTGGTTGATCAGTTCGGGCGGACGCCCGCCCAGCGTCATCGAGGGGTAGATCTCGATCTTGACCTTGCCGCCCGAGTTCTCCTCGACCGCGCGGGCCCAGGGTTCGAGCATCTTCGTCTGCGCCGGAGCCTTGGCGCCCAGGAAATGGTGCAGCTTGAAGACGTGCTCCTGCGCAAAGGCCGGTGCCGTGCTCAGGCCCATCGCTGCCGTGGCCAGAACGGCCAGTCCCAGTTTCTTAATCATCGGTCGATCCTTCCTTGGTTGCCGATCAGATTGGATAGTGCAGATCGCCGTCCTGCAGGGTGATCCAGCGCAGCTCGGTGAATTCCTGCACACCCCAGACGCCGCCGAAGCGGCCATAGCCCGAGGATTTGACCCCGCCGAACGGCATCTGCGCCTCGTCGTGGACCGTCGGGCCGTTGACGTGGCAGATGCCGCTTTCGATGCGCTTGGCGACCGCCAGCGCGGCCATCGTGTCGCGCCCGAAGACGGCGGCGGACAGGCCGAATTCGCTTTCATTGGCGATGCGCACTGCCTCATCGACCGAGCCTGCCCGGATGATGGCGACCACCGGGCCGAAGGTTTCCTCGGTATAGATGCGCATGTCGCCGGTGACATGGTCCAGCGCCGCCGCGTTCAGCATGGTGCCGCGCCCGCCGCCCGCGATCAGGGTGGCGCCCTTGTCCAGCGCGTCGGTGACGAGGTTCTCGATCCGCTCCGCGGCGGCCATGTTCACCAGAGAGCCCAGGGGCGTGTCGCCCTGGCGCGGATCGCCGGCCGTGAGGCTTTCGACCTTGGCGCGGAAGGCTTCGACGAAGCGGTCCCCCGCGTCACCGACGGTGATGATCCGTTCGGTCGACATGCAGATCTGACCCTCGTTCATGTAGGCGCCGAAACCGGCGGCCGCCACGGCGGCGTCGATATCGGCGTCCTCCAGCACGATCAGCGGCGCCTTGCCGCCCAGCTCCAGGAGGGCGGGCTTCAGGTTCCGCCCGGCCAGCTCTCCGATCACCCGGCCCACGCGGGTGGAGCCGGTGAAGTTCACCCGCCGGATCGCCGGATGTTCGATCAGCGCCGCGACGATATCCGCCGCGTCGTCGGGATCGTTGGAAATGGCGTTGAGAACGCCAGCGGGCAGACCGGCCTCGGCCACCGCCTCGATGATCAGCGCGTGCACGCGTGGGCAAAGTTCCGAGGTCTTCATGACCACGGTATTGCCGCAGGCAAGCGGCGTCGCGATGGACCGCACGCCGAGGATGACAGGCGCGTTCCAGGGCGCCATCGCCAGCACGACACCCGCCGGCTGACGGACCGCCATGGCGGTGGAGCCCGGGCGGTTCGAGGGGATCACCTCGCCCTTGATCTGGGTCGTCAGCGACGCGGCCTCGACCAGCATGTCGGCGGCCAGCATGCAGTTGAACCGGGCCCAGGCCTCGGTGGCGCCGATCTCGTCCTTCATCGCCTGCACGATCTCATCGGCGCGCGCGGTCAGGTTCTGCGCCGCGGCCAGCAGTTTCTTCCGGCGTTCGCCCGGGCTTGTCACCGACCACGTGGCAAAGGCGGCGGCAGCGGCGTCGACCGCCCGGGCCGCATCCGTCAGCGAAGCGGCTGCGGCCTCGGTCACCACCTCGCCTGTCACCGGGTTCGCGCGGGTAAAGCTGCGCCCGCCCTCGGCGGGAACATATGCGCCGTCAATGTAGAGATTGAGCTTTTCCATCGGATTCTCCTGTCAGCGGGCCTCGGCCAGCGCGCCACCCAGGAAGGCGCGGATGACGGCGGGATCGGACTTGATCTGTTGGGCGGGGCCGGAGCCGGATATCCGACCGACCTCCACGAGATAGGCGAAATCGGCCAGTTCAAGCGTGGCGCGGGCGTTCTGCTCGACGATGAGGATCGTGAGCCCGGTGGCCCGAATGCGCGACAGCGCGGCAAAGACCTCTTTCGTGACGATGGGGGCAAGGCCCAGCGAGGGCTCGTCCAGCAGCAGCAGGTCGGGGTTCGACATCAGCGCGCGACCGATGGCGACCATCTGCTGCTCTCCCCCGGACATGGTGCCCGCGATCTGGTTGCGGCGCTCGGCCAGTTTAGGAAAGAGCGTCAGCACCTCGGCCAAGCGGTCCGGGGCGGTGGCCCGGGCGCGCGCCGGGATCGCGCCAAGCGCCAGGTTCTCTGCAACCGAAAGCGCGGGAAAGATGCCCCGCCCCTCGGGCACCAGCGCGATGCCCTCGTCGACTAGCCGGTGCGCGGGCAGCGACAGCACAGAGCGGCCACGGTAGAGAATGTCACCCGACCTTGGCCGCACCCGCCCGCCGATGGCACCCAGCAGGGAGGACTTGCCCGCCCCGTTCGCGCCGAGGATGGCGACCATGCGACCCTGTTCGACCGTCAGCGAGGCGCCGTCCAGCGCGACGTGCTTGCCGTAGGCGATGGTCAGATCCCTGACCTCAAGCATCGACCTCTCCTCCCAGGTAGGCGGCGATCACCGCGGGATCGGACAGCGCGGTTTCGGTTGCCTCGTCCGCGATCAGCCTGCCGGAGTTCATCACCACCACGCGCGGGCACAGCGCCCGGACCGCATCGATGATGTGCTCGACCATCAGGATGGTCAGCCCGCCCTCGTGCAGGCGGCGGATCAGGGCGACGCCCTCGGCCAGTTCGGTCGGGTTGAGACCGGCCAGCCATTCGTCCAGCAACAGGATCTCGGGCTCGGCCGCCAGCGCGCGGGCCAGTTCCAGCCGCTTCTGGTCGATGTAGGTCAGATCGCCTGCCACCGCACCGGCCCGCCCGGCGAGGCCCACCATCTGCAAGGCCTCTTCCGCGACGCGGCGGGCCTCGGCGCCCCAGTGGGCCCTGCGGCCGAAGACCGCGGTGATCATCACGTTTTCCATCAGGC
Organism: Ponticoccus sp. (in: a-proteobacteria); assembly: GCF_048381735.1. Classification (NCBI taxonomy): domain Bacteria; kingdom Pseudomonadati; phylum Pseudomonadota; class Alphaproteobacteria; order Rhodobacterales; family Roseobacteraceae; genus Ponticoccus; species Ponticoccus sp. (in: a-proteobacteria). The sequence continues at coordinate 98,150 of NZ_JBLXGL010000014.1, forward strand.
TGAGCGACGGCAGGGTCCGCACCAGCTGGAAGGTCCGCGCCACGCCGGCCCGGGCGATGCGGTCGCGGGACAGCCCGGTCAGCCGTTGCCCGTCCAGCCGGATTTCGCCGGAGGTGGTCGGCAAAGCGCCCGATACAAGGTTGATCAGCGTCGTCTTGCCCGAGCCGTTCGGCCCCAGCAGTCCGACGATCTCGCCGCGTTTCAGCGAGAACGAGACCTCGTCCACCGCCCGAAGGCCGCCGAACTGCTTCACCGCGCGGTTTATGTCCAGGAAGCTCATACCCGTGTCCCCTTGTGGCGCACCAGCCGCTCGCCCGCCGCGATGAGGCCGTTGGGCACGACGAAGACGACGCCGATGAAGAGCAGCCCCAGGAAGATCGGGTAGCTGTCGGGGAAGTTCGCGGACAGGAACTCGAAGACCAGGAACAGCGGCACCGCGCCGAGTGCTGGCCCCCAGAGCCGGTTCGCCCCGCCCAGCAGGGCCATGATGACCGTCAGGAAGCTGACTGCCGGGTTGAAGACGATCGCGGGCTCTACGTAGACATAGCGCGGCGAGGTGATCGCCCCGGCCAGCGTCAGGATGACCGACGAGGCGACGAAGGCCAGCAGCTTGACCCGCGCCAGGTTGATGCCGGAATGGGCGGCCACCGTCTCGTCGTCGCCGATGACACGCAGGGCGAGGCCCAACCGCGAGCGCATGATCCAGGCGGTCAGCGCGATGGTGACGGCGCCAAGCGCCAGCATCTGCCAGTAGATCTGTTGCGTGCTGATCTCGAGGAAGATGTAGCGCCCGAGGGTCCCGGTGACATTGACCTCGTACCAGGTGATCAACTGGCGGATGAGTTCGGCCAGGCCGAAGCTGAAGATCACGAAGTAGACGCCCCGAAGCCGCAGCGTGGACAGGCCGACGACCAGCGCAAGCGCCCCGCCGATCAGGGCGGCGCAAAGCAGGACGACCGGATAGGGCAGCACCTCGCTCAGCACCGCCACGGTATAGGAGCCGGTGCCGTAGAAGGCGACGGTGGCCAGCGAGATATAGTGGGTATGGCCCGAAAACAGCGCCCAGGCCGAGGCCAGCGTGACATAGGTGGCGGCCCCGATCAGCAGGCCCAGCCCGTAGTCAGAGACGACATGCGGCAGGATCGCCAGCAGCACCAGGCCGATGAGGGGCAGGACAAGTCGCATCATCGGCCGGGCGCTCCGAACAGGCCCTGCGGACGCCACAGCAGCACGAGCAGGAAGATGCCGTAGGTCGCAGCCAGCGTCAGGCCCGGGTCGATGGCGGTCGCCACGAAGGTCTCGATCAGGCCCAGGCCGAAGCCCGCGACCAGCGCACCCCGCACATTGCCGACGCCGCCCATGATGACGATCACCAGCGCCTTCATGGTGAAGACGACCCCGGCGGTGGCGGAAAACGTCTGGTACATCGAGATCGACGCCCCCGCGACCGCCGCCAGCGCCGCCCCCAGCGCGAAGCCCTGCCGTGCCACGCGATTCACGTCGATGCCGACCAGCGGCGCCGATCCCGGCGTCAACGCGACGGCGCGCATGATCAGCCCCCAGCGGGTGGTCCTGAGCGCCACCACCAGCGCGGCCCCGACGGCGACGCAGATGCCGAAGGCGATCAGCCGGTTCAGCGCCACCGAGACGCCCAGCACGGAAACCCCCCGGTCGAGGTAGGAGATCGAGGTGAAATTCGCACCGAAGACTAGCAGCAGCACGCCCTGTATCAGGAACAGCAGGCCGAAGGTGGCAAGGATGCTATCGACCTCGAGCCGCCCGCCGCCGCCCGACCGCGCCACCAGCGGGCGCATCATCACCTGGTACAGCAGCCACCCTGCCCCGTAGCCGCCCGCCGCCACCAGCGGAAGCGCGAGCAACGGCGACAGACCCATCCCGAGAAACAGGAAGACGACCACGAAGGCCGCGACCAGCGTCAGCTCGCCATATGCCAGGTTCATGATCCGGGCGATGCCGTATTGCAGGGTCAGCCCCAGGGCAAGCAGCGCGTAGGTGCCGCCCAGCACGAGGCCGAGAATGAGGGTGGTCGTAAGCATCGGAAACCCTTGAGGCGTTTCAGGTGCGGCCCGCACCGGGGTAGGGTGCGGGCCAGCGCATTACCATTCGGGCTTGGGCACGATGGGCGCGGCGGCGCCCTGCTTGTCGGCGGGGTTCACGGCGCGGAAGGCCCCGCCCTGCCACTGCCCGACCCACCAGAGGTCGCGCAGCTGGTTGTCCTCCAGCGTCACGTCACCCACCACGGTGTCGAAGGTGCCGGTGGAAAGCTCTCCGGCCAGGGCCTCGTGATCGAGCCCGACACGCTCGACCGCCTGCTCCAGCATTTCGAGCGAGGCATAGGTGATGGCCGAGGCCCAGCTGTCCGGCGGGTTGCCGACGAAGGCGGCGTGGCGCTCGAAATACGCCTGGATCGCCGGGCTGTCCGCATCCACGCCGCCGATGGCCATGACGCCCTCGGCCTTGCCGTCCGCGACGCCCGGATAGATCGGGAACGCGCCGCCGACCGAGATGTAGAAGACCTTCGGATTGTAGCCCATCGTCTGCGCCGTCTTGGTCATCCCGAAGGACCCCGGCGGGTAGGAAAACGCTATGAAGCTGTCGGCGCCGGAATTCTGCGCCTCGCTCATGATCGCGGCGAAATCCGAGGTGCCCAGCGGGTAGGTCGCGTCATAGACCAGCTCGAAACCGGCCGCCTCGAAGGCCGGGCGCGCGCCCTTGATCAGATCGATGCCGAACCCGTCGGCGACCGAGACGACCGCGACCTTGTCGTTGATCTGGCCTGCGTCGCGTGCCGTTGTCAGCACCTCGACCAGCCCGGCGGCGTAGTCATGCCCGCCGCCCAGCATCCAGAAGCTCCGGTCCCAGCGTGCGGCAAAGTCCGGTGCCTTGTCGGTCACCGCGGACACCGCAAGCTGCGGGTAGCCGAAACGCGCCATCAGCGGCGCGATCGCCAGGTTGGGGCCGGTGCCCCAGGGCGGCAGGATCAGGTCGACCTCGTCCTGCGAGGCCAGCCGTTCGATGGCGCGCACCAGGTCCTCGTTGGCCGAGCGGTTGTCGTATTCGACCACTTCGATCATCTTCCGGGATCCATCGGGCATCTTGAGCCCGCCGGCCTTGTTCACCGTATCGACCCAGAGCTCGTAATTCGGGATCGTCGTGATCCCGGCGCCGGTCGCATTCGGCCCGGTCCGTGCCACCGCATAGCCGATGGTCACCGTGTCGTCCTGCGCCATGGCGATCCCGGCCGCCAGTGCCGCCACGGACGTCACGCCGAGAGAAAGTGCGCGCAGGGATGCGCGCCGCGAAATACCGATCATTATTGCCTCCCTTTCGGCCAGTCCTCCGCCGGCCCGTTCTCCGCCGATACAGCCGTCTGACGCGGCTCATCGAGGTCGAAAGACATCCTAGCCCCCCAACAGCACCGACTTAAATGCACTGGCGGGGCGATCTCTTGCACTGGTGCTTGCTATTCGGACTGTTTCGGCCCAGCATCGCGGCACCATGCCGATCCCCCACAGACCCATCGCCACGCGCCGACCAACCACCGGGCTGCACCAGATCCGCAGCCCCCTGTCGCGCATTGCCTTCACCCTGCCGCCGCGGGCTTCGCACCTGTTGTGGCTGGAGTACGGCACCGTGCGCCTGCGCAATGCCGAAGACATGCGCACGGGTCCGCGCCTGCTGTGGTGGACCGACGATGAAAAGCACGAGTTGACGGCCGAAATCGGGGCGCGCGGCACCCTGGTCACGATCCCGGAGGCGACCCTCAGGCAGGTCCTTCCCGTGACGCCGATCGGCGCGCAGATGCAGCGCACCCTGTCTCAGGATCTGAACCTGTCGCCGGAGCTTCCCGAACACATGGAAGAGCTGTTGACCGGGTTCATGCGGGAACGCCAGGCCGACGAACCCGGCGCCGATATCGCCGCCGCCAACTACCTTGCCCTGCTGTTGCTGCAACTCTGGAGGCTGGCGCGCAGGGATCTCGTCCACCTTGGCGGCGCACCGCAGGGCCTGTCGGAGCGCTTTGTCCTGATGGCCGCGCGGCGCGTCCGCGATCATCTGTCCGTCGACGCCTATGCCCGCGACCTTCAGGTCAGCCGAAACCGGCTTGGGTCGGCGGTCAAGCGTGCAACGGGCCTTTCCCCGCGCGCCTATCTGCACCGGCTGCTGGTGCGGGACGCGATGGAGCTGCTGGCCAACACCGGGATGCCGGTTTCCCAGATCGCCTTCCGTCTCGGATACAGCGATCCGGCCTATTTCACGCGGTTTTTCAGGCGGGAGACGGGTCAGAACCCCGGTGCCTTCCGCAGATCCTTCCGCCGCAAGAACAGCATCGAGCCACAGTCCTTCGCAGCCTGGCCATAAAGCGGCACAGGGGCGCCGAGGCAAATGCCCGGCGGACCGCTGACGCAAGGCGCGCCTGGCCGAGAATGCGGCCCCTGTGCCCAGGAGCATTCGGCGCAATGGCGATTTTGGACCAGCCCCTCTGCGCCGGGAACCTGCGGCTCTTGCAGGCGCAGATCCGCACACCGCTGTCCGCCGCGCCCGGGGTCCGCGGCTCTGCGGCGGCGCCGAGAGGATCGGGCGCCGATGCCGTGCATGTCCGGCAAGGGCGGCCTCGGCCAGGTGGCGCCTGCGCCGGCGGGCTGGCCGATCCGAAGCGAAAGCCGCGCGGGTGGATCAGGTATCGAGGCCGTCGACATCCATCCGCGACCGCGGTCTGGCGGCGGCATCCGCATCAAGGGCCGCGTGCATCTGCTCCATGACCCGGAAGAAGGTTCTCAGGTCTGCCGGGTCGACCGCGTCGCAAATGCTGGCTTCGACCGATTTCGCGGCGGGGATGATGTCGGCCAGCACCGCCTGCCCGGCGGGCGTCAGGGAAATCGCGACCAGCCGTCCATCGCCCTTGCCCGGGGCCTTCCGCACCAGACCGTTCTGCTCCAGCCGGCTGACCGCCCGGCTGACCCTGGGTTTTTCGAGGTTCACGCAGTTGTGGATGTCGCGCACCGAAACGCTGCCGCATCGGGCCAGATGCACCAGCACCCGCCATTCCGCGACCGAAAGGCCGTGGGTTCGTTCGTACTCGACCGACAGGCGGCGGCTGACACGGTCCGACAGCACGGAAAGCCGGTAGGGCAGGAAGGCGGAAAGGTGGAACTGTGACGGCATATCTTCTGGCACCCACTTCGTTGCGCTCGAAATGATCTTGACTTTCGTTGCATCCGCAATGATAAACCAAATCGTTTCGCGCGCAATGACTCTGCTGCCTCGTTGCGGGGGTTGCGCCGCAAACAGGGATGCATTCAGGATGATGGAAGGCGGAACGTGGCCATCGGGACTGTCAGGACGATCAAGCGCCGCAAAGACCGTGGCGGCCTGACAATTGAACGCGTCGCAGGAAACCCCGGTCTCGGCATCGCTGCAGGGCAAGACGCCTCGGCTGCGACGGGCGCCGCGCTGATTGGCGCAGCGGCAGATATCCGGGGCTATGCCAAGCTGCCCCGGTCGCGCCGGGGATCGGGGACCGGCCCGCTTACCAACACGCCCGTCGCCGCTGCGCGCGGGCGCAATGCGCCGCCCCCGAGGCGACGCTGACGGAACCACGGAAGGAACGAACATGGCAAAGGCATTCGCGTCGCAGGGCGACACCGGCGAGAAACAGATCTCGTTCTCCGAGATTGGCGAGGGGCTTTATGCCTTCACCGCCGAGGGCGATCCGAACTCGGGTGTCATCATCGGTGACGACAGCGTCATGATCGTCGAGGCTCAGGCCACGCCCCGGCTGGCCAACAAGGTCATCGATTGCGTCCGCTCGGTCACCGACAAGCCGATCAGCCATGTTGTGCTGACCCATTACCACGCCGTCCGGGTGCTGGGCGCCTCGGCCTTCGGGGCCAATCAGATCATCATGTCCGACAAGGCCCGCGCCATGGTGGTCGAGCGTGGGCAAGAGGACTGGGACAGCGAATTTCAGCGGTTCCCCCGGCTTTTCGAGGGCCACGAGAGCATTCCCGGCCTGACCTGGCCGACGACCACGTTTTCGGACTCGATGACCGTCTACCTTGGCAACCGCAAGGTCGAGATCAAGCAGATTGGCCGGGCCCATACGGCGGGCGACAGCGTGATCTGGGTGCCCGACGCGCAGACCATGTTCACCGGCGACATCGTCGAATACCACTCGGCCTGCTATTGCGGCGACGGCCATTTCGAGGATTGGGGCAAGACGCTGGACGCGGTCAAGGCCTACGACCCCCAGTTCATCGCCCCGGGACGCGGCGACGCGCTTGTCGGGCGCGAGATGGTCGACGCGGCGCTGGAAAACACCCGGGATTTTGTCGAAAGCACCTACCGCCCGGCCAGACAGGTCGCCGCGCGGGGCGGCACGCTGAAAGACGCATGGGACGCGGTCCGCGAAAGCTGCGACCCCAAGTTCAGCGACTACGCGATCTACGAGCATTGCCTGCCCTTCAACGTCGCGCGCGCCTTCGATGAGGCCCGGGGCATCGACACCCCGCGCATCTGGACCGCGCAACGGGATCTGGAGATGTGGGAGGCCCTGCAGGGCTGAGGGCGCTTTGGGGAGGGGGCCGAAAGATGTTCGCAGACAGGTATACAGTCGCTCACAAGGTCTATCCCTACGAGCGCTCGACCGATCAGGACAGGGCCGAGGCCGTCCGCCATCCCGTGGTGGTGGTCGGCGGCGGGCCGGTTGGCCTTGCCACCGCGCTCGACCTTGGCCAGCAGGGCATTCCGGTGCTGGTGCTGGACGACCACGAGGGGATCGGCACCGGCAGCCGGGCGATCTGTTTCGCCAAGCGCTGCCTTGAAATCGCCGACCGCTACGGCTGCGGCGCGCCGATGCTGGAAAAGGGCGTGGTCTGGAACCTCGGCAAGGTCTTCCATCGCGACGACAAGGTGTTCGAGTTCAACCTGTTGCCGGAACAGGGCCACAAGTACCCGGCCTTCATCAACCTTCAGCAGCCCTATTTCGAAGGCTTCATGATCGAAAGGCTGCGGGCCCTGCAGGCCGAGGGCGCGCCGATCCAGCTGCGCGGCAAGACCCGCGTGGACGCGATCGAGGTCAAGGAGGATCACGTCGGTCTGGACGTGATGACGCCGGACGGCCCCTACAGGATAGAGGCCGATTGGGTGGTGGCCTGCGACGGTGCAAACTCGCCGCTGCGCACCATGCTGGGATACGGCTTTACCGGGAAGGTCTTTCAGGACAGCTTTCTGATCGCCGATATCAGGCTGAAGGGCGACATGAAGTTCCCGACCGAACGGTGGTTCTGGTTCGAACCCAGCCACGGTCAGGGCGCCTCGGTCCTGCTGCACAAGCAACCCGACGATGTCTGGCGCGTCGACTTCCAGATCGGCTGGGACGTGGACCGCAAGGAAGAGATGAAAGAGCAGAATGTCCGCCGCCGCCTGAACGCCTTCCTCGGCCCGGAGGTCGACTATGACATGGTGTGGTCCTCGATCTACACCTTCCAGTGCAAGCGCATGGAGCGTTTTCGCCACGGGCGGCTCTTCTTTGCCGGGGACGCGGCGCATCAGGTCTCGCCCTTCGGCGCGCGGGGGGCCAATTCCGGGATGCAGGATGCCGACAACCTTGGCTGGAAGCTGGGGCTGGTGATCACCGGGAAGGCGCCGCAGACGCTGCTGGACAGCTATTCCGAGGAACGGGTCCATGGCGCCGATGAAAACATCCTGAACTCGACCCGGTCGACCGATTTCATCACCCCGAAATCCGAGATCAGCAAGGTTTTCCGCGATGCGGTTCTGACGCTGGCCGGAAAGGCCGCCTTTGCCCGCCCGCTTGTCAATTCCGGTCGCCTGTCGGTGCCCTGTGTCTACGACGGGTTGTCCCTGAACGGACCGGATGCGCTGGATGGCGGACCCGAACGCACCCGCGTCGGCGCGCCGATGGTCGATGCCCCGCTGGGCCACGGCTGGCTTCTGGGGCTGTTCGGCGGTGCGTTCCAGCTGCTGACCATCGACGCCGACGCCCCGGACAGCCTTGACGTGGACGGAATCACCGTCACCCGGCTCGCGCTTTCGGCCCGGGACAACCCGGAGCTGGCGCAGCGCTATCTGGGCGGGGCCACATCCGCCGTCTACCTGATACGCCCGGACCAGCATATCGCCGCGCGCTGGGACCGCTACGACGCCGCCGCCCTGCGCAGGGCCGTCGACACCGCAACCGGACGCGCCTGAGAGGAGACCCGAGATGGCCAAGCTGACCCTCGACCCGAACATCGCGAACCCGGACGATTTCTACGCAAGGTTGCTTGCCGTGCACGAGGGCAAGACCAAGGCGGAATGCGACGCGATCAATGCCCGGCTGGTCCTGATCCTGGCCAACCATATCGGTGACGCAGAGGTGCTGGACGAGGCCCTGGCCCTCGCCGCAGAGCGCTGAAAGCCCCCGGAGAGCGCGCGTGACGATCGGGACGGTCAACCACGGTGCCAGGCGCGGCAAGGATGCCAGTGAGGCCCTCGCGTGCTATGCTCAGGGGCCGACGGGGGATCGCTGCCGGACCATGGCCGGGGGCCGCGTGCCCTCCGCCGATACCGCCGCCCCGGGCGGCGGGCAGGCCGCCACGGTCAGGCGCATGGGCGGGGTCGGATCGGGGATGGCCCTGGGCCGGTCGCGCGCCGCGCAGGCGCCGACACAGGCCCCAGGGCCGCAGGCCGAGGGGCCGGACAGGGCCAGAGGAACCACCCCGCGCGCGGCGGAGAACCGCCCCCGCGCGCGGCATTGCTGCACAAAGGACACCGCGTCATGAACGATATGGAACCCAGGGGTCTGATCCAGGCCGACGGTCGCACGACAACGCCCGGCTACATGCCGGGGTTCGGCAATGACTTCGAGACCGAAGCCCTGCCCGGCGCCCTGCCGCAGGGCATGAACAGCCCGCAGAAATGCAACTACGGCCTTTACGGCGAACAGCTGTCGGGCACCGCCTTCACCGCGCCAAGCCACCAGAACGAACGGACCTGGTGTTACCGCATCCGGCCCTCGGTCAAGCATTCCAGCCGGTATCAACGCATTGACGTGCCCTATTGGAAATCGGCCCCGAACGTGGTCGAGGACGTGACCTCTCTGGGCCAGTATCGCTGGGATCCGGTGCCGCATGGCGACGCGGCGCTGACCTGGATCACCGGGATGCGGACGATGACCACCGCCGGTGACGTGAACACGCAGGTGGGCATGGCCAGCCATATCTACCTGGTCACCGAAAGCATGACGGACGACTACTTCTTCAGCGCCGACAGCGAGTTGCTGGTGGTGCCGCAGGAAGGGCGGCTGCGCTTTGCCACGGAACTGGGCATCATCGACCTGGAGCCGAAGGAGATCGCCGTGATCCCGCGCGGGCTGGTCTATCGGGTCGAGGTTCTGGAGGGCCCGGCGCGCGGCTTTGTCTGCGAGAACTACGGCCAGAAGTTCGAACTGCCCGGCCGTGGCCCGATCGGCGCCAACTGCATGGCCAACCCGCGCGACTTCAAGGCCCCCGTGGCCGCCTTCGAGGACCGCGACGCGCCAAGCACCGTCACGATCAAATGGTGCGGGCAGTTCCACCGCTGCGCCATCGGGCATTCGCCGCTGGACGTGGTGGCCTGGCATGGCAATTACGCGCCAGTGAAATACGACCTGCGCGACTACTGCCCCGTCGGCGCGATCCTCTTCGACCACCCGGACCCGTCGATCTTCACGGTTCTGACCGCGCCCTCGGGCGTCCCCGGCACCGCCAATATCGACTTCGTGCTGTTCCGCGAGCGCTGGATGGTTGCGGAAAACACCTTCCGCCCGCCGTGGTACCACAAGAACATCATGTCCGAGCTGATGGGCAACATCTACGGCCAGTACGATGCCAAGCCGCAGGGCTTCGTCCCCGGCGGCATGTCGCTGCACAACATGATGCTGCCGCACGGACCGGACAAGAACGCCTTCGAGGGCGCGTCGAACGCCGAGCTGAAGCCCGGAAAGCTGGACAATACCATGTCCTTCATGTTCGAGACCCGCTTCCCCCAGCACCTGACCGAGTTCGCCGGAAAAGAAGCGCCGTTGCAGGACGATTACATCGACTGCTGGGACGATCTCGAAAAGAAGTTCGACGGCACCCCGGGGCTGAAGTGACGCCGGCGTCAACCGGCGCGAGACGACCGCTTGCCGGGTCGAAAGGGCGCCGGTCTGGCAGGGGATCGGCTATGCGCCGGTCCCCGGATCCTTGGCCGTGCGCCCAGACGTCGGCCACGGGAAGCCCGCCGCGCGGGCCATGATCGACGCCGCGCCGGGTGGGCGGTGGCAGGGGCAAGGCTCTGCCGCCGCGCATGGGGTTGCAGGGCAGTGGCGACAGGGCCGCTGGCGGACGCCTGTCCCCAGCCCTGCCATGACGGCGTTCAGATCAGCTCGGACGCCTTGAGGACAACCGGATCGAGGCCGCTTCCCCCCTGCCCCACATACCCCCTCAGCTGCGCCCGCATCCGGGGTTCCCAGAAGTCGCGGATGTGCTCGGCCACCTTGTCAGAGGCTTCGGCACCGGGCTGGGTCTTGAAGAACGTGGCGATCTGATTGGCCATGTGGACCATCTTTTCAGGCGACATGACAGGCCTCCTCGGCAATGCGGTCGGGGTGGGTGTAGATATCGAAACCCGTGCCGCGCGCAAAGGCGACAAGGGAAATGCCCGCCGCATCGGCAAGCCGCAGGGCCGAGGCGGTCGGGGCAGAGACGGCGATCATCGCGGGCGCCCCGGCGACGGCGCATTTCTGCACCAGCTCCAGCGACAGCCGCGAGGTCATGACGAAGGCGCCCTCGGCGGGCGAGATCCCGGCCCGCAGCAGCGCACCGATCAGCTTGTCGAGCGCATTGTGGCGCCCGACATCCTCGCGCGCCATCACGATGCCCGCGCCGGGGCGCAGGAAGCCCGCCGCATGGGTGGCGCGGGTGCGGTCGTGCAGCGGCTGGCAGGCGCGCAGCGCCTCGGTGGCCTTACCCACCTCGGCGGCGGTGAAACGCGCGTCCGAGTGCACGACGGGCACCTCGCGGGCGGCGGCCTCAAGGCTCTCGATCCCGCACAGCCCGCAGCCCACCGGTCCGGCCATCGCCCGGCGGCGGGCGGCCAGCGCCTCGGCCCGGTCCTCGCGCAGCCAGAGCCGCGCCTCCAGACCCTGCGGATGCCGCACCACCTCGAGGCGCTCAACCTCGTCTGGCCCGGCGATCACCCCTTCGGTGTACAGAAACCCCAGTGCGAAGTCCTCTACATCCTCGGGCGTGGCCATCATCACCGCAAAGCTGGAGCCGTTGCAGACCACCGCCAGCGGCAGCTCTTCGGGCAGGTTGCGGTGGACCGCTGTGCGGCCCTCCGCCCGATAGGCTGCCCCGGCAGCGCTGGTGAAGGCATGCAAACCGCTCATTCCGCCGCCTCGATGCGCCGCGAGCGGGCGGCCTGCGCGGCATAGTCCTCCTGCCAGTCGGTCGGCCCGTTCGACGGGCTGACCTGCACCGCCGTCACCTTGTATTCCGGACAGTTGGTGGCCCAGTCCGAGAAGTCGGTGGTGATCACGTTCGCCTGCGTGTCGGGGTGGTGGAAGGTGGTGTAGACCACGCCGGGGCTGACCCGGTCGGTGATTTTCACCCGCAGCGTGGTTTCACCGGACCGCGAGGCCAGCTTGACCCAGTCGCCATCCTTCAGGCCCCGGTTCTCGGCGTCATGCGGGTGCACCTCCAGCACGTCTGCCTCGTGCCAGACGCTGTTGGCGGTGCGCCGCGTCTGCGCGCCGACGTTGTACTGCGACAGGATGCGCCCGGTGGTCAGCAGCAGCGGGAAGCGCGGCCCGGTCTTTTCGTCGGTGGCGACGTATTCGGTGATCATGAACCGCCCCTTGCCACGCACGAAACCGTCCACATGCATCAGCGGCGTGCCGTCGGGATTGGCCTCGTTGCAGGGCCATTGCACCGAGCCCTTCTCTTCGAGCAGGGCATAATCCACCCCGGCAAAGCTGGGCGTTGTCGCGGCGATCTCTTCCATGATCTGGGCCGGGTGGGTGTAGTGCCAGCCCGCGCCCATGGCATTGGCCAGAAGCTGCGTCACCTCCCAGTCGGCATAGCCGTTGCGCGGCTTCATCACCTCGCGCACGCGGTTGATGCGGCGTTCGGCATTGGTGAAGGTGCCGTCCTTCTCCAGGAAGCTGGAGCCGGGCAGGAAGACATGGGCGTAGTTCGCCGTCTCGTTCAGGAAGAGGTCATGCACGATGACGCATTCCATCGCTGCCAGCCCGGCGACCACATGCTTGGTGTCCGGGTCCGATTGCAGGATGTCCTCGCCCTGGCAGTAGAGGCCCTTGAAGGTGCCATCCACGGCGGCGTCCAGCATGTTGGGGATGCGCAGCCCCGGCTCGGGGTCGATCTCGACGCCCCAGGCCTGCTTGAACACATCGCGCACCTCGGCGCCCTTCACATGCCGGTAGCCCGGCAGCTCGTGGGGGAAGCTGCCCATGTCGCAGCTGCCCTGCACGTTGTTCTGACCGCGCAACGGGTTCACCCCCACGCCGGGACGGCCGACGTTGCCGGTCAGCATGGCGAGGTTGGCGATGCCCATGACGGTGGTCGAGCCCTGGCTGTGCTCGGTCACGCCGAGGCCGTAGTAGATGGCCCCGTTGCCGCCGCCGGCATAGGTGCGGGCCGCGGCGCGCAGGGTCTCGGCGGGCACGCCGGTCAGCGCCTCGGTGGCCTCGGGGCTGTGGCGTTCGGCCGAGATGAAGTCGACGTATTCGGCGAATTCCTCCCAGTCGCAGCGGCTGCGGATGAAGGCCTCGTCGTAGAGCTTTTCGGTGACGATCACATGCGCCAGCGCGGAAACCACGGCGACGTTGGTGCCCGGCTTCAGCGGCAGGTGGTGGGCCGCCTGGATATGGGCCGATTTCACCAGGTCGATGCGGCGCGGATCGATCACGATCAGCTTGGCCCCCGCGCGCAGCCGCTTCTTCAACCGCGAGGCGAAGACCGGGTGGCCGTCGGTCGGGTTGGCGCCGATCACCACCACGACGTCGGTCTGCTCGACCGAGTCGAAGTCCTGCGTCCCGGCAGAGGTGCCATAGGTCTGGCCCAGCCCGTAACCGGTGGGCGAGTGGCAGACCCGGGCGCAGGTATCGGTGTTGTTGTTGCCGAAGACCGCGCGGGCCAGCTTTTGCACAAGGAAGGTTTCCTCGTTGGTGCAGCGGCTGGAGGTGATGACGCCGATGGACTTCTGGCCGTATTTCTCCTGCAGCCCGCGCATCCGCTTGGCGGCGAAGCTCAGCGCCTCTTCCCAGGACACTTCCTGCCAGGGATCATTGACGCTGTCGCGGATCATCGGGTTCAGGATGCGGTCCTTGTGGCTGGTGTAGCCATAGGCGAAGCGCCCCTTCACGCAAGAGTGGCCACGGTTGGCCTTGCCGTGCTTCCACGGCACCATGCGCACCAGTTCGTCGCCCTGAAGCTCTGCTTTGAACGAGCAGCCGACACCGCAATAGGCGCAGGTCGTCACCACCGAGCGGTCGGGCGTGCCCATCTCGGCCACCGACTTCTCTTGCAGCGTCGCGGTCGGGCAGGCCTGCACGCAGGCGCCGCAGCTGACGCAGTCCGAGGCCAGGAAGTTGTCCAGCGGACCGCCCGCCGAAACCCGGCTGTCGAAGCCCCTGCCCTCGATGGTCAGCGCGAAGGTGCCCTGCACCTCTTCGCAGGCCCGCACGCAGCGCGAGCAGACGATGCACTTGGAGGGGTCGTAGGTGAAATAGGGGTTGCTGTCGTCGACCGGGATGTAATGCGGGTTGGCCTCGCCCTCGGGCTGCCGGGCCCGGCGGTCGCCCTTGGACAGCATTCCGGCCAGCGAGGGGGCGTAGTGGTTTTCGCCCGACTCGTAGCGCATGCCGCGCAGGCCCACGGCCCCGGCCATGTCCTGCAATTCGCAATCACCGTTGGCCGAGCAGGTCAGGCAGTCAAGCGGGTGGTCCGAGATGTAAAGCTCCATCACGCCCTTGCGGATCTTGCGGACCTTGGAGGACTGGGTGTTGACGACCATGCCCTCGGCCACCGGCGTGGTGCAGGAGGCGGGCGTGCCGCGCCGCCCCTCGATCTCGACCACGCAAAGCCGGCAGGAGCCGAAGGCCTCGACGCTGTCGGTGGCGCAGAGCTTGGGCACGGAAATCCCGGCCTCGGCGGCGGCGCGCATCACCGAGGTGCCCTCGGGCACGGTTACGGCGAAGCCGTCGATGGACAGGGTGACCGGCGCGCCCTGCCGGGCGGGGGTGCCCATGTCGGCGTCGTTCCACGGGATGATGAAGTCTTTCATTGGGCTGCCTCCTTCGAGGTCGCGAAATCGTCGGCAAAGTGGCGGACCGCCGACATTACCGGATAGGGGGTGAAGCCGCCGAGGGCGCAGAGCGAGCCGTCCTTCATGGTCTCGCAGAGATCTTCCAGCAGCGGCAGGGCCGAGGGGTCTCCGGCGGCGATGCGGTCAAGCGTTTCGACACCGCGGATCGAGCCGATCCGGCAGGGCGTGCACTTGCCGCAGCTTTCGACCGCGCAGAATTCCATGGCGAAGCGGGCCATGGCCAGCATGTCGGCGCTGTCGTCGAAGACCACCAGACCGGCGTGGCCGATCAGCCCGCCCGCCGCGTCGAATTCCTCGTAGCCCAGCGGCGTGTCGAATTTCTCGACCGGCATATAGGCGCCCAGCGGGCCGCCCACCTGAACCGCCTTGACCGGGCGCCCCGAGGCGGTGCCGCCGCCGATCTCGTTGACCGCCTCGCCGAGGCTGAGCCCGAAGGCGGTTTCGAACAATCCGCCGCGCGCCACGTTCCCGGCGATCTGAAGCGTGACCGTGCCGCGCGACCGACCAAGGCCGAAGTCCGCGTAATGCTGCGCGCCCTTTTCAAGGATCACCGGCACGGTGGCCAGGCTGATGACGTTGTTCACCACCGTCGGGCGCCCGAGGAAGCCCTCCAGCGCGGGCAGCGGCGGCTTGGCGCGGACCACGCCGCGCTTGCCCTCCAGCGAGTTCAGAAGCGAGGTTTCCTCGCCGCAGACATAGGCCCCCGCGCCTTCGCGGATTTCCATGTCGAAGGCCTGGCCAGACCCCAGCACATCGGCCCCCAGAACGCCGCCCGCGCGGGCGAGCTCCACCGCCCGGCGCATCACCGCGATGGCATCGGGATATTCCGAGCGCAGGTAGACGTAGCCGCGCGTGGCACCGACGCCGAGGCCCGCGATGGCCATGCCCTCGATCAGCGAGAAGGGGTCGCCTTCCATGATCATCCGGTCGGCAAAGGTGCCGCTGTCGCCCTCGTCGGCGTTGCAGACGATGTACTTCTGCGGGCCTTCCGCATCGTGAACCGTCTGCCACTTGATACCGGTCGGAAAGCCCGCACCGCCGCGGCCGCGCAGACCCGAAGCCTTCACTTCCTCGACGATCTCCTGCCCGCTCATCGCGGCGGCCCGGCGCAGACCGACAAGGCCGCCATGGGCCTCGTATTCTGCCAGCGAAAGCGGGTCGATCACGCCGCAGCGGGCGAAGGTCAGGCGGGTCTGGCGCTTCATCCAGTCAAGCTCTTCGACCGGGCCGAGCGCCTTGGAGGAAGAGCCGTCGAGGATCGCGGCGGCATCGCTCGGCAGTGCCGGGCCGTAGCCGTGGCGCACCCCGTCGATCTCGACCTCGACCAGCGGCTCCAGCCAGACCATCCCGCGCGAGCCGGTGCGCGTCACGGTGACCTCTACCCCGGCGGCCCTGGCGGCGCTTTCCAGCGCGCGGACCACGTCGTCAGCCCCCAGCGCCTTGGCGGCGCTGTCCATCGGAACGCGAATATGCATCATGCGCCTGCCTCCGCCAGAAGGGCATCGATCTTGCCCGCGTCCGCGCGGCCGATCACCTTGCCGTCGAGCATGGCCGCCGGGCCGCAGGCACAAAGGCCAAGGCAATAGACCGGCTCTACCGTCACCGCGCCGGAGGCGGTGGTGCCGCCCCAGCCGGTGCCCAGCTTTTCCAGCACCGCCTCACCCAGCGCCACGCCACCGACCGACTGGCAGGCTTCGGCGCGGCAGATCTTCAGCACGTGCCGCCCGGTGGGGGCATCGCGGAAATCGTGGTAGAAAGAGATCACCCCGTGCAGCTCGGCGCGGCTGATGTTCAGCGCCTCGCAGATCGGGGCATGGGCCTCGGCGGGTACGCAGCCGCAGGCTTCCTGAATCGCGTGAAGCATGGGCAGCAGCGGCCCTTCAAGCTGCGCGTACTCGGTGATGATCCCGCCGATTTCTTCGGCGAAAGAATCGGGCATGGCTGTGTGCATGGCTATGCGTCCTCCGTTTCGCATACCATCGGATGCCGGGAGGACGTGGATCAATAAAGCTGTCCCGTGGAGCGATTTGGGTTTCCGATCAAGCGCCCGGAAGCCGCTGCCCGTCGCGGGCAAGCACCTCGGCCTTGAGGTTGAGCGCCTCCAGCACCGGCGTGCGCGGGTCGCGGTGCGGCAGGATCAGCCCGACGCTGTGCCCGGTCCCGCGCGCGTCGAGCGGCAGCAGCACCAGGTCATGGCCAGTGGCCAGGAAGCGGGCCATGTCGGTGGGCAGGATCGCCACGCACTTGCCCGCCAGCGCGCTGGCGATGAGGACGACGATGGAATTGGACTCGATGCAGGGGCCCGCCCTCGCGCCGGCCTCGGCAAGACGCTGGTCGACGATTCGGCGATTCTGCATGTCCGGGGTCAGCAGCGCCAGCGGGATACCGTCGAGATCGGCCCAGCAGGCGCGCTTGCCCTGCGCCAGCGGATGGCCGGTGCCGCAGACCGCCATGTAATCCTCGCGGTAGATCGGCAGCGTGTCGACCCGGCCCAGCGGTTCGTTGTCGAGGTAGGAGATGCCCGCATCCACCTCGAAGTTCTCCAGCATGGCAAGGATTTCGCGCGAGGTGCGCGACAGGATGGTGAAGCGCACGCGCGGATGCGTCTTGCTGAATTCGGACGAGAGGTTGGCCGCCCAGGTCAGGGCCGTGGGGATCACCGCAAGCCGGACTTCGCCCGCCAGCCCGTGCCGCTTGGCGCGCAGCTCGTCGCGCATCTGCCGCGAGTCCGCGACGATCCGTCGGGCCCAGCTCAGGGCGCTCTGACCCTCGGGCGTCAGCCCGCCGAAGCGCGAGCCGCGAAACACCAGTTGCGTGCCGAGGATCTCTTCGAGCTGCTTGATATTCGCCGAAAGCGTGGGTTGCGAGAGGTTCAGGCTCTCGGCGGCGCGGCCGAAGTGCCGCTCGCGCGCAAGCGCGATGAACATTTCCAGTTTGTCGAGCATGATAGGTATTTTCGATCCCGAATCGGCGTTCCGATAGGAGTTGCCGCAGATCCGTCGCCCGATCAAGCCCGGGGCGCGCCGCCGCGATGGCGCGCCCCGGGCGGTGCATCACTCGCCGGGAACCGCCTGAAGCTCGGGCTCGTCGTGGTGGTGATGCTCTTTCACCGGCCGCATGAAGAGGTTGGCGAAGAAGGCCACCACCAGCAGCGCCGCCATGCAGTACATGGTCGTGTTGTACAGCGACGGGGTCGGGTCGATCGTGCCAGCGGGCGCGATTTCCATCAGCCGCGCGATGGTCACCGTCTTGGCCGCGACAAGCTGTTCAAGCTGCGTCAGCGGTGCGCCGAAAGTCTCGGCAAAGGTGGCCGGATCGACCTTTCCGGCAAGATCCTCGATGGCGCTGGTCACCGACATCTGGCGCAGCGAGGTGATCGCCAGCGGCCCCAGCACGCCTGCCGTGGACCATGCGGTCAGAAGCCGCCCGTGGATGCCGCCCACATGCATGGTGCCGAACATGTCGGCCAGGTAGGCCGGGATCGTGGCGAAGCCGCCGCCATACATCGAGAAGATGATCATCGTCGCGGCGTAGAAGCCGACCAGGTAGATCAGCGACGGATTGGTCGCCACGGCGCTGGCGAAGTAGGGGATCGACAGGTACAGCAGCGTGCCCAGCACGAAGAAGCACATGTAGGTCGCCTTGCGCCCGATGTAATCCGAGGTCGAGGCCCAGAAGAACCGGCCCACCATGTTGAAGACCGAGATCATCAGCACGTAGGTCGAGGCGAAGGCGGCTGTCACGACCAGCGGCATGACCGAGCCGAAAATCTCCGTCATCATGGTCTTGGCCACGCCGATCACGCCGATCC
The DNA here is from genome assembly GCF_048381735.1 of Ponticoccus sp. (in: a-proteobacteria). Taxonomy (NCBI): domain Bacteria; kingdom Pseudomonadati; phylum Pseudomonadota; class Alphaproteobacteria; order Rhodobacterales; family Roseobacteraceae; genus Ponticoccus; species Ponticoccus sp. (in: a-proteobacteria). The sequence goes on from NZ_JBLXGL010000014.1 coordinate 116,355, forward strand.
CGGCGGTCACGTTGAAGCAGAGCATGACCCAGAGCTGCCAGAACTGCGGGGTCTTCAGCGCCTGGTCGATGTGGACGTGGTTGTCGCTTACCATGCCTTTTGCGGCGGGCTTGGGCTGCCAGCCCTCGGGCTTCCAGTCGGGTGCGGGCACGCGGTACTGGAAGGCGGCGATCATCATCACGATGAAGTAGACGATCCCCAGCGTCAGGAAGACCCCGGCGGCGCCGGTGCTGCCGGTGCCGACAACGTAGACGCCCGCCGCGCCGCCCAGTTCCGCCGCCTGTGCGGCGTTGGCGATCACCACTTCGACGCGCCCGGCAGCGGTTTCGGCAAAGAGCCTGCCGCCGTCGACCACCGTCTGCACGGCCTCGGAGGTGCCAAGGTACTCGGGCGCGCGCTCGAAGATGTCGAGCAGCCAGCCCTTGACCGGCGCGGCGATCATCGCGCCGCCGCCAAAGCCCATGATCGCCATGCCGGTGGCCATGCCCCGGCGGTCGGGGAACCAGCGGATCAGGGTCGAGACCGGCGAGACGTAGCCAAGACCCAGCCCGCAGCCGCCCAGCACCCCGTAGCCGAGGTAGAGCATCCAGAGCTGATGCGTGGCGATCCCGAAAGAGCCGATGATGAAGCCACCGCCCCAGAGGAAGGCCGCAACCACGCCGACCATGCGCGGGCCGACCTCTTCGAGCCACTTGCCTGCGAAGGCCGCCGCGAGACCGAGAAACACGATGGCGACCGAGAAGATCCAGACCACCGAGCTGAGGCTCCAGTCCTCGGCGGAAGAGGCGACAACGCCCAGCTCACGGGTCAGCGGCGGGTTGAAGACCGACCATGCGTAGACCGACCCGATGCAAAGGTGAATGGCGATGGATGCCGGCGGAACCCGCCAGCGGTTGTATCCGGGTTTGGCGACGATGTGGCTCTTGTACAGAAACCCCAGCGCCCCGCCAGCTGCGTTGCTCATGGATTGTCCTCCCTAGGTTTGGTTTGCCTTGGCGCGCAACCGGGAAGAGCGACCTCCTTTTCGCAGCCCCCCGAGCAGCATGCGCTGGCATGCCGCAGCCGGAGCAAAGGCCGAGGGGCGCTTGCTGTCAAGAAATTTTTACATAGTTATCAAGCGCTTAAGCGGACAGCTTGTCTTCCGGACAAGGGTTGAATCGCAGGCAATCGGGACAATCCGTCCAGCCCGCGCGGGGTAACCGCCAAGGATTGAGACATTCTGTCCATTCACGCCGGATCGACCGCGGGCAGGGAAATCTCGAAGCGGCTGCCCTTTCCGGGTTCGGAGCTGGCAGAGATCTGGCCACCGGCCTGCGACACCAGCTGCTGGCTGATCGACAGGCCAAGCCCGGTGCCCCGGGCCAGCTTGGTCGTGTAGAACGGGTCGAAGATGCGGGCCAGCACCTCTGGCGGCATACCGACACCCTCGTCCTGTATCACGAGGTGCACGGTATCACCCGCCCCCGAGACCGCAATGGTCAGCGTTCCGCCGTCGGGCATGGCGTGGGCGGCATTCAGCAGCAGGTTGACGATGACCTGCTGCAGCTCGGTCCGCGAGATCCGCACCGCCGGCGTGGGCTCCAGCGCCAGCTGTGGCGTGATGCCCGCGCCCTCCAGCTGGTGCCGGGTCAGCACGAGGCAATCGCGCACGACCTCGCCCGGATCCAGCGCGTCTGCGGCGCCCGAGAATTCTTCCGGTCGGGCGAATTGCAGCAGTTTCGAGACGATGACGCCAATCCGGTAAACCTGATCGTCGATCAGCCGGAACTCTTCGTGCACCAGATCGGCGGCGGTGCCCAGCTCGTTCCGGGCGAGGTCCAGGTTGCCCTGGATCACCGCCACCGGGTTGTTGATCTCATGCGCGACCGAGGCGGTGATCTCGCCCACCGCGGCAAGCTTTTCCGACATGATCAGCCGTTCCGTCGTGCGCTCCAGCCGCCGGTTGGCATCGCGCAGGTCGGCGGTGCGCTGCTCGACCCGAGTTTCAAGGCTTTCCGCCCAGTCCCGCAGGGCCCGGTCCCGGGCCTGAAGCTGGTCCAGCAGGTGATCGAGATGCGCCGCGACCTGGGCGATTTCCCCGGCCTCGGACCGCGTCCCGTTGCGGGCCGAAAGGTCGCCCTGTTCGACGCGGGCGATGGTGCGGGTCATGTGTTCGAGTGGCCGGAAGATATGCCCGGCCCACCGCAGGAAGACCGGCACCGAAAGCGCCGCGATCAGCAGGAAGGCCACGATGAGCGCGGCAATCGAGTTGCGCTTGGCCTGCACGAAGGGCGCCTCTAGGAACCCGACGTAAAGCATGCCCACCCGGTCGCCCCGGCTGTCGACGATGGGCTCGTAGGCCGAGACATACCAGTCATTGACGACAAAGGCGCTGTCCAGCCATGTGCGGCCCTCGCCCAGCACCTGCGCGCGCACCTCTGCCGAAACCCGTGTCCCCAGCGCGCGGACGTTTTCGAACAGGCGCACGTTGGTCGAGACGCGCACATCCTCCAGAAACAGCGTCGCGGTGCCCTGAGAGCCCTGCGGCAGGCTTTGTTCGCGGTAGACAAGGGCGTTGATGGTGTCGATGAAATCGAGGTTGCTGTTCAGCAGCAGGCCCCCGACCAGCGCCCCCGGCGCGCCGCCGGGCAGAGTCGCGGGCGCGGCGGAATGGATCACCATCCCGCGCGTTTCCGCATCCCGGTCGGTCGGAACGGCGGCGCGGGTGGGCACCAGCGGGATCTGCGCCCGGCCCGGCAGATCCGGGTTCACGGCATCCAGTTCGCGCGCGCTGAAAATGTCGACCGCGCTTCTGGCGCGGCCTTCGATGGCCTCGGCGATCACCGGCCAGTCTGCCGCCGCAAAGCCCAGCGGCGCGCCCTCGCCCGCCGCAAGGTAGAGAAAATCCAGCCCCAGCCGCTGCCGCTCGCTGTCAAGGAAGGCCTCGGTGGTGCCCTCGCTCAGCGCGTCGCGGAACACGGCAGAGCGGGCCACGGCGTCGACCCGCTCGCCCGAGCGGTCGACGAGCCGGGCCAGGTACTGGTCGGCGATCGTCAGGTCGCCCGTGACCTTGTTGACCAGCAGCGCATCGACCTTGCCCGACCAGCGCCAGACGGCGCCGCCCAGCAGCAGGGGCAACAGCACCAGCATCGGCAGGAGCGCAAGCACCAGAAGCCGCATGCGGACGGAGGTGAACAGCGAACGCATATCACAGGCCCCAGGCGGCGCATTTCCGGTCGATGGTCTTGCGCGAGATCCCAAGCTGGCGCGCCGCCTCGCTGCGGTTGCCGCCCAGCAGGTCCAGCGCCCGCAGGATTTCCCGCCGCTCGAGGTTCTCCAGCGATGTGATCGGCCGGGTCTCTTCGTCGGCGTCAAGCGTTTCCAGCTGGAAACGGCCGAATATCAGCGAACGTTCGATAAAGTTGCGCAGCTCGCGGATATTGCCGGGCCAGTCGTGCCGCAGCAGGGCCGCGCGGACCGGGGCGGTCAGCTCGGGCGGCGAAATCTGCATGGTTTCGGCGATCTCCTGCAGGAAGAGTTCCGCCAGATCGCAGACGTCATTGCCACGGTCGCTCAGCCGCGCCATCTCGACCTCGATCACGTTGATCCGAAACAGCAGATCCTCGCGAAAACGCCCCGCCTCGACCGCCGCGCGCAAAGGACGGGTCGTCGACATCACGAAACGCACGTCAAGCTGCACCGCCCGCTCGGTCCCGACCGGGCGGATCACCCCGTCCTCCAGCACCCGCAACAGCGCCCGCTGGGCGCCGGGGCCAAGCTCGCTGACCTCGTCCAGGAAGACCGTGCCGCCCCCGGCGGAGGCAAGCAGTCCCTCACGGCTGCCCACCGCCCCCGGCACCACCCCGGCGGCATGGCCGAACAGCTCCAGCTCGATCATGTCGTTCGGGATGGTGCCGCACTGGATCGGAACGAAGGGCCCGCCCGCCCGCGCCGAGCGCGCATGCAGGTGCCGCGCCGCCACCTCCTTGCCGCTTCCCGACTGGCCGGTGATCAGCACCGGCGTCGAAACCTGCGCCACCCGGTCCAGCAGCGCCTTCACCGTTTCGATGGCCGGAGAGTTGCCCACCAGCTCGCGTCGCCGCCGCCGCCCCGGCAGCGCATTTTCCAGTTCGCGGCGCAGCAACCAGTTTTCCCGCCGCAACCGGGCCATCTCGATGCAGCGCCTGAGCGCGTTGATGATCTGGTTCGAGCGGAACGGCTTCAGCACGAAGTCGGTGGCCCCTGCCCGCAGCGCGTCGATGGCGGTTTGCAGGTCGGCATAGGCGGTGATCAGGATCGTATCCGTCGTGCCGCCCTCGCGCTGCTGGTTGACCAGCCAGTCGATGCCTTTCTGGCCGGGCATCATGTTGTCGAGGATCATCACGTCGTAGTGCCTTGCGCCAAGGCGCTCGGTCGCGGTGACCACATCCTCGGCCTCATCGACCGCCGCGCAGAGCGGCCGCAGGGTCTTGGTCAGAAAATGGCGCATGCCCGGTTCGTCGTCGACAACCAGAATCCGTGCTTCGGCCAGCCCCTCTCCGGCGGCGACTTCGTTCAAACTGGGCATCTGGCTCCTCCTGACCGCGTGCGGCACATCGCGCAGAGAGAGACCATGCCCGCGGGTCAACCTCAAGCCGCTTCGCGACGGATGCGCCGCAGCCGCCTTGTGGCCTTTCCTGTCGGCCCACGGCGCGATACGGTCGGGGTCCACCAGCAGCGGCCCGCAAAGGGACGCACCGCACCGGACGAGAGGATGCCTTATGCGTTTTGGATCAATTCTTGCGATTTCTTTGGCATGCGCCTCTGCCGCATCGGCGGAGGTCTCGGTTACGCTGAACCTCGGGTCCGAGGACATGACCATGCATACGCAGGGTTACACATGCGACGCGGCGCAGCCCTTCGACGTGCAGTATCTCACCTCGGACAGCGACGCGCTGGCGCTGGTGCCCGTGGACGGTGTTCGGCGCATCTTCGTCAACGTGGTCTCCGCCTCAGGCGCGCGCTACGTGTCCGGGCAATACGAATGGTGGACAAAGGGCGAGACGGCCACGCTGGGCGACGTGATGCAGGACGACGCCCTGCTGCACTGCACCGCAGACAATCCGTAGAACGGGGGCCGATGAGGCGCGGCGCAGGGCCCGGGGGCCCTGTCGCTCCGGACCGCAGCCCAGTTCCCCTGTCCGCCGCTGCCTCTTACCGCGAGCGGCCTACCCCCTCGGCGCGCCGACACCCTTGTAGAGTGCCGCGGCACTGGTGCGGTTGGACACGCCCAGCTTCTGCCTGATCTGTTCGAGGTGGTAATTGATCGTGCTCAGCGTGCTGCCCATGATCACCGCGATCTCCCGGTTCGTCTTGCCCTCCGCAACCCAGTGCAGGATATCCACCTGCCGTCTGGACAACGACTGCAGCGGGTCGGGCGCGCGGCTTTGCAGGGTGATCCCTTCGCGCAGAACCTGGACCCGGGCCAGCGCGAAAAGCGCCAGAACGTTCGTGGCATGCAGGCTATCGGCGGTCAGGGCGTCATCCGAGACGGCCAGAAACGTCATCGCGCCCAGCTTGCCCGGCCCGCCCCCAAGAGGAACCGTTGCGCCCCCCGCGATACCGTTGAGCGCGAGATACTCGGAATATTCGCAATGGCCGCTGGTGCGCCACCCCTCCGCGGACCAAAGGAACGGCGTCTCCCTTTGCACCGCGCTTTGCAAAAGCGGATCCTTTGCGGCCCAGTCATCCCTAGAATAGGCAAGCAGATCCTCTCTGGACCAGGTGGTCAGCAGCGGCTCTTCCATCAACTCGACAGCATGCCGCTTGTCGATGGTGATGTTGAAGGAAACGAAGCCCAGCTCTTGCGCCGCGCTCGCCATGGCAGTCCCAAGTTCCGCCATGTCTGCAGCCGCTGAAAGACCGCAGACCGCCTTTGATAACTTCGGCAACATAACACTGTAACCCCATACGATACGGACAGAAAAAAATACCACGCCTGCCGTCAGGCGCCGCACCATGTAGTGCCGGCGGCTCGTCGCGCGACTGGCAGAACTACCAGTTGAGCTCCGAGGGGACAACTGTTCAACGTCAGGGTGACGTGCGGATCGATCACGTACGATCGCACCAAAGTGATAATCGCAAAGGCTCTTCCTTGTCAGAGGGGGGGGGCTTTTTCGCGGGCCGGCCAGGCAGCATTTAGAGGCGGAGAGCATAATGAAAGCGACAATTTTCCCGAAAGCGCAGAACGGTTCCTCCGAGGTTTTCGAAGGGGGCCGAATCGCGCTTGAAGCGCCCAGCGTTGTCCAGCTGGCGATCGGGCCCGAGCAGGTCCTGCGCTTCGATCGGGACGGCAGCGACCTGGTCCTCGTTCTCAAGGATGGCACCCGCCTGGTCATCGAGGGCTTCTTCGTCCAGGATGCCGATGGCCGCAACGACCTGGTGTTCGAAGACGGCAACGGCGTCACCTGGTGGGCGCAATACGGCGAGGAATGGGAAGGCTTCGATATCGCCGAGATCGAAGATGCCCTGCTGATTCCGCCGCTTCCGCTGGCCGCTCTGGCGGGCCTTGGCGCGCTGGCGGGCGGCGCAGCCCTTGTTGCGCGCAATGACAGTCCGGATTCCGACACCCCCGCGCCCAACACCCCGCCGGCGGGCGAGGACGCCTCCGTGACCACGCCCGAAGACACCCCGATCAGCGGAACTGTCTCCGCCAAGGACGATGACGGCGATCCCCTGACCTTCACGCTGGACGGCGGGCCATCGAACGGCACCGTCACCGTCAACCCCGACGGCAGCTACGAGTACGTGCCGAACCCCGATTACACCGGCGGCGACAGCTTCACCGTGACCGTCGACGACGGCCAGGGCGGCACCGACACCATCACCGTCAATGTCACCGTCACCCCGGTCAACGATCCGCCGGTGGGTGAGGACGACGCCGTCACCACCCCCGAGGACACGCCGGTCAGCGGCACCGTCACCGCCACGGATGTCGACGGCGACCCGCTCACCTTCACGCTGGACGGCGGGCCCTCCAACGGCACCGTCACCGTGAACCCCGACGGCAGCTACGAATACACGCCGAACCCCGATTACACCGGCGGCGACAGCTTCACCGTGACCGTCGACGACGGCCAGGGCGGCACCGACACCATCACCGTCAATGTCACCGTCACCCCGGTCAACGA
>NZ_JBLXGL010000015.1:0-85195 GCF_048381735.1 Ponticoccus sp. (in: a-proteobacteria)
GGCGCTTGCCATGCGCACGCCTGCCGAGGCATTCAGATTAGCGGCCTAACCTGAGCAGATTCCGCTGGGTCGATACAATTCTGGGCGGCTGGACGACGAGAACCGGCTGCGTGACCTGGTTCACGCAAGCGGGAGTTGGTTCGCGCAGAAGACCGAACTCCGCCATCGCAGCGACCGGTATCTCTGCGCCACGCTTTGGACCAGCTTCGAGCTACTGGGGGATCAGGAGGCTGCCAAGAACTACGCACGCCGGTTCATGCGCGACTTCGACATGATCTCCATCGAAGCGTCTGGTCATGAGTTGCTTGACCCGGACGAGGTGCTGCCGCGCCGCATTGTCCCGGTTACACCTGAGGACATAATCGCCGTGCATGGGGAACACCGCGCTTGGCTGGAAGAAAGACTGGCGACCCCACATTTCGCCGGCAATGGCCGGACCTTTGTCGTCACGCACCACGGCCCGCACCCGTCCGCCGCAGGCCCGGTCGATGGTCTCACACCAGCCTTCCACTCAGACCTGACCGAAGTCATCGAGCGGAGCGACATCGACACATGGTTCTTCGGGCATTCCCACCGGCGGCTGTCCTCCGTGGTTGCAGGAACACGTATTCAGAACATCTCGATCGGCTACCCCGACGAAGATCATGGCGCCGACGAGGATGACCTGGCGGAGGTCTGCTTCATTGCAGCGGCGCTGGCCACGCAGCCCTCGAGTGAGCTTAGAGACCTGCCGGCTGATAGACAGGCACTCGAGCGAGACTTCGAGTACGCGCTTCGGTGCAGCGAAACCGTCATTCCTGTCCTGGTGGACAAGCTCACACCCTCAACGGGCACCTTTCTGGGCCACGCGTTGAGGGGGTGCGCCTGCCCTGTCGTGCCGGAAGGAGACGCGTACTACGCAACCGATGTCATCGTCGCGCTCGGCCGGACAGCGACACCCGAGCCTCCGGACGTAAATGGGGGCGATCAATGACCATGGGCGCCCTTCTAGGAATTGCAGGCATGGTGATCGGCGCGAGCGCCATCATCCGATCGCTGATGATTTACAGGGAGAGCATCGGCTCTGCCGAGACCGGTCCGGAACGCGTCCGTCGTTTCATCGAAACCGCTCCTCCCCTGCCGAAGCACCTCCTTCGGGTCGACCACGAGAGCGCTGGCACCGACGCGCAGGACCCTTCGACGACGAGAGCCGGCCCAGAAGCATATGGTCACGATCCTCAGGGCGGAAGTCGATGACTATGCTCTCACTGGCACGAGAGTGGTCCGGATTGTTGAGCATGGATGCACTGATCTCGATCACCGGGATGCTCGTCTGCCTGTTCGGCCTCGTCCGTGTCATAGTCGCCTATCGTGGGACTGCACGCTCGGCCGCCCCTGATCCGGACAGGGTGAAGCGCTTCATCGAAAGCGCCCCGCCAATTCAGGCTCCCCCGATCAACGACTCTCTCGCTCCCAGCCCCGGGGGGAGGCGCGCTCGGGCGCAGGACCCGGCCCGCACAAGGTCACAGCATTGCGGTAGATCTGAAACAAGATCCCGAAAAGCCTCCGGCAATCCTAATTCACCGCACCAAAAGCGCAAACCTCACTGAAATCTGCACCAGGCTCCATCCCTGGCCGACGGTGTCACACCCCCACATATCGCACTACCGAAAATGAACTATGGAGAAAACGAACATGGACTATTCACCTGACGACTGGGTGATCCTGAGAGTTTCGTTTGTGACGAGGGACAGAACTTTCACTCAACTCAGAGTGTTGGGCGGCTGGCGCGGGGGGGTATCTCAGTGGGGATGGCTGGCGCATAAACTCCGGCATCCAAGCCATTCATGCGGATGACATCGAATACCGCTTCCTCGGTCAATCAGGTTCCCTCTATCTATGCCGACGCGGCGGATATCGAATGTCACGCATCATGGCGTCTGGCCTGGAAGAGCTGAAGCGGCAACCGACCGTTGTCGACGCAGAGGTTCTGGAAGACCGGAATTGGTTTGAACCAGGGCTCCTTGAAGCACTTCTCTCGACGGCGGCTGACGATACAGCGGCGAAGTGACTTCGCCTCGAGACCTTCGCGAGTCGGCTAGGGGCTTGATGTGCAGGTGTGGGACCTCAGCCGGAAGCGCCGCTGCTCCCGGCCCGAAGGAGACCTTCAGTGCTGGTTCCAATACTGCGTTGCGACTTTCCCGAAAGCAGACATTGCCATGCCAGCGGTCGACTCCATTTTCTTTTGTGTGGAGATGAAGGATTTGAAAAGCTTTTTATAATCGGCTACTCAGTCCGTGGGGCAGCAGGACGACATGGTTTAAGGCGCGAGTCGCGTCTACCTATACGGGACCACTTGCTTTCGTGTGTTTTGCTGTCCCACCATTTCAGGTGCATGCCATGGCTTTCAAATATGATCTCACGCAGGTAGCAAATCGTGACCAGCTCCTGACATTCCTAGGAATAGACGAAGACGCGTTCGGTAAGGTGTTGGCGTTCGATACCGAAGACTATGCTCGAGCCATCAGCTCCGCCAATCTCGAAGCTTACCTTGCCTCTCCGTTTCACCAGCACAAAATTCCCAAGAAAGGTCGAAAAGACCTCTCGGACCGTACTCGGATCGTATGGGAAGCGACCTCGATCTTTGACCGTCAGTACAAATCTACTGCTCGAAGGTTGGACGCGTTTTTCACGTTTAGAGCCAACGGCTTTCCCCATGACAACGCATACGGTTACGTCCGCAGCAGAAACATCCGACAAAATGCAACGCGCCATCTTGGCCAGTCGAACATCTTGAAATGTGACATCAAGAACTTCTTCGGCTCGATATCAGCGCAAACAGTCGCGACGCTCTTCGAGCATTATGGCGTGAAACAAGAAGTTGCTGATACATTTTCTCGCTACCTTACGATTGGAGGGTTTCTACCACTTGGTCTTGCAACGAGCCCCATCATTACAAATGTCCTGTGCATTGGACTAGACAACGAAATGACCGATCTCGCAGGCCGATCTGAAGCGGTTTACACGCGATATGCGGATGATCTGACCTTTTCAGGAAATGGGGACCTTCCTGGTATTGCATCAATCCGTCAAATCGTCAGAAGTTACGGCTTTGATTTAGCTGAGGCCAAGACGCGATACACTAAAATTGGCCAATCGCACTACGTAACCGGCCTAAGTGTTTCAGATCCGTTGGCCCCGCATGCGCCTCGAAAGTTAAAGAAACGGCTTCGCCAAGAACTATATTATTCCAACAAGTTTGGTCTCCACGATCACTTAGCTCGTGTAGGAATTGAAAGCAGCGAACACCAATATGCGATCAACAGCATAGATGGCATGGTCAAATACGTTGCGCACCACGAGCCGAACCAGGCCACAGATCTGCATGATAAGTGGGCTAAAATTATGAAAGATAATGATGCAAGGCCATCATTCAAACCCAAAAACCGTTTCCAGGCCGCTGTCGATGTACTTGTGGATGAGACAGAGTTTATGTGGGGTGGCGAGAGCTACCTCGGGTTAGCTCTCTGTGTAACACAACACGCACAGACGATCGCTAACATCGTAAATGAGACGCTTGCAAATCACCTCGCGAACCCATTGGCTGATGGCGACTTGAACATGATCAGAAAGAACGGCCTCCATTTTAGCGATGCAACTGAGGACCTTCGCAAGACCTTTGTCTCAAGCATGCAGAAAATGCCGTTTAACGGGTATGTTGCTATCGCGCGATTGACAGATCTTGAGGCGTATCAAAAAACCTATCTGAGGTTACTACAATCACTTATCAGGCGGCGGTTGATCGGATGCGATGGTATGTTTGCGTCCTTCCAGTTTGAGAAAACCGACAAGGTTTCCGAATCCGCGATCAAAAGTGTTGTTGAGGATGCTTTCCAAAAGCTTGTTGCAGAGAATAACCGAAGGCCATTCGCGTACAATGTAGAGATGGTCTCAAAGCAGGATTTGTGTATAGCCCTACCCGACTTTCTGCTTGGTACACTTCGGCGGTTTTTGATGATGAAGCCGCGCAAGAACCCGAAAATCCCAGAGCGCCCGGAGATCATGTTCGAGCACCTGCGGGATAAACTGGTAACATTGCTAGACTTGGACGCGGGCGAGGAATTCTCGCGCCGTAAACCCGTTCGTCCACTGTTCGATCGCCAATAAGAAGCAACAGGCGTGACCTGCTCCCTTGCGCGCCCGGACCAAGGCTTCGCCGCCGTCTGTCCTGAATCCGCGCACTTGCCAAGCGCTACTAGCGCGTAGTGTCGGCCCACAGCGGTCTTCCAGTGCGACCGTCAGTGCTGCACCGCAGCTTCACCGGACCCGCCATTCGCTGCGCTTGCAAACCCTGCCGAGAGCGGGAGGGCCGGAGCGCCAGGAAAGCAGCCGCTCGCTCGAAGACGGAAAAGAACGCAAAGCGGAGCAAAAGCGCTTTCTTACTACTTGACGAATCCCCGTTGCACTCGGCTGATTTCTGCATGGATTATGAATATGTGCTTTATGTTGATGAGGCTGGTGATGACGGGCTCACAAAGGTCAAGCCGATTGACCAGAACGGTGCGAGCGAGTGGCTCGTCATAAGTGGATTGATGATCCGGGCACATGATGAGGGCAACTGCCGAAAATGGCTTGATCAGATTCGCCAGGACATTGCTGCTACGCAATCACCAACACTGCACTTCCGAAAGTTAAGTCCATCGAAACAACGACGCGCGGCTGAAATGCTCGCGACGTTTCCGATCAGGGTGTTTTCCGTCTGCTCGAACAAGAAAAACATGCGCGGATACAATAATCAGCGCGCCTCTCAGGCAGGAGGAAAGCAGTGGTTTTATAACTGGGTTGTCAGGATCATGATGGAACGCTCCACGAATTATTGCGCTGACAACTCCTTCCGAAAGCTCGGGAAGCACACCAAGATGAAAGTGGTCTTCAGCGCTAGAGGCGGACACTCCTACGGGCAAACGAAGGCCTATTGGGAGCTCCTACGCTTCCAGGAGATGACCGGACGAACTTACCTCAATTGGCACACTATGAACCACGAAGTGCTCAGTTTCGACTTGGTGGACTACGTCCCGCACTACATGCATGCGGGCCTCCAACTCGCTGACGTAGCGGCAAGCGCTTTCTATCAAGCCGTTGAAACCAGCTCGTCCAGATGGTCTCCCGAGCCAGCCAAGGCACTGTCGCCATGCATGGCAAGACATGAAGGTGAGGTCTGTGATGTCGGTCTTGTTCTTCAACCACATGCGATCGATAAGATTGGCCTATCACGCGATCAGCGATCGATATTCGAACACTATGGCTATAAATTCAGGAGTTAGGTGCGGGTCCCGGCTTGTGTTGATCTGCCGCTAAAGGCCGAAATCCGATGCCCGACCGTCAGCAAACCCGAGCTTCAGCTATCGTGTAGCTCACCAAGGCCCCGGCGCCCCCGCGCTTGCCAAGGTAGCTGTGAGATTTGACAAACTCAACAGGTTATCTACTTGCTTCAGGAAAGGAAGGAGAGCTTCCTCTATGCGTCAGAGCGGCCGCAACGCCTCCATGATCGAGCCTAACAACCAGTCTCGGCTTGGTTCCGGTCAAGCAGTTTCGCGCAGAAAAGGAATGGTTACCCTGCGAGACTACGCCGGGGCCTGGCGCCACGCGTCCGGCCCAAACCTGCCGTTCAGTCCTTGGCCGATCGCTGCGGTGCAGCTTCAACAAACCAGGCTTTCGTCCATCGCGCAGCATTTTCGGAGGATGAAGGTCGGCAGTGCGGACGACGCGGACGATCAATGGGCTAATAACGCTTAACCTGATACCCATTCACTGTCACATAGAAGATTCTCAGACACTTCTTGAATTGCATATTGTGGTCCTGAAACGTTCCAAAGATGTTCCCAGCCACCGGTTGAATATTCGGCAACAATGATCTGCCCTTGCCACCTTTCCAGCCAAGCAATTACCCACTCATAGTCTTCGGGATCCGCTTCATCGGATGGAGTTAAGAAGATGGTAGCTCTTTGAATCATGCATGTCATGACGAGTGAGCCTACATTACCCACGATCGTCCGCAACGGGCTCGAAGCCGACTTACGGCGGTGCAGCGTGCTGGACACCCTGGCGGGTGGGGCTGCCCGGCAGAGACGGCCCAGAGCCGACATTCGCGCCAGGCGCGGCGGATGACCGGTGTCAGCCCAAAGGGATGCTCGTAGAACTGCCAAATGCTGAAGAACGCGATCTATGGGGGGGGGGGGGGGGGCACCAAATGCGGGGACGGAACATCAAGCCCTATTCCCAGTTGTTTCGGGGTCGCAATCAGTTGGGGAGTAGGGCGGCGTTCGTTTCAGGCGCGACAACGTTATAGGGCTGGGCGATGATTTTCTCAAAAGCCGAACTCACACCCTTATCTAGCTCATCCCGTACTCACCCCTCCCTATACTCCCTATGGCAGTTGGCCCGGTATCTAAGCCAAGAGATTTGAGAGGAAAGTCTTTCCTAAATATCGCGAGATACAGCGCTGACAAACAAAAAATCACAGAAGAAACTGCGGCTTGAACGTCCACCTCCCGAAGCTGATGGATCTCCTTAGGGTGTACGAGCTTATTTCTCAGACTGATGGCCGAAGACAGTTCAGACCTCCAAGTTCCTTTCAGGGCATCGCGAAACCCTGAAAAGCGTACAATCAAAAAGTCAACCCTCTCTTCAAGACGGTAATATTTGTCTCTGTCTGTAAGCTTGAATTCCCCCTTGCGAAGGGAAACTTCCTTTTCTGACAGAATGGATCGCTCGCTCAGATCAAAATCGCGATTATCCTTGAAGTGTCCCGATAGATAGTTCAGCTCCGCCTCCAGAAAAAAGAACGCATGAGTTAATGAGGCGCGCAAAAGCTTCTGCCGATTGAATTCATCTAATCCTTCAGCCTTCGACTCCAAGAGAAAAGTTTTGGATGACAGCAACAACTCACGTGAGTACGCTTCAAACTCACTCATCCAAGTTTGGCCCTCATTGCCTTTGCGCGCAAGGAAGCCTGCTTCGCTTCGTAAGTCTGAATAGCCAAATCAACAGTCGGCTTCGAAATGCCCTGACCCTTCTCGGCTTGAAGCCAAAACAACTCCGCAAAACGCCCACGCTCTTTGGCGTCTGTTCGCATTCCAAGCCCACGATAATTTGCAGCATCGGTAGCGTGCCTTCCAGACGCCAGAACTTCCGCACGTAGCGGGTCTTTCGATTTTCCAGATTCTGCGAGAGCGAAATGACGTGCTAGCCGGATATTGTTGTCCTTTAAGCATCCGGCAACGAACGCCCATCCAGCCAATAGTGCTAGGTTCTTCGCTTTGTGACGAGCGTCTGGCGCGCCTTTGTACTTTTTTGTCTTTGCGTCATAAAACGCATTGAGCTGGTTCGTTCGGAGCTTTGCGAAAGCTGCACCGGCCGCTCGAAGCTTCTCATCGCTCCAAAGCTTGGGGTGCTGCCTTTTAACATCGCCCCACAGCTTGGGCTCGCGCTTTCCACTTTCCACCAACTGAGGAGTTGTGTCGACTTTTTCAAAGTCAGTGTCTTTAATCATACCCCCTAGGAAGTAGTTGACGATAAAGGTCCTGCATTCCTTAACAGTGAGAGGATTTGACCGTCCGGGCTTATCTGCGAAATCCTGACCTTCCTCAAGCAAGCCGCAATCTTGAGCCCAATCTCGCAACTCGGCTCCAGCTATTGTTTCAAACATCCTATCCAATAGCTCCTTCGAAACAGAGATATTGGTATTCGATATAATTTGAACATCAAGGCGCTGCTCGTTGTCTAGCTGAAAATACACCTTGACGCCATGCTGAGTATTTACTCCTTCCTCAAGAGCCTCCTCGATCGCCTTGAATCTGTGTTGCCCACCGATTATTTTTAGAGGGTTCTCCCCTGGGGAAAATTCCGCCACAATATTGCTAAAACGCCGTCCTTCATAGGCGTCAGAGCACATCTGTTCGAACGAAGCGTGGTCAGTAACTAAATCCCTATTGGCTCTATATTCTGAAGAATTTTCAGCATCCAATGACACATCCGCTGTTCCATGCTCAATCAGCTTATCAGCAGGTATATGACATTCTATAAAAATAGCTTGTGTTCGACGATCTCGGAGGATTGTCAAATTGTATCTCTCGAGTGGCTCAAAGATATTGGAGAATTTCTCGATATCTCCAGAGTAATCCTCCCAGTCCAAGTCAGCTTCAAAGACGGCCACTCTGAACCCGGTCGCTTCCAAGTCTGTGTCATCCATCGGCGTGCCTTACCCTTTCAGCTTTATAGCCTTTCATTGATGGCAGATGCTGCAGAAGGATGTCCAGCTAGTTTTAGGTATGAAACTCGCTGACTGGGCAGGACGAATATCACATTCGCGGCCTGACTAGCTGCACCGAAAGACAGTGCAAAGGTGGAGGCAGACGGCTGTGAAAGTCAGAAGGTCACAAAATTCAGCGCTGATCGCAAGCGTCCGCTTCATAGGTCACGGGACGACTGCCCCGTTCGCAGCAAGGCCGAGTCCGCTTCCTGCGCACCGCAGACCGTTCGCCCAAGGCGCAGCGAAGGGCGGCTCTCCGCCCTTCGAGCCAGGGCAGATCATCAGTCAGCGCCGGGCGTGAGCGGTGACTATGGCCCCTCGAAGCGAACCATGCGCTCCCAAGAGCGATGACACTTCGTGTATTCCTATCTGGTGTTGAGCCCAGTACCCCAAGAAAGCCTCGGGAGGCGTCACTCAGGTCTGATCTCGCGCTGATGGCGAGCAAGAAGCGTGACCAGTCTTCGGCCGGAAATCACCTTCTGGCGCTTGAGGTGGATGAGGCCCCTTTCAAACGGGTCGAGGTCAACTTCGTCTCCACAGACGCGAGTAATGGCGTCGGCGTAGGCATCTGTTGCTCTGAAGGGCACCTGACAATTTCTCCAACGCTGATATCGGTTCAGTATCGTAGCGACAGTGTGCGTTGACTGCATGGTCTTCATCGGAGTTCCCACCGCTTCCAAGCGACCTCGTGTCCAGGGGCTCACTATCGCAAGCCAGCCCCACTGCGCCATGCTAAGACTCATACGGGGAGAGCACAACGGCACTCAGCCGGATCCGTGGCCCCATGCCACCAGCCGCAGAACCCTCTCCATACGCGAAAGGCGCCGGAGCATCAGCGCCAGCGCCAGCGCCTCCATCACCGTCTTTCAGAGAGCAGCCCAGAGACACCAGGCGGTACGTTTCGCCCCTGACACCCCTTGCGCTGCGCAGACTTATGCTTCCGTTTGCGTATTCATTTGCTTTCTCTGACTACGCCTCGCCGAAGCGATCGGCCTCTCATTCCAGTGGCTTCAACGAGCGCAGCATGCGCACCGTCCAAGCCAGTCCATGCGAGAGCCGATGGTCGGTCGAAGCGTCTCACTGGACCAGATGCCGAAAGGAATAACCGCGAAGCTGACTGAAAGCGGGTGCATCAACGTCCTTCAAAATAGACCTCGGCCGGATCTTGTGGCCTATTCGGCCGCAACTTGATCCCGATTTACAACGGTCAGTGGGTCCAGGCAGAGCGCCGGTCCACGGCGAAATTCTCGGCGTAGCCGCGGGCACGGATGTTGGGCTTGCGGGTCTTCGGCTCCAACACCTGCGCGTCGATGCCCTTGTCCTTGGCATAGGCCAGCGCCGCCTCGCGGCTGTCGAAGCGCAGCCGGACCTGGGCCTGGGTGTCGTCTGACGAGGTCCAGCCCATCAGCGGATCGACCGACCGCGCGCTGGCGGGCGTGTATTCCAGGATCCAGTGCTTCGTCTTGCCCTGACCGGATGACATGGCGGTGCGGGCTGGCTTGTAGATGCGTGCTGGCAAGGCTCGGTCTCCCTTGAACGGGATATGTATCGGAGATTCCCGCGGGATACGCAACGGGGGCAGCGGGCAGGATGGCGCGAATTTTCGGCGCAGGCCTGGGGGCTGGGTGCAAGCAGCCGCGCGTCAGGTCCGACCGCGGGAGCGAGGGGTGGGCACTGACGGTCCGGACACGGTGCACAGGCTGCTTGCGACATCAAAGGTACAGGTCGTTTGTATCTTTCACCAAGTCAAAAACAGGTGTCCATGGCAGCAACGCCAAGACGTGACGTGGTCAAGCGCGCTTGGCCCCCTGCCCCTTCCGGGCTGCAAAGGTCTGTTCGGAACAGCGCCCCCGCGGAATAGACAGCCGTTGTTCCAATCGCTCGCCCCAGACACGACGCCGACGGGCAGACCGACCGGCACGCCACCGCCTCGGTCAGGCGGCCCACCTGCCCTATGACCCTGTCACAGGACACAGCCGCCGCCGCCCCCGCTGGTCCGCAACACGGGCCGGGCCGCCGCGCAGCCAGGCCGCCGGCTCGTGACATCCTGTCAAATTCTGTCGGCAAATGCCGCCGCGGCCTTTGCCCCCCTTGCATCCCCGGCCCCGCGCGACATCTTGGGGGGCAAGGAGTCGGCCGATGCACAACAATTCCCCCGAACAGATGCCCGTCCTGCACGCGCCCGCGCCGGATGTGCGCAGGCGCGAGAAACTGGAGGGCGGCAAGCGCTTCCGGATGCAGACGGAATTCGCCCCGGCAGGCGACCAGCCCACCGCCATCGTGGAACTGTCGCGGGGCGTGAAGGACGGCGAGCGCGATCAGGTGCTCTTGGGCGCCACCGGCACGGGCAAGACCTTCACCATGGCCAAGGTGATCGAGGAAACCCAGCGCCCGGCCATCATCCTTGCCCCCAACAAGACGCTGGCCGCTCAGCTCTACGGCGAATTCAAGGGCTTCTTCCCCGACAACGCGGTGGAGTACTTCGTCAGCTACTACGACTACTACCAGCCCGAGGCCTACGTCCCGCGCAGCGACACCTATATCGAGAAGGAAAGCCAGATCAACGAACAGATCGACCGGATGCGCCACTCGGCCACCCGGGCGCTTCTGGAACGCGACGATGTGATCATCGTGGCCTCGGTGTCCTGCATCTACGGCATCGGTAGCGTCGAGACGTACGGCGCCATGACGCAGGACCTGCATGTCGGGCAGGAATACGATCAGCGCAAGGTCATGGCCGACCTCGTCGCCCAGCAATACCGCCGCAACGACGCGGGCTTTGCGCGCGGCTCTTTCCGGGTGCGCGGCGACGTGCTGGAGATCTGGCCCGCCCACCTCGAAGACCGCGCCTGGCGCCTGTCCTTCTTCGGCGAGGAACTGGAGGCGCTGACCGAGTTCGACCCGCTGACCGGCAGCAAGACCGACAGCTTCGAGCGCATCCGCGTCTATGCGAACAGCCACTACGTCACGCCGCGCCCGACGATGAACCAGGCCGTCATCGGCATCAAGCAAGAGCTGCGCCAGCGGCTGGACATCCTCGTCGGCGAGGGCAAGCTGCTGGAGGCGCAGCGGCTGGAACAGCGCACCAACTTCGACATCGAGATGCTCGAGGCGACCGGCGTCTGCAACGGGATCGAGAATTACTCGCGCTACCTGACGGGCCGCGCGCCGGGCGAACCGCCCCCCACGCTCTTCGAGTTCATCCCCGACAATGCCATCGTCTTCGCCGATGAAAGCCACGTCAGCGTGCCGCAGATCGGCGGCATGTACCGGGGCGACTACCGGCGCAAGTTCACGCTGGCCGAGCACGGCTTCCGCCTGCCCTCCTGCATGGACAACAGACCCCTCAAGTTCGAGGAATGGGACGCCATGCGCCCGCAGTCGGTCTTTGTCTCCGCCACCCCGGCAACCTGGGAGATGGAGCAGACCGGCGGCGTCTTCACCGAACAGGTCATCCGCCCCACCGGCCTTCTGGACCCACAGGTGGAAATCCGGCCCGTCGAGATGCAGGTCGACGATCTGCTGGACGAGGTCCGCAAGGTCACCGCCGACGGCTTCCGCACATTGTGCACCGTGCTGACCAAGCGCATGGCCGAGGACCTGACCGAATACATGCACGAACAGGGCATCAAGGTGCGCTACATGCATTCGGACATCGACACGATCGAGCGTATCGAGATCCTGCGCGACCTGCGCCTTGGCGCCTTCGACGTGCTGATCGGCATCAACCTCCTGCGCGAGGGGCTGGACATCCCCGAATGCGGGCTGGTCGCCATTCTGGACGCAGACAAGGAAGGCTTTCTGCGCTCGGAAACCTCGCTGATCCAGACCATCGGCCGCGCCGCGCGCAACGCCGAGGGCCGCGTGATCATGTACGCCGACCGCGTGACCGGGTCGATGGAGCGCGCGCTGGCAGAGACCGACCGCCGCCGCGCCAAGCAGATCGCCTACAACGAGGAACACGGCATCACGCCCGAGACGGTCAAGAAGAACGTCGACGACATTCTGGCCGGTCTCTACAAGGGCGACACCGACCAGAGCCGCGTGACGGCGACGATCGACAAGGGCCTCGCCGGGGGCAACCTGCAAGCGGTGCTGGACGGCTTGCGCGCCGACATGCGCAAGGCCGCCGAGAACCTCGAATTCGAAGAGGCCGCGCGCCTGCGCGACGAGGTGAAGCGGCTGGAAGCGGTAGACCTTGCGGTCTCGGACGACCCTCTGGCGCGCCAGCAGGCGGTCGAGCGCGCCTCCGAGGCGGCGGTCAAGGCAAAGGGGCGCTCCACCGCTGGCAAGCCGGGACAGCGCGGCGGCAACGTAAAGCGGCGGGGACGGTAACCCCCCACCCTGCGCATGGGCCGGGCCCGGCTTCGTTCTGCCCGGCCCTGCCGACACGGCAGCGCCCCGGCCACCGGTGCGCCGCTGCAAGGCCGGCCCCTGCACCGGCGACCGGCCCGGCACGGCGTCCCATGCCGGACCTCTGGGCAACCGCATCCTGACAGGCTGCGGCCCGTCTTCCGACCGTCCTCCGCCTTGACCTGCCCCCCGCGACATCCCGCCCCGCGATGTCGCGACTGCCTCCCCCTGAAGACGTGGACGCATGCGCAGGGACCATTCTGTCGGGGCACCGATGATCCGCTGCCCGGCACGGCTTTGCGCAGCGATGTCCCGGGCGAGGGGGGCACGGAACAAGAGGCCGCCCCGCCGATCGCAGAGGCCTGCCCCGGCACAGGCGGCGGTTCAAATGGCACGCAACGCTCCCGTCTTGCGCCGGGGCCGGAATCCCATGTCAGCCACCGCGCCGTTTCGGCTAATTTCGTCGGGACCAGAAACCGGCGCCGCCAGCGGTGCGCGACGGAATCGTGACGGCTTTCCGAAAGCAGGCAGGCCAATGTCACAGATTTTCAGCGCAACCGTCACCGGCACGTCATATGCAGGCGGTAGCAGAAATTCATTCGGATGATTGAGACATGACCAGAGAACGCTGGCGCGAAATCCGCGCATTGATCGAACAGGACATCATGGACGGCCTGCTGCAACCGGGAGCCAAACTGCCCACCGAGCCCGAGCTCGCGGCGCTTTACGGCGCGGGCCGCCATTCCGTGCGCCGCGCGGTGACGGCATTGGCCAAGACCGGGCATCTCAGCGTCGAGCAGGGGCGCGGCACCTTCGTGCAGGCGCGCCCGATGATCGACTACGCCATTGGCAGACGCACCCGACTGCGCCGCAACCTCGACCCCAAGGGCATTGACGTGTCCGGCGAAACCCTTGGCTTCGAACGCATTCCCGCGCCGCGCCGCGTGGCGGAGCTGCTGCAGATCGCAGCCGGAGCCGAGCTGATCGCCACCCAGCGCCGGTCTCTGGCCGATGGTCTGCCGGTGAGCATCGGCACGATCTACCACGAGGCCGCCCGCTTCCCGGATTTCGCCGAGCGGCGGCGGGCCATGGACTCGACCACCGCGGTCTACCGCTCTTACGGGATCGACGACTATCTGCGCGGCGACACCCAGATCCACGCCCGCCCCGCCCAGGGCGACGAGCCGCAACGCCTGCACCAGCACCCGGACATGCCGGTCCTGGTGGTCCGCGCGGTGGACACGCTGCTGGATGGCACGCCCATCGCCACCTCCAAGGTGATCTGGTCGGCGGCGCGGGTCAAATTCACGATTTCACCCGGAGAGGATTGATGGATCCACAGGCCCTGCCCGACCACACGCACGAAGAGATGCTCTGCATCCTCGCCCGCGCCGATGCCGCCCGGCTGAAGGCTTTTGCCGAGCCGTTGATTGCGTCGCTTGGCGCGCTGGAGGTGCTGGAGAACCGCACCGGCCTTGTGATGCTGCCCATGCGCGACACCGCGCAGGGCACGCATTTCCACCTTGGCGAGGTGCTGGTGAGCGAGGCCCGGCTGACGGCCTGCGGCCAGGCGGGCTACGGTATGCGCCGGGGGCGCGACCTCGAGGCGGCTATGGCCATGGCGCTGGTGGACCTGTCGGTGGCCGCGGGGCTGAACCACGCCGCCTGCAGCGATTTCCTGTCAGAGGAAGCCGGACGGCAACGTGATGCAGACTGCGAAACCCTGCGCCGGGTCGAGGCCACCCGCGTCGACATGGAGACCTTCTGATGAGCGCCGCCCCCCTTCTGTCCGAGGCAGACAGCCGCACCATTGCCTGCTTCGACGCCCTGATGTGGGCCCTGTCGCGTCCCGGCCTGCCGCGTGACCTGCCGGTGCCCGACATGGCAGGCATCGCAGAGGCGCTGCTGGACCGCGAATGCGCTGCCTATAGCGACGATCCCGCGCTGGCGCAGGCCATCGCCCGGACCGGCGCGGCCCCGGCGGATGCCGCGGCTGCCGATCACGTCTTTGTCGCGGATTTCGTTCCGGCGAAGCTGCGCGCTCTGCGCCAAGGCTCGGACCTGCATCCCGAGGACGGCGCGACGCTGATCACCCGCGCCCGGTTCGACCAGGGCCCGCGCCTGCGCCTCAGCGGGCCGGGGATCGACGGACACGTGGACATCGCGGTCGACCTGCCC
Source organism: Ponticoccus sp. (in: a-proteobacteria) (assembly GCF_048381735.1). Lineage (NCBI taxonomy): Bacteria > Pseudomonadati > Pseudomonadota > Alphaproteobacteria > Rhodobacterales > Roseobacteraceae > Ponticoccus > Ponticoccus sp. (in: a-proteobacteria). Next base: position 14,822 of record NZ_JBLXGL010000015.1, read on the forward strand.
CCCGAGACATGGGCGATCCGCCGCGAGATCATGCGCTACCCCATGGGGTTCGAGCTGTTCATCCTGCATGGCACGCAGATCATCGGCCTGCCGCGCACCACGCATGTGGAGGTTCTTTGATGCCCTCAAGCAGCGAAGCGGTAGGGCACCCTGCGTCCTCAAGCAGCGAAGCGATCGGACAGACCGCGTCCTCAAGGAACCAAACCCCGGGACGGCTCCCGTCCTCAAAAAACGAAGCGATCGGACAAGCCTAATGGCCTACGTTGCAACCCGTGGCGGTGCCCGCGCCATCGAACAGTCCCAGCGTCTTTACCGCGAAGATCTGGGCGACATCACTCCTGACCGCGTGGCCGAGCTGCGCCGCGCCCTGCCCTACCTCGTGGATCGCGTGATGGGCGAGGCCTCGCTTTACGACGAGGACGTGGCCGCGCTGGCCCTCGCCCAGACCGGCGGCGAGCTCTACGAGGCGGTGCTGCTCTTGCGCGCCTGGCGCACGACGCAGCCGCGCCTTGCGGTGGCCGACCCGGTGACGCAGGAAAGCCTGTTCACCCATCGCCGCATCTCGGCGGCGTTCAAGGATATTCCGGGCGGGCAGGTGCTTGGCCCGACGCTGGACTACGCCCACCGCATCCTTGCGACAGAGGTGCTGCAGGGCGAGACGCACGCGCCCGTCCCGGTCGAACCGGCGGACGAACCGGCCCCGGCCCAACAGCCCTCTGTTGCCGCATGGCAGGCGGCCAATGGCCTGCTGAGCGCAGCCGACCCGGATGAGACCACCGGCAATGCGATCCCCGACATCACCCGCGAGCCCCTGCTGTTCCCGGCGAAACGCGCCCACAGCCTGCAATCGCTGGCCCGCGCCGAAACCGGCGGCGTGCTGGCGCTTGGATATGCCGCGCAGCGCGGCTACGGGCAGGCCCACCCCACGGTGAACGAGCTGCGGCTGGCAGAGGCCGAGGTCGTTGTCACCCATCCGCGCGGCACACGGTTCAGCGCCGGTCGGGTGAAGCTGTCCCAGGCCGAGGTGGTCTCGAAGAAGGGCACCCAGCTGGGGCTCGGCTTTGCCGCGACGCTGGGCTGGAACGAGGTCAAGGTCATCGCGGCCGCAACGCTGGACCTCAACGCCCCCGGCGCCAGCAAGGGGTCGGCGACGGAAGAGGAGTTCTTCCTCTATCACACTGAAGGCGTCGAAAGCTCTGGCTTCTGCATCCACTTCAAGCTGCCGCATTACGTCACCTTCCAGTCTGCGCTGGACGCCATGCGCGACGCCCGGGCGAAAGGCGCTGCGAATGGCCCGACCCCCGGCAGCGACGCGGCAAGACAAGACAAGCCCTCAGGCAGCGATGCTGCCCGGCCCATCACGAAAGAGCCCGCCGAATGACCCTCGCCAGCCTCACCAAGCCATGGCAGCCGATGTCCTATGGTTTTCTCGACGGATCGGCCAAGCGCGAGATCCGGCGCAAGATGCTCAAGGCCATCGCGGTGCCTGGTTGCCAGATCCCCTATGCCTCGCGCGAGGTGCCGATGGCACGCGGCTGGGGCACCGGGGGCTTGCAGATTTCCTGCACGTTGATCCAGCCGAAAACCCGTATCAAGGTCATCGACCAGGGTGCCGATGATAGCGTCAACGCGGCCTCGATCCGGCGGTTCCTCGCCCGTGTGTCCGGCGCCCCGACTACGACCGACACGCTGGAGGCCGACCTCATCCAGTCGCGCCATCGCATTCCCGAGGAACGGCTGCGGCAGGATCAGGTGCTGGTGTTGCAGGTGCCGAACCCGGAGCCGCTGCGCCCGGTGCAGCCCAATATGTCCATCGCCCGGCAGATGCACGCCGATGCCGACTACGGTCGGATGTGGCTGCAGCTTTACGAACAGATCGTGCGCGCCGGTCGGGTCATGCAGGGCGCGTCCTACCCCAGCCTCGTCAACGGGCGCCATGTCATGACCCCCTCGCCGATCCCGCGCTGGGACGTGCCCAAGCTGCACATGGCGCAGCACCTGACGATCCTGTCGGCGGGGCGGGAAAAGCGGCTGCACGCCGTCCCGCCCTTCACCCGGGTCGAGCCGCTGGTCTTCGACGATGTGCCCTATGCGGTCGAGGATCACGCGCGGCTGACCTGTCACCGTTCGGGGGCGACCGGGTTCTTCATGAACGAGATCCCGCAGGCGGACGGGACGTCGATCCACGAGGTCTCGGACAGCGATCTCGGCGTGAAGGTGATCAACCGCCGCGACGGCGATCCGGTGCACATCGGCGAAACCTGGTATCAGCACGGAGAAATGTCATGAGCCTGACCATGGAAGCGCCCCGGCTGGCGACGACCCAGCCCCTGCTGACGGCGCGCGGCCTGTCGCTGACCTATGGCGCGGTGCAGGCCCTGCGGGATGTATCGGCCACGGTCTACCCGGGCGAAGTGCTGGGCATCGTCGGGGAAAGCGGGTCGGGGAAATCGACCTTCCTGCGCTGCCTGAACCTGGAAGAAACACCCGACGAGGGATCCTATACCCTCGACCTGCCGGATCTGGACGGCAACCTCTTCGACCTCGACCGCTTTGCCCGCCGGATGCTCTGCGCCACGAGGATCGGCATCGTCTACCAGAACCCGCACCTCGGCCTGCTGATGAAGCACTCATCCTCGGGCAATGTGGCGGAACGGCTGCTGGTTGCCGGGGAACGGTCCTTTGCCACCCTGCGCGAAAAGGCCCGGGTGGCGCTGGACGCCTCCGAGTTCCCGCTCGATCGCATGGACGCGCCGCCGATGGAACTGTCGGGCGGGATGCAGCAGCGGGTCCAGCTGGCCAAGGCCATCGCGCTGGAACCGGCGCTGCTGCTGCTGGACGAACCGACAACCGGTCTCGATGTCAGCGTGCAGGCCCTGGTGCTGGACACGCTGAAGCGGCTGCAGCAGGAACGGCGCATCACCATGGTCATCGTCAGCCACGACCTTGGCGTGATCCGCACGCTGGCGGACCGCGTGATGGTCATGCGGCGCGGCCAAGTGGTGGAACAGGGGCTGGCCGATCAGGTGTTCCAGGACCCGCAACACGCCTACACGCAACAACTTGTACAGGCCAAGCTATGACCCGCATATTGGAGGTTCGCGCCCTGTCCAAGGGCTTTGACATGCATCACCTCGGAGCGTCCATGCAGGCGTTCGAGGCGATCTCGCTGACGCTGGACGCCAGCGAGTTCCTGCTGCTCAAGGGCCGGAACGGCGCGGGCAAATCGACGCTTCTGCGGACGCTCTACCGCAGCTACCTGGCGCAATCGGGCGAGATCCTGTTCCATTCCTCGCACGGGGTGATCGACCTCGCCCGCGCGGCGGACGTGGACATCACGCTGCTGCGCAGGACCGAGATCGGCTTTGTCACGCAGTTCCTGCAGGCCCGGCCCCGCGTCAGCGCCGAGGCGCTGGTCGCGGAACCGCTGCGGCTGGCGGGATGGACGGCGGAGGCCGCCCTGGACGAGGCCCGGCACTGGCTGGATGCCTTCGGGGTGAAACGCACGCTCTGGCCCGCCTATCCCGCGACATTCTCCGGTGGCGAACAGCAAAAGGTGAACCTCGCCCGCGCGCTGATCCTGCCGCAGCGGCTGTTGCTGCTGGATGAACCCACCGCCTCGCTGGACGCCTCGGCCCGTGCGGCGCTGATCGACCGGCTTGCGGCGCTGAAGGCGCAGGGCACGGCGATGATCGGCGTCTTTCACCACCCCGGCGACGTGGCGCAGCTGATCGACCGGACCATCGACCTGACCCCCGACACCACCCCCGACACCCCCCAACAGGAGGACCGCACAGATGTGGTTGTCTGATGCAACGCTTGTCCTGCCCCATCGCGTGACGCGCGGCTCTTTGTTGATCGAGGACGGGCGCATCGCCCGCATCACCGAAGGCCCGCAGGGCGGCTTCGACGCCAGCGGCCACACCGTCTTCGCGGGCTTCATCGACATGCATGGCGACATGATCGAGCAAGAGCTGGAGCCGCGCGCCAATGTCGACTTTCCCATGTCCGTCGCGCTCAATGCGCTGGACGCCCGGCTGGCGGCCAGCGGCGTGACCACGGCCTATGCCTCGGTGTCCTTCTCCCGCGGGGCCAAGGCCGGCGAGCGCCGGTCGTTCGAGCATACCTCGCAGATCATCCGCGCGCTGCATGCGGCGCGCGGCGATTGCCGGGTGGACCATCGCATTCACGCGCGTTTCGACATCACCTTCAACAATGCAGTCGAGGTGCTGGAACGGCTTCTGGACGACGGCCAGGTCGACCTGGTGTCGCTGATGGATCACACCCCGGGCCAGGGGCAGTACCGCAACCTCGAAATCCATATCCGCAACAAGGCCACGGCCTTGAACATCTCGGAAACCGAGGCGCGGCAACAGGTGGCCAGCACGATTGCCGCGCGCAGCCGCCCGCAAGAGGTCTTGCTGGGCAACATGCAGGCGGTGGCGCGCATGTGCGCGGCGCATGGCATCGCCATCGCCAGCCACGACGATGACACCCCGGACAAGGCACATCTGATGGCCGATCTCGGCGCGGTGATCGCCGAATTCCCGGTGACGCTGGAGGCCGCGAAGGCCGCGGTGGCGCGCGGCATGATGACCGCCATGGGCGCCCCGAACGCCATGCGCGGCCAAAGCTATTCCGGCAACCTCTCGGCCCGGGAGGCCCATGCGCGCGGCCTGCTGTCGATCCTCGCGGCGGACTATCACCCGGCCGCGATCCTGCCCGCGATCCGGGTTCTGTCGAGGACCGATCCCGAGGGTCTGGCAGGGGCGGCGCGGCTGGCCACGGTGAACCCGGCGCGGGCGCTGGGGCTGACCGATCGCGGCGCCCTGGAAGTGGGCAAACGCGCCGACCTGATCGTGGTGGATCCGCAGGATCGCGTCGGGCTGACCATGGTCGCGGGCCGCACGGTCTATTCCAACGGCACGCTGGCCCCGGTCGGACAGCCGCTTGATACCGTTGCCTAGGGTGGCTGGCCGATATGTCAACAAACCGTCACGTCCGGTTTGTGCGCCTGTTACCCGACTCTCCTAAACCTCTGGTCATAAATTCATTCGAATGAATCACACATTCGACCTCGACCAGAGGAGCCTGCGAGATGACCGCGACACTCAGCCTGAAAGGCGTCAGCCGCCAGTTCGGCACCACCCGCGCGGTGGACGATGTTTCCCTCGACATTCAGCCCGGCCAGTTCGTCGGCGTGATCGGACGCTCCGGCGCGGGAAAATCGACCATGCTGCGGCTGGTGAACCGGCTGATCGACCCAAGCGAAGGGTCCATCCACTTCGGCTCTGTGGATGTGACCGCGCTGAAGGGCCGCGCGCTGCGGCAATGGCGGCGCGACTGCGCCATGATCTTTCAGCAGTTCAACCTGGTGGACCGGCTCGACGTGCTGACCAACGTGCTGATCGGACGGCTGGCCGAGCATGGCTTTCTGTCCTCCATGGCCATGCGCTTCACCGACGAGGAACGCGCTCTGGCCATCGAGGCGCTCGACCGCTTCGACCTGGTCCCGCAGGCGCTGCAACGCGCGGGCACCCTGTCCGGCGGCCAGCAGCAGCGCGTCGCCATCGCCAAGGCGCTGCTGCAACGGCCCAGGATCATGCTGGCGGATGAACCCATCGCCTCGCTCGACCCCGCCAACGCCACGCGCGTCATGGACGGGCTGCGCCAGATCAACACCGAAGACGGGCTGACCGTGCTGGTCAACCTGCACACGCTGGATACCGCCCGCGCCTATTGCGACCGGATCATCGCCATGCGTCTGGGCCGCGTCATGTTCGACGGCACACCCGCGCAGCTGACCGATGACGTGGTGCGCGACATCTACGGGCTCGACGGCTTTGCCGAGTTCAACGAGGCCGTCACATCGACCAGCGCGCGGGCCACGGGCCGCGTGATGGAACAGGCCTGACACCCAACTGCCCCCCCGACAACGCGACCACAGGGAGACCCAGAATGCGTTTCGTCACCACCACCGCGCTGCTCGCGCTCATTGCTGCACCCGCTCTGGCCGAAGGCTGGAAGGACGACTACCAGGTCCTCAAGTTCGGCATCCTCTCCGGCGAGAACGAGAAGGATCGCCTGATGCGCAACGAACCGCTGCGCGTCTATCTCGAAGAGACGCTTGGCGTCGCGGTCGAGATCTTCACCGCCGGCAACTACGACGGCGTGATCCAGGCAATCTCTGCCGACCAGATCGAAGTCGCGCGCTTCGGCTCTTCGGCCTATGCCGCGGCCTTCACCGCGACCGATGGCGGCGTCGTGCCGACGCTGACCTCCCTGAAGCAGGACGGCTCTTCGGGCTACTACTCGATCGTCGTGGCGCGCTGCGACAGCGGCATCAAGTCGCTCGCCGATGCCAAGGGCAAGGTCCATGCCTTCGCCGACCCGGACAGCACCTCCGGCTATGCGGTGCCCTACTACAACATGATCACCCGCGAAGGGTTCGAGCCCGAGAACCACTTCGGCACCGTGACCTTCGGCGGCAGCCATGAGGCCGACGTAACCGGCGTGGTGAACGGCACCTTCGACACCGCCTCCGCCTACCAGAACAACGATGCGGATGGCGTTTACCAGCGCATGGAAGACAAGGGGATGATCGACAAGGGCATCATCTGCAAGATCTGGGAATCCCCCGAGATCACCTCTGGCCCCTGGACCTTCCGCAAGAACCTGCCCGCCGAGATGATCGAAGAGGTCACCGCCGCGATCGAGGCCTTCCCCGCCGCCGACCCCGAGGGCTACAAGCTTTATTCCTCCTGGACCGCCGACGACCCGAACCCGGAGACCGGTTTCAAGCGCGTCGATGCCGATCGCTACCAGTGGATCGTCGACATGCGCTCCTGGATCAAGCAACAGCGCCGCTCCGGCTCCTGACCTTTTGACTGTCGAAGGGGGTGGCGTGGCTGCCCCCTTTTGCCTTGTCTGCAAGGGGACGCGACATGACCGCCATCGACCAATTCGAAACAGACTACGCCGCACGACGCCGGCGCGCCCGCATCGGCTGGGCCGTCGGCACGGTGCTCTTCGTGGCGCTTTTCGCTGTCACCTCGTGGATAGGGGACTTTTTCAAGGTGACCCAGGTCACCCTGCCGGACGGATCGCGCGACTGGCGCTGGATCATCCCGGCGGGCCTGCCACGCCTTGGCGAATACATCGAAAAGACCCTGCCCGTGCTGCGCTGGGACAGCCTTGCCGCGGATCTCGGCAACTGGTTCTGGCGCTGGCAGATCTGGCTGGAGCTGCTGCTGGAAACCGTGCTGATCGCCTTCATGGCGACGACGCTGGGCGTCATCGGCGGGTTTCTTCTGTCATTCCCGGCGGCGCGCAACCTGTCGCCCAATGCCTGGGTGCTCTGGCTGACCCGCAGATACCTGGAAATCACCCGCACCGTGCCGGAACTGGTCTGGGCGCTGATCTTCGTCTTCTGCTTCAGCGTCGGCCCCATGGCAGGCGTCATGGCGATCGGGCTGCATGCCACCGGCGCGCTTGGCAAGCTCTACTCGGAAGTGAATGAAAACATCGACATGAAGCCGCTGGAAGGCGTGAAGGCCGCAGGCGGCACATGGTTCGACCAGATCCGCTACGGGGCGGTTCCGCAGGTGCTGCCCAACATCGTCAGCTACACGCTGCTGCGGTTCGAGATCAACGTGCGCGCCTCGTCGATCATCGGCTACGTCGGCGCGGGCGGGCTGGGCCAAGAGTTCCGCACCGCCATGTCCTTCCAGGAATACACCGACCTCTCGGCGCTGTTCCTCATCGTCTTCGTCACCGTGATGGTGATCGATTACGGATCGGAAAAGCTGCGCCACCGCATCATCGGCCTCGACCGGAACACCGCCCACCGCCGCGCGGCCAAAGCCGTCGCCGCTTGAGGAACATCGCCATGCAGATCACCGCAGACCGCATCGCCGCTGCCCGCGCCCGCGTGCCCGAGGCCTTTCAGGCACCCCTTGCCACGCGGCTTCGGCGCGCGCTCCTCTGGACCCTCTTCATCGGGCTCTTCGGCTGGTGCCTTGTCGACTTCAACATCAGCCCGGCGCGTATCTGGGAAGGGCTGGGCCGCCTTGGCCGGGTCTTTTCCTTCATGTTCCCGCCGCATGTCTGGACCAGCTGGGCCGAGTTTTCCGAGATCGCAAAGGGGCTGGGCGAGACCCTCGCCATTGCCTTCCTCGGCACGCTGCTGGGGGCGCTCTTTGCCTATCCGCTGTCCTTCCTCGGGGCCAGGACCATCAACCGCCTGACATGGCTGCGTCACGGAGCGCGGCGCGGTTTCGACCTGATCCGCGCCTTCGAGACGCTGATCCTTGCCCTGATCTTCATCCGCGCCTTCGGCCTTGGCCCCCTGCCCGGCATCCTCGCCATCGCCGTCTCCGAGATCGGCACCTTCGCGAAACTCTTCTCCGAGGCGCTGGAAAACACATCGGACAAGCCCATCGAGGGGGTCAAGGCCTCTGGAGGAACACGCCTGCAACAGATCCGCTTTGGCATCGCGCCGCAGGTGAACCCGGTGATCCTGTCGATCCTTTTGTACAACTTCGAATCCAACGTGCGCTCGGGGACCATCCTCGGCATTGTCGGCGCGGGCGGCATCGGCTTTCTGCTGTCGGACCGCATAGCGGCCTACAAGTGGGACGAGGCCTGGTCGATCATCTTCCTGATCATCGCCATGGTCTACCTGATCGACTGGCTTTCGGGCCTGATCCGGGCGCGGCTGATCGGCAAATCGGAACTGGCGAAATGAGCTTTGCCGTCCTCTGGCGCGCGCAGCGGCCCGCCGGCGCCACCGATCTGCTGATCCCCATGGGGCTCGACACACCGCAAGCCCGTATCGACGCGGTGAGAACCACCGGCGGCCCCGCGCGCATACTGCGCGAGGCCAGCACCGGCCAACGGGTGCGCCACATCCGGCTTGAAAGCGACGAGATAGAGGTGCGCTGGGACTTCGGCGAGCAGCCGGGGCGCTACGACGATGCGGTGTTCACGCCCCATCCCTCGCGCCACACCCGTGCCGCGCAGGCCCTGCTTGACGAGGTCGACCAGATCGCGCCCGGCCTCGACCCCCTGGACCGTGCCGAGGCCATCGCCTGCGCGACGGCCCGGCGTTTCACCTATGGCCATCCAGAGCATCGCTTCACCGACGGGCTGGAGGAAATTCCCGCTCTGGGCTGCGGCATGGCGGTGGGTTCCTGCGTCGATATCAACACCTATTTCCTCGCGGCGCTCCGCGCTGCCGGGATCGCTGCCGGCTACGTCACGGGCTTCTTTTTCCCACAGGAAAAGAACGGCTCCTGCGACGACGGCCATTGCTGGGTCGTCACCCGCATCGACGGGCAGGACCTTGAATGGGACATCGCGCATCACCTGAAAATGGGCACGCGCGTCATTCGCCCCGGCTTGAACCCGAAGCCGGGCTTCCGCGCCGCCTGCTTCCACGGCATGGGCCTTGGCTTTCCCGACCTGGGCCTGACCGACGTCAAGGCGTTGATCGAGCCCCTGTGCCTGTCGCAGGGCACACGCGTCCCCCTGACCGCCGAAATCCGGCTCAACCGCACAGAAGGAGCCAGCCGATGAAGCGCCTTTCCGAAGCCCCCACGATCCATCCCGAAGCCCAGGTCACCGACTGCTCTCTTGGCCAGTGGACCGAAGTCGGCGGCGGCACCCAGATGCGCGAAAGCAGCATGGGCGACTGGTCCTACATCACCCGCGACTGCCACGTGATCTGGACCGACATAGGCAAGATGTGTTCCATCGCCAATGCCACCCGCCTGAACCCGGGCAACCATCCGACCTGGCGGGCCGTGCAGCATCACTCGGTCTACCGGGCAGAGGCCTACGGGCTGGGAGACGACGACGACGCCTTCTTTGCCTGGCGGCAGGCCAACCGGGTGACCATCGGCCATGATGTCTGGATCGGCCACGGGGTGACGGTCACGGCGGGTGTCACCATCGGCACCGGTGCCGTCGTCGGCGCCGGCGCCGTGGTCACCCGCGACGTAGCCCCCTACAGCATCGTCGGCGGCGTGCCCGCGCGCGAGATACGCCGCCGGTTCACCCCCGCCCAGGCCGACGCCCTGCAGGAGATCGCGGTCTGGGATTGGACACACGACGCCTACAAAAAGGCGCTGCCCGACATCAGGACGCTCGCGATCGATCCCTTCATCGAGAAGTATCGTCGGCCCTGACAGGCATTTCCCAAAGGTCGCGAATTGTGGCACCGGTGCCGCCGGTGACATCGGTCGGCGCCAAGGGGGTTTGCCCAGATCATCTTCCGCACCCGGTGCTTCCTGCAATTCCGGCAGGTGCAGCGGCCCATCGATCCGTCAGCTCTCGTGCGGCATGTCGGCGGCCTGCGGCGGCAGATCGCTGACGACGTCCCGCTCAACCCCCTGCTAGGCCGTCCGCGACGGCGGCAGAAGGCCCGCCGCGCCACCATCAGGCCCCATGCAAGCCGCCGCAGGGCTTTTGCCACTCTCGTCCTGTCCCCCACCCATGGGGCTTCACCCGCCCAATGCCCGCAACAGTGCAGCCACCGCTGCCTCGAGCTGGGGGTCGCGACCGCTCAGCATCGCTTCGGGCGACGTATGGACAACCTCGTCCGGGACAATCTCCCGGTTCTCGAAGAAATCTCCCTCGACCGTCCGGAAGCCCAGCTGGGGCACTCCGAGAACGACCCGCTTCTCAAGCTGGTCGGGGCGCAGTACCGCAGTCCCTGTGCCGGGCACGCGGTCGCCGACCGCAGGGCCCATACCCTCGCGCATGTAGTAGTAGGGGAAAACCGAGGCATCCGAGTAGTTCCAGGTGTTCATCAACAGCGCGCTCGGCTTGGCCCAGCGAAGATAGGGCGTCGTTCCCAGATCGACGCCATTGCGCGTCACCAGCCCCGAATGGCGCGTGCCGGTGAGAAAGGCGCTCAGCTGGTCGTGCAGGTTGCCGCCGAAGTTGAAGCGGGTGTCGACGATGGCGCCCTCCTTGTCACGGTCGCGCCCCATCAGGTCGGAATAGACCTGCCGGTAAGAGTCATCCATCATGCGCCGCACATGGGTATACCCCAGCCGCCCGCCCGAGAGGTCCAGCACCATGGCCCGTCGCGTCTCGACCCAGGCGTGGTAGGCCAGCTCACCGTCACTGCCCGCAGCGGCTGCGCGCAGGGTGACGTCGACAGCGGCCCCGCCATCCGCCGGGGCGACGGTCAGGCGCAGCTTGCGCCCCGCCATGCGGTTCAGCAGCGGATGGATGTCCTGCTCGGGGCCGATTTCCACCCCGTCCACCGCGAGGATCACGGCGCCCGCGCCAAGCGGCCCGCGCGCCAGTGCCGCCGGTCCGCCGGGCAGCGTGGCTGCGATCTTCACACCCGCGCCCGCATGGGCCGTGTCGTAGTAGAGCCCAAGCTCTGCGGTGCTGTCCCAGCCGGGGTTGTCGTGATCGAAGCGCGCGCCCATGTGGGAGGCGTTCAGTTCTCCTTGGAGCTCGTTCATCAGGGTGACGAAATCTTCCCAATGGGTGAGGTGCGGCAGGTATTTCGCATAGGCGTCGCGCATCGCCGTCCAGTCGACGCCATGCAGCGCGGCATCGTAGAACTTCGACTGCACAAAGCGCCAGTGGTGGTCGAAGATGTACCGCATCTCGGCGACCGGATCGAAGCTGGCGCGCAATTGAAACGGCGTCTGGGTACTGGCGCCGCCGGCAACCTGCACCGTCTCGATGGACCCGGCCTTGATCAGGAAGAGCGTCGAGGCGTCCTTGCTCGCGATGATCTGCTCGATGCCCGCGGCGGGCTTGGCAAAGACCTGTCGCGGCCGACCGGTGGCAAGGTCGATCAGCTCGGCCTCGATCGTGCCGGATGTGATCTGCAGCGTGACCAGCAACAGCCCGCTGTTGTCGGCGGTCATGCGGGTCAGGATCGGCAGGACGGGGCTGCCCGTGATGCGCGACGTGCGGTAGGGCACGCCGTCGAAGTCCGGCTCCGCCCCCTCCTCTGCCGCCGTTGCCTCGCCCAGGTCGCGGGCGAGATACCCCTCCGCCGTGAGCCATGTCGCCATAATGTCGACCATCGCGGCTTCCGAGGACAGGTTGCGCTGCGAGAAACGGTCGCTCTGCCAGAAGACCACGCTGCCGTCGGGGCTGAACCCTGCCCCGCCGTCGCCGAAACCGCTGTCACTGAGGTTCTGGCGACGGTGCGCACCCGTGGTTTCGATCATCTCGATCTCGGTATTGGTCGAGATGAAGCCGGTCGTCGTCAGGATGTGCTTTCCATCCGGGGACCATTCGAAATCGAACTGGTCGACGGTGTAGAAATAGCTGGCGCTGTCGGGCAGGATCTCCGTGCTGGTCCCGGCGCCCGGGTCGAAGATGCGGATCGCGTTGCGGTCGTCGCGGTAGGCGATGCGCTGGCCGTCGGGCGCATAGGCCGGTTGCAGGGCGTCGCTTTGCGTGTCGATCACGCGCCGTTCGGTCAGCGTCACCGCCGTCAGAAAGCCCGTGTCCGCCTCGCCGAACCCGGTTTCGTAGATGTCCCAGTCGCCCGCACGCTCGGCGGCATAGAGCAGCCGCTTGCCGTCCGGCGCGTAGCTTACCGAATGCTCTGCCTGCGGCGTGTCGGTGATGCGGCGAACCTCGCCCGTCGCGGGCGAGGCGACGAAGACCTCGCCGCGGGCGATCAGCGCGATCTCGGACCCGTCGGGCGAGGCGACAGCCTCGGAGACCTGACCGGCCAGATCGATGAAGACCTCGCCGGTGTAGAGCGTGCCCTGACGGATGTTGACCGGCACCGGCACCGGCTCTTGCGCGCCGGGGTCCAGCCGCCACAGCTGCGTGTCCCAAGTGTAGACCAGCGTGCCGTCTTCCGCGACCGAGGCGAAGCGCACCGGCAGGGTGTCATGCGACGTCACCTGTTCCGGCGCACCGCCATCCAGCGGCCCGCGCCAGATGTTGAAGGTGCCCGGCGCGGCGTTGGGATCCTCGATACCGGCCTGCGGCATCTCGGTGGTCCAGTACAGGCTTTGCCCGTCCGGCGCGAAGGCCGGGCTGCGGTCGACGCCGCGATAGGTTGTCAGCTTGTCGTGGCTGCCGCTCTCGAGATCGTAGAGCCAGATATCCGGCGTGCTGTCCGACATCTCGCCCTTGCGCCAGGGGGTCTCGACCGTCTTGCGCTCGACATAGGCCAGTGTGCGCCCGTCCGGGCTCAGGTCGGCCTGCGCCATCGGCAGCGGCAGCACCATCCTTTCCCGACCGCCGTCCGCGGCCACCTTCATGAGCACGCCCACCGGCTGACCCAGCCCGTCGAGATAATCCGCCTCGGGCACCCCCTGCCGCGCCGCCCGGAAATAGACCTCTCGCCCGTCCGCCGAAAAGGCAAGCGGCGTATCCGCCGCCGAATGATGCGTCAGCCGCGTGATCTCGCCACCCTCGACCGGCATGACGAAGACATCCGAGACATTGAACCGGTCCGAGGCGAAGGCAATCCGGCTGCTGTCCGGTGACCAGACGGGCGCGGTGCTTCGGAATTGGCGCTCCGTCAGCGGAAGGGCATCGCCGCCCTCGCTTGGGACGATCCAGATCTGGCCGCGGTAGGTGAAGGCGATGGTGGCCCCATCTGGCGAGACCTGCGCGTCGCGGACCCAGAAAGGAGAGGCCGCATCGACCGCGCGAGGCATCGCCCCGCAAAGCAAACCTGCGACTGCAATGCCGAGTAGACTTTCGAAAAACTTCATCGAGCCACCGAAATTCTGCGCCATTCCGTCGCAGCATAGCAGGGTTTCACGATCAAGTCACCAAGCCCCCCCATTTGCCGCCTGTTGAACATGGCAGGCCGGACCGTCGGTTCACCGCCCCCGGGACAATGCTGCGCCCCGGCAAAATCACCTGCTTTGATGACACAACGCGGAAGATGGCGGCATATTCTGCCCTCTATCGTCTTGCTTGTGTCCGGGAATGATGCACAGAGGTGCAGGCTTTCGAGCTTGAGTAGAAACACTAACTTCATGAGAAGAAAAGACTATGAAGATTGTCTTCGCAGTGGCGCTTACTGCATTGATCTCTGCCTGCGGCACCGCTGACAAGGTTGCCGACACCACCAACACCACCGCCAAGACTGCCGGCAAGGTTGCAGTCATCGGTGCGGTTGCCGCTGGCGCCGCGACAGTCGCAAAAGCTGCTGCCGGCGGTTGATCAAGTGAACGCCCGGCGGGCTCTCTGAAGCCGGGCCAACGCAGCACCTGATCCTCCTGACCGTACAGCGATCCGCCTGCGCCGGGTGCCCCGACACATCCAAAAGAAGGGCATCCATGGCTGCGCCAACAGAGCAAGCGAGGATAGGTGGCACCATAAGGAAATATGGCCCGGTATCCGATGTGTCATATCCATCGGAAACCGCGCTGTCCAAATGGCAAGGCAAGACTGCCCGACAGGCTTTTGGCGTTCTGGCAGGAATTCGGATGGGGCGCATTCTCTGGCGGGCCATTCTGAACCTGCAACCCGGATCGGCCTGCCGCCGTTCTTGAAGCGGTCATTGCGGGGGATCCCGAATTCGGCCCCTCGGAATTGATCGCCATTGGCGACAATGCGCGCGGCATGATTGACCTCCATCCGGGCCGGGGCCGGACAATGACGGCGTAACTGCCCTTTGGCATCGTGACCCGGCGCGACCCGTCCATCACCAGCGCAACGGGCAAGCCCAACTCTGGGTTCAGGGGCATGTTCCGAAAGATTCGAAGCGGTGCGCACCGCCGCCAGCCATGCAGCCCCCATCCCGCTTGAGGCCTCGCGCTCGACCGCGCCTGCAAGCAGGCACTCAGGGACCGGCGGAGCGTTGCGACCCGTCACGACCGCTGCGCAAAAAGCCTTCCTCTCCGCAATCGCACGCGCGGCGACAGGCCACTTTCGGCCTTAAGACAGAACGGGCCCTGTCCCTGGCTGCCGCACGGTCTTGGCCCAAGGCGTCAGTCCATACGCCGAAAGACGCCAAGCTTATCGTCGTTCAGGTGCTCGATGCGCAGGGCCATTGCCGGGTCCGATGAGGTTTCCAGAAACTCGACCAGCGAAACCGAACCGGCGGGCTGGTTCTCGGTCACGGGATGGACCACGAATGTATCGCCATCCCAATGCCACATGGGCAGTTCCCGGCCTTCAGGCCCCAGCCTCAGGACCAGCGAACCGTCGACCGCCGCAACCGAGACCGGGCCGAAATACCCGTTGTCATAGGTGCCGACATAGTTTTCGGCCGGACCCGCCGGGGCCGGGTCAGCCGGTGGCTCTGCGCCCGCCAGATGCCCGACCGGCGCCGTAAGCGGGACCATGACCGGGGCGTAGGCTGACAGCCAGTCGCGGCTGTCCGCACCGAGTTCCGCCCGGTCAAGGAAACTGGCGGCAATGCCTTCCGCCGCACCGGTGGGGGGCGCATTGGTCAACACGACAATGCCAAGATCAAGGTCGGGGATCATCGCAACCCTGGTCGATGCCCCAAGCGAGAAGGCACCGGAGTGGCTTAGTATGACGCGTCCGGACAGCCGCGTATCGACACCGAAGCCGAACCCGTAGGCGCCCGGTCGCGCAGAGACACCCATCTGCGATCCTCGGGTCGTCTGCGCGGTGAGCGCGGGCACAAGCCCGTCCTCCGAGATCACGCGCTCCCCGTCCACCATGCCGCGCCCAAGGACCATCGCCATCCAGCGCGCCATATCCCGCGCGCTGGAGCTGACACCACCCGCCGGGCTTTGGGCGTCGGGCTGGCGCAGGTCCGCGACCGCATATCCGTCCTCGGCGGCGACATGGCTTGCGGCCCGGTTGTCCCGCGCCATGTAGTCGGCGTGTGTCGAGCTGGTAGCGCTCATGCCAAGCGGCGCATAAAGCGCGGCCTCCGACAGGCTGGCCCAATCCGTACCTGCTGCTGCCGCCACGGCTTCGGCGGCAGCGGTAATTCCGAAGTTGGTATAGGCATAGCTCACCCGAAACGGGCCTTTCGGCAGCAGCGCAAGCCGCTCCAGCACTGTGCTGCGGTCGAACCCGATATCCTCCAGGTCGTCGCCGGCATGGTCCGGCAGGCCGGAGCGATGCGCGTAAAGGTCACCGATTGTGACGTGATCGCTGATCCAGGGATCGCCCAGATCGAAAGAGGGCAGGAACTCCCGCACCGGGCTGTCCCAATGCACCCGTCCGGCACCCACCTGGGTTGCGACCACGGTGGCCCCCACCGGTTTTGACAGCGAGGCCAGCAGGAAGACCGTGTCGGCATCGACGCTCTCGGAACCGTCAACAGCACGTTTTCCAAAGCCACGGGCGTAGACTGTGCGTCCGTCATGAACGACGGCAATGGCCAGCCCGGGGATCCCCGTGCGCGTCAGGACATCCTGTCCCAGAACGTCCAGCGTCGAGAGCGCCGCCATGATCCGCTCGTCCGGGACGGGCAAGAGCACGGCCATCGGCGGAGGGGTCGTCGCCTCGGGCAGGACAAGTTCGGGCAGCGGGCCGTCTGTATCTGCCGTCGCGGGCGGCGTTCCGGCGAGCAGGCCCGCCACGAGCAGGGCACCGCCAGCCAGGCTGAGAAGCGCAGGTCTCGCGCCCTCCCTCGATTGTGTCCTGGCGGGCGTGGCCGGAAAGTCTGGGCGCGTATTCAAATGTCGTTCTCCCTGTGCCGACCGGATGGTCCCGGGCACATGTTTCTTACCAATCTTCTGCATACTGACAGATGTCCCGCGGATTGAAAGGAGCGGTCACCTGTCGCAACAGGGGGCGTCCGTTGAATACAGGTTTTGCAAATGACCGGTCGAAATGCCTGTCACAGGGTCGCGTGGCGCCGCGCGATCATCCGGCGCGCTTGCCCAACGCCCCACCACTCAGACCCGGACCACATCACGATCAACCCTGTGACGTGGCCCGTTGGCAGCCCTCTCGGCGAAGATACCTCCGGGACGCCCGGCGGCTGGTTTTTCGCCATGTCCGAGATGGAGCGAGCGTCACGGATGGCCGGTTCGGCAAAACTGCGCTGCGCCTTTTGAAGAGGCGGCGAAGGACGCTTGCGGACCGGTCACGGCGCGCCAGTCCCAGCGCACCCGACGGCCAGCCTGCCGCGCCGCGGCATGACCGCTCTGAGCCCTTATTTGTCATTCCGCCGTTATTTCTTGAAGGTATGCAGATTTTTTAACCACCGGGGCACCATGGGCGATTCTGAAAAACTAATGGCAGCGGCGCTAAACCTCGCGGATTCCGCGTTCGACCTTGCTGCCAAAGCATGGAGCGGTGATCTGGATGTGACCTACAAGCCGGACGGGTCTTCATTGACAAAAGCCGACCTGACTATCGAGGCGCTTTGGCGAGAAAAGATCAGGCAGCAGTTCCCCTCCCATGGCATTCTGGGTGAGGAGTATGGTTCAGAAACCGGAAGTAGTGCTTTCACATGGGTGCTTGATCCAATCGACGGAACCCGCCAGTTCGGGACGGGGTTGTTGAACTTTGCTTCGTTGATCAGCCTGTGCCGTGACGGGGAGCCCGTGCTCGGAATCATAGATTTGCCAATGCCGGGGGCTCGTTATGTCGCAGCCGAAGGTAAAGGCACTATGTTTGCAGGACGCGCTGTCCGCAGCAGTGCGTGCTCGGATATAGCCGAAGCCGTGATCAGCCTCGCCAACCCTGACAGCTTCCGGGGCGCTAGCTCTGAAGGGTACGACAACCTGCGCTCAGCTGGGCGTGTGCGCGTCTTCGATGGAGGCGCTGCGGCCTATGGTGCGCTTACCCGAGGACTGATTGATGTTTGCCTAAATGGCGACGATCTGGATGCATACGATATTTGCGCGCTGTGCCCGGTAGTTCAGGAGGCCGGAGGCGTGATCACCGATTGGAATGGACAGCCGCTGTCTCTGGCGTCAAGTGGCGCGATCATCGCCAGCGCATCCCCGGCGCTTCATCCTAAGGTTCTGGATCTTCTCAGGCTATCAGGGTGACCGGCAGAAAAGTCCCGCCACGCCGACCTTGTGCCGCCCAACCGTGCTGCACGCGACCCAGGTGACCGGGTTAAGGAAGCCCCAGCGCAGAGAAGTCGGCTTGGCGAACCGCCGGCCGGTCGCGACAGGCGCTTCGGCCCGCCAGGCCTGCGTCTCGCGGCACTGCCGCAAGCCTGTTCGGAGCCCCAGGCAGGAGCGCCAGTTTACCGCTGCGCCCGGCCAAAGTGCCGACGATGCCTCGGACACAGCCGGCGCGTGTTCGGTTCCGCCGCCGTGTCCCTTGCAGACTTCGCCCCCCTGCGTTCGGGCCTTATTGGGCGCTTTTCGGTCAAGACCCACGCTTCAGGGCGCAAGCGCCAGAGCCATGCCCCCTGCAAGCGCCATCTTCCGCGAGGGTCATAAAAGCTTCACTTGCCGGTGAGCGATATCGCTCGTTATGAACGAAATAGATCAAACGTAACACTCAGGGCCGCGATGCTTCAGGTAACCGAAAGCCGTCAGACCGAAATACTGGAGCTTCTCCGGGAGAAGCGCTTTGTCGACGTGCGCACCCTGACCGAGCGACTGGGCGTCTCGGTCGCGACCATCCGGCGCGATCTGGCAGAGCTGGAAGGCGCGGGCCAGTTGCGCCGCACCCATGGCGGCGCCGTGAGCGTCTCGCAGGTGGCCCTGGACCCCGGATATGCCGATCGCGCGGTGTCGAACCTGAAGGAAAAGACGCGCATCGCCGAGACCGCCGCGGCGATGGTGCAGGACGGTGATACGGTCATGCTGGACGCGGGCACCACCGCGCTGGAAGTGGCGCGCAAGCTGTCGCTGCGCAATGGGCTGACCTTCCTTTCCAACGGGGCGGACATCCTTGCGGAACTGACCGGCAATGACCGCAACCCGGTCTATGCGGTGGGCGGGGAATATGCCGCCATCAACCGCTCTTATCGCGGGCCCATGGCCGAACACTTCATCCGGCAGTTCCGCGTCGACAAGCTGATCCTGAATGCCGCCTCCGTCGACCTGGAGCGCGGCGTGATCTTCACCGGATCGCCCGCAAATGCCGCCGTGCAGAAGGTGATGATCGAGATGGCCGGGCAGGTCATCGTCGTTGCCGATCACTCCAAGTTCTTCAAACCCAGCTTCTCGGTCGTCGCCCCGATTGCCGCCATGGAGGCCGTCGTCACCGACGATGGCGCCGCAGAGGTGATCGCGGCGGCACCGCCGCCCCTGCGAAGCAAGTTCATCATCGCCCCCGCGCGGTGAGCCTCGTCCCTACCCCCCCTTGAACCACTGAGCAATTCCGGGAGAACCAAAATGCTCAAGGCAAACCTCAAGAACGCCCTTCTGGGCGCGGCCATTGTCGTGCCCGCAAACCTGATGTCCTCCACCGCCATGGCGGGGACCGACCTCAGCCTGATGATCTGGGATCCGGCACAGCTGGACGGTGTCCAGAAGGCTGTCGATGTCTTCGAAGAAGCCCATCCCGACATCGACGTGACCGTCGAGCAGGCCCCGCGCGATCAGTTCTACTCGCGTCTCGATGCGGCGCTCGGCGCGGGCGCAGGCCCCGACGTGATGTGGCAAAGCTCGCGCGCATCCTACTACGTCGACGGTGGCGTGATCGAACCGCTTGATGCCTATATCGAACGCGATGGCCTGTCCCTGGACGGGTACAACCCCACGATCACGGCGCTCTACAATTTCGGTGGCACGCAGTACGGCATACCGAAGGACTTCGACGCCTGGACCGTGGTCTACAACGCGCGCGTCTTCAGCGACCTGGGCATCCAGCCTCCCTCGGCCGACTGGACCTGGGACGACATGCTGCGCATCGGCGAGCAGGTCAAAGCCCGGTCCGAGGGCGCGGTGATGCCGCTTTACATCTACTACAACTGGAACAACGGGATCGTCAGCCTCATGCAGTCCATGGGCGGCAAGGCCGTCGATGGCCAGCAGGGCACCATGGACAGCCCCGAAGGCATCCGGGCGCTGGGGATGATGAAGGACCTGCAAGATCGCGGCCTGATCACCAAGGTCGCCGACAGCGCGGACCTGAACTCGGTCAACGCGCTGATCTCGGGCACCATCGCCATGGCGGAGGTGCCGTCCTGGAACCTCAGCCTGCTGTCGCGGGCCGATGTGCCCGAAGGCACCTTCCACGTGCTGCACCTGCCGGCGGTTGACGGCAAATGGGCCAGCGACACCAACGGGCTGTCCTACATGATGAACGCCAATTCCCGTCACAAGGACGCGGCCTGGGAGCTGATCAAGTTCCTGACCTCCGACGACGGCGCCGTGCTGCACGCCGAAGGCGGCGCGGGCCTGCCCGCCAACAGCGACCCCAGGGCGCTGCAGGCCTTCGTGGCCGCGAACAAGCCGCTGGCAGGCCTGGAGGACGCGCTGGCCGCACAGCAGCCCTACCCGCGCACCACCACCGCCTATCCGGCTGTCATCGCGGGCCAGCCGCGCATCAATACCGCCATCATGTCGGGCTTCTACGCCGGAGAGATCTCGGCCGAAGAGGCCGCCGCACAGATCGACAAGGTGCTCGACGAGGCGCTGAAGTAATGCTGACGCGCGCAGGCCAATCGCGCCGCGCGGAGCAGAGCGGGCGCCGTGCCATGGCATGGCGCTCCCTTGCCCGCCGGGACGCGCTGACAGGCTACCTGCTGCTGCTGCCCTTCCTTGTGGGCATCGCGCTCTTCCGGTTCTACGGCCTGGGCTACAACCTGTGGCTCTCTTTCCGGCAGGCCGGGGCCTTTGGCCGGCCGACATTCACCGGGCTCGACAATTACGCAAAGCTGGCGGGCGACGATCAGCTGTGGATGTCGCTGGGCAATACGCTGAAGTTCGCGGCCATCTCCGTTCCGGGGGTGATGATCCTGTCGATGGGTCTGGCCTGGCTGATGCAGCACCGCTTCAAGGGCGAAGGTCTTTTCCGCGCCGTGGTCTTCCTGCCCGCCGTCTGCCTGCCGACGGCGGTGATCCTGGTGTTTTCCTGGATGTTCCAGACGCAATACGGCATCGTCAACGCCGCGATCCAGGCCATGGGCGGCGACCCCGTCAGCTGGCTGGGCAGCTCTGCGGGCGTCACCACGCTGGTCTCGCTGCTGGTCGTCTACCTGTCCTTCAGCGTGCCCACGATCATCCTCTATGCCGGGATGCAGGACATCTCGCCCGACCTCTACGAAGCCGCGATCCTCGACGGCACCAGCGCCCTGAGACGGTTCTTCGGGATCACCCTGCCGATGCTCAGCCCGTCGCTGTTCTTCGTGCTGATCACCACCACCATCGGCACGCTGAAGCTGTTCGACGTGGTCTACGTGCTGCTGCCCCCGGTCGATCAGTCCATGTCGCTGAACCACGGGTTCACCTTGGTCTACTACTATTTCTACACCGGCTTCGTCGCCATGGGTGAACGCGGCTATGCCGCCGCCATCGCTCTGTTCATCCTGCTGGTGATCCTGCTCGTGTCTCTTGTTCTGCTGCGCCTGCAACGGCGCCTGGTTCACTACGGGGAGGACGGCTGATGGACCTGCAATACCGCGTCACATGGTGGACCTACGCGCTGGTCCTGATCGCAGCGCTTGTCATTCTCACCCCCTTCGCCTGGATGGTTGCAACCGGGCTGATGACCACCGGGCAGACCCTGCTGGTGCCGCCCGCGGTGCTGCCCGCCCCCGTCACGCTGGACGGCGCCCGCGAGGTCCTGGCCCGGATCCCCTTCGGCACCATGCTTTGGAACACGATCCTGGTGTCACTGGCCCGGGCGGCGATCACCCTGGTCA
This sequence comes from Ponticoccus sp. (in: a-proteobacteria), assembly GCF_048381735.1. Classification (NCBI taxonomy): domain Bacteria; kingdom Pseudomonadati; phylum Pseudomonadota; class Alphaproteobacteria; order Rhodobacterales; family Roseobacteraceae; genus Ponticoccus; species Ponticoccus sp. (in: a-proteobacteria). The sequence goes on from NZ_JBLXGL010000015.1 coordinate 36,540, forward strand.
TCTGCTCGATGGCCGCCTACGCCCTGGCGGTGATCAAGGTACCCGGGTCGCGCGCCATCCTCGTCATGGTGCTGGCGCTGCTGATGGTGCCGGGCGACATCTTCATCATACCCAACTTCTCGATCATCGCGTCGCTGCGCCTGACCGACACGCTGGCCGCGCTTGTCATTCCCAATGTCTTCGACGTCTTCGGTGTCTTCCTGCTCTACCAGTTCTTCCGCGGCGTCCCGCGAGAGCTGATCGAGGCCGCCCGCATGGACGGCGCGGAACACTGGCGCATCCTGGCGACGATCGTGGTGCCGGTGGCCCGAAGCGGCATCATCTCTCTCGCCATCCTGTCGGTCCTGGCAGAGTGGAAAGAGCTGCTCTGGCCCATCGTCGTCAACCGTTCGGCAGACAAGTTCACCCTCGGCCCCGGCCTCGCGCTGCTGCGCGGAGAGTTCATCACCGACTGGAACGTGGTCATGGCCGCGGGTGTCATGGCGGCCCTGCCGATGATCCTGATCTTCCTCCTTCTGCAGAAGCAATTCATCGCAAGCCTCGCGCGAAGCGGCCTGAAATAGAACCGCCGAAGCGGGCCCGCGCCCTCCCCCAAGGATACGACAATGCTTGATCTTCTCCCCTCCCGCCACGGTGCCGTCCTGGTCTGCGGTCATCGCGGCCATATCGTGGACGGTCACGAGAACACCCGCCCCGCCCTTGACCTTGCCGCCGCGCACGGCGCTTCGATGTGCGAGATCGACCTGCGCATGACCGCGGACAGGCGCCTCGTCGTGTTTCACGACGACATCCTCGACGACGCCTCTACCGGGACCGGGCTGATCTCTCACCTGACCTATGCCGAGGTCGCCCGGTCCCGGACCCGCAGCCGTCACGGGTTGCCGATCGAGGGGCAGCCGATCGCGCTTTTCGAGGATATCCTGGCCCATTGCCGCACCCTTGGCCTTGGCATGATCGTCGAGGTGAAGGACCGGTTCGCCGACACGGCCTACCTGGAACAGGTGGCCGCTTCGATCCGCGCCGCCGACATGGCGGGCGCGGTGCTGATCAGCTCCTTCGACTACGTGACCCTGCGCGAGATGAAGGCCATTGCCCCGGAAATGCGCAGCATGGGCATCAACTATCACCGGCTCGCCGACCCCGCAGGCGCCGCGCGCTCGGCGGCGATGGACGTGATGAACACCGACTACCCGCAATTCGCGCCCGATATCGCTCGCGCCCTGCACGAGGCCGACGTTGCCGTCAGCCACTACCTGCCCCGCCCCGACCACTTCGCCCGCCGCCGCGCCTACGGCGATGACTACCACGCCCGCCTTGCCACGATCCTGCAGGACGGCCTTGTCGACATGATCGTCTGCGACGACGTCGCCTGGGCCACCGGTTTCGTCCGCGACTGCGGCCTGACCATCGCCCGTGCGGGCCTTGCAACCGGAGCCGCCCATGTCTGAGATCCAGCTGACCCAGATCCGCAAGACCTTCGATCAAACCGACGTCATTCCCGGCCTCGACCTGACGATCCCCGAGGGCCATTTCACCGTGCTGCTTGGCCCCTCGGGCTGCGGCAAGTCCACCCTGCTGCGCATGATCGCCGGGCTCGAAAGCGCCTCGGCAGGCGAGATCCGCATCGGCGGCCGCCTGGTCAACGACGTCTCTCCGGCCGAGCGCGGCTGCGCCATGGTCTTTCAAAGCTACGCGCTCTATCCGCACAAGACGGTGCGCGCCAACATGGCCTACCCCCTGCGCATGGCCCGCACCCCCCGGCGCGAGATCGAGAAGCGCGTCGCCGAAACCGCCCGTTTCCTGGAACTGACCGATCTGCTGGACCGCTATCCCCGGCAACTCTCCGGCGGCCAGCGCCAGCGTGTCGCCATGGGCCGGGCGATGATCCGCCGCCCCGAGGTTCTGCTTTACGACGAGCCTCTGTCGAACCTCGACCTGGAACTGCGCGTCAGGCTGCGGCTGGAGATCGCGGAGCTCCAGCGCGAAATGAAGCGCACCGCCGTCTACGTGACCCACGACCAGACCGAAGCGATGACCCTTGCCGACAGCATCGTCGTGCTTCGCAAGGGGCGGATCGAGCAGGTCGGCGGCCCGGACGCGCTGTACAATGCACCCGCCAACACCTTTGTCGCGGGCTTCATCGGCACGCCGAAGATGAATTTCTTCGACGTGCAGGCCGTGGCGGGCGATGCCGGAACGTCCATCCTAACCCTGGGCGGCAGCCGCATCACCCTGCCCCGCGCCCTGTCCCGCCCACCGGCGCAAATCGGCATCCGCCCCGAGTACTGCGCGCTGACCTCCACGCCAGGCGAGGCCGCCGTGCCGCTGCACGACAGCCGTCTCGTGATCCGCGAGAACCTGGGCGATCGCAGCTTCGGCTTCCTTTCCAGTTCGCTTGGCAAGGTCACCTACCTGATGGACGAAGCCGCGCAGGCCCGGGACGGCGGCGTGCAGTGGTTGTCCTTCCCGGCGCAGAAAGTCCTTTGCTTCGACGCCCAGGGCGACCTGATCCACTGACCTCCCCAGACTGCGCCCCTTGGCGCATCCCAAGCCACGGAAAGATCCCCATGCGCCGCGCCCCCCCTCAATCGCTGGCCAGCCTTGTCGCCCCTCTCGAGGCGCTTGCCCAAGAGGCCGGCAACCTGGCCCTGTCCCATTTCTGCACGGCCAACCGGGCTTCGGTCGAGGAGAAGGGCCACCTGGATCTGGTCACCCGTGCCGACCGCGAGGTCGAGGCCCTGCTGCGGCGGCGCCTGCAGCAGCTCTGCCCCGACGATGCGATCTACGGCGAGGAAGGCACGTCAGTCGCTGGCACGTCCGGGCGCACCTGGGTTCTGGATCCGATCGACGGCACCTTCAACTTCGTCCGGGGCGGCGCCGACTGGGCCGTTTCCATCGGGCTTTACGAAGCCGACCGGCCCGCCTTCGGTGTGATTCATGCGCCGGTTCGCCAGACAACCCTTTCGGGCGGCGGAGCGGTCCCCGCCCACCTGAACGGCGCCCCCCTGCCGGCGCTGACCCCACCGATACCAGGACGCGGCAGCATCGGCGTGGGCTTTCACCCGCAGATGGCGACGGAGGCGCGCCTGGACATCCTGCGCTGCCTCTGGGACGACATGGGGGTCACGATCCGCTGTTCGGGTTCGTCCAGCATGTCGATTGTCGATGTGGCCCGCGGAGAAACCGACGCCTATGTCGCCCTCGGCGACGCGACCTGGGACGTCATGGCTGCCCTGCCGATCCTGCGGAGCCTGGGCGGCACCGATACAATCGACTGGAGCCGAACGCGTCTGACAGACAGGCTGCGCTTTGCATGCGGCAGGGTGCAGACAACACAAAGGATCCTGGACCTTGCCCGGATCTGAGGCCGGACATCCCCATGCGCCAGCGGACGCGGGCCGTTCCGGCCCCTCCCCGGTCAGCCGTTCCACCCGACGCCCCCGCCGCGCGTGTTGAAGCCCCGCCATAGACCTGTCACGGCGCGGCGACGTCTTGCGGCCTGCGCAGATTGAAGGCCCGCCGCAAGCGGCAGACCCGTCCGCCGCGACGCCGCCGTCCGCGAGGCTTGCGGTCGGCACCGCTCCGTCGCGGGCCCGATCACCGGTCGCGCTCAGCCAGCCGATGCGATGCTCCCTGCGGGTTTCGGAAACCGAGAGGCGCTCATGGCGTGGCGCCTTGCGCGATATCGGCCTGCCCGGAAGAGACAGCCTCTGGCTGCGGCCTGCCGGGCTGGTGCGGCGCGATGCGCAGCGCCCGAAGCGCATTCAGGATCACCGCGACGTCGATGACCTCCTGCAAGAGCGCCCCCTGCACCGGGGTGAGATACCCGTAAGCAGCCGCGATCATGCCCATGACCGACAGGCCAATCCCTGCCACGACGCTTTCGACAGCGATCCGCCGCGCGCCGCGCGCGATCTCGATCCCGGGCCCGAGCCGGTCGATGCGATCCACGAGAAGCACCACGTCCGCCGCCTCGGCCGAGGCAGCCGCGCCCCGTGCGCCCATGGCGACACCGACATCGGCCGCCGCCAGCGCAGGCGCATCGTTGACGCCATCGCCCACCATCATGACCGGCCCGTGCTTGCGTTCGGTGAGGACCAGCAGAACCTTCTGGTCCGGCGTCAGCCCGGCCCGCAGACCGTCGAGGCCAAGCCCCTCGGTCACGCGCTCGGCCACCTCTGCACGGTCGCCGGTGGCAAGCAGAATGCGCACGACCCCCTCGCGACGCAGACCGTCGAGCATGGCGCCCGCACCCTCGCGCAGCGGGTCGGACATCACCAGGTGCCCTGCCAATTGGCCGTCGACGGCGACGGCGACGAGGACCGAACCGGCGGCGATGACGGAATGATCGCCGGGCCGCCCTCCGACGCGCGATGCGACGAAGCCATCTCCGCCGACGAGGACCGTTCGGCCCTCGACATGGCCGACGACGCCTTCGCCCGGGATCTCCGCCACCTCTGACGGAACCGGCAGCGTGAAGCCCCGGGCCTGCGCGGCGGCAACGATGGCCTGCGCCACGGGATGCTTGGACGCCTGGTCGAGCGCCGCGGCAAGGCGCAGGATTTCACCCTCTGCCATGCCCCCGTGGCTGTCGATCGAGACGATCTGCGGACGACCGTCCGTCAGGGTGCCGGTCTTGTCGAGGATCAGCGTGCGGATGCGCGCCATCGTCTCGAGCGGCCCCGCGCCCTTGATCAGCACACCGAATTGCGCCGCGCGCGAGAGACCCGCGACCAGCGCCACAGGCACGGCGAGGATCAGCGGACAGGGCGTGGCGACGACAAGCACGGCGACGGCCCGGATCGGATCGCCAGTGAACCACCACGCGGCGACGGCGATGCTGACCGTGACCACCAGAAACCCCAGCGACCAGCGGTCGGCCAGCCGCGACATCGGCGCCTTCGAGGCCTGCGCCGCTTCGACCAGCCGGACGATCCCGGCATAGGTGCTGTCTTTCGCCGCGCGCATCGCCGTCAGATCAAACGCCTCGCCTGCGTTTGTAGAGCCGCTCATGGCCTCGGCGCCCCGGGTCAGGCGCACCGGCAGGGACTCGCCCGTCAACGCCGAAGCGTCGACGAAGGCCGTCTGGGAGGCCACCGTGCCATCCACCGGCACCACGTCGCCCTGCCGGATCAGAAGCCGGTCGCCCTGCGCAATGTCGTCGAGCGCGACCTCTTCCAGCCCGCCGTTGCGGTGCCGGGTCGCGGTCCGGGGTACGCGCGACAGCAGGTCGTGCATTTCACGCCGGGCCCGCCCCTCGGCGAAGGCCTCAAGGAAGGTGCCGCCGGAATACATCACCGCGACCACCGCCGCGGCGAGGGTTTCTCCGAAGACAAGGGCCGCCGACATGGAAAGCGCGGCAACGATATCGAGACCGACCTCGCCGGAGCGCAGGCTGCGCAGGATCTCCAGCAAGAGCGCCGCGAGCGCCGGGACAACGCCGGCAATCCAGAGTCCCCTCGCAAGGCCGGTTTCGCCCGCAACATGGGCCGCAAGTCCAGCAACAAGACCGGTCGTGGCAAGGAACAGGACAACGGTCTTCAAGCGGTCGGCCCGGGTCGCTTCCATGCGGCTCATCTCCTTTTGGCTGAGGCGGGTGCCGTTGGCTTTTCGGAACATGGTCGCCCGGCACCGACACCCCCTGCGCTGGCCGTATCATTGCGCAACGGGAACAGGGCGTCGAGGCCGCTTCGCCCTGCGAGGATCGCGCCCCTGTACGGCCCGGGCGGCATGGACGTTCCTGTCGCGCGGGAACGGCGCGACAGGATCATCGGCGCAAGGCTGGCTTCAGAGGGGCGCGGGGGAGGGTCCCCTGCGGTTTCCGGTTTCATCCATAGCCATCCGCCCGCCCTCTTTGACCTGTGGCCCGGGCGGGCGCTGATCGGGCAGGTCGAACAGGGTCTCGGAGGGGCGCAGGGGCGGATGCCCTTCGGCGCGGCAGACACTCGGGCGGCACGTGGCGCGGCGGTCCGCCGTCAGGAACGTGTTGGGTGACAACCAAGGCTCAGGCTCCGCGCTCGGCTTCGGGAAAGCGTGATCGGGTCCGATTGGCGAAGGCGACCAGGGACAGCATGACGGGCACCTCGACCAGCACGCCCACCACCGTGGCAAGCGCAGCCCCGGAGTCCAGTCCGAACAGGCTGATGGCGACGGCGACGGCAAGTTCGAAGAAGTTCGAGGTGCCGATCATCGCGCAGGGCGCGGCGATGCGATGCGGCACCCTGAGAAACCAGGCCGCGCCATAGGCCAGCGCAAAGATGCCATAACTCTGGATCACGATCGGCACCGCGATCAGGGCGATCACCCCGGGGCGCGACAGGATTGTCCCGCCCTGAAGACCGAAGAGGATTGCAACCGTCGCGATGAGACCGGTCATCGAAAGCGGCTTGATGCGGGCGGTGAAGGCCGAGATCGCCGCATCTGACCCCAGTACGCGGCGCGTAAGCAGCCCCGCGAGCAGCGGCAGGACGACGTAGAGCACGGTGGCCAGAACCAGCGTATCCCAGGGCACGGCGATCTCGGTCACGCCAAGCAGCAAGGCCACGATCGGCGCGAAGGCCACCACCATGATGAGATCGTTCACCGAGACCTGCACCAGCGTATAGGTGGCGTCGCCCCGGGTCAGCTGGCTCCAGACGAAGACCATTGCGGTGCAGGGGGCCGCGCCAAGCAGGATCAGCCCCGCGATGTATTGCGCCGCGTCCTCGGGCGCGATCCATGGGGCGAAGAGGTGCTCGAAGAAGAGCACCGCAAGCAGGGCCATGGTAAACGGCTTGATCAACCAGTTCACCACGAGCGTGACCAGCAGGCCCCTGGGCTGGCGCGCGACGCCGGCCACGGCGCCGAAATCGACGCTGACCATCATCGGGTAGACCATCGCCCAGATCAGCACGGCGACCACAAGGTTGATCGAGGCGACCTCGGCCTCGGCAATGGCTGCGACGGCACCCGGGGCCAGGCTGCCGATGGCGATGCCGACCGCCATGGCTAGCGCGACCCAGAGGCTCAGAAGTCTTTCGAAGCGGCCCATCGGGGCCGCGGCGGAGGTGTCGGACATTGTGGGTCTCCGGAACTGGGCAGCATCTTGAATTCGTCATTTCGCGTAATTGCGAATTGACTTCTGGGTAGACGGCAGGCCCGCGTCTTGTCAACATCCCTCATTTCGCGTAATGACGAATTATGGACCAGAACGATGCCGTCGACGCCTTCGGCGCCCTTGCCCACGACACACGGCTGCAAATCTTCCGCCTCCTGGTCCAGCGCGGGCCGAAGGGCACCCCGGCGATGGAGGTCGGCCGACAGCTCGACCTGAGGCCGTCGACCCTGTCCGGTCATCTCGCAACTCTGAAACGGGCGGGGCTGGTCCAGACCGAACGGCAACATCGCGAGGTGCTGTATTCGCCCCGGTTCGACGCCGTGAACGGGTTGGTGCGCTTCCTGATCGAGGACTGCTGCGGGGGCGACCAAGGCATGTGCGCCGGGATCGAACTGCCGAAGGTTCGAGTAGCGCCACGTCGGTGAGCCGCCCGGTCGAAAGGTCTTGCATCATTCCTGAGACCTCTGCGCAGCCCTTCTTTCTCGCGTTTCGGCAACGCTACATGCTGCCGGTCGGACAAGTCCGGTTTGATCCTATGGCATTTCAGATTGGTGATCCGCGTGAAGGGAGCGCCATGATCGGCGTAGTGTTTCGCCCAGCCGCGAGAGCCGCTTTTGATGAATGAGTTGAAAGATGCGGCAATGCGCATGGGCCGTTCGTCCGGCTGCTCTACGCTCGCGTCGGTAACCAGATCGCAAGCCGTCATCACGCGAACCCCATCGTTTCAAGATGCGCAAAGACCGTTGCGCTGAGCATCTCCACGTCGTCCGACACTTCCGGCAATATCTGCCCATACCGCTCTGTCAGCACCCGCACCCGGACCGTCATCCGCTCGGACCGCGCCACGATCTCGGCCTCGATCAGATCCGCGACGTCGCTCAACCATTTGTCATCCACCACCAGGGGCGGATCTCTTCCGCCGTCAGCTCGGGGTATTTCGCCAGCGTAGCCACGGTCAGCGCCTCCTCGGCTTCCTCGACCGCCTTCTTGACCACAGTCTCGGCTGCCATCCGCTTGGCCACCTGTTTCGGCAGCTCGGCCTCGCCTGATTTCTGGCGCGCCTTGACCAAGGCCGCGGTCAGCTTGCCCGCCTCGGTCAGGCCAACTGGAACGCTTGTGACCTTTGGCAAAACTCAAGTGGTCGCGCACCCATCGCCCGACCTCACGAACAGCACTGACTTACAATTCTACAGGTGCTCAGTTTCCTACGGTGGGCTGAACCAATTGTCGTGCAAACCATCCATCCAAGTAATCGGCGCAGATTTCAGCTCTTCAATACTTGCATCGTCGAGTGCCGCAATTGCCACAGTGACATAAGCGCCTCCCAATTAAGGGATGTCACCCTCACTAAACAACCGCACGCCGCATATTGAACAAAAACAGTGATAATTGCCTCCCTGATCAGTGGCATCATACTTCCGGATGAGCTTTCCACCTTGTGTGATCCGAAAATGCTCCGGAGTTGTTGGCGCAGTCCAGTTTCGTGTTTTCCGGCAGAATGTGCAATTGCATCGGCTAGTCCCTTCGGAAAAATCAATGGCGGCCTCGAACGCGATACCGCCACAATGGCAACCTCCACAATATGTCTTAAGCAAATCCAACATCCTCTACCGCCAGTCTATGGACGAAACTATGGTGTCGGCTGTGCTCAGAGCAAGCCAATGGCAAAATCTCTACCGACACTCACAGTCAGCAGAAACAAGAATGTCGTCATTCACGCCGCCGCAGCATCGGTCATTTCGGACTCGAAGCCGCTCTCCTCCGCCATCGCTTTCATCTCGGAAATCAGGCGCATCCATCCCGCCTTGTTTGGCCCGCCCCTTGTACAGGGTGGCCCTGCTCATCCCGTGCTCGCGGCCCAGCCGGACGGAAGGCACCTCGGCCTCAATCTGGCGCAGCCCCCCATGATCCGGGCTTCCGTGAAGCCGTGCCTTCTTCATCGGAGATTCCGCGTTCATCCTGCCCAGAAAACGCCACTTCCGCATCCCCCAAGATCGGGGGGTTTGCCACCGCATCCCGGAACAGCGTCTTGAAACACATCCAACCCGACCGACGACTGTCGCCCTCGACCTCTTGGGCCGAGACCAACCCGGCCCGCTCCAGAAGCTTCGGAACGAAACTGGAAAACACCGCCGGTTCCCACGATCCGGCAGTGTCCCAGACGAGTCCTTCGCTTTCTGTGTGGCCGGGCCGTGGAAGCTACTTCACGGCCAGAGCGGGTTTGACCACGCGCGCTTGCCGTCCTTGTCAACGACAACCAGACGGCACCATCCGCCGGAAAACCTGGCCAGCGGGAGCCGCGCGGCGGTTAGGCCGTCACCACGAACACCAACATTTGCGGATGCCTTGCCCAAGAGAATGATGGAGGTCGCGGGTGAGCATTCTATCACGATCTCGTCGCCATCCCGCTCGATGTGCATGATTTCAGGCCCTTGCGTCGCGTAGTAGCGCCCCGCTTTCAGCGCGGCGAGGAGCGCCGTATCGCTGTTCTCTTCCGCCTTCACCATGACCCAGCCGCCAAAGGCGTCGTCGGTTTTCCAATGGCTGTCATCGACGGCAATGCAGCCCAGGCGTTTGCCTTCGTTCAAAAGCGCGTCGCACAGTTCCGCGCCATCGCCCCGGTCAGCGTTCACGAGGCTTGTGTGGTTGTACATTTCAATCGCATGGGCGCAGTCCAGGTTCATCCCGTCGGCGAGCGAAAGCTGATACCACTGCGGATGCGCGATCGCCACAAAGGCCCCTGCCTCGACACAGCGCCTTGCCAGTTCGACGCCGGTTTCATTTTCGCCCGTTTGCGCAAAATCTATCGGCAAACCAACCGCGAGAATGTGCCAAATCTCTCCCAGTTCTGTCGCCGGCGCGTGGACCTCTGCGCCCAGAATGGTGGTGAAACCGTCAGTTCGAAGGGCCCGCGTGTCGGTGATCGGGAAATCATACGCGGGCAGGAAGTGATCGGTGAGCGCGATGAAATCATAGCCTGCGCCCTTGTAGCGGCGACAGACATCCTCAGGCGAAAGGGCCCCGTCTGACCTATTGGAATGGCCGTGGATGTTGCCTTTGAAAAAGCGGCCCTGTGCCTCGAATGCTGCGAGCATCGGTCTCTCCTGATGTTGCGGTGCAACCACGCTAACCTTCGCCGCGCACAGGGAAATCACAGGCGTCTGCAAAAGGGGCGGATTGTTCCAAAACCTTCGCGCACAGTGCCCGACTGTGTGTGCGATTGTGCGCGCGATTGTGCGTGCGGCCTGCCCCTCCCCGTCACACCGCCAGCGTCACCACATCGCCGCGACACACCGCCTCGGAAACCTCGATCCGCGCGCCGTATTTGTCGATGTTCACCCCACGCGTCACCAGAACAGGCTGCGCACGCCCGATCTCAAGCGCCATGCTCTCGGTCGGGCGGGGCAGGCGCGTGGCGATGGTGGTCTCGTCGCGGCGGAAATCTGTAACCTTAAAGGCAGCAAGCGCCTCAGTCACGCTGCCCCCTGCTTCCAGAATGTCGAGGATGCCCGCGAATTTCGCAGGGGCATAGTAATGGCGCGCAAACATCGCGGGGCGTCCGTCGATCTCGCGTAAAAGGGTCGCGCGCAGCACAGGATCGCCACTGCGCAGGCCGAGGCCCTTGGCCACGAAACCCGTCGCACGCACCTGACCCGTAGACAGGCAGCATGTGCCCCCACCGCGCCCAATCCTCTGGATATTCACGCAAAAACGGGTGCGCGAACTGATCTGGTAGACAACCTGCGGCTCGCAGACATAGCTCCCCCGCCCATGCCAGCTTTGCACATGACCTGTCTCGCGCAGGCGTTCGATGGCCCGCCGCGCCGCATGTCGGGAGACCCCATGCGTCCGCGCAAGCGCATTGAGAGACGGCAACGCCGTACCAGGTTTCAGCTGCTGCGCTTCGATTTGCTTGCGCAGAAGGGCTTCGACCTTTTTCCAGTCCTGAGGGGCCAAGACGATCCTCCGTGAACGCTGTCCGTGCATTGGCAAGGGCGCGCAAAGCACCCCGCTCCGCACAGTCAACAACTGTGTGCCAAGGCTTTGTAACGATCAGCATTCGGGAGGAGGGTTATTACAAAAACTTCATGCCGAGGGGGTGAGTGGACCCGCAACGTTCACACCTCACAGAGTTCGACATGACACAACTGACACGCCGACGTTTCCTGCAACAGGCCACCGCAGGCGCCACTGTGCTTGGCCTTTCCCACCTTCTCGACCCGACCAAGGCCTTCGCCTCGACCCCCTCGATAGTCTCCGACATGCTCGCAGGCCAGACGCCGAAGACGGGCGGCACGCTGGTCTACGGCCAGACCTACCCCAACTGGGCGCTTGGCCAGTCCAATCGCGGCGCGCACCCCTATTACTGGCTCGACCTCCTGACCCGTTCCGTATGGAACACGCTCACGTGGGTGGATGAGGATTTCAACCTGCAACTGGAACTTGCCCGCACGCTGACCGCCAATGACACGATGGATGTCTGGGACGCGACGCTGCATGAGGGCGTGATGTTCCATGACGGCACCGAGATGACGGCGGATGACGTTGTCGCCTCGATGAACCTGCACATGGGCGGCGGTGTCGGCCTGTTGCGCGCCAATGTCGCGCGCACCGAGAAGCTGGGCAAATACGGGGTCCGCTTTCATCTGGTGCAGCCGAACGCCGAATTCCCCTATGCGCTGGCCGAATACCGCGCGGTGGTCATGAAGGCGAAAGAGAACCCCGACGAGATCGGTTATGACGGCATCGGCACGGGGCCGTTCAAACTCGTCGAGATCGACAATGCGCGCCAGTTCCGCGCGGTGCGCAACGACGCCTACTGGATGGGTACGGGGCCGTTCCTTGATGAGGTCCGCGGCGTGATCACCCCCGGCAACAGCGCGATCAACGGCTTCCGCTCGGGTCAGCTCAACGCGGTGTGGAACATCGACCCAGGCCAGATCGAGCAATTCGAGGATGCGGGCGCGCGGATCCACGCCTCTGCGGCGGGCGACCAGTTCTACATCAACCTGCCCAAGAACCTGAACATCCCGTGGAACGACCAGCGCATCCGCAAGGCCATGTCGCTGGCCATCGATCGCAAGAAGGTCAACGAGATCGTCTATCGCGACGCAAGCGGCTGGACGGGCAATGACTCGCATATGTCGGGCGTGAACCCGGAATTCGTGGCCCGCCCCATTGAGCGTGACGTGAAGCAAGCCCGCGCGCTTCTGGCCGAGGCGGGCCATCCCGACGGCATCAAGTTGCCCGCGATTGCCTTCTGCCCGAACTTCCCCGAAGAGCCGCGCATCTATCCGATCGTCTCCGAAAGCCTCGCCGAAGCAGGGATCGAGATCGTCTTCGAAGAGCGCCCCTGCGACGGCTTCAGCCCCTATGTGGACTCGGTCAACGCCCCCTTCGGTCGCCCGCACCGCAACCTCGTCGGGCCGCGAAACCCCTTCATCAACCTCAGCCGCGCGGACTTCCAACGTAGCGAGAATGCCGATTGGGTGGGCGCAAGCGCAGAGGAATATTCGCGCCTCGTCAACACGGCCGTCGGCGAGAAGGACGCGAGCCTGCGCCTGAAGATGTATCAAGACGCACAGCGCATCCTTCAAGAGGAGGTGCCGGGCATCATGCTCGGAGGTCGCCGCAACATGGTCGCCCATGCCCCGAACGTCAAAAACGCGCGCAGCCACAGCCAGAACTGGTCCTCGCGTTTCGAATACATCTGGATCGACAGCTAAGGCCGAACCCTGCCGCCACCGCGCCTTCCGTGCGGTGGCGGCCCTTTGGCGTCACAGATCGGAAACAATAATGAACCGTATCCTTTCCATGATTTCGAGCCGAATGGCACTTTCGGGGCTGATCCTGTTCCTCGTTGCGGGGCTGGTGTTTCTGGGCACGGAAATCCTGCCAGGGGACGCGCTCGAAGCGACGATCCCCAAGGACGAACGCATCTATTACACCGCCGAGGACTTCGCCCGCATGCGCGCCGAGCTTGGCCTCGACCAACCCGCACTGGTGCGGTTTCTGGCCATGTTTCGCGATCTGGTCACATTCGACTTCGGGGAAACCATCCTCACTCGGGAACCCGTGGTGGACACGATCTACCATCCGGGCCTCAACTCGCTGCTGATGGCCTGCGTCGCACTTGTCATCACCCCGGCGGTGGCTGTCAGTCTCGGCGTGCTCGCCGCCCTCAATCCAGGGGGAAAGCTCGACGGCTTTGTGTCTGGCGCAACGCTGTTTACCTATTCCATGCCCGATTTTGTGGTGGCCAATATCTTCATCGTGGTCTTCGCCCTGCAACTGGGCATTGCGCCTGCGATCCTTCTCATATCCGAAAGCGATTCCGCCGCGCGTATTCTCGCCGTGTCGGTCCTGCCCGTGCTGGCGCTTGTTGTTTCGGGCGTGGCCTATCAGTTCCGCCTTGTCCGTGTCGGCATGGAGGACGCCCTGGGCAGCGAATACATCGAACGCGCGCGGCTCTCGGGCATTCCCGAATGGCGCCTGATCCTCGTCCATGCCCTGCCCGCAGCCCTCATCCCCATGCTCAACGGCACCGCGCAATTCGTCGCGGGGATCATTTCGGGCGTCGTCGTGATCGAGGCGGTCTTCAAGTTTCCCGGTATCGGGCTGGAACTGGTCCGCGCGATCTCGCAACGCGAAGTGCCGACCGTTCAGGCCATCACATTCCTCGCTGCCTTTGCGGTGATCTTCGGCAACCTGCTCGCAGATGTCTCCGTACTGGCGCTTGATCCACGCGCACGGAGGACGCGCCATGTCTGAGACAGCCCTGCCCCTTGTCGAGCCGGCCCTCTCCCCCCCGCCCAAGACCAACCTGCTTGCGCGCGCCGCGCAGTCGCGGATGACGATGATCGGCCTTGTTCTGGTTGGCATTCACCTTTTCATGGCGCTCATGGCGCCTATCATCGCCCCCTATTCGATCTCGGCCATCCACACCGACGGGTTGCATCCGCCCTCGTTCTCGCACTGGCTCGGCACCGACCAGATCGGGCGGGATTACCTCTCGCGCCTGATGTCGGGGGGGCGGGTCGCGCTCCTGGTCTCCCTGATCGGGGCGAGCGCGGCGGTGCTGATCGGCACGGCGCTCGGCCTCGTGGCGGGCTATCGGGGCGGCTGGCGCGACAATGCGCTGATGCGGCTTACCGATACGATCATGTCGGTGCCTGAACTGCTGCTGATCGCCATCCTCGTACTGACCTTCGGCAAGCAGATCTGGTCGCTCTCCATCGTGGTGGCGATTGTCTACATGCCCGGCGTTATTCGGGTGATCCGCGCAAGGACGATCGGCCTGTCGGCGCTCGACTTCGTGCGCGCCGCGGAATTGCGCGGGGAAAGCGCCGCCCACATCCTGTTCCGCGAGATCGGACCGAACCTCAAGGGCCTCATGGCGGTCGAGCTTGCCATCCGCACCTCCTCGGCACTGCTCAAGATCTCGGCCCTGTCCTTTCTCGGCCTCGGCATCAGCCAGCCCACGCCCGACTGGGGCCTGATGGTGCAAGAGGCCATGACGGTGATCTTTACCGACCCTTGGTTCCTCATCGCCCCCGCGCTGGCGCTTTCGTCGCTCATCATCGGCATCAACTTCGCGGTTGACGGGCTGGCGCGCGCCTATGGCATCTCTGAAACGGAGATTTCAGCATGACCCTTACCAGCAAACGCAATCACATCCTCATTGACCAACTGGACATTTCCTACCGCGCAGGTGGGGGACGAGAGTTGCCCGCGGTCCAGGGGGCCTCGCTTACACTGGCACGCGGCGACACGCTCGGCATCGTGGGCGAAAGCGGATCGGGGAAATCCACGCTGGCCCGGGCGCTGCTGGGCTATATGCGCTCTGGCGCGCGGGTGGCACACGGGCGCGTCATGGTGGGCGGCACGGATGTCTTCGCCCTGCCACCCAAGGGCCTGCGGCAGTTTCGCGGCAAGCGCGCGGCGCTGGTGCCACAAAACCCGCTGTCCTCGCTGACGCCACACATGAAAATCGGCCATCAGCTTCTGGAATTGATCCGCCAGCACACCGACCTGCGCGGCCCCGAGGCGCTGGCGCGGGTTGTCTGGCTGCTGAAACGCACGGGCCTGCCCGATCCGGGCACCATCGTCGGTCGCTACCCGCACGAGATTTCGGGCGGACAACGGCAACGGGTGGTCATCGCCGCCGCCCTCATTGGCACGCCCGAATTGATCGTCCTCGACGAGCCGACCACGGCGCTCGACAAGACCGTGGAGGCCGAAGTCCTGCAACTGGTCAAGGAGTTGCAACAGGAGATCGACGCAACGCTGATCTACGTCAGCCACGACCTGCATGTGATCAAGGCCATGTGCGCCAAGGTCGCCGTGATGCGGGCCGGACGGATCGTGGAACATGGGCGGCTCGCGCGTGTCTTTGACGCCCCGGAACACCCCTATACCCGCCAATTGATCGCCTCGATCCCGCGCATCTCGGACAGGGGGCCAGAGCCCCCTGCGGCGGACACATCCACGACCGGACTGGTCATCCGCGACCTGTCCTTCCGCTTCGAGACCGCTCGCGGGATCTTTGCGCGCAAGAAGACGACCCCGCCGACCCTGAACAAGATTTCCCTTGCCATTGATCGCGGCCAAACCATTGGCATTGTCGGAGAAAGCGGATCAGGAAAATCGACTTTGGCCAATCTGATCTCTGGCGTCATCGGTGGCCATAGCGGCGAGATCACCTTCGACGGCGTCGCGCTCGACGGCAAGGCAGTCACGCGCCCCCCTGCCCTGCGGCGGCGGGTGCAGGTGGTGTTTCAAGACCCTCTGTCCTCGCTCAACCCGTCCCAGCCCGTGCGCGACATCCTGACCCGTCCGCGCGAACTGTACTTCGGCGAGACCCGCCCCGCCGCGCAGGAGGCCGTGGTGGCGCTTCTGGCCGAGATGGACCTCGCACCCGACGTGCTGGGCCGCTTCCCCCGCGAACTGTCGGGCGGACAGCAACAAAGGATTGCGATCTGCCGCGCCCTGGCTGCCGAACCCGAGTTACTGATCTGTGATGAAGTCACATCTGCCCTAGACGTAACAATACAAAACAAAGTCTTGGACATGCTTCTTCGGGTTCAGAGACAACGTGGCCTCACCTGCGTATTTATCTCTCACGATCTCTCGGTGATCGGAAAGGTGTCCCATAAAATTGCTGTTTTGCAGCGTGGCGAGTTGAAGGAATTTGGTCAAAGAAACCACGTCATGCATGCGCCAAAGCACGCATATACGGGTGCACTATTGCAACATGCATAATGGTCTACCCGTCCCTAGGGTCAGGATGAATGGGCTTTCGATGTGCTGCGTGGCTCACGGCTCGGGAAACGGGGCAGTGATATGAGCGACCTTTACTGGCCGACCGACACGCAGATGGCCGGGCTTGCCCCTGTCTTCCCGAAATCGCGCGACAAGCCTGTTCCGGCCGCGATTACCTTCACCAATCGCAATGATCTGCGCTGGCGGGACGTCCCCATGTGAACCGGCGTGCAGTTTTGACCCCCTAGAGGGGTGATCGGCGTCCAGAAACGCCCCCTTTGCACTGATGCGGATAATGCCCCCGAAGTTGTCGGGGAGCACAGTGTGGGATGTTGGTCGTGGAGACGATAGCGAAGATCCGGCGGGCGTATTCTCAGGGCAGGACGTCGATCAAGCAGATCTGCCGGGCGCTGCGAGGATCGCGGAACACCGTGCGCAAGGTGAAGGGCCGCCGCGACCACTCTTTGCAGCAGTCGGCAACCGGGAGGCGAAGGAGGATCTGAAACTCAAGGATATCCTGGAGCCCATGCTCACCATACCCCCCACCCGAACCGTGCATGTCAAAGTCGCGGTCTTTTTCGGGGTCGGTTTCTCAAGCCTCGCCGGAAAAGGTGGCGGCACCGAGGGGTGCGATGCCGCCAGTTGGTCGCCCACAGGGAGGAAAAGGGCGAATTCTAAGCGGAAATTTTTGTCCCCTTACAATCGCATAGGCTGAGTTGTGAAAGCTCTACCTATCGGTCGCGCCAAGGCCGCCGATGCAGATATTCTTGATCTCAAGAAAATCCTCGATCCCGTATTTAGAGCCTTCCCGGCCCAGGCCCGATTGCTTGATCCCTCCGAACGGCGCCACCTCGGTGGAAATCAACCCGGTATTCACACCGACCATCCCGCTTTCCAACGCCTCGGCCACCCGCCAGACACGCGACAGGTCCTTGGCGTAGAAATACGCGGCCAGACCGAATTCGGTGTCGTTGGCCATATCGATCACATCGTCTTCGGTTTCGAACCGGACCAATGCGGCCAGCGGCCCGAATGTTTCTTCCCGGCAGACGAGCATGTCGCGGCTGACGTCGCGCAGCACGGTGGGTTCGAAGAAGGTATCGCCAGCCTTCATCCGATTGCCCCCGGTGATGACCTGCGCGCCCTTTCCGACCGCATCCGTGATATGTGCTTCCACCTTTTTCAGCGCGGCCCGGTTGATCAGCGGCCCCGTGGTCACACCCGCGTCGAAGCCATTGCCGACGCGCAGCGCCTGCACGGCTGCCCTGAGCTTTTCGGCAAAGACATCGTAGATTGCGGATTGCACGTAGATCCGGTTCGCGCAGACGCAGGTCTGACCGTTGTTGCGGAACTTAGCGATCATCGCCCCCTCGACGGCAGCATCGAGATCGGCGTCGTCGAAGACGAGGAACGGCGCGTTGCCGCCAAGCTCGAGCGAGACCTTCTTGATCGTGCTGGCGGCCTGCTCCATCAACAGCTTGCCCACGCGGGTCGAGCCGGTGAAGGTGATCTTGCGCACCTTCGGGTTCGCGCAAAGCTCTTTTCCGACGCCCGCCGCATCCGTCGAGGGCACAACGTTGAAAACACCCGCCGGAATGCCCGCGCGCTCGCCCAGCACCGCCATGGCAAGCGCAGACAACGGGGTCAATTCGGCCGGGCGCGCCACGAAGGTGCAGCCTGCGGCCAGCGCGGGTGCCACCTTGCGCGCGATCATCGCATTCGGGAAGTTCCAGGGCGTGATCGAGCCAACCACGCCGACGGGCTGTTTCAGCACGAAGATGCGCTTGTCGCGCTGGTGGCCGGGGATGACATCGCCGTAGACACGTTTGGCCTCTTCGGCAAACCACTCGATGAACGAGGCACCGTAGAGGATTTCACCGCGGGCCTCGGGCCAGGGCTTACCCATTTCGGCGGTGAGGATCGTGGCAAGATCATCGGCGTTTTCGATCATCAGATCGTGCCAGCGCCGCAGGATAGCCGCGCGTTCCTTGCCGGTCATCGCGGCCCAGCCGGGACCGGCGGCATGGGCGGCATCCACCGCCGTTGCCGTCGCCCCGACATCCAGATCGGCGACCCGTGCGATCAGGCGGCCCGTGGCCGGGTCGAAGACCTCGAACGTCCCGCTTCCGTCGATCCAGTTGCCATTCACGTAGGCGCGGGTTTCCAGCAGACTCGGGTCGTGCAGCGACAAAGACATCATGTCCTTCATGTCAGGCCCCTTTCACGGCATCGATCGATGCCTCGAGAATGTCGAGCGCTTCGACAAAGACATCATCCGGAATGGTCAGTGGCGCGAGAAAGCGGATCACGTTGCCGTAGACACCGCAGGTCAGCAGCACCAGCCCGCGCGCCAGCGCCTCGGCACGGATCGCGTTGGTCATCTCGGGGTTCGGCGCGGTGCCGTCTGCGGTATTGAACTCAGCCGCGATCATGAAGCCCGGGCCGCGCACGTCGATCAGCTCGGGCACGCGGCTCTGGATGGCGTTCAGGCGCTGTTTCAGCCGCGCGCCAAGATCGTTGGCGCGCTGGCAGAGGTCCTCTTCCTCGATCACGTCCAGCACGGCATGGGCGGCAGAAATCCCCAACGGGTTACCACCATAGGTGCCGCCGAGACCCCCGGGAGCGGCGGCGTCCATGACCTCTGCACGGCCTGTGACGGCAGCCAGCGGCAGCCCGCCCGCCAGACCCTTGGCCATTGTCGTGATGTCGGCGCAGACGTCATAGCCTTCCATGGCGAAGAGCCTGCCGGTGCGGGCGAAGCCGGTTTGCACCTCGTCAGCGATCAGCAGGATGCCATGGGTGTCACACAGGGAACGCAGCGCGTGCATCAGCTCGGCGGGCGCCGGGTAGAAACCGCCCTCGCCCTGCACCGGTTCGAGGATAATCGCCGCCACGCGCTCGGGATCGAGGTCGGCCTTGAAGAGCTTTTCGATCCCCTTCAGGGCATCGGTGGTGCTCACCCCATGCAGTTCGACGGGGAACGGCACATGGAACACATCGGGCATCATGGCGCCGAAGCCCTTTTTGTAGGGCGCAACCTTGCCGGTCAGGCTCATGCCCATGAAGGTGCGGCCATGAAAGCCGCCGCCGAAGGCGATGATGGCCGGCCGTCCCGTCGCGGCGCGCGCCACCTTGATGGCGTTCTCGACGGCCTCGGCCCCGGTGGTCACGAAAACCGTCTTCTTGTCGAAGTCACCCGGCACCTTGGCGTTCAGCCGCTCGGCCAGACGGATGTAGTTCTCGTAGGGCAGAACCTGGTGGCAGGTGTGGGTAAAAGCCTCGGTCTGCGTGCGGACGGCCTCCATCACCTTGGGATGGCAATGCCCGGTGTTGACCACCGCGATTCCGGCGGCGAAATCGATGTAACGGTTGCCCTCGATGTCCCAGACCTCGGCGTTCTTCGCGCGCTCGACATAGATCTGGGTCTGCATGCCGACGCCGCGCGAGATAGCGGCATCGCGGCGGGTGGAAACGTCGATGTTCTTCATGGTTTGTCCTCGGAGTGGTGCAACCGACCGGGTCTGGGTGCAGCTTGCATGGATCGGTTGCGATGAATCAAAGAGGGAGGGGGCAGCGTCGTTGCGCGCGCTGCTCCGCTGGCTGCGAGGCTTGCGCACGGTCAAGATCGGAGATCAGGTTGCGGAGCTTCACGAGACCGTCGTCGCGCTGATTGCACAGCCTCTGGAACGGCGCCCGGTCCAGCGCCTGCATGGCGCCTGCGGTGTAGCGTTGCAGTGTCGCCTCACTTGGCTCGAAGCTGCCGGGCGCGGCATACCCGTCGGCCAGTTCACCCAACAGAAGCTTCAGGAAAAACGACCAGCCTTCGCCGCCGCCGCTGCCGAGGCTGTAGATTTCCGTGGGCCCCATCAGCGCCCAGCGAAGACCGGGGCCGTATTTGATCGCGGCATCGATGTCTTCGGGTGACGCAACGCCCTCCTGGACGATGTGCAGCACTTCGCGAAACACCGCCGCCTGGATGCGATTGCCGATGTAGCCGCGGATTTCCCTGTTCAGGACAACGGGCCGCATTTCGGTCGAGCGATAGAATTCGGTGATGCGGTCAAGCACCCCTGCGGCAAGGCCGTCGGCGCCCGCAAGCTCGACCAGCGGGATCATGTAGGGCGGGTTGAACGGGTGCGCGATCAGGAAGCGGTCGCCGCCTGCCATCTCGGTGCGCAGACGCGCGGCAAGGAAGCCCGACGAACTGGAGGCGATAATGGCATCGTCTTTCGCCAGATCATCGATCCGCTTCAAAAGGTCGATCTTCATGGCCTCGTTCTCGACGGCGCTTTCCTGAACCAGATCGGCCTCCGGGATCGCGTCTTCCAGAGTGGTAGAAAAGCGCCAGCGGTCGGGCGATGCCCCGTCTGCCAGACCCAGCGATGTGACATGGGGCCAGGCATCCTCGATCATGGTGCGCACATAGGCCTCTTTGGAGGGGTCGGGGTCGCAGGCCACCACGTCAAGCCCGGCCCGCAGGAAATGCACGACCCAGCCGGCGCCGATCACGCCGCATCCCACGCATGTGACTTTCTCTATTGCTCCGGTCATCCGGCCCTCCCTTCTCTACACGCCCGAACGCTTGCTGCTCTGCGCAAGACGCCGCCCACAGCCGAGCCCCGCGACCCGACTCAAGACTCAATAATTAATTTTATTGACCCGAGAGTATAAATGAAAGATCATCAGGTCAATTGGGAATCGGGCGGAAGTTGAACCGGGCGGCGCAATCCACTCCGATGAGACCGTGTAGACATGCCAGCCACTCGGTTCAGACCCCGCACAAACCGCGCCTGATGTTGCGCAAGCCACAAAATGGGAGACCACTGTGACCGAACAAACGATCTCTTCGCGGTTCTACACGGACGAGAGCTGCTACGAGTTTGACAAAGAGCACATCTTCTACAGGACCTGGCAGTTCGTTGGGCATGTCAGCCAGGTGACGAACCCCGGCGATTTCTTCACCGAAAAGGTCGGTGACGAAAGCCTGTTGATCGCCAAGGGCGAAGACGGGGTTGTCCGGACCTTCTACAATGTCTGCCGTCACCGTGCGCACGCCATCGCAAGCGGCACCGGGAACCGCAAGCTCTTCGTCTGCCCCTACCACGCATGGTCCTACCGCCTGAACGGCGCCCTGCACCGGGCCCCCGAAACCGACAAGACCGAAGGCTTCTGCAAAGAGCAGATCTCGCTGCGCGAAGTCCGCACTGAGATCAAGTTCGGGATGATCTTCGTGAACCTCGATGACGACGCAGTGAGCCTTGCCGAAGCCTATCCCGGCGTAGAAGAAGCCGTGCTGGCACAGCGGCCCGGCATCGCCTCCATGAAGAAGGTCTTCGAGCGTAGCATCGAGCACGAGTGCAACTGGAAGATCTCGGTCGAGAACTACAACGAATGCTACCATTGCCCGACGGTCCATGCGACGTCGATCACCCGGATCTACGAGACAGATTCCTACACCTGCGATCTCAGCGGCCCGATCACCAAGCACTTCATGGCGCGCAAGGACAACCGTGACGTTCACGGCGACATGCACAGCTGGTTCCTCTGGCCGAACACCATCGTGGAAGTGTTCCCGCTGCACAACGCTGTGTCGCTGCGCAAGATCATGCCGCTCGGTGTTGGTCGCTCGGTTTACTACTACAGCTGGTACGTGCCCGAGGATCTCTCGGACGAGGCACTCAAGGAAGTGCAGGCCATGGGGCAGGAATACTGCGACACGGTCTGCGTCGAGGACGCCAGCGTTGTCGAATCCGTACATGCCGGCATGCGCAGCCGCAGCTTCGACACGGGCCCGCTGATCACGACGGCCGAGCAGACGCCCCAGAACGAGAATGCAACGGCGCATTTCCAGTCGCGCTACAAGGCCGCCCTGATCGCGGCCGGGCAAGCGCTCTAGCACCCGCTCTCTTCCCATTATCCTGCAGGGCGTTCGACAGCGCCCTGCGTTCTGAAAAATCTCGCACCACTTTGGTGGTGCCCGTCGCGGCTGGCCGCCGCGATCACGATCTGACCAGGAGCGAGAGATTGACCGACGGAATCGTATCCACCCAAAGGTTTGGGAATGTCCTTGAAGTCACCCTGAACCGCCCGCCGGTGAACGCCATCAACCGCGAGACCAGCCGGGCGGTTTATGCCGCCTTCAAAGAACTGCAGGACGATCCGACCTTGCGCGTCGGCATCCTGACCGGGGCCGGGGATCGGGTCTTTTCCGCCGGATGGGACCTGAAAGAGGTTGCCGACCCCGCGTTCGATCCGCTGCTGGATGCCGACCCCGAGCTTGGTCACGGGCCCGGCGGCTTTGGCGGGATCACCGAATTCCACGATCTCGAGAAACCGGTGATCGCGGCACTGAACGGCGCAACGCTGGGCGGCGGTTTCGAGATTGCACTGGCCTGCGATGTGATCTTTGCTGCCGATCACACCTATTTTCAACTGCCGGAAATGCAGCGCGGCTTCCTGCCGGATGGCGGCGCAATCCAGCGCTTGCCGCGCCGCCTCCCCTACAATGTGGCCGTCGAGCTAATGCTGAGCGGTCGCCGCATGGATGCCACCGAAGCGCAGCGCTGGGGTCTTGTACATCAGGTCGTGAACTCGGCCGAATTGCTGGAAACCGTGCGGGCCTATGCCCAAGAGCTCTCGAAAGGCGCGCCGCTCGCCATGCGCGCGATGAAGGAGGTCCTTCGACATATCGAGATGCTGCCCGTCGAAGACGCGATGGCGAAGACGAAACCAGGCAAAAGCGGCCTGCCGACCTACGAGAAAATGTATGCGTCGGATGATTTCACCGAAGGCTCCGTGGCCTTTGCGGAGAAACGCGAACCGAACTGGACAGGCGTCTGACAGGGGCCAGGCCCGAGAATAGACTCCTCAGGCCAATAATTATACTTTTACGTCAGATAAATATCCTTATCCTGACCATCGCCCAAAACCGGCGTCCGGAGAAGGCGTGACATCCCGCGGTGCCGCGCAATCTCCGAAAGGCCAGACCCCAGGCGGCGGAACAGTCCCGCCTGAAACCGCAAGTTCCCAGTGGCTTTTCCTGCCCGTACCAACCGGAGTGAACACCCATGGCAAGAATTCAGATCCTCTACACGACCCCGGCTGATGCAGAGGCTTTCGATGCACATTACCGCGACGTCCACACGCCAATGGTGATGGCCATCCCCGGCCTCAAGCGTCTGGTCGTGAGCAAGCTCAACGAGCTCTCCGACGGGGAGCCGAGCGGCTGGTACATGTCAGCCGAGCTTCACTTCGCATCGAACGCCGCAATGGACTCGGCGCTCCAGAGCCCCGAGTCCAAGGCCACCGATGCCGATTTCGAGACATTCGCCCCCAAGGGTACGATTGTCCTGCGCCACGCGGACGAGGCGGATAATCGTGCCCCGGTTTCCCGGGCAGAGAGCGCCCGGGGTCGCGGCGAGGATGTGCTGCGGGCGCTCTGGGGCGAGGTTTTCACCCCCGCGCCCGGCACCGAGGACTTCATGAACGTGACGATCGATCACCTTTTCGGCGATCTGTGGTCACGACCGAACCTGGCGATGCGCGACCGGTCGCTGATCACCATTGCCGCGTTGACGGCCTTGGGGCGTTTCCCGCAGCTTGAGGAGCACCTGGAGGGCGGTCTCAACCTTGGCATTACCCCGGACGAGCTGAAGGAAATCATGCTGCACCTTGCCCATTACGGCGGCTGGCCGGTGGGCGTGTCGGGGCTGAATGTGGCCATGAAACTGTTCGAACGACTCGAGCAGGCGTAATCGCCCCGCCCCTGGCCGGGTTTCGCATCCGACTACAACCTTGAATGAATGGAGTTCACCTTGCCGCTCGAAATGAACAGGAAGGTATTCATTACCTGTGCCGTGACCGGAGGAGGATCCACCCAGGATCGTTCGCCGCATGTGCCACGCTCACCCAAGGAAATTGCCGACAGCGCAATCGCCGCAGCCCGCGCCGGTGCAGCTGTCGTGCATTGCCACGTCCGCGACCCCGAAACGGGCGCCCCCTGCCGTGACACGCATCTCTACCGCGAAGTGACTGACCGCATCCGCAGCGCGGATGTCGATGTGGTGCTGAACCTGACCGCCGGGATGGGCGGCGAGGTTGTCATGGGCCCGCCCGATCAGCCGCTTCCGATCAATGATCAGCTGACCGACATGGTCGGTGCCGATGCGCGCCTCGAGCACATCGCCGAGTGCCTGCCTGAAATCTGTACGCTGGATTGCGGCACGATGAACTTCCTCGAAGGCGAGTTCGTCATGATGAACACGCCGAACATGTTGCGCTCGATGGCCAAGAAGATCGGCGAACTGGGTGTCACGCCAGAGATCGAGGTGTTCGATACCGGGCATCTGTGGTTTGCCAAACAGCTGGTCAAGGAAGGGCTTCTGCCCGACCCCTCGCTCATCCAGCTGTGCATGGGAATCCCCTGGGGTGCGCCGAATGATCTGGGCACGCTGATGGCCATGGTGAACGCAATTCCCGATCACTGGACCTGGTCGGCCTTCTCGCTGGGCCGCGATCAGATCCCCTATGGCGCTGCGGCCGTGCTTGCCGGCGGCCACGTGAGGGTGGGTCTCGAGGACAACCTGTTCCTGCGCAAGAATGTTCTGGCAACGAACGAGCAGCTCGTCGAGCAGACCGTCACCATGCTGGATGCCATGGGCGCCTCGATTATGACACCCGCGGAAGTGCGCACGAAACTTGGCCTGACCAAGCGCGCGCCGGTGTCGCGCTGAACAACCGGCGGGCACCTTCGGATGCCCGCCCCCCTCCTTCCATCGGTAACAAACGTTGGGCGCCGGGACCAACCTGACGGCGAGGCCCTGACGTCCGCTCTTGCCTTGACCTCTGACACCGAGCGACCGGGGCCATTCCGGGTTGCACTTTGAGTTTCCCTGTGCTTGTTTGAAAGATATACCCAGCGGTCAAAAATGTTGCAGTTCAAAGGCCATCCGGAAGGAAGCCATACTTTTCAGTATAGCTGGCCAAATTGGAGGTAAACCAATCCATGTCTCAATCTGTGAGAGAGGAACTCAAGGCCCGCAAGCAAGAGTTTGTTCAAAACGAAATCACCTCGGCCGCATCCGAACTGTTCGCAGCCAACGGTTTCCGTGCGGTGACGATCGACGATATCTCGGCCCAGCTCGGCTATACGAAGACGGTCGTATACTACTATTTCAAAAACAAAAATCAGGTCCTTTGGACGATCTTCAACCAAATCAACGATGCCTGGGCACACGACATGGACGACATTCTGGCCTCCGGTCAGGACGCGCCGACGATGCTATGGCAGATGATCCGCAAACATGCGCTGAACGTGCTCGAGCAAACCGCGTGGTCGGCGATCTACTTCCGTGAACAGAGCAATCTGACCGAGAAGCAACGCGAAACCGTCAACCAGCGCGCGAAAGCTTTCAACGAGAATTTCCGTACGGTCTATGCCAAGGGCGTCAAGAACGGCGACTTCAAGGATATCCCTGCCCCGCTGGTGATCGGTGGTATCATCGGGATGTGCAACTGGACCCATGATTGGTACACGCCGGGCGGTTCGCTCGAGGCAACCCAGATTGCCGAGCATTTCGCCGATATCATGCTGAACGGCTGCTTGTTGCAAGACAAGGCAGGCGCCTGAGCCGGTTCAGCGGACGCGCCTGTCGCCGTTCCGCGACACCGCTTTTCCTTCAATAGCATGCACACGGCCGTTATGGCCGTGCGCGTTCTTGTCGATTCCGTTTCAGGCCTCCAGATCCACCACGACCCGCCCGCGGATCTTGCCGGCCAGGATATCGGCGGCCAGCTCGGGCAGTTTGTGCATGGGCTCGACCCTGGCGATGCTGGCAAGGCTTGTCCTGCCGAGATGATCGGCCAGAAGAGCCCAGGCACGGTCGCGCTTGGCCTGAGGCGCCATCACGCTGTCGATGCCAATCAGGGCAACGCTGCGCAGGATATGCGGCATCACACTGGCCGGCAGGTCAAACCCGCCCGCAAGCCCGCAGGCCGCAACCGCCCCGCCGTAGCAGGTTTGCGCCAGAACGTTCGCAAGTGTCGTCGACCCCACGGAATCGACTGCCCCGGCCCAGCGTTCCTTCTGCAAGGGCCCACCCTTCTCAGCCAGCTCTTCCCGACTGACGAAGTTCACAGCGCCGAGGGCGCGCAGGTAGTCATGGGTTTCCGGCCGGCCGGTCGCGGCAGTAACGTTGTAGCCTTTCGACGCCAGCAGGCTGATCGCGGTCGACCCCACTCCGCCCGCGGCACCGGTCACCAGCACATCCTTACCGCCGGGGGCGATCGTCCCCCAATCTTCCAGCGCGGCAACGCACAAGGCGGCAGTGTAACCGGCGGTGCCGATCGCCATGGCATCCCGAAGCGCGAAACCCTCGGGAAGACGAGTCAACCATTCAGGCTTCAGGCGCTGATACCGGCTGTAGCCTCCCCATTCCGTCTCGGACAGGCCCCAGCCATTCACGATCACCTTGTCACCCGGTGCCCAATCCGGGCTGCGGCTCTCGACGACCGTGCCCGCAAGATCGATCCCGGCCACCATCGGCAGGCGACGGGCGATGCGGCCCTTGCCGGTGATCGCAAGACCGTCCTTGTAGTTCACGGTCGAATAGGCGACCTCGACAAGCACGTCGTGATCAGGCAGATCCGAAAAAGTCAGGTCGCGGAACGCGGCCTTGGGTTTGCCATCCTGATCCTCGATCAACATGGCACGGAAGGTCTCGGACATCTCGCTCTCCAGTACTTGATATCTCTCGGGCGGGTCCGCACATGCAGCCGCACCGTTTCGGATCGTTCAGGCCTCGTTCAGACCTTCAAGGCGTTCCATCGTATCGAAGTATTCCGACACCATGTCGTAGACCACTTCCTTCACGGTCGTCGGTTCCTTGAGTTGGCCGACGATCTGGCCGGCCGCATAGGTCATCCAATCCTTGCGATGGGCGCGTTCGGCGCGGCGGAACGGCTCGCCTGACAGGATCGATTGATAGGGCACGCCAAGCGGGGCGGGCGCATCATCGCGGGCCCAGGCATCGGTGAACTTGCTGCGCAGCGACCGGCAGGGCTTGCCGGTATAGCCGTAGGTGATCAGCGCGTCTTCCGAACTGGCGTCATAGAGCACCTCGCGCAGGTCCGGGTTCAGCTCGCTTTCCACCGTGCCAAGCCAGACCGATCCCGTCCAGACACCCTGTGCGCCAAGCGCCATGGCAGCAGCCATCTGGCGCCCACGCCCCACGCCGCCGGCAGCAAGAACCGGCACCGGCGCGATGGCGTCGACAACTTCGGGCCAAAGCACCATCGAACTGACAGTGCCGACATGTCCGCCCGCCTCGGAGCCCTGTGCGATGATCACGTCGACGCCCGCCTCAACCTGCTTGCGCGCATGTTTCGCCGAACCGATCAATGCCCCCACCTTGATGTTCGCGGCATGCATCCTGTCGATGATATGCTTGGGCGCAAGCCCCAGCGCGCTGACCATGAACTTGATCGGGAACTTCATCGCCACATCGAGAAGCGCCTCGCTTTTCTCCTGGGTGAAGCTGAGGTTTTCCGCATATTCACGGTACCACCCTTCCACTTCCGAGGTCGGAAGCTCGGGCACGCCGTCTTCGCTCATCAAACCGTTGATGAAATCGTACTGCTGCTTGCCGACCACGTTGCGGGGGTTGGTGCCGATGTCGATGGCCTCAGCCTTCGCGGCGAACACCATGTCCACGCCATAGGGCTTGCCATCGACATGGTCATCGATCCACTTGAGCTCCTGCTCGAGGTGCTCGGGCGTCATCCAGGCAGCCCCCAGGACGCCCATGCCGCCCGCCTTCGAAACGGCCGCGACAACGTCGCGGCAATGGCTGAACGCAAAGATCGGGGCTTCAATGCCGAACATTTCGGTAACTGCAGTCTTCACGAGGGGCTCCTTTTTTCGTCGAGATCTGCGCGCGCGACCGCACGGCGTACCTCTGTGTATTAATTTATACTTGAAAGTACGTTATTTCGGCCATAGCCTCCCGTCAAGCCTTGCAAAGCAGGCCGGACGTGCTGAACATCGGAACTCCGAGACGGTGCTTTGAGCAGCGCTCTCAAACCATTGGGAATACAAACGTGTCGAAATACAACGCGTTGCTTGAGCCACTTCAGATCAAATCACTCATGATCCGAAACCGGATTTTCAGCACGGGCCACGTGCCGGGCTACGCTTCGGACGGCCTGCCCACAGAGCGCTACTTCCGCTATCATGAAGAGAAGGCCAAAGGCGGCATCGGGCTGACGATCTTCGGCGGCACGACGGCGGTCTCACCCGAGCACACCGCCGCGCTCTGGAGCTAGCTGCGGGTGGCCGATGACGGCGTGATCCCGCATCTGGCCAGGATGCGCGAGCGGGTGCATGCCCATGGCGCGGCGGTGATGATCCAGCTCGACCACCTGGGCCGCCGCATGGCCTGGAACACCGAGAACTGGATTCCGGCCATGGCGCCCAGCCCGATCCCCGAACCGGGTCACCGGTCGTTCCCGCGCGAAATGGACCAACATGATATCGACCGTGTGATCGAGGAATTCGCCGCTGCCACCTGGCGTGCGCGTGAGGCCGGCCTGGACGGGGTCGAGCTGTCGGCAGCCGGCCCGCACATCTTCGCGCAATTCTGGTCGCCGTTCTGCAACCGGCGCACCGATGGCTACGGCGGCAGCTTCGACAACCGGATGCGCTTTTCGCTCGAACTGCTCGAAGCCGTGCGCAAGCGCGTCGGCCCGGATTTCGTGGTCGGCATGCGCGTGCCCGGCGATGAATACCACTCCGAAGGCTTGCATCCCGAGGAATGCCTGAAGATCGCGAAACGCCTCGAGGATACCGGGATGATCGATTTTCTCGATGTCTACGGCGGCCAATCCTACGAGCACTACACGTTCTCGATGACCAATACGAACATGTCGTTTCCGATTGCCCCCTACCTGCACCTGCCGATGGCATTCCGCTCGGAAATCAACCTGCCGATCCTGCATGCGCAGCGCATTCAGGACATCGACACTGCGGCACGCGCCATTTCTGAGGGCGCAACCGACATGGTCGGGATGACCCGCGCGCATCTCTCGGACCCGCACATCATGCGCAAGCTGATGGAAGGACGCCCGGACGATATTCGCCAATGCGTCGGGGCCGCCTATTGCATCGACCAGCTCGATTTCGGCCCCGCGATGTGTCTGCACAACCCGGCGACCGGACGCGAAGAGCACCTGCCGCAGACACTGGTGCGCAAGACCTCGGGACTGCGCAAGGTTGTCGTGGTCGGCGGTGGCCCGGCCGGGCTTGAAGCAGCACGGGTCTGCGCGTCGCGCGGCCATGAGGTCGTCCTGTTCGAGGCGACAGACAAACTGGGCGGCCAGATGCAGCTTGCCACCCGTCCTTCCTGGCGCGAGGCGATGTCAGGCATCGGGCGCTGGCTGAGTGCGCAGGTGCTCAAGCTGGGCGTTGATGTCAGGCTGGACACCATCGCGACCGAAGAGGCCATCCTGGCGGAGGCCCCCGATGTGGTGCTCATCGCCACGGGTGCACGTCCCAACAAGGGCGATTTCCCGGGCGCCGAGCTGTGCGTCACGTCGTGGAACGCCCTGGAAGGAACGGCCGGACAGCCGAAATCGGCACTGGTCTACGACGACAAGGGCGACCATCAGGGCCCCAGCGTCGCTCTGGTGCTTGCCGAGGCGGGCGCGACTGTCGAACTCGCCTTCCCCGATCGCCGCGCCTTCCCCGACGTCGGGTCAAGCAACGCCGCCGCGCATCTGCGCAAGCTATACGCCCAAGAAGTCGTCCTGTCGCCCGATCTGCGGCTGCAGGAGGTCTATCAAGAGGACAATCGCCTGGTCGCGGTACTGGCCAATGAATACAGCCGCCGGCTGGAAGAACGGGTGGTGGACCTCGTGGTATCCGAGCAGGGCACGACTCCGGTGGACGACTTGTTCCACAGGCTCAAGGTCGCGTCCCGAAATCATGGCGAGATCGACCATCGCGCCTTGCTGACCGGACGGCCGCAGACGATTGCCCACAACCCGGAAGGCGCCTTCATGCTGTTCCGCCTAGGGGATTGCCTGGCAAGTCGGAACATCCATGCGGCGATCTACGATGCGCTGCGCCTCTGCAAGGACATCTGACGCGGCTGGCGGCAGCCAGGCGCGACCGGACCCAATTAGCACTGGAAAATACTTCTTGGTATATTTAATATACCCATGAAGATTTCACTCGAAGGAGAGGGTTGCATGTCCGATCTCAACGGCAAGGTTGTTCTTATCACGGGCGGCGAAACCGGCATTGGCAGAGCCACGGTCGAACATCTGGCGCATTGCGGTGCGCAGGTGATCATTGGCGGCGTGCTGGCGGATCAGGGTGCCGAAACCATCGCTGCGGTGGACGCGGCAGGCGGAAGCGCCGAGTTTCACGTCACCGATGTGCGCGAAAGCGCCGCGGTCGATGCATTTGTGGATGATGCCGTCGCGCGGCATGGGCGGCTTGATGGATTCATCAATAACGCCGCCGTCTTCGACGGCTTCACGACCTGCACGGAAACCACCGATGCGCTCTGGGACCACGTGCTTGACGTGAACCTGCGCGGCACCTTCTTCGGATGTCGCGCGGCGCTGCGACATATGACGAAGGCCGGTCGCGGCAGCATCGTCAACGTGTCCTCGGTCGGCGGGCTTGTCGGCGCGGCGGACGGCCCTGCCTATACCGCCTCGAAACACGCCGTGATCGGCCTGACCAAGCAGATCGCCTGCGCCTATGCGGCACAAGGTGTCCAGGTCAATGCCGTGTGCCCCGGCGTGATTGCCACCGACATCCGCAACAACTCACTGGCCTTGCTGGGCAAGAATGCCCCCAAGATGGGCGGCGTCGGAGTTGATGCCGACTGGCTGCCGCGCACGGTGCCCATGGCTCGCAAGGCCGATCCGATCGAGATTGCGCGGGTCATCGCCTTCCTGCTGGGCGAAGGGGCGTCCTACGTGACCGGCCAGTCCTTCGTCGTCGACGGCGGCTGGACGGCGAAATGACCCGATGACCACGGTTTGTCTCACCTTCGATTTCGACGCGGTATCGCTCTGGCTCGGGTCGTTCCGGGCAACGACGGCAACGCCAATGTCACGCGGCCAGTATGGCGCCGATGTGGGTGTGCCCCGGGTGCTGACCCTTCTGGCACGCCACGACATTGCCGCCACGTTCTTCGTACCGGCGCATACCGCGGTGTCCTTCCCGGATGCCCTTGCGGCCATTCGCGACGGGGGGCACGAAATCGCCCTCCACGGGGATTGCCACGAGGCCCCGGTGGGGCGCACCGAAACTGAAGAAGCCGACCTTCTCGACCGCTCGATCGAGAAGCTGTCGCAGGCAGTGGGCGGCGGGTTCCAGCCCAAGGGCTACCGCTCGCCCGCTTTCGATCTGTCCGAGAATTCCATCGCGCTGCTCGAAAACCGAGGGTTGCTATACGACAGTTCGATGATGGGGCACGATTTCCTGCCCTATCGCGCGCGTCGGGGCTATGTCGTCGATCAGGAGCGCTTCGAACAGGGTCCGGTCTCATCGGTCATCGAAATGCCGGTATCCTGGGAGCTTGACGACTTCCCCTACTTCACCTTCCTGAACAAGCCGCTCTACGCGGGTCTTCGCACACCGCGCGAGGTGCTGGAGATCTGGCGCGACGAGTTCGACCACTGCAGGACGCAGGAACGCGGTGTCTTCACCCTGACCATGCACCCGCAGATCATCGGACGCGGCCCCCGCATCGCCATGCTCGATGAATTGATCACCCATATGTCCGGTTGCCAGGGCGTGGACTTCTCGACCCTCGCCAGCGAAGCCGCCCGCCAGGACGCCACGCTGCCAAGATGACCCAAACCAATTCCGAAGGAGCCTCCCACATGCAGCCCTCGCCTCCTCCGGCTACGGTCTATGCCGCTCTGACAGATGCCGCGGCGGCCGCGCCCGAGGCCATCGCCCTGCGCTTTGACGACAAGACGCTGACCTATCGCGCTTTCCTGTCCGAGGTTGACCGCGTGGCCGAGATCCTGCGGGGCATGGGTGTTGCGCGGCAGGACAGGATTGGCGTGTTTGCCGCCAATTGCCCGGAGACATTGTTCGCCTATTACGCTGCGGCCAAGCTTGCGCTCGTCTTCGTGCCCTTGAACGCGGCGCTCAGCGCTGACGAGGCGGGCTATATCGTCAGGCACAGCGATTTGCGCCTGCTTTTCGTATCCGACGACATGGCCGGGATCGGTCAGGCAGCCGCCGGAGATCGTTTCCGCCACCTCGAAGCGCTGAATGCCACCCCTGAGGGTTCCGCGCGCGCTGAGAGCACTCGGCTCGCGACCCCTGAAGAGGACTTCCTTCTCATCTACACCTCGGGCTCGACGGGTGTTCCAAAGGCCGTGATGCTGAGCCAGGCCGCGCAGGTGGCCGCGCCAATCGCCCTGCGCCAGATGTGGGACATCACGCCCGGGCATCGGGTGCTTGTCGCCTTGCCCCTGGGGTTTCTCTACGGCCTGTCCACCGCTTGCGCCGTCGCCCTGCAGGCCGGAGCCGAAGTCGTGCTGCTGAACAGGTTCCACCCGGCGCGGGTGCTGGAGGCGATGATCGAGCATCAGGTCGATTACTTCCAAGGCGTGCCGACAATGTATTCGATGATGCTGGAGTATTGCGAGCAGCGGGATCTGGTGTTCGACCTCGCGGGCATCCGGGTCCTGGTCAGCGCCGGGGCGCCGCTGGCGGCGGAAACCATGGCGCGGTTCCGGAACCGTTTCGGCAAGCACATCGACAATTACTACGCCATGACAGAGGCCACCCCGATCTTCGGGCGCTACCCGACCGACCCGGCGCCGGTGCCGGAAGCCGCGATCGGAAAGGCGGCGCCCCTCGCCGATGTCCGCGTTCTGGCCGAGGATGGCAGCCTCTGCGCCGATGGCGAAATCGGCGAACTGGCCGTGCGCGGCGCGGCGACCATGACCCGATACGACGGCGCACCGGATCTGACCGCACAGGCCATGCAGGATGGTTTCTTCCGGTCGGGCGATCTGGGCTATCGCGATGCCGACGGGTTCTACTATCTGACGGGACGCAGCAAGGACATCATCATTCGGGGCGGTGCCAACATCGCCCCCGCCGAGGTCGAGGCTGTGCTGGCCGCCCATCCCGCCGTGCAGGAAGTGGCCGTGATCGGCCAGCCGGACCGCATTCTAAGCGAAGTCCCCGTGGCCTTCATCGTGCTTCGCCACGGCGCACAGGTCGAGGCAGGCGCGATCAAAGCCCATGCCGAGGCGCACCTCGCCGAATTCAAGGTGCCGCGCCACTACCTTTTCCGCCCATCGCTGCCGCAGGGCAAGACCGGAAAGATCGACAAGGCAGCACTGAAGGCCGAACTCGATGCAACCCCTGCGGAGGCGAACCAATGACGCCACAAGACTATCTGCGCCATGATGGCCTTGGGCTCGCGGCTGCATTGCACGCGGGCGAGACAACGGCCGCAGAGTTGATGGAGCACGCAATCGCGCGCGCCGAAGCGGTGAACCCGCATGTAAACGCGTTGTGCTTCACCAAGCCGGAGGCCGCGCGCGCCATGGCCGCCATGGCGCAGCCGAAGGGCGCTTTCGGCGCCCTGCCCTTCCTCCTCAAGGACTCGGGCCTTGCATCGACCTTTCTGGAGGGCAGCGTCGGATCGGAGTTGTTCGCGGGGATGACCTCGCCGATCAACGCCACGCTGACCGAGCGTTTCGAGGCCTCGGGCTTTCTTCCGTTCGGGCGAACCACCGCGCCCGAATTCTGCATGGCCCCCACAACCGAGGCGCGCGCCAACGGTGGCCCAACCCGCAACCCCTGGGACACTGGCCGGTCATCCGGCGGTTCGTCGGGCGGGGCTGCCGTGGCTGTTGCAACCGGGATCGTACCGATTGCGCATGGCAGCGACGGCGGCGGCTCTATCCGTATTCCCGCCGCCTGTTGCGGGGTTTACGGACTGAAGCCCTCGCGCGGGTTGATCCCGTTCGGCCCGGTGCGCGGCGAGGCATGGGGCGGCCTCGCAACCGACGGCGTCCTGACCCGCACTGTACGCGATACCGCCGCCGCCCTTGACGGAATTGCCGGCATGGAGCTGGGCGCACCCTACGCGGCACCGCCCCGGCCCGCCTCGTACCTGGCCGAGCTTGACCGGCCATTCGACCGCCCCCTGCGCATCGCCCATTGGACAGAGGCCTGGGAGGGGATCGCAATCGATCCCGAGTGCCAGGCCGCGACGGCCCACACGGCAACCCTTCTGCGTGACCTCGGCCACGAGGTGCAAGAGGCCGCATTGCCCGGGATCAAGTTCTCCAAATTCCTCGATGCGATGATCGACGTGATGGCCGCAAGCGTGACCCTTACGGTGAACGGCGTGTTGCGCGGCGCACCCGAGAAGGATCCGAAAGCGCTGCTCGAACCGGCGCTCTTCGACGCCTATCGCATGGGAAAAGATGTGGGCGCCGAAACCTATGGGCTGGCGATCAACCGTTTCCACGCACTTGGCCGCACGCTCGAGCGCTACATGCTCGACTACGATTTCGTGCTGACCCCCACGCTGACACGCCCGCCGGCAAGATTGGGCGAGATTAGCACCGATACGGACTTCCTCGGCTTCCGCCGCAACATTGGCAGCTACACGACGTTCCTTGCGATCATCAATGCCTCAGGGCAACCGGCGGCCAGCCTGCCGCTTTACCGGACCGCGACGGGGCTGCCCATCGGGGTCCAGCTCATCGGGCGCTTCGGGGACGAGACCGGACTTCTGCGGCTGTCGGCACAGCTTGAAAACACCGGCAGCTGGACCACCGGCTACCCCGTCTTCGGAGCGCTCTAAACTTTATAGCGCTTTTTAGTACGCTCGGGTCAAAAAAGACGTAGCGGTATCAAAAAATTCAGTGTAGCTTCAAGGTTGACCATGGCTGGCTGCATGCCGGCATCCCCGCTACTTCTAGGAAGGTTCACCCGAATGACTGACATCGCCAACCTTGTCGGGCCCAACGCAAAATTCTTCGAAGACTTCACCGTCGGCGAGGAATGGGTCACTCCGCGACGGACCATCACGGAAGCAGATCTTCTGATGTTTTCCGGCCTGACCGGTGACTTCAATCCGATCCACACCGACGAGGAATTCGCCAAGACCACCGCGTTCGGCACCCGCATCTTTCACGGTCCCGCCGCCTTTGCCGTCGCCACCGGCCTTGAAAGCCGCCTTGGCATCAAGGAAGGCACCGCGATCGCCTTCCTCGGCATGGACTGGAACCTGAAAGCGCCGATCATGATTGGCGACACGATCCACGTCTTCCAACGCGTCGAATCCGTTCGCCCGACCTCGAAAGGCGGCCGCGGGATCGTCGTGTTCTGGGTGGAAATCCGCAAGCAGGACGGCACGGTCTGCCAGGACGGCGAGTGGAAGGTGATGTTCTCCTGTCGCGACGGCAACTGACGCCTGCCCGCACCCGCCCCACTCAAGACATCCAGAGGGAGACATCATGATTACCCCCTTCAATCCAGCGCATTCGAACTGGAAAGGCCTGTCCTCGGGCACGAAACTAGAGGGCAAGGGCGTGTTCCTGCTGACCGGTCAGGTCGGCACCGGGCCTGATGGCGAGCCGGTCACGTCTTCGATCGAAGATCAGGTGACGGCGGTGTTCGAGAACCTGAAAGCGACGCTCGAAGCCGGCGACCTCGGGTTCGAGCATGTCGGTCGGCTGACCGCCTACATCACCGACAGCGACCCCGAGCTGCTGTCGGCCTATCAACGCATCCGCTCGCAATACGTGAACATGGATGCGCCGCCGGCCAGCGTTGCCGTGCAGGTTGTCGCGCTATACGACCCCCGCCTCAAGATCGAGGTCGAGGCGATCGGCGTGATCCCCGGGTAGGGCCCCCCTACCCGGGTGGCGCCCCCTGCCCCCCGCAGTCTACAGGGGGCGCCCTCCCCAGGCTCCAGCCAACACTCAAGAGACCGTCATGCCAACTGTCACCTTCATCACGCCGTCAGGCGCATCGCGCACGATCCAGGCCAAGGTCGGAAATTCGCTCATGGAAACGGCCCGCGATCACGGCGTGGACGGGATCGTCGCCGAATGCGGCGGCGCTTGCGCTTGTTCGACCTGCCACGTGTTCCTCGAACCCGAATGGCGCGACAAGGTTCCACCGGTGGCCGAGCTTGAGGCAGACCTGCTGGAGTTCACCTCCGAACCGGCGACCGAATACTCTCGTTTGAGTTGTCAGATCAGGATCACCGACGCGCTTGAGGGCCTGACTGTGCGCATTTCCTCCCGCCAGAAATAGCCCGCGCGATCCCGGACCTTGATCGACACCTAAAGGCGCTCAGATCCTCCTGAGCGCCTTTTCTCGTTCCAAATCAATGGCACGCCCGGTGATCCCGGACATAAAAACCGGGCACCCTGAAGGTGCCCGGTTTCGGCGACGCGGTGGGCGGTCAATCGTTGCACCGCAGAGGTGTCCGAGGTGCCGCCCTCTTCCCGAAGGGATCCACCAGGTGTCCCAGCAGGCAGCTTGCCCTAGACGAACCACCAGCGGCTGGCGGCATAGCGGCTGTCAAGCGAGGCCTGGGTGACGTTGGTCTCGGGCATCCCGATCTCATTCGACACCGCATCGATCATATTGTTGAACGCAGGTATCACCGAAGGACCGTCGACACTCAGGATCCGCTGCGCCTCGGCATACAGTTCGCGGCGCTTGGCCTCGTCGCGTTGCCCTTTCGCCTCGGTGACCAGACGGTCGAGACGATCGTTGGCATAGCTGGTCGCGTTCCAGGCGGCGCCTTTCCCGTAGGCAAGCGAGATGATGTGCGCCTCGGTCGGACGACCGGTCCAATACGATCCGAAGAAAGGGGTTTTCGCCCAGGTCGTCGCCCAGTAGCCATCCGCCGGCACACGCACCGGCTTCAGATTGATCCCGGCTGCCCGCGCAGTTTCCGAATAGAGCAGCGCCGCATCGACCGCCCCGGTGAAGGCGCTGGTCGACACTTGCAGGTCCAGATCGAGGCTGTCGAGACCGGCTTCCTTGAGATAGAATTTCGCCTTGTCCGGATCGTAGCTGTGCTGTTCGAGGCTTGGATCATGGAACTGGTACGTCGGCGCGATGGGGTGATCGTTTGCAACCGTCCCGTACCCGTAGAGGATCTTGTCCACGAACTCTTGGCGGTCGATTGCGTATTTCAGCGCCCGCCGCACGTTGACATTATCCACCGGCGCCAGGGCTGTCTGCATGTCGAACAGGCTGAAGCCCGGGCTCGTCCGCGAGACCACCGTCACGTTCGGCACGTTGTTCAGGCGCATAGCGAGGCTGGGCTCGATCTCGGAGGAGACATGCACTTCGCCCGAGATGATCGCGTTGGTGCGCGCAGCACCATCGTTGACGGCGATGTATTCGACACTGTCGAACCAACCCCGGTCAGACCTGTGATCGTTTTCATAGCGCTCGAAACGGGCGCTGACACCGGGTTCGAAACTGATCAGACGATAGGGCCCGGTGCCCACGCCGGATTGCCAGTCGGCGACACCGTCTTTGCTGGGCAGGATCGACAATGTGTATTCCGCAAGGGTCGACGGCCAGTCGACATCCGGGGCGCTCAACTTGAACACCACAATATCATCGCCCTCGGCGGATATGTCCTCGAGATTGACCAGCAGGGACTTCACCGGCGATTTCGACCCCTCCGCACGGTGCAGGTTGATCGAGTTCACGACATCCTCGGCCGTCAGCGTCTTCCCGTTGTGGAACGTCACGTCCTTCTTGAGGGTCAGGCGCCATTCCGTTGCGCTGTCGTCGACACTGGCATCCGTGACCAGCACGGGCACGATCTCGCCGGTCGAGTTGATCTCGTAGAGGGAATCCAGAAAGGTCACGCGGGCAACGCCGCCAAAGGTGGCCAGGGTAACATCGGGATTGAAGCTGTCGGTCGTACTGGCGTTGCCGATCGCAAACACCGCGTGTCCGCCCCGCTTGGGTTCCGCACGCGCCATCTGCGGCAGAAGCAGGCCGCCTCCAAGCATCCCGAAGCCAAGCGCCGTACCGCCGGCAAGCAGGTCACGCCGTGTGGGGCCGGTTCTGGTGTGCGCGGCCCTGTTCGAATTGAAGAGTTTCATTCTTACCTCCCGTTTTCGCGCTTCGCGTTCCAAAGCGCAGGTCAAGAATACTATAGATTCAAAAATACTACCGCGTATTATTCACCGTAATGGCAAAAAACTTGTACTTTTTCGCAAACCATTGCGGTGACACTAAAAAGCCGGGTCGGACCAGATGCCCTGCAGCGCCATAGGCCCACAAGAGCATGGCACAGCCCCGAAATCGAGGGTGATTCCCCCCGATACCGGCCCGAACGATCGGAACGGCAGGCGGCGCAGCCTGAAGGCCACGCCGCCTGAATTGTTTACTGCGCGCCCGGGGCCAGCGCCCCCAGCGCCACTGACATGTCGGCGACCTCTTCCAGAGCCCAGATCGTGTCCTGGAACGCACGGATGTTTTCAGGCGCGAGATGGTGCTTGGCGAACTGCTCGAACACCGCGTTGAATTGTGCCCGTGTCATCGGCTCGTCGACCGAGCCGATCACGGCCATCCGCTCCTTCGTGAACGTCTCGCCGTTCTTCGTGCGCACGATAACCGTCGTCGGGCGACTCATGTAGCGCACCGGCTCGGAGGATTTGCCGACCGCCTCGATCGTCACGCGGACCTTGCCGCGCGCCTCCAGGAGCCTGGGCTCGTCCACCTCTCCGTCGAGGAAGTCGCTTACGCTCAACTCTCCGTTCAGGATCGCCAGGCCCAGGGCATGCTGGAAGCTGAATTGCTTCTCGCCTGCCGACACCGGGTTGGGATTGTCGCAACCCGCATCTTCCGCTCCTGCGATAATCTCGACGGTTTCGATGTCGTCAGACGCAAGCCGCTCTGCGGCTATGATCTCGAACAGTGCGTCGAGCTGGCGATGGATGCTGATCGAGTTCGGGTACTTCTTCACCCACATTTCCCGGAAGAACCAATGCGTGCCAAGGTTGGCCATGGCATCATCGAGGGAAATGCCTTTCGACAACATGTCCTTGTAGGAGGCGAGGTCCGGATTGCTGGTCAGACCCATGCGCGCCATGTCGGCGCCCATCATCCCCTGCAACGAGTGCAGCGCCGATTCAAGGAAATGGGCGTCCGTGCCCAAACTGGCCTCGGTGATTGCAGGCCCGGACAGGGCGAAGCCCATGGCCGCCGTTGTCTGTTCCGCATCAAGGCCGTAGGCCTTGGCAGCGGCGGCCGCGCACCCCATGCCCGAGGTGGTC
Source organism: Ponticoccus sp. (in: a-proteobacteria) (assembly GCF_048381735.1). Lineage (NCBI taxonomy): Bacteria > Pseudomonadati > Pseudomonadota > Alphaproteobacteria > Rhodobacterales > Roseobacteraceae > Ponticoccus > Ponticoccus sp. (in: a-proteobacteria). The sequence continues at coordinate 76,216 of NZ_JBLXGL010000015.1, forward strand.
GGCAGCGACTGGCCCAGCCGCATGACGTCGAACGGCAGGCTTGTCCGGTAATGGGCCTCAAGCCCCGCAACCGTCGCCTCGATCAGCGCCTTGCCCGACATGCTGTTCTTTTCGGCCAGCGTCAGCAACAGCGGGATGACCGTCACGTCCCACGAACAACCGCCGTCCGGAATAGCGACATCCTCCAGCTCGCTCGCATGGGCGGCAAAGGCGTTCAGAAGAACGCCTTCCCAAGCCGAGGTGCGCAGCCCGGTGCCCAGAATGCTGACCTCTCCGCGCAGCGCGCGCGCTTGAATGTCGTCGAGCAGTTTCCGGGTGTTGGGGCAGGACATGCCCGCAAGCACGCCGGCCACCGTCTTCAGGATAAGCGACTTGGCGAATTCGACCACTTCGGGCGGCAGCTGCGCGTATTCCAGACCGGCCACGAAACTCCCGAGGTCACGTGCCATCGAGCCTTTGTGCATCTTGCACTCCTGTCCTGTGCTTTGCGGCGGCATCTGTTGGGTCATGTCACTTTTTCGGCTCGATCGAGAAACCGCCGAGCTGCGGCCAGGCGATCGGAGCGGCGGCCTTCGCGAGACGCTCTTCCAGCGGCAGAGCCTCGTCCCAGAGGGCGGCAACCACGCGGCGGCAGTTGAAATCCTTCCCGGCATCCGATGCCATGTAGAGATAAGGCGCGGACATGACGTGGTTCTGCATCAGCGCCGAGGTGTCGATGTCCGGATCGCGATACTTCGCCGACATGTTGGTCGCCGTGTTGCCGCCCGGAATCAGGACGTTGCAGGTGACGCCGGTGCCCTCGAGCTCGAGCGCAAGAACCGAAGCCATGGCCTCGTGCCCGGCTTTCGAGCTGCCGTAGGTCGTGTTCGAGGCGGTCCACATCGTGCCGAGACTGGTGGTGACATTGACGATACGCCCCGAACCCTGGGCAATCATGTGCTCGACGGCGGGCTTCGTCAGGTAGAACGGCCCGTCAAGGTTCACCGCGCGGATTCGCTGCCAGGCCTCGACGGTCACTTCGCGGAAGCTGGCGGGTTCCCAGAGGCCCGCGTTGTTCACGAGGATATCCAGACCGTTCAGAGTCTCGATCGATTGCGCGATGGCAGCCTCCGCCGCCTTCGGATCGGTGATGTCCACCTGAATCGGCAGCACGTTCTCATCCCCGGCCAGCGCCTTGAGACGCGCTGCGCTCTCTTCCAGCCAGGCTGCATTCACATCGAGCATTGCCACCTTGCCGCCCTCGCGCAGCGTGGCCTCGGCCATCGCGTAGCCCAGCCCGATCGGGCTTCCGGCGCCCGTGATTACAGCAACTTTGCCGCTGAGAGATTTGTTGGACATCACGTTCTCCATTCCCAAAAAGCCATGCGTACCCGGTCGCATCACGTCGAGCGCATACGGATGAGTACGTTAAATTTACGATACAGTGTTTTTTAGTTATTGAAAGTATAATTGTCGTGCGTAGACTGGCCGCGGCGGCTGCGATTGGCGGCCGACCGACGCTGTGGGTGGCCGCAACTGCGCATCCGCCGCGTCGTGGATCGCAAGCAAGCCCGGAGAATTCACTGCAATGACGTTCACTGTTGTCTCGTGGAACATCAACTCACTGGTCCCGCGGCTGAAGGTTGTCACGCGCCTTCTGGACGAAGAGAGCCCCGACGTCCTGTGTCTTCAGAAGTGCAAGGTGGCCAAGGAAAGTTTCCCTGTCCGCGCCTTCACCGAGCGCGGCTACACACATCACGAAATCCGCGATCAGGACGACGTGAATGGCGTGGCGATCTTCTCGAAGCGGCCAATTGCCGAAGTCGAAAGCAGGAACTTCACGGGCGCCGCCGAGGCGCGCCACCTGTTTGCCCGACTTGAGAACGGGGTCGGCATCCACAACATGTACTTCCCGGCGGGCGGCAGCCAACCCGATGCCCGCATCGACCCGGGCTTTCAGGAGAAGCTCGATTTCCTGGACAATGTCTGCGGATACTTCGACGCGCAGAAGCCGCAGAAATCCGTGCTGGTCGGCGATCTGAACATCGCCCCGACGAAGGACGACGTCTATGATCACGCGCTTCTGCGCAGCCAGGTCACCCACTCCGCGCAAGAGGGCGAGATCCTCGAAAAGGTGCAGAAATCCGGCGCCTGGGTCGACGTCATGCGCAAAACGCAGCCCGAAGGCGCGCTCTATTCCTGGTGGGCATACCGTTGGTGGGATGCCAATGCGCCCGTGGGCGACAAGAAGGACAAGGGGCGCCGGCTCGACCATATCTGGGCGACGCCGGACCTCGCAGATCAGCTGGACACAAGCTGGGTCCACCGCCCTGCACGCGACTGGAAGGGCACATCTGACCACGCGCCCGTCTTCGCACGTTTCAATCTCTGAAGCGGCGCGCCCGCTCCCTGGCAGGCAGGTCCGACGTTGCACGGGCCTGCGCTGCATCACGGTTTTCCGCAGGGGCCTCAGATCTTTAAGCACCTGTTTTCAAAGTAAACTCATGGCCGCAATTCTCGCCAGAACGCCCGGCACAATTGTATTGACTTATGAGTATAAATACATGACCCTCCAGTCTATTCCAGCCTGAAGCCAGACATGGGCGGAATTCGCAGAGCAGCCGTTTCGTGGATCACACGCCTGCCGGTTGGGCGACGGCGGCGGGCTTGAGATCCCGAAAGGGCAGCCGGCAGATCTGGCCAAAAGCCGCATTGAATTGGGAGGTCTATCAAATGCAGCACAGCGTTCCGTCGCGGTTCTACACCGACGAGGCACACTTCGACTTCGACAAGAAGAACATCTTCTACAAGACCTGGCAGTTCGTCGGCCATGTCAGCCAGGTTGCCAATGTCGGCGACTACTTCACGACGAACATCGCCGATGAAAGCATCCTGATCGCAAAGGGCGAGGACGAGGTGATCCGTGCGTTCTTCAACGTGTGCCCGCACAGGGCCCATGCGGTTGCAACGGGCGCTGGCAATCGCAAGCTCTTCGTATGTCACTACCATGCCTGGTCCTACCGCCTGAGCGGAGACCTTGTAAGGGCGCCGCATGCCGAAGATGTGGAAGGGTTCTGCAAAGCCGACATCAAGCTGCGCGAAGTGCGCCTTGAAACCATGCTGGGCCTGCTGTTCGTGAACCTCGACGACACTGCCAGCAGCCTGGCCGAGACCTACCCGGGGCTCGAAGAAGGCATCGTCTCGACCCGCGAGGGCATCGAGACCATGAAAGTCGTGTTCGAGCGCGAAATCGAGCACAATTGCAACTGGAAAGTCTCGGTCGAGAACCTAAACGAGTGCTACCACTGCGCATCGGTCCATGCGACCTCGATCACACAGCTCTACGCCACCGATAGCTATACCGTCGATCTCTACGGCCCCTACCTGCGGCATTTCATTGCCCGGGCGAAAGACCGCGACCTGCATGGCGATCTGCACAGCTGGTTCATCTGGCCCAACAACGTGGTCGAGGTGTTCCCGATCCACGGCGCGGTGTCCTTGCGCCGGGTTGTCCCCCTGGGCCCGAACAAGACCAGGTACCACTACAGCTGGTGGGTGCCCGAGGGCCTGTCGGACGAGGCGACCGCCGCGGTCATCGCCGAGGGGACCGAGTATTGTAACACCGTCTGCGTCGAGGATGCCGCCGTGGTAAAATCCGTTCAGAAGGGCCTCGAAAGCATGGGCTTCGACAACGGACCGCTCGTGGTCAGCACCGAGACCGGCCAGCAGAGCGAGAATGCCATCGCGCATTTCCAGACGCTCTATGCATCCGCAATCAGGGAGGCCGGTGGCGCGCTTTGACGCGCCGGTCCCGGAAGTGAAACCTTTCGATCCTGACTCCGGGTTCAGGCTTACCAGCGTCTAGGAGCAAGAGATGCGTTCATATGATGCCATCGTCGTCGGCGGTGGACACAACGGTCTGACCTGTGCGGCTTACATGGCCAAGGCGGGGGCGAAGGTCTGTGTGCTTGAACAACGGGCTTTCGTTGGCGGCGCCTCGGTGACCCGGGAGGTATTCCCAGGGCACAAGGTTTCCGTTGCGGCCTACTGGATGTCGATGCTGCAGCCCAAGATCATGCGCGATCTCGAGTTGCGGCGTCGCGGCGTCGAACCCATTCCGACGCCACCGACGTTGCACCCCTTCGCGGATGGCCGCTCGGTGGTGTTCTGGCCCGACCGCGCGCGTGTGCAGGACGAGCTTGCGCAGTTCTCGCAAAAGGACGCAGAGGCCTATGCAGCCTATGACGACCACATGACACGTATCGTCGCCGCGCTTCGTCCGATGCTGTTCGAAACACCGGTCGATCCCACCGACCTGTCACTCCGGGGATTGCGCCGCACGCTTAAACTGGCATGGCGGAATCGCCGCGCCCTACCCCATTTCTACGACCTCTGGGACCTGCTCACGCTGAGCGCCTGGGATTACCTGCACCGCTGGTTCGAAAGCGACGAAATACGCACGATCTTCGCGAGCTATGCCTCCGGGTCTGCCGGTATTCTCAGCCCGAAAAGTCCGGGCTCGGCCTATGTTCTGGCGCGCCCCTATCTGCGCGACAACAGCACCGACCAGGGCCCCGGCGGACTGATCCGGGGCGGCATGGGCGCAATCACCCAGGCCCTGAGGGAGGCCGCCGAGGCATACGGCGCAACAGTGCTGACCGGGAAGACCGTGCGCCGCGTGATCATCGAGAAGGGCACAGTCCAGGGCGTCGAACTGGAGGACGGAAGCCGTATCGACGCGCCCGTGGTCGTGTCGAACGCAGGCGCCAGGGCCACCTATCGCGACCTCCTCGGCAAGGACCATGTCGCCCCCGAGATCCTCGGGCAGATTGACAGGCACCGCACCAGGTCGATTGCCTTCAAGATCAACCTGTCGACCCGCGCCCTACCCCGCTGGACGGCTTTCGACGAACGCCAGCTGAACGTCGCCGGGCCGGGCGGCATCACCCTGGCCGAGAACTCGGACGAGTTGGAGGATGCCTTCCAATCGGCCATGAACGGCGAGATGGCCCCGCGCCCCTATCTGTGGATCACCACGCCGTCTGCCTTCGACGACAGCGTCGCCCCCGAGGGTCGGCACGTTGTGCAGATCATGGGCGGGCATGTTCCCTATGCGCTGAACGGGCGGGAATGGGATGCGGACACCCGGCAGGAACTCGTGGACATCGTGCTAAGCCAGATTTGCCGCTACGCCCCGGGGTTCGACCAAGACGTGCTCGATGCCCAGGTGCTGACCCCGAAAGACATCGAGTCGATGTTCTCGATGATCGACGGGCATGTGCATCACGGGGAAATGAGCCTGGATCAGATCTTCTTCCGCCGCCCGATCGCGCATTACGCCGATTATCGCACCCCGGTCAAAGGCGTCTACATGTGCGGCGCAGCCTGCCACCCCGGCGGCGGCGTGAACGGTGTGCCCGGGCACAACGCTGCACGCGAAGTGCTGGCGGACATGGGCCGCAAGTTCCCTGCCCAACCCTACTGAAGACACGAACAGGACACATGATGGATCACCGATTTACCGATGAGGAGCGCGAAATCATCCGGACCGTGGACCGCTTCGCCATGGAACGCATCCGTCCGAACGTCGCGCAGTACGAGGCAAGCGGCACCTTCCCGCAAGAGCTGGTGGCGGAGATGGCCGAGCTCGGCATCTTTGGCCTGCTCGTGCCCGAGGAGCATGGCGGTCTCGGGCTGCGGCTTAGCGTCTTCGCGGCGGTGTTCGAAAGGCTCGCCCGCGCCTGGACAACGATCGCCGCCTACGCGAACAGCCATGCCACCGTTGTGCATGCGCTGGCGACCTACGGCACCGACGCCCAGAAAGAGACCTACCTGCCCGGACTGGCGACCGGCGCACATCGTGGCGCCCTCTGCCTCACCGAGCCGGGGTGCGGGTCGGACCTTCAGGCCATTCGCGGCACCTTGCATCCGCGCGGCGATGACTACAGCCTGACCGCGTCCAAAACCTATGTCACCAATGGCGCACGCGCCACGTTGCTGTTGACCCTCGTCCGCCACCCCGAGCCCGGAGAAAACGGCAAGCCCCGCTTCTCGCTGGCGCTGGTCGACAAGGCGCTAGACGGGATCGAGATCACCTCGACCTTCCACAAGATGGCCTACGATCTTGTCGACACGGTCCAGATCGAGATGGACAACGTTCCGCTCCGGCGCGACTGCATTCTGGGCGGAAGCGAAGGGCTGGGCTTCCGGCACCTGATGGAAGCCCTCGAGGTCGGGCGGATCGCAATCGCGATCAGCGCCGTTGGTCTTGCCGCGAATGCCCTTGCAGAGGCGCAGCGCTTTGCGGGGGAACGCCGGACCTTCGGCGTGACGATCGACCAGCATCAGGCGGTTCAGCTCAGACTGGCCGACATGGCGACCAAACTCGTTGCGGCCCGATTGCTGACCTACGAAGCGGCCCGGGAAAAAGAGGAAGGCAAACGCGCCGATATGATCGGTGCCATGGCCAAGCTCTATGCCTCGGAAATGGGGCTGGAGATTGCCCAGGACGCGGTGCGCATCCATGGCGGCGGCGGCTACATCAAGGATTATGCCGTCGAACGACTGTATCGCGAGGCGCTGCTCTACACGATCGGCGAGGGAACGAACGACATCAACCGCATCGTCATCGCGCGCCGCATGACCGGCGATTACGAGCGTGACTATCTGGATCTGCCGCAGTGAGCGCACCCGTCCGGGCCGATGGTCCGGCGGCAATCCGGCGCAAGGCCCGCGGACGTGCGTCCAACAACCGGATCGATCCCGCACTGCATGCGTTCGCGCGGACGCTGGCGGTGAGCCCTCCGCGGAATTAGGACCCCCGGTCGCAGCCGAGACGCTGGCGGCAGACCATGGCCTGAAGGGGACGCGGAAGATCTTGCGGAAATGGGTGTAGGATGCTGGCATCCGGCAATCGCGCAAAGAGCGCAGAAGGGTTCACCAGCCGCGCCGGCGCCGGGACTGCCATGGCGCGCTGGTGGCGATAGACGGCCCTGATCACGCCCGGCTCGAGGACCGTGGTCCTGCCTGCACCTTGCTGGCCTTTGTCGACGGCGCCACCGGCACGCGAAAGCACCCGACGTTCGCCGCCCCCGGCGCATGGGTCCGGGGGCGGCCATTCTTTGACGTCAGATCACGACGATCCTCAGCCCGCGTTGACCACCGGAGCTGCGTCGGAGGAGGAGCGCTCGGACACGAAGCCTTCGGTCACCTCATTGCTGGGTCGGGTCAACAGGCTGACGCCAACAAACAGCAGGGTCGAGACCGGCAGGCCCAGAATGCCCGCGTTGTAGCCAAAGAGCTTGTTCCCGGTCAGATACATCACGATCACAAACAGCCCGCCGCCCGCGATCGAGGCCAGAGCCCCGGCTGCGGTGCCACGTTTCCAGAAGAAGGCGCCGACGATTGCTGGGACGGTGACCACCAGACCCGCAGAGGCTGCCACTGACAGGATCGAGATCAGGCTCAGCTCCATCGCGGCAAAGCCAAGCGCCAGAAGGGAAATCACCGGGATCACCAACTTGCCGACCCAGAGCTGACGGTGATCGGATTGATCGCCGCTCACATTGCCATAGACGTCGCGCGCCACCATGGAGGACAGCGTCAGCAGGATCGAGTCGATGGTGGAAACCGCAGCCGCGAGGATGCCGACCATCACGATCACGCCGAGGACCGGCGGCACGAAGTCCGAGGACAGCAGGACCGAGGTCGCCAGATCCGGGCTTTCCAGATCGGGAAAGGCGACAAAGGCAGAGAAGCCCCAGATCACCGACACCAGCGTGTAGACCAGACCAAAGCAGAGGAAGATCAGAAGCATCCGACGCAGCGCACCCAGAGACTCCGGCATGAACAGACGCTGGCTGACCTGCGGGTTGGAAATCGAAAAGAAGAACCACGGGATCGTCAGCCCGAGAAAGGTCTGCAGGCTGAACAGCCCCGGCCCCGGCACGGTCAGCATCTCGGGCTTGCGCTCGGCAACAGTCGCGAACATGGCGCTGAACCCGCCCAGCTCGCTCACCACCAGAATGGCGACAAGGGCCGAGGCGACGATCATCACCAGCGCTTGCAGGCTGTCGGTCCACATGACCGAGCGGATGCCGGCAACATAGGAGAAGAAGATCGCAAGCGCGGTGGCAATCAACAGACCGGCACCAAAGGAGATACCGCCCTCGGTCATGCCAGAAACCAGGTAGCCGACGCCCGAAAGCTGCACGGCGGAATAGGGGATCAGGAAGATGCAGCTGACCACCGCCGCCGCAATCGCGACCCAGCGGCTGCCATACCGCGCTCCGAGCATTTCAGAAGGGGTGACAAAACCGTATTTCTTGCCCGCCGCCCAGAAGCGCGGCCCGAAGATCGCCACCAGCGACACACCGGCGAAATAGATGATCTCGAACCCCAGCGCGCCGACGCCCCCCTTGTAGGTGAGGCCTGCAAGGCCGACCATCATGAAGGCGGAATAGGTGGTGGCCGAATAGCTCAGCGCCGAGACCACGCCGCCCATGCTGCGCCCGCCGAGGAAATAGTCCGACATGGTGGAGGACTTGCCCGTCCGCGACATCATCGCGACGACGATGGAGATCACCACATAGGTTGCGATCCCGTACCAGATGAACGACTGGCTCATTGATCATCCTCCGAGAAAGAGGCGGTTGCCAGTGCGTTCAGCACGATGATGACGACCCCGGCAAGGGTCCAGAAAAGAAAGGCACCGGTCCAGCTCGGCGTATCGCCGAGCAGGCCATAGGGCACGGCATAGCAGGCCAGAATGACCAGCCCTACCAGCCACAGGGATACTGTACGTAGCATTAGTTTGCGCTCCCGTTGGATTGTTGAAGGTGTCAGGGGTCGGATGCTTTGTCGCACCACTTATTCACTGTTTGGCGCCGGATGCCCTGCGGGCGCAATGGCCTGCAGGGCGCCGGTCACGCCAGGCTTTCGAGCCAGGCGAGGATGTCGTCTGCGTCCGTGACGTCGCCGTATTTCTGGTCGATGTCATAGA
>NZ_JBLXGL010000016.1:0-59907 GCF_048381735.1 Ponticoccus sp. (in: a-proteobacteria)
TGGAAGGCGCCCTCGCCGCAGCCCGCGCCGAGGCGGAGGGCCTGCGCCAGGAGCTGGACCAGGCACAGGCCGCGGCGCAAGACCTCCGGCAGAAGAACGCGGCGCTCACGGCGGCACGGGCCGAGTCACAGGCCGATGCAGAGGCGGAACGGGCGGACCTCGCAGAGATCACCGCCGAAAAGGATACCGCCCAGCACAGACTCGGCGATCTGGAAGGCGCCCTCGCCGCAGCCCGCGCCGAGGCAGAGGGCCTGCGCCAGGAGCTGGACCAGGCCTGGGCCAAATGCCGCGAACTGGAAGACTGGATCGAAACCTCCAAGGTCCAGCACGGGGCCGCCCTCGCAAAAGCCGCCGAAACCGCGTCTTCCACCCAGCGCGCCAGGACCAAGGCCGAAGAGGATCTGACCCTTGCGCTGCGCCTGCAGGGCCTCAGAGAGACGGATCTGGACGAGCTGAAGGACAGGTATCGGGCCCTGAAGGCGGAGAACGATCAGCTGGCTGACCTGCTCAGGACCACGCTGCACAGCCTGACCTTCCTGCAGGGCAAGAAACAGGGCGGCAAGAAGACCGCGAAACGCACATGACAGCGGCCCCCGACAAGCTTCTGCACGCGGCGCTGCAGGCGCTGGAACAGGCCGCCCCCGCGCGGGTCAGGGACATGTCCGGCCTGGCCCCGCACGGAGATCGGGCAGAGGCCCGCAAGGCCCTGCAGGAGTCGCTCAAGGCTGCGGCGCGGCTGCTGGCGGACAGGCCCGCCAAGCCGGTCCTGCGCACCCTGCACCACCTGGCCTGCACCGGCGGCACGGTCATTTCCAAAGCCGTCGCGACCCAGCCGAATGTGGCCCTGCTCAGCGAGGTGGACCCCTTCAGCCCCCTGGGCCACGCCCATCCCTTTCGCCCGACGGATATGATCGGGCTGGCCAAGATCGGCTCGCGCGCGGTCAGCAGCGATACACAGGCCAGGCTGTTCAAGGCCAGCCTGGACGTGCTGGTGCAGGAAAACGCGGACAGGGGCAGCTACCTTGTGCTGCGCGACCACAGCCACGGCAAATACACCTATGGCGAGGACATCGGCAGCTACCCCGGCCTGCGTGATTTCCTGAGCGATGCCTACGATCTCAGATCCGCCGTCACGGTGCGCGATCCCATCGACAGCTATCTCTCGCTTCGGAGAAACGGCTGGGTCCATTGTCAGCCCGCCACCTTCGACGAATATTGCCGGCGCATGCTGGTGTTCCTGGACGACCACGCCGGCGTGCCGCTCATCCGCTACGAGGATTTCATCACCGACCCGCAGAAAGGCGGAAGCGCCCTGTGTCGGGCGCTGGCGCTGCCGTTCAATCCCGACTTTCCCCACCTGATGCCGGCCGTTTCGCTGTCCGGCGACAGCGGGCGCAAGGGGAACAGGCTGGCGCTCCGCCCGCGCTACGAGATCCCCGAGGATCAGGCCCGGGACATCCGCGACAGCCCCAACCACGCGGTCCTGGCCGAGCGTCTGGGCTATTCTACCGCGCTGGCCCCGCCTGCATAAGCCGCGCCTCCAGGGCGATCCGTGCCCTGGCCTCCTCTTCCAGCATCGTCTGCGCCACCATCAGCTGATCCCTGAGCAGGGCGACCTGTGCGGCCAGGTCTTCCCCCGGGGCCGCGGCGATATCCCCCTCTCCCGCTTCGACCGTCTTTTTATCGAGCAAACCCATCCTCTGCCCTCACTGACACCCCATTCTCCTGCCAGCATAGGCGCCGAGGGCAGATGAACAAGCACCCTGCCCCGGGGCGGGCATCGCCGGCCCGGGAACGCATGACGGACGGCTGTCCCTGTATGCCGTCAACGACCCCTTCTCCCGTTGCGTCGCCGGCGGGCCGGAGGATGCCGCCTTGTCGATCAGGCCGGTCACATGGCCGTCCGGCCTGATCCGGGCCCGATCGGGGCCTGTCATGCGAAAACAAGCGCGCCGATCGGCTTGCCTTCGCCAAGCAGGCGCCGCAGGGCACGGTAGATCGCGATATTCTCTTCTATTTCCTGCGTCTTCATATCCAGCGCCAGGGTCGCACGGGCATCGCTTTCGCGCCCGTATAGCCCGTAGACCAACGCCAGGTTGTCCCGCACATGCGGCGCCGCGGTCGGATCGCGCACCAGCTCCTGCAGGATCGAGAGGCTCCTGGCCTGCTGCCCGCCGAGCGCCAGAGACAGCGCGTAATTGTTGCGCAGCACGAAATTCGCCGGATAGCGCGCCAGCCCCTCCTGATAGACCGCCTGCGCCTGAGCGTGGCGCGACAGCGTGTCCAGGGCGACGCCCTTGCCGGTGAGCGCGGACAGGTTCGCGGGGTCGATCTTCAGCGCCTTGTCGTAATAGCCGATCGCGGTTTCGGCCTGCTGCTGCGACAGCTTCACCCGGGCGAGGACCGCCAGGACCTCGACATTGCGCCTGTCCAGTTCATGCGCGCGGGTCAGCACCGCATCGGCGCGGCTGTGCTGGCCAAGCCGGGAATAGCTGTCGCCCAGCCCCAGCAGGGCGGGCACCGAGTCCGGCTCGGCCTTTACCACCTTCTCGAAAAGCTGCGCCGCGGTTTCGGGATCGCCGGATTTTGCCGTCGCCTGCGCCAGCCGCAGGCTGGCCGAACCCGCGTCCGCCGCCTCCGGGCCGGCCCCCCGGTCCTGGGGGGTTGCGCAGGCGGACAGGAAGAGGGCGGTCGCAAGCGCCCCGAGGGCGTGAAGCAGGGTCTTGGGCATGTGCAAATTCGTCTCCAGCGGCAGGGATGTTCGAAAGGGGGTGAGGGTCAGCGGACCAGCAGGATCCGGTCGCAGGCCACCCCGTGCAGCACCAGATCGGCCTCGCCGATACCGATGCCCAGAGTGTCCAGCAACCCGTCGATGACGCTATCCAGCGGGATCATCAAGGCGGTCAGGATGGGGGCGAGCTGGGTCTGCACGATCCCCAGAACCAGGTTCAGCAGGGAATTGACCAGGCCCAGTTCGATGCCCAGCAGGGCAAGTTCGATATCCAGTTCGGCATCCGCCGCCAGGGCCGAGATCAGCGCCTCGAGCACCCTGCCCGACCCGAAGGTCTTGGTCGCGGCACCCCCGGCTGCGGGCAGTTCGCCCAATGTGAAGTCAAGCTGCGCCTGCTCTGAAATTCCGACCGGGGCATGCGCCCTGATCATCACGTTGGCGTCCAGTATGCCAATGCCGAGCGGCCGGATCCGCACCCCCAGAAGCTTCGCCGGGGACAGCGCCGCCTGGGACAGCGGCGTCGTGGTATCCTCGAAATCCGGGGCGTCGAACTCGCCCAGGAACACCTCGGCAACATGGGTGCCGGTCACACCGGTCAGCGGATCGGTCCCGGTGTCGAAACTGGCCACCACATCCGTCGGCCTGGACGCCGAGCAGTTGAGCGCCGACAGCGTGGCGGTCGCGCTGGCGATCTCGATATAGACCGGCAGATGCACCGAGGCGATGTCGAGCCCAAGCCCGGACAGAAGCGATGGATCGAGGAGCAGTTCCAGTTTCAGGCGGGTCTGCGCGGTATGCAGCGTCGCGCCGCGCTCGCCCACGGTGATCCAGCCCGAATCCGCCGGGCGTTCGCCGATGACCAGCGCCAGATCGATCGCCGTCACCCCCGGCACGGTCAGCGCCAGGTCGGTCTGTACGTATCTGTCCGCGCTGACGATCCCCACCGAGGCCATGAGAATATCGAGCGCCGAAACCGTGATCTCGGGCAGGATATCGTCGATCTGCGCGGCGACATCCTCGCCTTCGATCATGATCAGCCGGGAGATGTCCAGAACCGCCGATCCGGTGCCGTTCAGCACCGCGGTCAGGACATCGACCGGGCCGCCCAGGCCGTTGGCGTCCAGCAGCGCCCCCGCAATATCGGCAAGGTCGGCCTCTGCCATCAGCACGTCGCGATAGTCGACGGCGGTGAGATCCAGCCGGATGGCCAGGGCCTCGATAAAGGTCAGCAGATCGACATCGACATCGGCCAGCGCCTCGTAATCCAGAAGGTCGAGCCCCACCGAGGTGCCAAGCGCCTCTGACAGCAGCGCGTTGAGCAGCCCGGCCTCCAGCGCGGCAAGCCGCGACCCCAGGCTGAACGAGGCCATGTCGAACCGTGCCGCCGTCGCCGTCGCCGAAAGCCGCGTGCTGTCCCCGTCGACGAAGCTGCGCATGAAATAGAGCGGCGCATCTTCCGCAAGCTCCACCCGTGCGGCATTCACATCGGTATCGGAGAGCGCGCGCGCCTCCAGCCGGTCGTCCGGGGCACGCGTGGCGTCGCGTATATAGCGGCCATAGCCGATCTGCTGCAGCGCCTCGGGGGGCAGGCCATTGCCCCCGATGGTATCCAGCGCACGGTCGCGCGGCCCGCCCCCCAGGTTCGACACCGCGCTAATCGCCGCAAGGTCGGCATGGGTCTGCAGCGTCTTCTGGCGCAGATACAGCGCCCCGAGATCCACGCCCAGAGCGAGGAACCCCATCATGACCGTCAGCGCCAGCGCCACGATCAGGATCACGGCGCCCCGCTCCTCGCCGAGGAAACCGCGCAGGTACCGTTCAATACGCAAGATAGCTGCTCCTCGATACCTCGGGTATCTCCAGCCCGAGGAAGCCGTCCACCACGTCGACGGCGGAGCCCGAGAGGTCATAGGTCAGCGTCACCTCGATGCCGGGCCCGGATATGTCGCGCAGCGCGACCCGATGCGAGACCTTGCCGCTGCGCAGAATGGGAAAACGGCTTTGCGCGTCGGCGATGAACGCATTGGCTTTCTCGACCCGTTTCGCCGCCGCCAGTTCCAGCACAGAGTGGCGCGCCGCCTCGGCCGCGAGTTGTTGCAGGCTGTTGGCGATGGCGAAATACTGGCCGAAACAGACGATCCCGAACAGGATCGCCAGCAGCAGCGGCAGGACAAGGGCGAATTCCACCGCCACCGCGCCGTCTTCGCGCTGCGCAAAGGATATGGCACGACGCCTCATCCGAACCCTCCATCCATGATATTGTCGAGGATATTCAGGACCGCCGGGCCGATCAGCACGATGAAGAGCGCCGGCATGATGAACAGGATCAGCGGCACCGTCATCAGGGCCGGAATGCGCCCGGCCTGTTCCTCGATGCGCAGCAGCCACATGGCGCGCTGGTCGCGCATCAGGCCGCGCAGCGCACGGGCGATCGGCGTGCCATAGCGTTCGGCCTGCATCATGGCATTGGCGAAGATGGTCACCTCGGACAGCGGCAGGCGCTCGGAAAGCCTGGCCCAGGCCGTCTCGCGATCCGGCAGCACCCCGAGTTCGACCGACAATTGACGGATCTCGAAGGCCAGCACCGGGGCGGCGGGCTGGATATCCCGGGCCACGCGGCCAAGCGCCGGGCCGAAACCGAGGCCCGCCTCGCTGGCGATCACCAGCAGTTCCAGCATGTCGGGAAAGGCGCGGCGGGCTTCGGCAAAGCGCTTCCTCTGCCGCATCTTCAAGAGGGCATCGGGCAACTTCGACAGGGCCAGCGCGCTGCCCAGGACCACGATGACGGCAATGAGCCGCCCCTGCCCGTCCGGCCGGTTCAGCGCGAACCAGAGCAGGGCGAACCCGGCACCCCCGAACGGCAGCAGCAGCTTCAGGAAGGCATAGATCAGCAGGGCGTCCCGCCCCCGGAACCCCGCCGCGCGCAGCAATTCGGCCGAGGCCTCGGCCTCGCCGCCCCTGATCACCGAAAACCGTTCCGAGATATGGATGGCAAACCGGGCCACGCTCTCCAGCAGGCGGCGCGATTTCGGGCGGCGCGGCCTGATCCTCTCGGGACGAGACGCGCGAAGCGCCCGGTCCAGGCGCGCCATCCTGGTGCGGCGGTCGAAGGCCTGCAGCACCGCCATCTGGCCGAGGTAGATCAGGGGCGCGCAGAGGATCAGGGCCGGGACAAGGGAGAGCCTGTCAAACATCGAGACGCGCCAACCTGTACATGCTGTAGATGCCCAGCCCCAGGCAGGCCAGGCCCGCCAGTGCCATGACCCGGCCCCGCGGGTCGCTGAACAGCGGCATCAGATAGTCGCCGTTCATCACCCAGAGCGCGGCACCGACGACAAAGGGCAGCGAGCAGAGAATGCCGGCGCTTACCCGGACCTCGGCCGACAGCGCCGCCGCCTTCCGGCGCAGCTTGCGCCGTTCGCGCAGCATGGTCGCCAGGTTTTCCAGCGTCTCTATCAGGTTGCCGCCGGTTTCCACCTGCAGGCCGGTGGCGATGGCGATGAAGCGCGCCTCGGGGGACCCCACCCGCTCGGCGATACCGCCGAAGGCCTCCACAAGGCCGACCCCCAGCCGCATCTCCTCGCAACAGAAAGCGAATTCCTCCTCGGTCACGCCGGTCGCGTGTTCGGCCACGACCTTCAGCGCCGCCGCAACCGGCTGACCCGAGCGCAGGCTGCGCGCCAGCATATCGAGGCTGTCCGGCAGCGCCTCGGTGAACGCCGCCACCCGGCGCGACCGAAGGAACCCGAGATAGAGATTGAACAGCAGATAGCCCGCGCCGCCGGCAACCGGCACCGATAGCAGCGGCGACAGCAGCCCCGCCAGCAGAAGCGCGACAAACACCGCCCCCGCGACAGCCGCCATGATCGCAACCGCCGCGCCCGGCGTCATGTCGAGGCCGGCCTCGCGTATCCGCGCCTGCAGCAGCGCCGCGACGCCACCGGTTCGGGCCCCGGGGGATTTACGCTCGTCCCCCGCATCCAGCCGCCGGGCAACCTTGTCATCCGCCTGCTGCGGATGGTTGACGGTGAATCTGACAAGCCGCCTCTGCCGCGCCCGGCGCGAACGGTCAAGCGTCAGGACCAAGGCCAGACCGACCCCCGCGAAGACGCAGAAGGCCAGCAGAAATAGAGCCATCACCTGCAGCATGTCAGCCCTCGAGCGTCTGGCGCAACGCCGCTTCCAGCCCCATCTCGGCGGCGCGCGGCATGAAGAGCGGCCCCGCCCCGGTGGCCATGAACCGCCCGACGACCGCATCGCCGCCCTGGCCGGGCTCGGCCTGGAAACGGAACAGTTCCTGGATGCTGACGGTATCTCCCCCCATGCCGACGATCTCCGAGATCGAGGACACCCGCCGCACCCCGTCCCGCATGCGTGCGATCTGGACCACCAGATGTATCGCGTCCTTCATCTGCTGGCGGATGAAGGCGACCGGCAGGGCGATCCCGGACATGGCGATCATGTTCTCCAGCCGGGTCAGCGCCTCGCGCGGGGAATTTGCGTGCAGCGTGCTCATCGAACCGTCATGGCCGGTATTCATCGCCTGCAGCAGGTCGAAGGCCTCGTCGCCGCGCACCTCGCCGATGATGATCCGGTCGGGGCGCATCCGCAGCGAGTTGCGGAACAGGTGCCGCATGGTGATCTCGCCCAGCCCCTCGATCGTCGGCGGGCGGGTTTCCAGACGCACCACATGCGGCTGCTGCAGCCGCAGTTCGGCGGCATCCTCTATGGTTACGATCCGTTCGTTCGCCGGGATCTCGCGCGAGATCGCATTGAGCAGCGTCGTCTTGCCCGAACCGGTGCCCCCCGAGATCAGCAGGTTCAGCCGCATCTTCGCCGCGAGACGCAGAAAGGCGGCCATGGCCGGCGACATGCTGGAGCGCGCCACCAGATCGGCCAGGTGCAGTTCGTCCTTGGGAAATTTCCGGATCGTCAGCGTCGGGCCGTCCAGCGCCAGCGGCGGGATTGTCACGTTGATGCGGCTGCCATCGGGCAGGCGCGCATCGACCAGCGGCGTGGTCTCGTCGACACGGCGCCCCGCAGCCGAAACGATCCGCGTGGCGATATTGAGCACATGCCCGTCGTCGCGGAACGACATGTCGGTCAGTTCCATCCGGCCCGCGCGCTCGACGTAGACCTGCTGCGGACCGTTGACCATGATGTCCGACACCGTATCGTCCGCCAGCAGCCGTTCGAGCGGGCCGAAGCCCATCATGTCGTCCAGCACGTAGTCGATCAGTTCGGCGCTTTCGGCGCCGTTGAGTTCGAGTTTCTGGAGCCGGCTGACACTGCGCACCGCCTGGGCGATGGTTTCACGCTGCACATCCTCGGCCAGGTCCGCCAGCTCGGCGAGGTCGAGCAGGGCCATGACATCCGGCAGGATGCGCTGGCTCAGCGCGTTGAGCCAGCGGGAAAACGCGGGCCCCTGGCTGCCGGCGCGGGCCGCGGGCTCCGGCTTGGCGGGCGCGGCGGCAGCGGCGGCGGCGGCGGACAGCTGCCCGAGCTCTCGCACCAGCTTGCGCTGCTCCTCCATCGGGATGGTTTCCCCGGTCCGGCCCTCGTACCAGTCGATGGCGCGGCCCACCACATGCGGACCGGGCGCGGCCCCGGCCCCGATCAGCTCGTCGACTTTCCACAGCAGCATCTTGTGCAGCGCATCCGTCGAACGCGCGGGCAATGGCGTCACCTCCGTCATGGCCGCAGGCCCATCCGCCCGAAGAGCCCCTTGCCACGGGGCCTGCCCTGCTGCGCGTCCCGCGGGCTTTCGATATGGGCCAGCAGGCGGCTGACCGCCCGGCCATAGGCGCCTTTCCGGGCCAGCCTCTGAAGCGGCTGCCCCTTCACCGCCGCCCTTGCGAGATCCGCAGCGCTTTCCGGCAGCTCGTGGAGGCTGGACATGCCAAGCGCCTGCGTGATCTCGGCGCGCCGGAGCCCCGCGCCCCGGCGGGTATGCGACAGCACCAGCGACACACGCGGGCCGTCGGAATGCGTTCCGATGCGCTCGATCAGGCGGCTACAGTTGCGCACCGAGGAAAACCCCGGGCCCAGCACGAAGACGATCTCGTCGAACTCCTCCGCCAGCTCCGGCTGCGCGGCCAGAAGCGCGCGGGGCAGATCGACCACCAGGGTCGGGAAGACTTTGCACAGCCTGCGCAGCAGCCGCGAGACCCCGTCCTGAAGCTGCGGTATCTGGGCGGCATCGCTCACCCCCGCCGAATACAGCCACAGCCCGTCGATCGGCTCGCCCATCGTGGAAACCAGGAAGGTCTTGTCGACCCGCTCGGGCACCTGCAGCGCGTCGAACAGGCCCGGCGTCTGCTCGACGTCCAGATCGACCGCCGCCGAGCCGAATTCCAGATCCGCATCCAGAAGGGCCACGCGCCCTTCCGGGTCGCGGGCAAGCTGCGCGCTGCGACCGGCATCGACATAGGCCAGGGCCAGGTTCTGCGCCAGCGCGCTGGCACCGACACCGCCCGAAACCCCGCAGATGGCGATCGTGCGCATGGCCTGTGCCGCCTCGGGCGCGGCGGGCGGCTCGACCATGCCAAGCATGAGATCGTCGTCATCGGTGACCGGCAGGGCAAAGTAATCACACGCGCCCGCCGCCATGACGGCCCGGAACGTCGCCACATCGTCGCGATGCCCCAGGACGATCACCCGCGCCCCCGCCGCCGACAGTTCCGCGATCCGTTCGAGATCCGCCTCGAAGGAGGCGCCCGCCTCGGCGATCAGCAGATCGCCCAGCGGCGCCGCGCCGGTCAGCCGCGCCGCCGCGCTCAGGGTGCCGGCATGGAAGGTCACGCCGACGCCCTCCCCCGATTGCGCCACCAGCCGTTCCGCCGCCTGCCTGGCCTCGGCGCTGTCCACGAAGGCCTCGATCTGGATGCGCACCGATTGCGACGGGGCGGCTGCTTTGGCACGGATCACGGGGTGTCCTCCTCAGGTCTGCAGGTCCAGGCCGCCGGGTTCAGCGCCCGGCGCCGCGCGCGGTCGGCACCGGCCACAGAACGTCGGCCGGGCGGTGGATCATTTCCGCGAGGTTTCTGGCATTGGCACAGCCCAGGTCGCCCACCCCGGGCCGGCAGTCGACCTTGATGCCCTCTGCGCGGGCGACCCGGATCAGCCCCGCCTGATGGCGCTGGCGCGGGTGTCCGCCCAGGTTTTCCTGTATCGCCAGACGGATACGCGATGGCGCCAGGGCCAGCGCCGCGGTGACGTCCTGCACCCGGGCCGTGTCGGTTCGCGGCGCCCCGCTGGTGGGGATCGTGACGATCACCACGTCCTCGCTGCGCAGCGCCATGGCCTGCAGGAAGCTGTTGAGCCGCTGTCGTTCGGCCCCGGACAGCCTGGCCGCGCCACGGCTGAAATGGAACTCATGCTGTGCCTCGACATAGGGCGCGCTGAGCCGGTCGGTCACCGAAACGCTGGGCCGCGATGGCGCACAGGCCGCCAGGCCGACCGCCAGGGCGAGGCCGACGGCAACCGCACGAAAGGGACGAAGATGGATCATTGCAGAAGAAGCCCCGCCTTGCCATGGATGTTCCTGACCGAAACCGCCCCTTCATCCTCGACCGACAACTGGCCGTTCAGGTGGCGGCGCAATGTATCCGCCGAGGCGAAGCCCTCGACCGGCGTGTGGAAGTTCTTCGGACTGCCGGGCTCCACCAGATAGGGCGTGACAATGATCACCAGTTCGCTTTCGCCGCTCTGATAGCTGGTCGACCGGAACAGCGCGCCAAGCAGGGGGATGTCGCCCAGCCCCGGAACATCCTCGACGGTCTGCTGCGAGGTCGCCTTGAACAGGCCGGCGATGGCAAAACTCTGCCCGCTTCCGACCTCGATGGTGGTGGCGGCACTGCGCTCCAGGATCAGCGGAAGCTGCTGGACCCCGGTCTCGCTGCCGCTGGCGAAATCCAGCTCCCGGACCTTGGTGTCGACCTCCAGCTTGATCTTGTTGGACTGCATGACCTCGGGCTGGAACTCCAGCTCCACCCCATAGGGTTCGAACACCACCTTGGTCTCGGTCTCGGAAACCCAGGTCTGGTAGGGAAAGCGTCCGCCGGCGAGGAAGCGGGCCTTGTCGCCGGATCGCGCGGTCAGGTTCGGTTCCGACAGGATGGTCACCAGCCCCTCCTGCTTCAGCGCCTCGAGGCTGACCCCCTGCAACTGCGACCCCACCCGGAAGCTGGTGTTGAGCGCGAAGCCCCCGGACAGCGACGACCCCCCGTTCAGCCCCTCGCCGGGCGCGGTCCAGCCGGTGCCGAGATCCTCGGTCACGGTACGCGAGACCTCTGCGATCTTGACCTGCAGGTTCACCTGCGCCGGCGTGTCCAGCGCGAGGCTGTTCACCAGCGGTACGGCTTCCCCCGCAAGCGAACGGACCACGGTTTCGATCCGCTGGGCATCGCCCAGCGTCGGCACCCGGCCCGACAGGACGATCACGCCGTCCGTTTCGCGAACCCGGTAATCCCCATGCGGCACGGCGAAATGCGCCGCGGAGCTCAGCGCGGCGATATTCGGCGTCACCTTGATCGCGCTCGACAGCGTCACGGCTTCGGAATCGTCCAGCACGAAAAGCGTCGTCTCGCCCATGGCCTTGCCGTAGACATAGACCAGATGGGGGGATTTGACCTCGACATCGGCAATCTCGGGATTGGCCAGGAACACGGTGCCGGAGGGCTGCTCCAGCCGGATCAGCTTGCCTTCGCCCGCGAAAAGATCGACCGGCCGTCCCGTGGCCTCGATGACGGTCTGGGCCTGGCCCCGGTCGGGAACCAGCGCCAGGGCGCTTGCGGCAAGCAGGGCCGCGGCCTGGAAGATGCTCGGCAACATCGTTGTCATCCTGTTTCTGTCCTGTTCAGCGGGCGACGGGGGCGACCGCGTCGCCGGAATGATCGACCGGACGCGCCACGATCCCCGCTCCCCGGAGCTCGGCCCCCTCGCCGCGCAGGCCCGCCTGGCCACGGAAAACCGTCACGGGGCGGGCGGGCGCTTCGGGCTGACCCGAAATCTGGGTCGAAAGCAGCGGCACGTCGCTTGCGATTCTCGGCAGCCCGCCGCCGCCCGGCGGCGACAGCACGAACACGAGGTTCCCCGTGCCCTGCGCCAGCGCCAGCACCTTGGCGCCCTCGGGATGCAGCTCAAGGGTTATCATCCTTGCACCGGCATTGCCGCCGCCGGCGCCGTCGATTGCGACCACCCGGACATGGGCCAGAACCGTCCGCACCGCCCGGACCCCATCCGCCAGTCCGTAGGAGACCATGATATCGACCCGATCCTCGGGCGCGATCAGACCCGAAATCGAGGTCTCGCGAGTCAGCGGCACAGAGATCGCCCGCATCCCCGAGGCAAGCCTGTCGGCGGCGCGCGGCGGGGCGGCAATATCGGTAGGATCGGAAGCCTTCACCGAAAGGGGTCGCAGGTCCGAATGCACGAAAGGCGTATCCTTTGGTATGGCTCGCGTGGCGCGCATTTGCGTCAGGGCCCGGCGCGTCGTTTCGGTATCGCGCAGGAAATCCTCTCCGACGACATGCTCCGGCAGCAGGATCGCCTTTATCCTGTCCGGCGCCAATTCCACGCCCTCCGCAAGCGCCTCGGCAGCGATCAGCACCGAAACGCCAACCGCGCCGGGTTCTGCGGCGACTGCGGCAGGGACCGGTGTCGACGGGCCGCCTTCGGCGCGAAGGCTGGCCCATGTCACCACCACCGCCAGGATCACGGATGTCGAAAGAACCAGCAGCACGCGCCGTGGCAAGATGCTGATATTATACGACATACCAAGATCCACCCCCTATCCCTGGATCAGGGCGAAGGAACCGTAATCGCGTCTTTCACTGTATCGAGACCGGTCTTCACATTCGTCCCCAGGGTCGCGACGGTTCCGACGATCACCGCAGCGATCAGCGCCGCAAACAGCCCGTATTCGATCGCCGTCGCACCGCTTTCATCGCTTGTGAACCGACGGAGAAAGCTTCTCGGATTGAATTTCACACGCATTTCCTAACCTCTTCAGTTACAGGACAGAGCGCCTTTCCACGCACGCGGGACAGTGGAAAAACACCTCTTCGCGACACAACCAGAATGAGAAATCAAACCTATGTGATCGCCTTTTGGATGCTCCTTATCGCTCTTGATTTCGAGGGCAATCGGAAAATCTACAATATTGGCAGGATTCACCATACAGGCCGCGCTTTTGCAGTTTTTTACAAACTTTCGTTAATAAAAATACATACCTTTTAGAATAACACAGCCTTTTGATACATCCTTTATTGCCCCTCCGTCCGCGATCAGCCGCCAGGCCTCGGCGCCGTCTTCGGAGCAGGATTCGCCCGCTGCGGACCCGCGGAAGAAACAGGTATGCGCCGAGGATCGGTCAGGCGGTACATCTTGCCCCGCCGCCGCGACCTCCGGCGGCAGAGGCCCTTCCCAGCGACGGCACCTGAACCAGCCCCAGCTGCGCCCCCAGCAGGCCCAGGCAGACGCGCAGCACGGTCCGGGCCGAAAAGGGCAGGCCGGGCTGCGGCGCGGGCACCTCGGACAGAAAGCCCGGCGGCCTCACGCCCTGCGCCGACATCCGCACCGCCTGGACAGCAGGGCCCGATCGCGTCCTTCGAATGCCGGGCCCGCCCCTACCCCGTTTCGCTGCGACAGCGCCGGGCATAGGCCAGCACATCTTCGGTGCTGGCAAACAGCACGTGATCCGCGCCCGGCGGCTGCGGGCGGGACATGGGAATGCCGCCCAAACGGTCCTCGATCCAGCGCAGGTCCTCGCCATGGCGGGCCACCTCGGCCCCGACAAGATCGGGGTGCAGTGCAAAGGGCGGGGACGGGGTTTTCAGCAGCTCTGTCAGGAACCGATGGTCGGCCCGGGTTTCCTCGGGCGTGCGGGGCGCATGGCCGATGGCGATCCGGCGCTCCAGCAGCAGCGCCAGGTGCCGAGCGCCCATGCCGACATTTTCGCGCGACGGGCGGCCCGCCGGGCGGGGCAGCCCGGTTGCCTGGCAGAAATCCGTGACCGCGTCCCAACCGGGCACCCCCTCGGGCCGGTAGATCCGCAGGTCGACCGCATCGCGCCCGAAGACGATATCGAATTTCTCGACGGCCTGGCGATACGCGGGCCAAACCAGCCGGATGTCCCCGGTCCCGGTGCGGATATACTGCTGCGCCATGCTGGCCATATAGGCCTCGGCCGGGCGGAGATAGAGGACGACCCGGAAGGGCGCCTGGGCCGCGAAGAATTCCTTCAGCCGCAGCACCGCCTCGATCGGTGCCACCGCCAGCCATTCCGCCGAAAGCACCTGCGTCTTGCCGACCGCCGCGGCCAGCGCCGCCTCCAGCCGCCCCATGGTTTCGCCGCGCCAGCGCTGCATGTCATGGGCCGAGCGGCCCTCGCGGCTGAAGACCCAGTACTCCTCGGGCCGGTCATGGAACATCAGGACGGCGAGGTCGGAATGGTTGGGCTCCCGCCAGGGGAGGTAATGCACATTGGCGGGGGCATGGTGATACAGGTGGCTCTGGATCGCCGTCGTCCCGGTCTTGTGCAATCCGGCATGGAGAATGAACACGGGGAGAGAAGACCCTTTGAGGTTTGGCACTGACGCAAAACTATCGCAGCCGGGGACCGGGGGAAAGCGGCAGCCGGGGCCGGGGTGCGAAACAATTCCGGGAGGCCCCGAAATTAATCGTTTAACTTCAATGATTTAACTAAAACTGTTTCGCGTGCGAAACATCCCCGTCCACCTGCGCCTCTTCCCAGGCGGCCAGGATCTCGCCCCACCAGAAGTCCAGGCTGAGCCGGTGCAGCAGCTTTTGCCGCGCGGGGCCTTCGGCGAACTGCGGCGCCCGCTGCGCCCGCCAGAGGGCCAGCGCCGCGGGGGTGATGTGGCCGGGCGCCCAGTCGGGGACGATCACCACGGGCAGCCGGGCATAGGCGGCGGCCAGGCTGTGCGAGCGGATGATCGGAATGGCCCCCTGCTCCAGCGCCTGCCAGGCCTTGGGCGAGGGATCGACCCCGCCGCCCTCGACGCAGAGGACAAAACTGTGCCCGGCCACCTGCGCCAGGAAATCGGGTTCGGAGAGATCCTCCTGCAGCAGGGTGGTGAACTCCGCCCAGGGACCCCGGGCCAGGTCGGTCACATGACGCCGGGTCTCCCACTGCGGCCCCGGGCGCAGCCGATGCCCGCAGAGCACCCGCAGGGGCCGCTCCGGCAGCGCCAGGCCGGTCTCCGGCAGGGGCACGGCCCCCTGCCCCTCCGGCAAGACCCGGCCAAGCGGCAGCGGCACCATCTTGGGCACCGCGGGATCGTCGAGGTTCTCCACGAACCAGCGCACCAGCAGCGGCGAGGCCAGGATCCGCGCGATCAGCGCCCGTTCTTCGGCATCGAAGGGGCGCCAGCGCCGGTCGGTCTGGCGCGGCAGGGTCGCGTCTTCGGAACCGCTGATCAGGATGAAGGGCGCGGTGAGCCCCGGCAGCACATCCTGCGCGAAATGGCGGATCGCGTGAAAGGGGTTTCGCAGCGACAGGAAGATGTGGCGCGGGGTGTCGGTCAGCCGGTTGCGGACGCCGCTGTGACAGGGGGGCTGCGTATCGCTCAGCACCACCCAGTCGCAGCGCGCGGCCAGACCGCTGATCCGGTAGCGATCCGCGCCGCCCGCTTTCGGGAACAGCCGTGTCGTCAGCGGGGTATAGAGCCGCTCATGCCGCGACATGGGCCGCGGCCTGCAAATCCTGCCAGAGCCCCAGCAGGGCGTCCGGAACGCTGTCCTCGTCCGCCTCGCTGCCGTGGTTGGGAATGCCCCCGTCCAGCAGCCCGGTGTCCGGGGTCAGCCCCATATCGGTCAGGACCCGGGCGATATCGGCCCGGGTCGCCTGGGCATCGCTGCGAAACGCGATCAGGGGAATGTCATACAGCCTGTGCAGGCGCAGAAGCCGGCTGTTGTAGGCATGCCAGAGCCGGTGACAGGCGGCCTCTTCCAGTCCGTTGCGCGCCATGAGAGAGCGCGTCACCGCCTGGGGCGCGCGGAAGATGCCGATCGCCGACCAGCGCGGCAGAACCTCGATCCAGCCGTCGATGACCAGCAGCGTGCGGGGATCCTTGAACCCCCAGAGTCCGGTGCCGATGCGGGATTCGATGAAGAGATCGCGCACCGCGCAATGCAGCTTGCCCCAGGTCACCCGGTCGGGCGGCGCATGCCAGCAGCCGCCGTTTGCGTTCAGCAGGTCCTCGTGCATGTGCAGCACCGAGGGCGCCTCCTGCAGGCCGGTGGGATTGAGGGGGATGGCGCTGTCCAGCGCCGCCCCCAGGTACAGACCGCTTTGACGCAGGACGCCGGTCAGGGCACTGGTGCCGCTGCGATGCATCCCCAGAACCATCAGGCAATGATCCCGGTGCAACTGGCGTATCCCCGCAGCCCCCGGACCGCTCACAGAGAGAGGCAGATACAAATCCATTTCCCTTTATTTTATGTATTCGAATAGAAGACCAAAAACCGGTGCTCATCGGGTCCCCTGCATAAAGCAGGGCCGACGGCCCGCCTAGCCCGTCCAGTCGCGCACCAGCGCCTCGATGGCATCCAGCAGCTCCTCGCTCACCGCCGGCCCGGACAGGCGCAGCGCGCCCTTGCTGCGGCTCAGCGAGATGGCCGGGGCAGGGGGCCTTGGCGCGGGTGGCGCGGGGGCGGGTGCGGTCTCTTCCCTCCCCGGGCCGCTGTTCAGGGCCTTCAGGAACAGCGCGCCTTCTTCTTCGGGGGTGGCCGGATCGGCCTTGCGCAGCCGGTCCTGCAGCCGCCGTCCCCAGTCCGGATCCGCCTGCAGCCGGGCGGATACCGCAAGCCCCAGCCGTTCGGTCAGCGCGGCGGGGTGGCGGATCCAGGCGCCCAGGGCCCCGACCACGGGCAGGAAGCTCTTGATCTTAGACCGCTTGGCACGGGAGGCGGCGGAAAACAGGCTGTTCAGGGCCTCTTTTTCGTCGCGAAACACACCTTCGCGCACGGCCCCCGCGACGATGCTGGCGCGTTCGAAATAGCTCAGCCCGACACGGATCTCGTTTTCCTCGACCATGGCGACATAGGCATCCGAGGCGGTCTCGGGCCGCCGGATCAGGGCCAGCACGCTGCCCGGCCCGGCGCCGCGCTGCGCCAGGCTGCGCAGCGCGCTGAGCCGGCGCCAGCCCGAAATCAGCCCGTAGTGGCCCGGCGCTGTTTCGACCACCTCGATGGGTGTCTGCTGGCCGCGCGCCAGAAGCGAGGCTTCGAGCGTGGCCATCTCTTCGGGGTCGATGGCGATCCGGTCGCGGATCATATGGGCCGCGTCGATGGCATCGAGCGGGATCTTCTGCACCAGCCGCCCCTCGTCCCGGGCGGCCTGCATTTCCCCGGCCACGGTTTCCAGCGCCGCCGTCGTGGCGGCCTGGCTGGCCACATCGGCAATCGGGGCGCGCCGGCGCATCTGGTCGGGCGCAGGGCCCGGGGGCAGCTCCACGGCATCACTCTCCGGTGTGGCGATCCGGGCAAGGTCCGGCGCGGCAAGACGTTTGCGTTTGGCCATGTCAGCCTCCTGCGAGAGGGGTTGAGAAAACATGTATCCCGCGCAGGCCGAGGCGGGCAGGGGACAGGGGGATGGGGCAGGCGGCGGGGCGGATCATCTTGCCGCCACCCCGGTTTCGGCCCCGGGCTGCGCCGCCGCCGCCTCGGCCTGCGCTTCGGCGGCATCGCGCGCCCAGGCCCCGATCAGCAGCTTCTTGAAGGCGGCATAGGTCTCGTCGAAGGTCTCGCGGCCACGGGCATAGGTCTCGCGGTTGAAGTCGCGGTAATCGGCCTCGTAGATGCCGTTCACGCTTTCGCCGGCCTGGCCGATCAGCGCGGTGAAATCCTGGCGGTGCGGCGACAGGGTGGGCCCCAGGTAGGCCTGCATCAGCGCCGCCATCTCGGCCTGCTGGGTGCCGTCGAACCGGGTGATCACCGCGCGCACCGCATCCCATTCGAAGGACAGCTCGGGCTGCCCCAGGGCTCGGGCGGCGATGTTCTCGCCCTCCTCGATCGAGGAGAAGGTGGCATGCAGCATGTCGAAGAACCGCCCGGTGGAATCGAACTCGAGGAAAGAGGCCCCCAGGGGCACCAGCAGGATATCGGCCGCCGCCAGCCCATTGATCGTCAGATAGCCAAGCGCGGGGGGCGTATCGAGGAAGATCACGTCGTATTGCCCCAGCACCCCGTCCGCCTCTAGCCGGTCGGTCAGCGCATCCCACAGCTTCCAGCCGCGCCCGGCCATGCGCCAGACCGGGATCTGGAACTCGGCCCAATAGAGGTTCAGCTGGGCGCCAATCAGGTCGATATTGGGCCAGTGGGTGTTCTGGATCAGGTCGCCGGCGGTGATGCCGCGCGCGTCGTTCAGCGCCTCGTCCAGCGGCAGCGGCGGGTCGCCGCGCGACACCCGCGCGCGGTTCTCGCCCTGCATGTGGTCGGCGTAATGGCGCGCCAGAAGCGGGAAGACCGTCTGCCATTCGTCCTGCACCTTGCCGCCGAAGATGCTTGTCATCGAGCCCTGGCTGTCCAGGTCGATCACCAGCACCCGGTAGCCGTCCAGCGCCGCCGACATGGCCAGATGCGCCGCGGTCGAGGTCTTGCCGACCCCACCCTTGAAATTGGCCACCGCGACCATCTTGGCGGGCAGCCCCGGGGGACGGTAGGGCAGGTATTCCTTGGACTTGGAGCCTTCGGCGGCAAAAAAGGCCCGCAGCCGCAGCACCTCGTCCAGGGTGAACCACTTGGCCCCGCCCTCGGTTTCCGACCGGCCCTGGGGCAGCTCGGGGTTGGCGCGCAGCACCCGGCGGAAATGGGCCTGGGCCACGGGGATCAGATACTTGGTGATTTCCCAGGTCGAAAACAGCCGCAGCGACTTGCGCCCCTCTTCGCCGATCCCGCGAGAGGCCAGATCGCCCATGCCACGGGCGCAGGCCTCGGAAATGGACAGGAAGCTCCGGGTGCCGGCGGGGGCGCCAAGCTCGGCCCGGGCGCGGTCCGGCGCGATGGAGAAATAGGGGGGATGATCCATGAAACCTGCCCGATGTACTGCGTTTACCGGGACATACCACAAAAGGGCGTACATGGAACGATATTCGTATCCACCCGGTGATTTTCTCAGCAAATACGGGGGGTCTTGGAGGGCAGGCTGGGGCCGGTCGGAAAAAAATTCCAGTGTTAAATTCTGTTATTTGATAGTTAAGGGCTGATGCTGCCCTGGTCTTCTTGCTGTTTTAAAAGCAGAAATCCGCCTTTCACAGGGGCTTGGCGACTCTGAACCCCCGATAGGGCGACTCTGAAACCACGTCGTGCCGACTCTGAACCCCCGATCCGCGGCGGCTCTCAGGCTGGACAGGGGCCTGTGGATAAGGCCACTCTGGGTGTCATTGAAACCACGATTCCCGCAAGCCGCCCCAGAGCGGTCCCGGGGACCAGCGGGGGCAGCATGGCAGGCGGGCAGGGGGCATTGGCCCCGCATCATCATCCCAATGGGGATTTCTTTCTGTGCGACATCTTCGATGTCGTGCCCAAAAGCGATCTGGCCAGCATGGAGCACCCGATCTTCTCGCTGGCGACGCGGCCCGACCGGCGCATCCTGAACTATGCCCACAACGACGTCGAGATCACCGTGACCCCGTCGGTGCGGGGGCTGGCGACGATCCACGACAAGGACATCCTGATCTTCTGCGTCAGCCAGCTGATGGCGGCGGTGAATGCCGGGCGCGCCACCTCGCGGCGGCTGGTGCTCAAGGCGCATGACCTGATGGTGGCGACCAACCGGGAAACCAGCGGGGATGCCTATCGCCGGCTCAAGGATGCCTTCGAGCGGCTGGCGGGCACGCGGATCACCACCAATATCGCGACCGGCCCCCGGGAGGACCCGATCGAGGTGACGACCGGTTTCGGCCTGATCGAAAGCTGGGAGATCGTGCGCAAGACCCGGGGCGGGCGCATGGTGTCCGTGGCGGTGACCCTGTCGGACTGGCTGTACCGGGCGGTGCTGGCGAAATCGGTGCTGACGCTGAACCGCGATTACTTCCGGCTGCGCAAACCGCTGGAGCGGCGCATCTACGAACTGGCGCGCAAGCATTGCGGGCGCCAGCGCAGCTGGCAGGTCTCGGTCGAGACGCTGCTGAAGAAGTCGGGCTCCAATTCCCCGCGCCGGGTGTTCCGCAAGATGGTCCGCGACATCATCGCGGCCGGCCAGATGCCCGATTACCACCTGAGCGAGGAACCCGGCGACATCATCCGCGTGACGCCCCGCGACGCGGTGCTGGAGCCGGGGGCGCTTCCCGGTCCCTCGCCCCGGGCGCTGGAAGCCGCGCGGGCGCTGCGCCCCGGCGCGGATGTCTATGCGCTTGTGGCCGACTGGCAGAGCTATTGGCAGCGCAGCGGCCAGCCGCGGCTGCGCAGCGCGGATGCGGCCTTTCTGGGCTTCGTGAAATCCCTCGGCCAGCGGTAGGCCGCCTTACCGGGTTGGCGGATCCGGTGCCCGGCTGTTCTGGCGGTTGTCTGATCCGGTGAAGCGTGCCACATGACCCGGGACAACAGGAGTAAGCATGGCAAACGTACTTGTGACTGGCGGCGCCGGCTATATCGGGGCCCACGCGTGCAAGGCGCTGGCGCAGGCCGGCTATACGCCCGTGGTCTTCGACAATCTCAGCACCGGTCACCGGGCGGCGGTCAAGTTCGGCCCGCTGGTCGTGGGCGACCTGATGGAGCGCGCCGCGATCGACGCGGCGCTGGCCGAATACCAGCCGATCGCGGTGATGCATTTCGCGGCCCTCAGCCAGGTCGGGGAATCCATGCAGGACCCGGCCCGCTACTGGCGCGAGAACGTGATGGGCGCCCTGAACCTGATCGAGGCGGCGCTGGCGGCGGGCATCGACAAGTTCATCTTCTCCTCGACCTGCGCGACCTATGGCGACCAGGACGGCGTGGTGCTGGACGAGACCACCGAGCAGCGCCCGATCAATGCCTATGGCGGCTCCAAGCTGGCGATCGAGCAGATGCTGCGGGATTTCGCGCCCAAGGGCCTGAACCACGTGATCTTCCGCTACTTCAACGTGGCCGGCGCCGATCCCCAGGCCGAGGTCGGCGAGGCCCATGACCCCGAAACCCATCTGGTGCCGCTGATCCTGCAGGCGGTGGCGGGGACGCGGGGCGCCCTGACCATCTTCGGCACGGATTACGACACGCCCGATGGCACCTGCATCCGCGATTACGTGCATGTCAGCGACCTGGTCGAGGCCCATGTGGCCGGGCTGGAATGGCTGATCGCGGGCAAATCCTCCGAGGTGTTCTGCCTGGGCACGGGGGCCGGCTTTTCCGTGCGCGAAGTGGTGGCCGCCGCCGCCAGCGTGACCAATGGCCCGGTGCCGATGCAGGAAGGCCCCCGCCGCGCCGGCGATGCGGTGCGCCTGGTCTGCGGATCGGACAAGGCCCGGACCCGGCTGGGTTGGACGCCCGACCGCTCGACCATGCCCCAGATGCTGCGCGATGCGCATCGCTGGCATGGATCCGACGGGTTCTGAGATGCCGGCCGGGCGCGCGACCCGGCCCGATTGATCCTGGTCCCGGTCGCCGACCGGGACGCATTCCGAAAGACTGCCTGCCCGTGTCCCCCAATCCCGCGCCGCGCCTGGTTGCCGTCGTCGTCACCCACAACCGGCTTGATCACCTGAAAACGACCGTCGGCCGGCTGCTGGACAGCCCCGCGGCCGATCTGGACGGGCTGGTGGTGGTCGACAATGCCTCGGACGACGGAACCGCGGCCTGGCTGGCCGCGCAGTCCGATCCGCGTCTGGATGTCCTGCGCCTGGCGGTCAACGGCGGCGGCGCCGGGGGGTTCGAGGCGGGCATGCGCCATGCCATGGCACGGGACATCCCGCCCGACTGGGTGCTGGTGATGGATGACGACGCCCGCCCCGAGCCGGGCGCCCTGGCGGCTTTTCACGCCATGGACCGGGGCGGCTGGGACGCGCTGGCGGCGGCGGTCTATCATCCGAACGGGAGGATCTGCGACATCAACCGCCCCTCGGTGAATCCCTTCTGGCATGGCCGGGCCTTCCTCGACACCGTTCTGGGCGTGTTCACCGGCAAGGCGCGGGACGGCTTTCACCTGACCGCCGAGGCCTATGAAAGCGCCGAGATCCGCGAGGTCGACATCGGGTCCTTCGTGGGGCTTTTCGTGTCGCGCGGGGCCATCGAGCGGACCGGCTACCCGGATGCGGCGGTCTTCATCTACGGCGATGACGTGCTTTACAGCCTGCGCATGCGCGAGCGGGGCCTGCGGATCGCCTTCGTGCCGGGGCTGCGCTTCGAGCATGACTTCAAGTCGCTGCAGGGCCCGGTTCAGCGGTTCCGCCCGCTCTGGAAGGCCTATTACAACCACCGCAACCTGCTGCTGGTCTACCGCCGCGCCGCCGGGGTGTTCTTCTGGCCCGCGCTGCTGCTGATCCTGCCGAAATGGTGGCGCAAGGCGCGCCACTACGGCGGCGACCGGGCGGTGTTCAAACGGGTGATGCGGGCGGCGATCCGCGACGGGCTGCGCCGCGATCTCAGCCGATCCCACGCCGAGGTGGTGGCCCTAGCGACCGTTGTTGAGGATGTCGCGGTGGAAGCGCCCAAGCAGTAGCAGCCCCAGGCAGAGCGCCGCCAGGGAGAAGCCCAGGACATAGGGGATGCTGACGTAAGCGGGGCTGTAGTTGGGGTAGAAGCCGCTGCGCATGATGCCCGCGATATGCATCTGGGGCACGTACCAGACGAAGTTCTGGGCCACTTCGGGCAGGTCTTCGTACATGATCATGATGCCGGAGACGATGAACAGCGGGCGGGTGATGACCGACCAGATCATCGGCCAGGGCACGATCATGCCCTGCAGGGCGCAGTTCAGCGCGCCGATCCCCAGCCCGAGGCCCGTCGCCAGCGACAGGGCCAGCAGGATCGGCCCGATGTCGATGATCACCCGGGTCTGCGTCATCTCGAGCAGCCCGAGCAGCACGATGAAGGTGATGAGCAGGCTGGTCAGCGCGTTCAGCGTGAAGCGGGCGATCATGGAATCCACCCAGGTCACGATCGGATATCTCAGCAGCCCCTTGGAAAAGCCGATGGCGCCGGCCACCGCCAGGGCGATGTTCTGATAGAGCGTGAAGGGCAGCATCCCGGTTGCGAAGAACAGGATGAAGCTGGACCCCAGGGGCGGTGTGCGGATCAGCAGCGAGAAGCCGATCGCCAGCACGAGGATACCGCCGATCGGTTCCAGGAAGGCCCAGAGGTAGCCGCCCGGCGAGCGGCCATAGCGGGTCGACATCTCGCGCAGCATCAGGGCCAGGATGACCCGGCCCGAGGCCCAGCTGTGGCGCCGGGGCGCGCGGGCCACCGGCGGCGGGACCGCGGGTGCGTCTTGTCCTGGGCGCGAAGAAGAGATGTCGGACATGCTCACACCGGGGCTTCTGGTTCGGTAAGGACGTGCATTCCCGCCCGTCTTTAACTAGGTTCGGCGGCAATAAGAAGTGTCGGATCAGGGGTTCGGACTCATGGGCAGCGAAATCAAGGCAGGGCCGCAGCAGAGCGCGGCGGCACATCCCGTGCCGAACAGGCCGGCGCCCGGACAGGGCCCGGGCCAGAGCAAGCCCGGCGGTCCGGGGCAGGGGCCCGGGAAAGGGCCCGGAAACGCAAACGCACCGGGCCCGGGCAAGCCGCAAAAGCCCGGCGGTCCGCCCGTCGCGATCCAGCCGGTCGCCCCGGCGGCGCAGATGCGCCCGCGGCACTGGAAACTGCTGTTCAGCTTCCTGGCCGTCGTGCTGATCCCGGTGATGCTGGCCACGGGCTACCTGGCGCTCTTTGCGCAGGATCAGTACCGCTCGACCACCGGCTTCGTCGTGCGTCAGGACGAGGGCAATTCCGCCGCCTCGAGCCTGAGCGGTCTGGCGCAATTCATGGGCAGCTCGGTGTCTTCGGACGGCGACGTGCTTTACGAGTTCGTCCAGAGCCAGCGCCTGGTCTCGGAAGTGGATGCCCGGCTCGACATCCGCGGCCATTATGCCCAGTACTGGCCCGGCGTCGCGGGGCATGGGGTCATGCAGGTCGACCCGGTGTTCTCGCTCTGGCCCGATGCCAGCATCGAGGATCTGCTGGAATACTGGCAGCGCATGGTGCGGATCTCCTTCGACCAGGGCACCGGCTTGATCGAAGTGCAGGTCCTGGCCTTCGATCCCGACATGGCCCGGGCGATCGCACAGGAAATCCTGACCCAGAGCCAGGAGATGATCAACGGGCTCAACGATGCGGCGCGGGCCGATGCCATGCGCTATTCGCTGGCGGATCTCGACACCGCCGTGGAGCGGCTGAAAACCGCGCGCGAGGCCATGACGCGGTTCCGCTCCAGCACCCAGATCGTCGATCCCGAGGCGGATCTGCAGGGCCGCATGGGCGTCATGACCAACCTGCAGCAGCAGCTGGCCGAAGCGCTGATCGAATACGATCTGCTGCGGGATTCCGACAGCCCGAACGACCCGCGCCTGACCCAGGCCCGGCGCCGGATCGAGGTGATCCAGGAACGCATTCAGAGCGAGCGGAACAATTTCACCGGCTCCGATCCCACCAGCACCGTGGCCGAGGATTATCCCGTCCTGCTGGCGGAATACGAAAGCCTGATGGTGGATCGCGAATTCGCCGAGGAAACCTATCGCCAGGCGCTTGCCGCGGTAGAGCTGGCGCGCTCCAACGCCACCCGTCAAAGCCGCTATCTGGCCACCTTCATCCAGCCGACGGAGCCCGAGACCTCGGAATTCCCGCGCCGCTTCGTCCTGGTCGGGCTGACCTTCCTCTTCCTGACCCTGCTCTGGGGTGTGGGGGCCCTGGTCTATTACTCGATCCGCGACCGGCAGTAGGCGGCCGATGATCCGCTTCGAGAACCTGAGCAAGAGTTTCTGGGTCCGCGGCAGCCAGAAGGTGGTGGTCGACAATCTCAACATCACCCTGCCCCCGGGCAAGTCGCTGGCGCTGCTGGGGCGCAACGGGGCGGGGAAATCGACCCTGATGGAGATGATCGCCGGCTCGCTGGCGCCGGACAGCGGGCGCATCGTCCACAGCGGCACCGTGTCCTGGCCCGTGGCCTTTGGCGGCTCGTTCCATGGCGAGATGACCGGGGCGCAGAACGTGCGCTTCCTGGCGCGCATCTACGGGGTCGATACCGACGCCCTGGCCGATTTCGTCGAGGATTTCGCCGATATCGGCAAGCATTTCCACATGCCGGTGCGGACCTATTCGTCGGGCATGAAATCGCGGCTGACCTTCGGGGCCTCCATGGGGATCCATTTCGACACCTACCTGGTGGACGAGGTGACCGCCGTGGGGGACGCCGCCTTCAAGCGCAAGAGCCGCGCGGTCTTTGCCGACCGCATGCAGCGCAGCGGCGCGATCCTGGTGAGCCACTCGATGGGCGATGTCCGGGCCTTCTGCGACGCGGCCATCGTGCTGGAGCAGGGGCAGATCCGCTACTTCGAGGATCTGGAGCAGGGCATCGCCTATCACCAGACCCTGATGCAGGCCGGCTGACCGCTTGCATCGAAGACGCGCCAAATTGGCCGCAAGCGTCTCAAAGTCGCCCTCTTTGCATCCCTCTGCCTGCCCGGCGCCGCGCGCATTCCCACGGGACAGCGCAGAGGTGACACATGGCAGAGCTGACCTGGAACGGCCGTCTTCTCGAGGCGGAGAACGCCCTGCATCGCGACATCCGCGAGATGACGACCCTGTCGGGCGAGGGCGGGGCGATCTTCCTGGCGGCCGGCGGTTCCGGCGGGGGGCTGATGTCGGTGCGCATCACCGAGTCCGGCGCGGCGCGGCTGCTGCATGAACTGCCGCACGGGCGCGGCGCCGCCGATATCGGCAGTTTTGGCCTGTCGCTGATCGACACCCGGGCGGGGCTGGTGGCGCTGACGGGCTGTCGCGGCGACGGCACCCTGCAGGGCCGCGTGATCGACAGCGACACCGGCCGGTTCACCGAGGCGGAGGTCACCGTCGAGGGCGGTCTCGACCGGGCCCTGGCGCTGAGCCTGAACGGGGTGCTCTACGCCGCCTCCGAGGACAGCGGGCTGATCTGGCACAGGGAGGTTCCGACCGGCGCGGCCTTCGACGCGGGCGCGGCGCTGTCCGGGGCGGCGGCCGACCGGCTGGGCGGGATCGTGGCCATGGCCGGGCTGACGGACCGCGCCGGGGCCGACCTGTTGCTGACGCTCTCGCGGGAGGGCGGGGGGATCACCGTGTTTGCCCTCGATCCGGCCAGCGGGGCCCCGCGCCTGGTGGAAACCCTGAACGCCGAGAACGGTCTGGGGCTGCAGGACGAACCCCTGGCGCTTGAGACGGTGCTGCTGGGGGGCGTGGCCCATGGGGTGGTGCTTTCGGCGGCCGCCAACGGGGCGGGCGCGGCCCTGAGCGTGATGGCCATCGGAGAGGATGGCCACCTGAGGATCACCGATCATATCCTCGACAGTCACGGGACGCGGTTCGGCCATGCCACCGGGCTGGCCACGGCCCAGTCAGAGGGCCGCGCCTATGTGCTGGCGGGCGGCGCGGATGGCGGGCTGAGTCTGTTTGCCCTGTCGCCGGGCGGGCGGCTGCTGCATCTGGATACGATAGAAGAGACCCCGGGCAGCGGTTTGGGGTCGATCTCGGCCCTGGAGATGGCCGCGGTCGGCGACAGCCTGGCGATCCTGGCGGCCAGTGAAACCGGATACGGGCTGGTTCAGCTCGGCTATGATCTGTCCGGGCAGGGGATCACCGCTTTCCAGCAGAGCGGCAGGCTGTCCGGGACCGGCGGGGACGACCTGCTGGAAGGCGGCTCCGGTGCCAATACGCTGATCGGCGGGGCCGGTGCGGATATGCTGATCGACGGCGCGGGCGCGGACCGGCTGACCGGCGGGGCCGGGCGCGACAGCTTTGTGCTGGTGGCGGATGGGGCGCGGGAGGTGATCACCGATTTCACCGCCGGGGAGGACCGCATCGACCTGTCCCATGTGCCCATGCTCTACGGGCCCGACCGGCTGACCATCACCCAGCGCCCCTGGGGGGCCGAGATCAGCTGGGGCAGTGGCGACAGCCTGGAATTGCGCAGTGCGGACGGTCGCCCCCTGAGCCAGGCCCAGGTCCTGGCGGCGCTGGACTGGACGGTCGACCGCCCGCCGCTGATCCTGACCGAGGTGATCCGCGGCGGCGCCGGCGCGGACCGGCTGCAGGCCCCGGAGGGCGGGGCGGTGCTGCTGGGGTTCGACGGGCCGGACGCGCTGCGCGGCGGGGCGGGCGACGATCGCCTGGAGGGCGGCGAGGGTCACGACACGCTGCACGGGCGCGGGGGCGCGGACATGGTGGTCGGCGGCGCCGGTCGGGATCTGGCCTGGCTGGGCGCGGGCAACGATACCTTCGCGGCGGGCGAGACGGAAAGCGGGGCCTCCGACGCGGTCCATGGCGAGGGCGGGCGCGATGTGATCGCCGGGGGGGCAGGCCAGGACAGTCTCTGGGGTGGCGAGGGAGAGGATCTGCTGCAGGGCGATGCGGGGGATGACCAGCTGTTCGGCGGCGCCCAGTTCGATACGCTGCAGGGCGGGGCGGGTCATGACACGGTCGATGGCGGGCTGGGACGGGACCTGGCCTGGCTGGGGCAGGGGGACGATGTCTATCTGGATACGGCCCAGGGGGGCGATCTGGGCAACGATACGGTGTTCGGCGGGGAGGGCAGCGACCGGATCATGGGCGATATGGGCCGGGATCTCTTTTACGGCGAGGCGGGCGCGGACACGATCCGGGGCGGGCTGGGCAATGACAGCCTGTTCGGGGGCGAGGGCAATGACAGCCTGCATGGCGGGGACCACCATGACCGGCTGGAGGGGGGCGGCGGCAATGACACCCTGGACGGCGCCCCGGGCAACGACCTGATCTTCGGCGGCGACGGCCATGACCGGATCCTTGGGGGCGAGGGGCAGGACAGCGTCCATGGCGGCAACGGGCGCGACCTGGTCTTTCTGAACCAGGGCGACGATGTCTTCCACGACAACGCCCAGGGCGGTGATCCGGGGCGCGATACGGTCTGGGCCGGGTTCGGCGACGACACGATCGAGGGCGGCAACGGCGGGGATCTGTTCCATGGCCAGCAGGGCAACGACCTGATCCATGGTCGCCTTGGCAACGACCTGATCTTCGGCGGCGATCAGTTCGATACCGTGCATGCCGGCGAGGGCAGCGATACGGTCCATGGCGGCAACGGGCGCGATCTGGTCTATCTCAACCAGGGCAACGACGTTTTCCACGACAATGCGCAGGGCGGGGACCTGGGCCGGGACACGGTCTTTGCCGGGCTTGGCGACGATACGATCGAGGGCGGCAACGGCGATGACCTGTTCCACGGCGAGGCCGGGGCTGACCTGATCCATGGCCGCCTTGGCAACGACCTGATCTTTGGCGGCGATCAGTTCGATACCGTGCATGCCGGCGAGGGCAGCGATACGGTCCATGGCGGCAACGGGCGCGACCTGGTCTATCTCAACCAGGGAAACGATGTTTTCCACGACAATGCCCAGGGCGGCGCGCTGGGGCGCGACACGGTCTTTGCCGGGTTCGGCGACGATACGATCCAGGGCGGCAACGGCGGGGATCTGTTCCACGGCCAGCAGGGCAACGACCTGATCCATGGCCGCTTGGGCAATGACAGCCTGAGCGGCGGCGCGGGGCGCGATACGCTGCATGGCGGCGGCGGCAGCGATCGGCTGACCGGGGACGATGGGGCGGATCGCTTTGTCTTTGTCACAGGCCAGGCCGGGACCGATGTGGTGACCGATTTCACCCCGGGGCAGGATCTCTTCGTACTGACCGGGGAGACCGGGGCGGGGGGGCTGACCTTTGCCTATGAGGCCGCCGCGAACGAGGTCACGGTGTCCTGGGAGGGGGCGGCCATGGCGATCCTGCAGTCGGCCGAGGATCTGTCCGGCGTTGACTGGGGGGATTTCCAGATCCTGTAGGCCGGGATCTTGCGGGCCGGGCATCGGGGCGGGACGGCAAGACCGCCCTTTCGGGCGCCCTCTGCATGCCTGCCCAGCAAAGGCTGCGGGGCCCGGTCCCTAGGCCCCGGCCCGGCCCCGAAAGCAGACAGCGGGCCTCAGAAGATGTCGATATCCTCGGCCAGCCCCCGGGTATGGCTCAGCCCCAGCAGCAGGATCGACTGTCCCGCGCCAAAGTCGAGCAGCACACCGGTATCGGTCACCGAGGCGGCGTCGGCCACCTGCGCCGCGCTCAAGGCGCCGACAAGGCCCGAGGCGAGCGCCAGCTCGTCCACGCCGAGGGTGAAATCCGTGATCACATCCTGCGAGATCACCGGCCCGAAGACAAAGCTGTCCTCGCCCGGTCCCCCGGTGATCGTGTCGCGGCCAAGATCGCCGCCCTGGCCGGTGTCGATGTAGCGGTCGTTGCCCCCGCCCATGTAAATCCGGTCCTGGCCATTGCCGCCATAGATCAAGTCGTTGCCCTCGCCGCCGTGGATCGTGTCGGACTGATCGCCACCATAGAGGCTGTCATTGCCCAAGCGGCCATAGATCAGGTCGTTGCCCTGCTGGCCGTGGAACAGATCCCCACCGTTGCCGCCCTCGATCGTGTCGTTGCCGAGCCCGGCCCAGACCGTGTCGCGCCCCAGGTCCCCGCCCTGCGCATTGTCGTGGAAGACATCGTTGCCCTGGTTGAGAAAGACCAGGTCGCGCCCGTTGCCGCCATGGACGGTGTCACTGCCCTCGCCGGCATGCACGGTATCGGACTGATCGCCGCCGAAGATCAGGTCGTTGCCAAGGCGGCCATGGATCAGGTCAGCCCCGGCCTCGCCGTGGAACAGGTCATCGCCGTTTCCGCCCTCGATCGTATCGTCGCCAAGCCCGGCCCAGACCGTATCGCGCCCCAGCGCGCCGCCCTGGGCATTGTCGTGAAAGACATCGTTGCCCTGGTTGAGATAGACCAGATCGCGCCCGTTGCCGCCATGGACCGTATCTCTGCCCTCGCCGGCATGCACGGTATCGG
The DNA here is from genome assembly GCF_048381735.1 of Ponticoccus sp. (in: a-proteobacteria). Taxonomy (NCBI): domain Bacteria; kingdom Pseudomonadati; phylum Pseudomonadota; class Alphaproteobacteria; order Rhodobacterales; family Roseobacteraceae; genus Ponticoccus; species Ponticoccus sp. (in: a-proteobacteria). Next base: position 29,807 of record NZ_JBLXGL010000016.1, read on the forward strand.
ACTGGTCTCCGCCGAAGATCAGGTCGTTGCCCAGCCGGCCATGGATCAGGTCGTTGCCCTCCTGGCCATGGAACAGGTCATCGCCGTTGCCGCCCTCGATCGTATCGTCGCCGAGCCCGGCCCAGACCGTATCGCGCCCCAGCGCGCCGCCCTGGGCGTTGTCGTGGAAGACATCGTCGCCCTGGTTGAGAAAGACCAGGTCGCGCCCGTTGCCGCCATGGACGGTGTCACTGCCCTCACCGGCATGCACGGTGTCATGGCCGTCGCCGCCAAGGACCAGATCATGCCCCCCGTTGGTGGTGATCCGGTTGGCCGCGACATTGCCCGTCACCGTATCGTTGCCCGACCCGGTGATCGCGTGTTCGATGATGGTGTTATGGGCGATGCCCATGATGCCGATGGCACTGCCGAAGTCGGAAAACTGCCTCACCCGCATGTCCAGGCGCGCGGCCTCGGTCATGAAGGAAAAGTCGAAGCTGTCGATCCCGTCCCGGTCATAGACCGTAAAGGCCATCGGGTTGCCCGTCACGTTTGCAGAGGTTGCACCGGTGGCGAACCAGGCAAAGATCTGGTCCATGTAATTGCCCAGATTGGACCCCTGCCCATAGATGGTGTCCCCGGCCGTGGCGCTGTTGGCATCCGGCGGGCCGTAAAAGTCCTGGATGGCCAGGATGTCGGCCATCATCGCCCCGCTGGTATAGGCGTAGGAGGCATTGATCGAGGTGTTGTCCGTCTGGCTGAAATAGGACATCGCCGAGATCTGCCAGCTGTCATTGCTGAAATAGGCGCTGTTTTCATAGGTGATGGCCCCCTGCGAGGCGTCGTAATCCCCCAGGTGATGCAACCCGATGGTATGGCCGAATTCATGGACGAAGGTCCGGAAGGAATAGCTGTCGAGCGTGGTGCCATAGGCGGGCAGCCAGTCCTGCGCGATATTCAGTTCGACGCCGTTGGTATTGTCTCCCTCCGCGATGCTGGTGGAGCCGGAGTTGGGGTAATAGGCGAAGGCGCCGCTGTCCTCGTCGTCGACCGTGATCATCTCCCCCGAGGACACCTCGACGAAATCGAGGTTCACCACCATTTCCCAGGCCTCCATCGCCCAGCGGGCCAGCTGCCGCCCCTCGGTCGTCAGCCCGCTCAGGTTGACGGTGATCATGGTCGACAGGCTGGTATCGAAGGTGCGGGAAATCCCCTCGGCCCCTTCCTGCAGGTAGCGGGCCAGCTGGGCCAGCGTCCCCTCCCCGCCGGCGGGCGGCGGAGGCGGCGCGGCTTCGGAGACCGAGAGCGCATAGCTGCCGGTATCGGACCCATAGGCATCGGCCGAGATGTAATAGGTGCCGCCGGTCGTGGGGGTGAAGGACAGCAGGGCGTCATAGCCATCCCCGCCATCGTCGTCATAGGCGATCTGGTTGCCCGAGGCATCGTAGATGCGCAGGTAGGGGTCGCTGAGCCCAATGCCGGCATGGGAGATCTCGTAGGTCGTCCCGGCGGTCAGCGCGATGCGGATCCAATCCTCGTCATCGGCATTGGAAATGGTGCCGTAAAACGTGTCGCCGGGGGTCATCGAATAGGTGGTCGATGTGCTTTCCGCAGCGTCGTGGGTTTCGGTGATATTGGCAAAGGCCGGGGCGCCCGGGGCGTGGCGCCGCGGGTCGAAGTTCTGTGTCAGCAGGCAGATATTGCACATGAAAATCGTACCTCTATCGAAATCTTACGGCAAAGTCCTGCCTGGCAGGCTCCGGGCCAGCATGGGGCGGATGGAGATGGCCAGGCTATCGGCGAAGGCCCCGATCGTCCCGGCCTGCGGGGAAACCGCCGCAGGACGGGGAACCTCCGGTCCGGTCCGCAGCGCCCCGTCCGGGCCCTGCTGCCACAGCAGCCGGCCCGCACCGGCAGACAGCGCGAGGCGGACAGAGATATCCCCGGCGCGGCGGGGCTGCCACTGGTCCTGCGCCACCAGCCGCGGCGCGGCGCGGGGGACGACCTGCATCAGCCCCTGCAGCAGCTGCTGGCACAGGGGTTGGCGCAGGGCCGGGCTCAGGTTTTCGGGGGCGCAGTGCAGGCGGACCACGGTTCTGTCGGGGCTGCTGGCAGAGGCATTCCCGGGAAGGGTCATGGCAAGGCAAAATCCGACACTGATCATACGCAAAGCGAACATGGGGTCTCTGCCGCGTCCTGGGGCCGGTGGCGCGCGGCCTGTTGGGGTCAGCAGGACCTTATCCCGGTTTTGCCATATCCAGAAACGTTTTTGCAGCGCCCGGGCAGGTCTCTGGACCGCCTCCGGTCAAGCGGCCCGGCCCGGCGCGGGAGAGGCCGCCGACGGGCGCGCAAGGGGGAGGGCCTGCGCCCGATGCCGGGTCCTGTGCCGGGTCCGGCGGGGGGGGGCGGTGTCGGGTTCCGGGGGGCAGGGGCGGTGTCGGGAGATGACAAGGGCGCCGGGAGCGCCGAGGCTTGCAGGGGGCGCCGCGGCCCCTGTAGGCTCATGAGGTCTATACATATTTTGTTTTGACGCCCTGGTCGGTGAGCGGCCCGGGGCATAGCATAAGCCGCGCAGGGACGGACACCAATGACGACATTCACTTTCCCCGGGACGAATACCAGCTTCCTGGGCGATGCCTTTTTTGACGATTTTGACGATTTCGACCCGGACGTTCTGTCTGCCAGCGGCACGCAGGTGGTCCTCTTCAACCCCGCGACGGACCACAGGACGACCATCACCGGCACGGGCTTCCAGTTCCTGGATGGGGAGCCGAGCGCCGGTGTGGTGAGCGGGGTTTCGGTTTTTGCCGAGGGCGCGGTGCAGGGCACGGTCACCGGGATCAACTGGGGCCTGGTCGATCTTGTCCAGGCGCTGGACGCCGCCGCCTGGGGCAGCCTGCAGCCGCTTGCCGATCTGTTCAACAGCGGTGGCCCGATCACCCTGAACGCCGCCGGCGCGGGGGCGGCACTGGACATGACAGAGCTGCTGGACCCGCAGTTCGCAGATCTGCTGACCCAGCCCGTGACGGTCCGTGGCTCCGGCTTTGACGACGTCATGTTCGGCGGCATCAACCACGACATCCTGCGGGGCGGCGCGGGTGAGGACGCGATCTGGGGCGGGCAAGGCAATGACCTGATCGAGGCCGGCGGGCAGTACGACACGGTCCATGCCGGCGCGGGCAACGATACGGTCTATGGCGGGGACGGGCGCGACCTGGCCTTTCTGAGCCAGGGCAACGACATCTTCCACGACAACGCCCAGGGTGGCGAGCACGGCCGGGACACGGTCTTTGCCGGGTTCGGCGACGACACGATCCAGGGCGGCAACGGCGATGACGCCTTTTACGGCGAGGACGGCGCCGACCTGATCTTTGGCCGCCTGGGCAACGACCTGATCCATGGCGGGGGCCAATACGACACGATTCATGCCGGCGAGGGCGATGACACCGTGCATGGCGGCGACGGGCGCGACATGGTGCGCCTGAACCAGGGCAACGACATCTTCCACGACAACACCCAGGGCGGCGAGCACGGCCGGGACACGGTCTTTGCCGGGTTCGGCGACGACACGATCGAGGGCGGCAACGGCGATGACGTCTTTCATGGCGAGGATGGCAACGACCTGATCTTTGGCCGCCTGGGCGCCGATCTGATCTTCGGCGGGGGCCAGTACGACACCATCCATGCCGGCGAGGGCAGCGACACCGTCCATGGCGGCGACGGGCGCGACGAGGTCTATCTGAACCAGGGCAACGACATCTTCGTCGACACCGCCCAGGAGGGCGAACATGGCCAGGACACGGTCTGGGCCGGGCTGGGGAACGATACGATCGAGGGCGGCGGCGGCGACGATGTCTTTCACGGAGAGGCGGGCGCCGACCTGATCTTCGGCGGCACCGGCCACGACCGGCTTGATGGCGGCGACCAGTTCGACACGATCCACGCCGGCGAGGGCGCCGACACCGTCCATGGCGGCAACGGGCGCGACCTGGTCTACCTCAACCAGGGCAACGACATCTTCTTCGACGAGGACCAGGGCGGCGCGCTGGGGCAGGATACGGTCTTTGGCGGTTTCGGCGATGACCGGCTCTACAGCGAGGGCGGCAACGATCTCTTCAATGGCGAGGACGGCAATGACACGCTCTATGGCGCCTCGGGGGACAGCACGCTGTCGGGCGGCAGCGGCGATGACGCGCTTTATGGCGGGACCGGCAACGAGGTGCTGTACGGCGGGCTGGGGGCGGATACGCTCTTTGGCGATCAGGGCAGCGATTCCATGCTGGGCGGCACCGGCAACGACATGATCTATGGCGGCCAGGGCGACGATACCATCCGGGGCGGCGAGGGCAGCGACACCGTCTATGGCGATGAAGGCGACGACCTTGTCTACCTCAACCAGGGCGACGATTATTACCACGGCTCCAGCACGGACGACCTGCTGGGCAACGACACGGTCTTTGCCGGTTTCGGCAACGACACGATCGAGGGCCGCGGTGGGGAGGATGTCTTTTTCGGCGAGGACGGCAACGACCTGATCCGCGGCGGGCTGGGCAATGACGTCCTGTTCGGCGGCGCGGGCAACGACTCGCTCGAAGGCGGCGCGGGCGACGATTCGCTTCAGGGCGGGGCCGGGGCCGATACCTTCTATTTCAACGCCATCACCGGGGGCCGGGACGAAATCGACGATTTCGAGCTGGGGGTCGACCATATCGTGATCGACCGCGAGGGCGGCGACGGCGCCGTGACCTTCCTCTATGACGGCGGCGCGGCGGATGTGGTCGGCATTTACTACGCGGGCGCGCTGGTGGTTCTGGTGGAATCGAACGAAAGCCTTGCAAGCTTTGGCCCGGGTGATTTCGAGGTGTTCTGAGCCGCCCCGACCGTCTCTTGCCGCCCTGTCCGCATGCCGGGCAGGGCGGCCCCTGCGCCCGTGCCCGGCGGGCCGGAGCGCGCGGGCCGGGCGTAAAATCTGCCCGGGACAGCCGGGCGCTGTCCGGAAATTCGCCGGTGGCGCCGCCTGCACCTTGTCCCCTGATTTGGGATATGACATCCAGAAGCCGCCATTCCGTGGCAGGTGTCCCCCGGGGTCATCCCTGCGGTCCTCATCCAGGGCCTCCGGCGGGGCCGCTGGCAGCAAACGATAGGTAAGCAAGGTCTTTCTGCATGCATATTCTTCTTGTCGGCGCAGGACTGTCCTGTGCGGTCATCGGGCGCACATTGGCCGAAGCGGGCCACCGCATCACGATCATGGAGGCCCGGGACCACGTGGCCGGCAACTGCCATACGGTGCGCGACGCGGACACGGGCGTGATGGTGCATGTCTACGGCCCCCACATCTTTCACACCGACGACGAAGAGGTCTGGGACTACGTCAACCGGTACGAGACCTTCCTGCCCTACAAGAACCGGGTCAAGACGACCTCGAAGGGTCAGGTGTTCTCGCTGCCGGTGAACCTGCACACGATCAACCAGTTCTACGGCAAGACCCTGCGCCCGGACGAGGCGCGCGCCTTTATCGAGGAGCAGGCCGATACCTCGATCACCGACCCCCAGACCTTCGAGGAGCAGGCGCTGCGCTTCGTCGGCCCCGATCTCTACGAGGCCTTCTTCAAGGGCTACACGATCAAGCAGTGGGGCATGAGCCCGCGCGATCTGCCCGCCTCGATCCTCAAGCGGCTGCCGGTGCGGTTCAACTACGACGACAACTACTTCTTCCACCGCTTCCAGGGCATGCCCGAGAACGGCTATACCGCCATGGTCGAGCGGATCCTGGATCATCCCGCGATCACCGTGCATCTGAACACCGCCTTCACCCGCGCCCAGGCGGATGACTATGACCACGTGTTCTATTCCGGCCCGCTGGACGGGTTCTTCGACTATGAGCTGGGGCGGCTTGGCTACCGCACGCTGGATTTCGAACGCTTCACCTACGAGGGCGATTACCAGGGCTGCGCCGTGATGAACTACGGCGAGGAAGACGTGCCCTTTACCCGCATCACCGAGCACAAGCATTTCGCCCCCTGGGAAGAGCATGAGGGGTCGGTGTGCTACCGCGAATTCTCGCGCGCCTGCGGGCCGGACGACATCCCCTACTACCCGATCCGCCAGGTGAAGGAGAAAGCCCTGCTGGCCGAGTACGAGGCGCTGGTCGAAAAGGTCGGGAACGTCACCTTCGTGGGCCGGCTGGGCACCTATCGCTATCTCGACATGGATGTGACCATCCGCGAGGCGCTGGACGTGGCGCGGAGTTTTCAGTAGCGGCGAGTATGGATTGATAAGGTTTTCGTAATGAAAAAGACTTTGTATCTACATATCGGGTGTCATAAAACTGGGACATCCGCATTTCAAAAAAGCTGCGTGAAGAACGAGAGCGCACTTCTTGCGCAAGGCTACTCATTCTGCCGTCAAAGAAATATGCCCTCAAACTGGGGTCATATCGTTAATTTTACAAAGGATGGATCCTTTCCTGAGTTCTGGCTCTGGCCAAATGGCCTGAGGAAGCTGGAAAGCTGCCTTTCTTCAAGCGCGTCGAAAACAATAATTTCGGCAGAGGATTTCTTTTTCTTGAATCCACAGGCGATTGCCGATCTAAGCGATACGCTGCAAAGGCATTTCTCCAAGATCACGATTGTTATCTACCTTCGAAGGCAAGACAAGCTGGCCTTGTCCCACAAGGCACAGAGTGGTCGCACGCCTCAGTCAGCGGTTGTTTTTGGTACGGAGTTGCGACCGCTTCCCACAATTACACCTGAGGTTCGTCACTACCTTGATTTCCATCAAAGGATAATGGATTGGCAAATAATCTTCACCGGTGCTGATTTTATTATTCGGGACTATGATGCAACTGTTTCCAAACGCGGAGATATTGCAAAGGATATATATGAAGCGATAGGGGTGGATGATCGTAATTTTCTTGAAGTTGGGCGAGTAAATGAATCCATCCAGAGAAACGCAGTTTACCTCTCTTTGCTTTTGAGGCAAAGTGGCGTGAGCCAGGCCGACATAAAAAAGCTCTGGAAGAATGGGTTTATTTCCAACACTGGCGGAAAATTGAAGGCGTCAAGATCTGAAAGCACTGCTTTCCTCCGCGCCTTTGATGAGGAAAATGAAAGACTTGCGATGCTCCCGGGCGGTGTGACGTTCTCGGATGATGTCGTGGAGGACGTCGACTCCGAAGAGCAAGCTGAAAGCTTTGAGGAGTACTTTTTGAAGGCCTCTCCAGCTTTGTTGGGAAGTTTCATCAACCAGGCTTCGGTGGCGAATGGTATGGCGCTTGCAGATGCGGCGGAAATTGTCATCAAAAAACACCCCTTCGCCGCTTCAAAAATACTAAAAGTAGCTCGGCAGCTTAATCCTGGAGGAACGAGAATTTCTCGGCTTATGGACCAGCTAGGCTCATCCGATAGCGCTTAAATGTGAAGAGGCCACCGTGGCAAAAACCAGAACTCCGATATTTATCCGCCCCGCTACTTTTCCTGCAGGCGGCTGTCGCTCTCGATGGAAGGTCTACATGTGCCTGACCCGCGCGGGCGAGGCGGTCGGCGCATGACCCGGCCTCAAGACAGCGCCGCCGCCCTGACGACCAAGGTCGGCGGGACGGACCACCTGATCCTGATGCGCTGCATCGAGGACGACCGCTTCGGCAATCCCGACAAGGTCAACGGGGCCTATATCGACCGGGACGCGCCGCATTTCGTCACCTCGGAGCACAGGCGGACCCGCAGCTACGATTCCGTGCTGAACGCCCTGCCGGTGGAACATTACCACCGCATCTGCGGCCTCGAGGAGGTCACCGGCCTGGCGCGTTTCTCGGCGCCGAGCTGGCGGCTGCGCATCCTGACCCGCACGGCGAACCTGGCCCCGGAGCTGCTGCATGAAGAGACCGGGACCGGCGTCGCGGATCTTGCCCTGCCCGTCGCCCTGAGCGGCAAGCCCTACCGGCTGTATTTCGAGCTCAGCTGGGCGGGTGCCCTGTCGGTCGACCTGCTGGCCTGGAGCGCGCCGAAACCGGACAGGCTGCAGCCTCTGGGGGTGTCGATCACCACCTACAACAAGGCCGCCTACCTGCTGCCCAACCTGGCGACCCTGGCCGAAAGCGCGGCCTATGGGGCGGGGATGCTGGACATCCTGGTGGTCAACAACGGCGATCCGCTGCCCGAAGCCCCCGACATGGCAGAGGTCAAGCCGCTGCCCAACGTCGGCGGCACCGGCGGTTTCCTGGCGGGGCATGCCCATTTCAGGAAAAAGGGATACCGCCATTTCGTCATCATGGACGACGATATCGCGATCCTGCCGGATTTCATCGACCGGCTTTATGCCATGTCCTGCTTCGCCCGCGGCATGCATGTGGGCACCATGGCCGAAATCCTGAACACGGCCGGACGGATCGTGAAGGAGCAGGGGGCCAATGTCTCGGCTTCCCATACCTTCGGGATCGACCTGATCAATCCCTTCACCGATCTGCAGGGCTGGGACCGCCACCGCGTCTATGGCTTCTACGAGGCCGATTTCAGCGGCTGGTGGAGCCTGATGGTGGATCTCGACGGGCCGGCCCCGGCGATGCCGGAAAAGCAGTTCATCAAGCGCGACGACATCATGTTCGGCTATGAAAGCCGGCGCCAGGACGTGGTGACCGTCGTGCCCCCCAACCTGGTGGTGGCCCATGGCGAAGAGGGCGCACCGGCCTATTACTACTACGACATCCGCAACGACCTGATCCTGCGGGCCCGCAACGCGGATCGCCTGAGCCTGTCGCTCAAGCAGCTGGTGCGCATCGCAGGCTACCTGATGCTGAGCCTGCAGGCGGACCGTCAGAAGATGTTCAACGCCGCCCTGGCGGATTTCCTGGCCGGACCGGCGGCGCTGCAGGCCTCGGACATCGGCCAGACGCTCAAGCGGGTGCGCGCCATGGCTTCCCGGCCGCAGCCCATCCCGCCGCAGCCCAAGGCGCTGACGGCCAGGGATCTTGCGCAGGAGGCGGAAGCCAGCGATCAGAGCCGGAAACAGGCCCGGCCCCGCCTGGGCGGCGGCGACCGGCCGCCCCCCCGCGCGCTGCTGCGCGACTGGATCACGCCCTCGGCCTGGTCGACCTCGGATCCGCTGCCGATCGTGGAAAGCAACCCGCTTCTGCACGCACGCGGGCAGGGCGCCTATCTGGATGTGATCCCCTTCACCGACACCGCGTATCTGCGCAAACGCCAGGCTGCAGCCCCCTTCCGGTTCCTGCACGCGCTCTGGCTGATCGCGCGCCTCTACGGCGGCCGGAAACGGTTGCTCAAAGCCTATAAAGACGGTCGGACCACGCCATGATTTCTCTTTCCAACACAGCGATCCTCATCCTGACCTGCAATGATTTCGAGGCGCTCGACATCACCATCGGCCAGGTCCTGGCGACCACGCCCGCCTCGGTGCCGGTCTACCTTCTGTCCAACTGCCACGGCCTGCCCGGCGCGGATATCTGCGAGGACATGTGCCGTTTCACCGCTCGGCAGAACTATGGCCGGGTCCATTGGCTGAACCCGATGAAGGCCCAGCCGGCGTTCTTCGGGATCCAGGATGCGATCGAGAACCATATCGATGCCGAATACATCCTCAAGCTGGACGACGACGCCTTTCCGATCACCCCGGGCTGGCTGGAAGGGCTGATCGAGACCTATGCCGAACAGGACCCGGACAAGATCGCCTATGTCAGCGGCCTGGTGAACAACAACCCCTACGGCTTCCACCGCCTGACCCGGCTGCCCGCGCTGCGCGAGGCCTATGGCGCGATCATGGCGCAGAGCCACATGGCCGGGGAATATGTGCCCGGCTACCAGGAATTCCGCATCGCCGGCCCGGGCGAAGCCGATCCCGGCGGCTGGGGCACGGTCTGGCAGTTCCCGCATCTGGCGCGCTGGATCCACGAGGAAACCACCCTGCAGCCAGAGCGCTTCCGGGCGCTGACCGCGGATCTGGGTCCGGTCGTCTTCGATCCCAAGGTGCGCTATTCGATCAACGTCATGCTGTTCCGCCGCGACCTCTGGAGCAAGGTCGCCACCGGTGGGGTGGACGATGAAGAGATGCTGAACCTCTATTGCGATGCCAATGACAAGACCATTGTCATCCGCGAGGACATCCCCTTCGTGCATCTTTATTTCGGCCCGCAGAAGCGCTACCTGGCGGATCTGCTGCCCGGGGTCCGCGAGGCCTATCCCAGCCCCCACCCCCGCCTGGTCGCGGACTGGGATGCCTTCAAGGCAAACTGGCAGATCGAACTGCTAAAAAAAAAATGACCGGTGAAGCGACCATCGTGGCCCTGAAGACGGTGCTGCGACGGTTGCGCAACGCCGCAGGCCGCATAGTGAGACGCAGATGATCATTTCGGACAACTACAAGTTCTGTTTCATCCACATTCCCAAATGTGCCGGAACCTCGATCCGCACGATGATCCAGGAGGCCGACCCCGGGCGGTTCCAGCAATGGGGCTGGAACTGGATGCCGCGCCATCAGCGCTATGGCGATACGGCGCATATGCCGCTGATCGATCTGCCGCCGAACCTGCTGGGCCAGGTCCGCAAGTACCGCGCCATCACGGTGGTGCGCGATCCGCTGGACCGGTTCTACTCCTCGGTCGAGCAGCATTTTTCCCAGCACAACTACCGGGCGCGCAAGTCGGTCGAGGAATTCGTCTTCGAGCTCAACACCACGAATATCCGCTACGACCCCTCCTATGTGCATTTCTGTCCGCAGCATTACTTCCTGTCGATCGGGGACACGACGCATGTCGACGACATCCTGCGGTTCGAGGACGAGACCTGGCAGGACCGGTTCCGCGACATCCTGATCGGGCAGGGCATGCCCGAGGAGAAGCTGGTGCTGCCCGAGCTGAACCGCCGCGAGAAGCCGGACCGCGAGCCGCTGTCCGAAGAGGCGCTGACCCATCTCTACATGCTCTACAAGCGGGATTACGCGATGCTGGACTACACCCCGCCCGTGACCGGCACGTTCATCCTGAACACCTCGGAGAGCAAGAACATGGCCAAGCCCTTCGACTTTTCGGCCTATGACGAGATCCACATCATGCAGGCCTCGTTCCGGAAGGGGTGAGGGGCAGGGCCTTGCCCGGGCAAGGCCTGATGCCGCGAGGCCGGAAGGCCCTGGGCCGGATCGCCTTTCCCCTGATTGCACCGGCCCCCGCCTTGAACCGGCGGGGGATAGGGCCCCCCGGGGGATGACGCCGCCGCCCTCTTCGGCTATCCGCTGGCCTGGCGCGGCCCTGCAAGCCAGGCCTCCAGCGCCATCCCGGTCAGCGCCCCGGTCCGGCGTATATCCTGCCCATAAAGCGCGGTGAGCCCGGCAAGCGCCGCACCGGCCTCGACCTGCACGGCGGCATTGTCGTTCGGGCGGATCATCTTTTCCGTCTCAACGCGCAGCCCGGCCTCCACGCCCAGGAAGCCAAAGAGCCGCGCCAGCAGCCCCGCCTCATCCCGCAACAGGTCTTCGGTCCGGCAAAAGGCGATCTGATCGCGCGGGAAATGCCGCAGCAGCCGGGCGATCTGATCGGCGTAGAAGCCGCGTTCGACGTAGGAATAGAGCCGCTTTTCGCGGTCTCCCCCGTCCCGGACCCGGGCCCGTCCGACAGCCGAGATCGCCGCCTCGAACGACAGCGGCTCGATCCCGCGGGCGCGTTGCATCTTCCAGTGCGACAGCGCCCGCTCGGCCGGATCGCGCAGGATCACCAGGATCCGCGCCCCGGGGTTGTAGCGCGCCAGCGCCTCGACCGCGCCGGGCCAGTAAAGATAGGCCGGCGTCGCCTCGCCCCAGAGCAGCGCGGGATCGGCCCCGGCAAAGGCGCGGTCGAACCGGGCCGGGTCCGGGTCCGGCCGGTCGAAGACATGCAGTTCCTTCTGCGGCAGGGCGACGATGCCGGGATGGGCCGTCAGCTTGGCGAACAGCGCGGTGGTGCCGCTTTTCTGGGCCCCGATCAGGAAGAAATCCAAAGGTTTCCTTACCATGGCGCGCGTCCTCTTACCGAACCGTTCAGGGATCGCTGCAAGGGTGCCCGGCGCACAGAATGGAGCGCCCGATGTCCCAGACCTCTCCCCGGTTGACCCTGCCCCTGCTGGCGCCCTCCCAGGCGCAGAAACATGTCACGCATAACGAGGCACTGGCCCGGCTCGACCTGCTGGTGCAGCTGACCGTGCAGGCCTTCGAGGCCGCGACGCCGCCCGCCGCGCCGGTGGAGGGCACGATCTTTGCCCTCGGCGCCGCGCCCACGGGGGATTGGGCCGGACAGGCGCATCAGCTGGCCGGTTTCAGCGGCGGGGGATGGATCTTCATCGCCCCCCGGGAGGGCTGGCAGGCCCGGCTGGCCAGCACCGGCGTGGCCCATGTCTGGCAGGATGGCGCCTGGGGGATCCAGCCGACCGACCTGCTGGGGGTCAATGCCACGGCGGATGCCACCAACCGGCTGGCCGTGGCCGCCGAGGCGGTGCTGCTGAGCCACGATGGCGCGGGGCATCAGGTCAAGGTGAACAAGGCCACGGCCAGCGACACCGCCAGCCTGCTGTTCCAGACCGGCTGGTCGGGCCGGGCCGAGATGGGCACCGCCGGCAGCGACGGCTTTGCCATCAAGGTCAGCGACGACGGCGCGACCTGGCGGCAGGCGCTGCGGGTGGACCCGGCGACGGGCCATGTGGGCATCGGACCCGATGCGGATACGAGCTATGCGCTGGGGGTGGCCATCAACGCCACCGGACCCACGATCTGCGTCCGCAACACCGGCGGGGCAGGGGGCGCGCAATTCGAGCTGATCGACGACGCCTCGGGCGGAAACTGGCGCTTCAAGACGGTGCAGGGCGGGTCTTTCAAGCTGCGCGATCATGGCAAGGACGTGGATCATATGTTCCTCTATGCGACACCGCGGCGGACCGAATTCGCCGGCGGGGTGCGGCCGGGCAGCTTTGCGGTTGCGGGCTTGCCGGATCCGGCGGCCATGGGGGCGGGCTGCATGATCTATGTTCCCGACGAAAGCGGGGGGGCCGTCATGGCCTTCTCGGACGGAACCGACTGGCGGCGGATGACGGACCGGGCCGTGGTGTCATAGGCGTATCGCGCATAAAGCGCGCGCGCCGCCGCAATCCGCGCCGCGGGCATGGCCTCCTGCCTGTCCTCCGCGGCCCGGGGCCGAACCGGATGGACCCCGTCGGCGAGCCCCTGCAGCACCGACCGCGGCACCGGGATCTCCAGGAAATCCGCCAGGTGCCGCAGGACGGGCGCGGGGGTGCTGCAGAGATCCTCGTAGCGCAGCACCAGCGCGCGGGGGCCGAAATGGCGGGCCAGATGGTGCAATGCCCGCCGGTTGGCCCGCAGCCAGAAGTCGAGCGCAAGGGCGGCGGGCACCTGCCCCGGCGGAGGCTGCGGCAGACCAAAGCGCGCCGCCCAGTGGCGCAGCTGGTTCTGGTTCCCCGACAGCGCCATGTCCGGTCCCGACCGCAACAGGAAGACCACCTTGGCGCCGGGAAAGACCCGCGCGATATCCGGCAGGAAGAGATGCGCATTGGGCTCTTTCCAGCCCCAGGCCCCCGTTCGGGGACAGGCGGGACCATCCCGCAGGCCGTTCAGGGCCAAATCCGCCATGTCGGGGTGAATTTCCCTGCGAAACCCGGCGCCGCGCGCGGCGATCTCGGCCTGCAGCCGGGCCCGATCCCGGGGATCCGTCCCGCCACGGCTGCAGCGCGCGAAAAGCGTCAGCGCCGCCTCGATCTCGGACCTGGCGGGCCAGGTCTCCTGCCAGTCGCGCCGCCGCAGCAGAAAGGTGAACCACAGGTTGTCGAGCGACGGATTGAGGCAGCAGCCGATATCCACCCCCAGGGCCTGAACCGCCCCCGCCACGACCCGCGTGCCGCTGCCTCCGACGCCGCAGATGACGAGGGGGGCGGCGTGATGCGGATCATCCATATGAGGGGCGGGGTCCATGGCGCGATTTCACAGGGCTCCTGGTTGCCATCCGGTTAACGAGGCCTTGACCAGGATCGGGGCCGTCAGGATCTTCTGCCGCGAACCCGCGGCGCTGCCCGCCCCGAAATATTAACATAACCTTGATTCTGAGGCCTTTTCCTGCAGGCGGGTGGCTTCATAAACGAAGTGCGAATTCTGGATAGTGGATTTACATCCACAGCGCAAATCAGACCTGTCGCTTTCCCCTGTCCTGCCGAGACGCAGGGAGAACGGGCATGGCCCGGACAGAGCCGGGCCTGCGTGAGAGACGCAGGTCTGAGGCCATGCGGAACGCAACAGGTCCGGCGCGCCCGGCCACGGTCGGACAGCTTGGGCCCGCCGTGACCCCGGGACCATGGCCCGGCCCCTCCCCCCGCAGCCCCTGTCGGCGCGGCCGCCGCAGGCAAGGCCGGGGGCTGTCTCGCTCGCGTGACAAGCCGGCGATTGCTTGCTAAGCCCGGGGGACACATCTCAAGGAGCGCCCGCCCGTGCAGATCACCAAGACCGCCCTGCCCGGAGTGCTTCTGTTGCAGCCCGCACGGTTCGGGGACGCCCGGGGCGTCTTTTGCGAAACCTGGAACCGCAGGACGCTGGCCGCCCATGGGATCGCGCTGGACTTTGTGCAGGACAATCAGTCCCGATCGGCGCGCGCCGGCACCGTCAGGGGCCTGCATTTCCAGGCGCCGCCCCATGCCCAGGACAAGCTGGTGCGCTGCGCCGCCGGCGCGCTGTTCGATGTGGCCGTGGATATCCGCCGGGGCAGCCCGACCTATGGCCAGTGGGTCGGCCATGAGCTGAGCGCCGAGAACGGCCTGCAGATGCTGATCCCGCAAGGCTTCCTGCATGGCTTCGTGACCCGCGCGCCCGATACCGAGATCTGCTATAAATGCACCGGCTACTATGCGCCGGACTGCGAGGGGGCCGTGCGCTTCGATGATCCGGAGATCGCCGTGGACTGGGGCCTGCAGGGGCCGCCGATCCTGTCGGACAAGGATGCCGAGGCCCCCGGCCTGGCCAGCCTCGACAGCCCCTTCGACTACAGCCCAATCCCATATGGTGACGCATGATGAAGCTTCTGGTGACCGGGGCGGCCGGCTTTATCGGCTCGGCGGTGGCGCGGCTGGCGGTGGCGCGGGGCCATACCGTGATCTCGCTGGATGCGCTGACCTATGCCGGGTGCCTGGACAATCTTGCCAGCCTGGACGGCAATCCGCAGCATGTCTTTGAACGGGCCGACATCCGCGATCGCGCCGCGCTGGACCGGATCCTGGCCGCCCATCGGCCCGATGCGGTCATGCATCTGGCCGCCGAAAGCCATGTGGACCGCTCGATCGACGGGCCGGGCACCTTCATCGACACCAATGTGGGCGGCACCTTCACCCTGCTCGAGGCCAGCCGGGCCTATTGGCAGGCGCAGGGCCGGCCGGACAGCTTCCGGTTTCACCATGTCTCGACGGATGAGGTCTATGGCACGCTGGGCCAGACGGGCCGCTTCAGCGAGGACACGCCCTATGCCCCCCGCTCGCCCTATGCCGCCTCGAAGGCGGCCAGCGACCACCTGGTGCGGGCCTGGCACGAAACCTATGGGCTGCCGGTCGTCCTGAGCAATTGCTCGAACAACTACGGCCCCTTCCAGTTCCCGGAAAAGCTGGTGCCGGTGGTGATCCTGAACGCCCTGGCCGGCCTGCCGATCCCGGTCTACGGGCAGGGGCTGAACGTGCGCGACTGGCTGTTCGTCGAGGATCACGCCGAGGCCCTGCTGCTGGTGCTGCAACGCGGCCGGACCGGGCGCAGCTACAACATCGGCGGCGAGGCCGAGGCCCGCAACATCGACCTGGTGCAGCGCCTCTGCGCCATCCTCGACCGCAAGCGCCCCGGCGCGCGGCCCTATGCGGATCAGATCACCCATGTGCAGGACCGGGCCGGGCACGACCTGCGCTATGCCATCGACCCCGCGCGCGTCCGGGACGAGCTGGGCTGGCGCCCCGCCTGCACGCTGGACGAGGGGCTGGAGCGCACCGTCCAGTGGTATCTGGACAACACCGGGTGGTGGCGCGCGCTGCAGGGGCGCGCGGGCGTGGGGCAACGGCTGGGCACCGGGGGGCAGGGATGACGATCCCGCGGATCTCCCGGGCGGTATCGGCCCATGGCGCGACTGTCCCGCCCACCCCGCCGGGCCCCGGCGCGACCGGCCCGACCGGCGCGACAGCCCGGCCCCTATCCTGACCCGTTTCCTGCACGATCCCGGAGCCCGATCATGACCAGACGCAAAGGCATCATCCTGGCCGGAGGCTCGGGCACGCGGCTTTACCCGATCACGATGGGGCTCTCGAAACAGCTGCTGCCGATCTACGACAAGCCGATGATCTACTACCCGATCTCGGTCCTGATGCTGGGCGGGATCCGCGACATCGCGGTGATCACCACACCCCAGGATCAGGCGCAGTTCCAGCGCGCCCTGGGCGATGGCAGCCAATGGGGCATCTCGCTGCACTATCTGGTACAGGACAGCCCCGACGGCTTGGCCCAGGCCTATCTGCTGGCCGCGGACTTCCTGGACGGCGCGCCCTCGGCCATGGTGCTGGGCGACAACCTGTTCTTCGGCCACGCCCTGCCCGAGATGCTGGCCAAGGCCGATGCCCGGTCCCAGGGCGGCACGGTCTTCGGCTATCGCGTCGCGGATCCGCAGCGCTACGGCGTCGTCGGCTTCGATGCCGAGGGCGCGGCCCGCGAGATCATCGAAAAGCCCGCCAGGCCGCCGTCGAACTACGCGGTGACCGGGCTGTACTTCCTGGACAGCGAAGCGCCCGAACTTGCCGCCCGGGTCCGGCCCTCGGCCAGGGGCGAGCTGGAGATCACCGCCCTGCTCGAGATCTACCTGCGCGCGGGCAAGCTGCAGGTCGAGCGCATGGGGCGGGGCTATGCCTGGCTCGACACCGGCACCCATGCCAGCCTGCTGGACGCGGGCAACTTCGTGCGCACCCTGACCGAGCGGCAGGGGCTGCAGACCGGCTGCCCCGAGGAAATCGCCCATGCCAAGGGCTGGATCAGCGATGCGGATCTCGCGAAACGGGCCGAAATGTTCCAGAAGACCGACTATGGCCGCTATCTCGCCGCGCTGCTCTGAACCGCGGGCCGATCGCAGGCCGGACCCGGGTCCGGCCCTGGGCGGGCCGGGCCTGCGGGGGGCAGGCCGCGGCGGTTGATCTTCGATCGCTCTGTTCTCTATATGTGAGCAAGCTCTTGATCACTCACTCCATTCCCTGCGTTGAAGGAAGACCATGGACAGCATCGCCCTGGGCCCCGACGGCCAAGCCAACCACGCCATGGCCATCATGCGTCAGGAGACCCGCGAAGGGGATCTGGCCACCGATGTCCATTTCCTGCCCGGCCTGGACCTGCACGCCGACCCGGCCCTGGAGATCAGCGGGCGCTACAGCTCGCCCGAGGGCCGCATCCTGGAGCTGGAGACCCAGACCCATGGCCAGGGCGGCTGGTGCGGGCTGCATGTGCGGCTGCCGGCCGAGAAGCTGCATCACGTGGGCACCATCGGCTTTGCCGCGCGCATCGCCGCCCCCGAGGTCTTCGTGGCCCGCGCGGCGCTGCGCTCGGGCGGGCCCGACGGGTTCGTCGACTGCTTCTTCGACAAGCACCTGCTGTTCCGCCCCGAAGAGGCCAGCCACGTGGATGCGATCCCCGTCCACTACCGCGAACCGGTGCCGGCGGAAGCCGCCTGGCGCGAGCTGATCCTCTTTTTGCCGACCCACAGCTTCCGTCTGTCGATCATCGATCTGCGCCTCTTCGTCGTCTGAGGCGGCATGAGCCTCGGACTGGTCATTCCCGTGCGCGACGACGGCGCCGCACTGGAGCGGCTGCTGGCCGGGGCCGGCGGGCTGGGCCTCTTCGATCAGATCGTGGTGGTCGATGACGGGTCCGCCGATCCGGTCGTGACCGACCGGGCAGAGGTCATCCGCCAGGACAGCGCCACCGGCCCCGGCCCGGCCCGCAACCGCGGGCTGGACGCGATCCGGACCAGCCATGTGCTGTTCTTCGACAGCGATGACATGATCACCCCCGGCATGGTCCCGCTCTGGCGCGACCTGGCCGGGCGGGAGTTCGACTTCTGCCTGTTCCGCCACGCCGATACCCGCCGCATCGCCCGGGGCCACTGGCACCAGATGCCCCATGACGATGCGCTCTGGCGGCTGGCGGGCATGGGGGGGCGCCACCTGGCGCCGATCTCCGGGCAGGCCGCCGCCTGGCTGGCCCAGACGGCGAATTACCCCTGGAACAAGATCTACCGCACCGGCTTTCTGCAGGCCTCCGGCATCCGCTTTCCCGATCTCAGGCTGCACGAGGACGTCGCCCCCCATTGGCACAGCTTCGCGGCCGCCGGGACCATCCTCGCCTCGGACCGGATCTGCGCCAGCCATACCGTCTCGCCCGGCGGCAGCCGGATGACCAATGCCCGCGGACGTGAAAGGATCGACGCCATCGCTTCGCTGCAAGAAATCAGCGCCAGCCTGCAGGATCCTGCGCGCGCGCCCCTGCGCCACGCCTTCCGGCATTTCGCCAGCGGGCTGTTCGACTGGATCTATTACCACATCGACCCGCGGTGGCGGGCCGAGCTGCTGACCGCCGTGCGCGGCTTCTGGCAGGCCTGCCTGCCCCCCGGGGACGAGACCCGGCTGATCCGGCACGACCCCGTGCTGGCCCTGCGCATCGCCCTGCAGATGGCCGGGGGGCGGGCGCCATGCTGACCTTTGCCATGGCCACCCGCGACGAGGGCCCCGAGCTGGAGCTGGCCCTGCGCGCCCTGGCCCGGGCCAGCGGCCCCGGCGACTGCCTGCTGGTCTTTCATTCCGGCGACGACCGCAGCCTGACGCGGCTGCAGGGCTTTGCCGCCGAATACCCCACGCGGACCATCCGGACCGACAGCCCGGTGGGGGGGCATCGCGACCTGCTGCGCCTCGCGCTGGACATGGCCGAGACGGAATATACCCTGGTGCTGTCGCCCAGCGACCGCCTGCAGGCCGAGGCCTTCGCCGGCCTGCGCCGGACCCTTGCGCAGACGGCGCCGGACCTGGCCCTGCTGCACAGCGCCTGGTGGCTGGCCGATGACAGCCACCCCCTGCCCCGCAGCGACAGCGCGGCCTTTGACAGCCTGCCCCCGCAGCCCGCTGCGGCGGATTGCGCCGGGCTGCTGCCGGATCCGCGCCGGCTGGTCTATCGCACCGCCGACTGGCTGGCCCGCCTGGCCACCTGGCCCGCCGCACCGGATGCGCGCGCCTTCTACGAAAGGGCGCTGGCGGACAGCTCCGGGCTGAGCGTCACCCGCGCGCCAGCCCTGCTGCATGCCCTCACGCCCGTGGATCCGGCCCCGACCCTGCAGGCCCTGACCCATGCCCTGCGTGAGCGGCCCAGGGCCGAACGCGCCGCCTGCCTTGCCGACTGGCGGCCCGCCCTGGACGAGGCCCTGACGCTCTGCCCGCCGGGTCAAAGTGCCACCCTTCTCACCGCCCTGCCCCGGATCGTCGCCCTGCTGCCCCGCCCGCTGCGCCGGGACATGGCGCGCCAGCCCGGACCCTTTGCCCGCCTGCTCGAGGCGCAGATCGCCGAGGGCCCCCTGGGCGCCAGGGTCACCCTGAGCCTGCAGCTCTCCGAGCAGCAGCAGCAGCGCAGCGACATCCTGGCCGCCGCCTATGGCCGGCTGCGCGCCGATCTCGACCTGGCCCTGCCGGGGCCGGCCTATCTGCACGATCTCTACACGCGCCTGCGCGCGCTCTGACGCTCCGGGGGGCCCATGCTCAAGGTCTATAAATCCGGCCCTCACGGCATTCGCACGCCGCTCAGCTACCCCGCGCTCTGGCCGCTGTTCCAGGACCGGATCACGCTGGTCGACCGCCCGTCCCGGGCCGATCTCTGCGTCTTTGCCCATGTGCTCGATATCCAGGATGCCCCCTACGAGGTGATCGCGGATTGGCGCGCGCGCCAACCGCCCGTGGTGCTGCTGTCCGAGGAACCCTTCTGGGACACGATCTGGGGCGGGCGCCCGCTGGATCCGGTGATCTACGTGGAAACCGCCTGGGGGGCCCTGCCGGTCCGGCAGCTGAACCATTGCACCAGCGCGATCTACCGGTTCCGGCGCATCCCCTACTACCTGCTGACCAACCACCGCTTTGCCAATGCCTACCGCTACCGCTTTGCCCGCAATGCCGCGCGCCCGGCAGCGGACTGGCAGGCGGATTTCGCCCGCCGCCCGGTCGATCTGACCTTCATGTTCGAACGCCGCGCCGCACGGCACCACTGGGTGGAATGGCCCGGGGCCGACCTGACGGGCCTGTGCTCCTGGCGCACCGACCTGACCGAGGCCTGCACCACCGGCGTGGTCGAGCGCCTGGGCCAGAGCTGGCAGGGCGGGCAGAGCCGCTTCGCGCTGAGCACCGACTGGCACATGGACAAGCTGACGCGCCTGGACGGGCGCGCCCGCCTGATGGGGGCGCTGGAGAACACCCACCACCCCGATTACATCACCGAGAAAGTCTTTGACGCCTTCGCCTGCGGATCGCTGCCGGTCTACTGGGCCAGCCCCGGGCATCGCATCCACGAGTTGGGCCTGCCGGAGGGATCCTGGGTCAACCTCTGGGGAATGACGCCGGAGGACGGGGCAGCGCATCTGCAGGACCGCGCGCGGCAACAGGACGCCGAGGCGGTCCGGGAGGCCAATGTCAGGCTTCAGGCGCTGTTCTCGGAGCCGCAGCACTGGCTGGCAGAGCGCCGCCGGGTGCAAAGCGCCCTTGTCGCCGAACTGGAGCAGGCCTGCGCGCGCCCTGCCTGAGGGCATCGGCGGCCCCCCGCCGACGCGCAGGGCGGCGAGAGAGACGGCTGGCCCCATTCTTCCGGGGTCGGGTTTGCCGGCATCCCGATCCCGGGCCTCGGGCCGAAGGCATCGGCGCCCCGCTTTTCGTCTGCGGCGTCATGAGTGCCGCCGCACCGCGGGCATAGGGCCGCCATCCTGCCCTCACATCGCTGGCCCCTCCCGGTTGCGGCTGAACCGGGTTCGCGGGGTCGATGCGCTGCGGACCAGGCCGCAGGCGGGCTTCGCGGCCCCCCGCTCCGACCTATTCGGAGTTGCTTTTCCCCCCGGTTTTGGGGCACTTGGCCCAAAAGGAGTTTTGGTTTGGCACGCAAAGCATTGATCACCGGCATTACAGGTCAGGACGGATCCTACCTGGCGGAATTCCTTCTGGAAAAAGGCTACGAGGTCCACGGCATCAAGCGCCGCGCCTCGCTGTTCAACACACAGCGCGTGGACCACATCTACCAGGACCCGCATACCAACAATCAGAACTTCCAGCTGCATTACGGCGACCTGACCGATACCTCGAACCTGACGCGCATCATCCAGGAGGTGCAGCCGGACGAAGTATACAACCTCGGCGCCCAGTCCCACGTCGCGGTCAGCTTCGAAGCCCCGGAATACACCGCGGACGTCGACGGCATCGGCACCCTGCGCCTGCTGGAAGCGATCCGTTTCCTGGGCCTGGAAAAGAAGACCCGCTTCTACCAGGCCTCGACCTCCGAACTCTACGGCCTGGTGCAGGAAATCCCGCAGCGCGAGACGACGCCCTTCTATCCGCGCTCGCCCTATGCGGTGGCCAAGCTGTATTCCTACTGGATCACGGTGAACTACCGCGAGGCCTATGGCATGTATGCCTGCAACGGCATCCTGTTTAACCACGAAAGCCCGCGCCGCGGCGAAACCTTCGTGACCCGCAAGATCACCCGCGGCCTGGCCAACATCTCGCAGGGGCTGGAAGAATGCCTCTACATGGGCAACATCGACAGCCTGCGCGACTGGGGCCACGCCAAGGACTACGTGCGGATGCAGTGGATGATGCTGCAGCAGGACGCGGCCGAGGATTTCGTGATCGCCACCGGCCTGCAATATTCCGTGCGCGCCTTCATCCGCTGGTCCGCCGCCGAGCTGGGCATCGAGCTGGAGTTCACCGGCGAGGGCGTGGACGAGATCGCCACCGTCGTTTCGGTCGACAACAGCATCTCCCCCGCCCTCAAGCCGGGCGACGTGATCCTGCGCATCGACCCCCGCTATTTCCGCCCCGCCGAGGTGGAAACGCTGCTGGGCGATCCGGCCAAGGCCAAGGCCAAACTTGGCTGGGAACCGGAGATCACCGCACAGGAGATGTGTGCCGAGATGGTCGCGGAAGACCTGAAGACCGCCCGTCGCCATGCCTTGCTGAAAGAGCACGGGATGGAGATGGCGGTCAGTTTGGAGTGACGAGACAGGGCGCTTCCTGCGATTTCAGGAAGCGCCCGCTTGTGCAAATGAAAAATTGGATCTCCGGCGCTTATGCAGCCATCGATAAGATACTGACAAACTATAAGCCCATCAGGAAATTTCAGACTCAGTTATTCTTCATGGCTTTCGTACCCCATGCGAACTCGCAAATCTTGGAGACCCAGCACTACAAAGCCCCTCTCAGCATCACTTTCAAATCGATCATCTCTCGATTTCCTATCTGGATTTACCCTGAAGGATGAACGTCGCTTCACTTCTTCTAAATCCAATCGCCGCTCCACCTCCTTATTAGATAGATCTTCCACGACACTGCTCGGAAGAGACTGTCGCAGAGCGTCGATCGGATCTAAAATAATATCTTCGTACTTCACCACGGAAACCTTTTCTCTCGTGGAAATTTCTTGAACGCTATCAAAAATCCTTGAGAAGTATCCATTCACGATCCCCACTCCAGTCTGGGGCCTCCCAAACTCTGAAAACTCACCATTTCGGCGAAAATGGTCTCTTGCGCTCAAGTAAATATCTATAGGGTCACGCACCACCAGAGACATATAAACACATGGATTTTTTACAATTTGATCGCACAGCCCTTTCGAGACAATGCGATGAACCTTAACAATAGACGTCCCCGCCCTCTTATCATTTTCTTCAATGTATCTCAGGAAGCTATCTGCATCTGGATTGTGAAGGTAGTCTGCTGTAAACTCTAGATCATCTGGATAATCACCACCACCCGGACAAACAAAATCCTGAAGGCTATTAATCAGGAAGCTTTTCTGAAGCTCGAATAGAAACGTAGATCCAGACTTTGGAATTGAGTTCGAAATCAGAACGAGAGGTCTTATTTCGCTATCATCGCCGACATGCATCAGAAATCCACCCCGCTCACTTCCATTTTCACCTGATTGGGCGACAGCCGCGTCGCCAGCTCCGTGAACGAACTCCAGTTCGACCCCAGCAGCAACGGCGCAGCCCCCAGCAGCATCGCATCCGCCAGCGCATAGTGCAGCTGCTCCGCCGACCGGTCGTAAAGAGAGCGCTGCAGATAGGCAACCCGACCCCCGTAGACCTGAGTGAAGGCCTCGTAGGTTTCGGGCATGTCGGCGGCAACGAAGATCCGCTCGGCGCGGCCTTCCCCGATCAGCGCATCGAGGCGCGCCATGAAGTGCGAATAATGGCTTTTCTCGCGCCAGTGGTTGATCGCGGCATGGCCTTCGGCGGTCCAGTTCTCGGCGCGGTCATAACTTGCGTTATCCGACCCCGGCGCGCCCACCATCCGCACATGCGCGCTGACGGCGTTGGGGGTCCGGACCGAGGCCACCAGGTCGCGCACGGCCTCGACCGGCGTCAGCCCGCGCAGAAAGCGGTTTTCCGCCTCCCAGGTCGAGGGCGCGGCGTTCAGTACATAGGCGGCGCGGGCGTAGATATCGCCGCCCCAGCTCAGATCCAGAGGCGCATCCTTCTGCGCGCCCTCCTCGATCTCCATGTAGTTGTACACCAGGCACCCCCGCCCCCAGGCCTGCTGGACGAAGGCCTCTTCGATGACGGCGCCCTTGTAGTCGAAGAGATCCGACAGCCGCCCCTCGCAGTGGTGATCCGGCTCCCAGACGACCACGAGTTCGCGATCCGTCGCCTCGGCAATGGCCGCCGCCGAGCCCATGGCCCGCATGCGGTTGCCCAGCCCGTGCTGCGCATCGATGAACAGCCGCGGACGGGAAGAGACGATCCGGGGCGCCTCGGGCCGCTGTGCGGCGCGGGCGATCAGATCGGGCCCGATCTCGGCCCCGGGGCGATCCAGCAGGCCCGGAAGCGCCTCTCGCGGCACCGACAGAATGGATGGTCCGAAGCGCCAGGAGGCCATCTCGGCCAGCGCGTAATGCCCGGCGTCCTCCCAGACCGGATCGGGCACCGGATGCGGAACCTCGCCCGCACGCGCCATTGTCACGACCGGCCCCCGGCTGCCCAGAATCCGGAACGGCAGAAGCTGTCGGTCCCGGTTCCACAGGGGCATGACATGGGCCAGAAAGCGATTCCGGCGGATGCAGTACATCGTGCCCGAGGTGATGTCGCCCAGGGCCGTGCCGGGCGCCGCCCGGTCGCCGCCGCCGATCCGCTCTGCGTCACTGTGGTCCTGATGGTGGATCGTGTTGCCCGCCACATCGATCCGCCGGGCGCCGATGTCGATCAGCCGATGGTACAGATCGTCGTCGTCCCAGCCATAGGTGGTGATGAATTCGTTGAACCCCGCCACCTCGGACAGAACGTCCCGGGTGACGAAGAAGAACCCGTTCACATGCGCCTGTCCCGGCTCGGCCGTCCGCCAGTTGCCGGCAACGAAACTGCGGGCCGGCAGAGGGTTGCGCGCGAAGAAATCGGGCATCAGCAGCAGGTCGGCATCGACCTTGAGGATCTTGTCGAAACGCGCGGCCCGGAACCCCGCGTTGAAGGCATAGGACAGGATCCAGCGCGCCTCTCCGTCCACCCGCAGGATCCGGATGCGCGGGTCGTCGATGCCCTGCTCCCGCAGGCTCTGTGCGACGGGCACGTCGGACGACCAGTCCACGATGATGACTTCCGAGATTTCCGTGAACCCAAGCCAGGACCGGAGCGCGGACAGCAGGTTTTCGGTCCTGTTCATCGCGCAGGTGACAACGGAAATGCCCTCTGCGCCCTCGGATGTGATCGCGGGAAGCGTATCGGCGTCCTCACCCGCCCCCGCACCCGCGCCGACCCAGGCAACCGGGGCCTCGATCTGCAAAGTGTCCAGGACCTGCTCCAGGATCCGCTTCCGTGCCGCAGAGCCATCCTCCGCAACGAACTGCCCCAGTCTTGTCAGCGCATGCGCGCGCTCCTGCTCGTCGAGAGTGGACTGGATGGCAGCCAGATCTCGCCAAAAGTCAGTTAGTTTCACAACCATTGAAAATCTTCATGTAATCCCTGAACCTATTGAGAACACTAAGCACATTGATCCATGGAGTTCGAGGGCGATCTTGTATATTTCCGTGGTTGAAAGCCTGAGAGAGAGCCAATGAGAATTTTCCTAGCAGGACACCGCGGCATGGTCGGCGGCGCGATCCTGAGACGCCTCGGCGCCACCGCAGACAGCGACGTCATCACCCGCACCTCCGCAGAGCTCGACCTCAGGGATCAGTCGCGCGTCCGCGCCTTTTTCCAGAAGGAACGCCCCGACGCCGTCATCCTGGCCGCCGCCAAGGTCGGCGGCATCCACGCCAACAACACCTACCCGGCGGATTTCATCTACGAAAACCTGATGATCGAGTGCAACGTGATCCACCAGGCCTTCGCCGCCGGCGTGGGCAGGCTGCTGCAGCTGGGCTCCTCCTGCATCTATCCCAAGGCCGCCCCGCAACCGATGGCGGAAGACGCGCTTCTGACCGGCCCGCTGGAACCCACCAACGAGCCCTACGCCATCGCCAAGATCGCCGGGATCAAGCTCTGCGAAAGCTACAACCGGCAGCACGGTGTCGACTATCGCTCGGTGATGCCCACCAACCTCTACGGGCCGGGCGACAATTTTCACCCCGAGAATTCGCACGTCCTGCCCGCGCTCATCCGCCGCTTCCACGAGGCCAAGGAACAGGGCGCGCCCGCCGTCACCATCTGGGGCTCCGGGACACCCCGGCGCGAATTCCTGCATGTGGACGACATGGCCGAGGCCTCTCTTTTCGTGATGGACCTGCCCCGCGCGGTCTATGACCGCGAAACCGATCCCATGCTGAGCCACATCAATGTCGGCACCGGCTCGGATGTCACGATCCTGGAACTGGCCCGGATCGTGGCCCAGGCTGTCGGTTTCGAGGGCGAGATCCACACCGACCCGTCGAAACCGGACGGGACGATGCGGAAGCTGATGAATGTCGACCGGCTGTCGCGGCTGGGGTGGCAGGCAAGCATCGCGCTCGGGGACGGGATCGGCACCACCTATCAATGGTTTCTCGACCAGCAGGACGCCGGCACCCTGCGCCTGTAACCCCCCTGTCCTTCCGAACCACACATGTTTCAAGAGCATATATATGATCACACCCATTCTTCTCTGCGGCGGCTCCGGTACCCGGCTCTGGCCCCTCTCGCGTAAATCCTACCCCAAGCAGTTCGTGCCTCTGGTGGGCGACAGGACCCTGTTCCAGGCCTCGGCGGAACGGCTGTCCGGCAGCGCATTCGACAGGCCCCTGGTGCTGACGAACAACGACTTCCGCTTCATCGTCACCGAACAGCTGTCCGAGATCGGCATCGACCCCGGCGCCGTGCTGATCGAACCCGAGGGGCGCAATACCGCCCCCGCCATCCTGGCCGCCGCGCTCTATCTCGAGCAGAGCAACCCGGATGCGCTGATGCTGATCGCGCCCTCCGATCACGTGATCCCCGACCCCGAGGCCTTCCGCGCCGCCGTCGAAAAGGGCACCGAGGCCGCCCGGAACGGCCAGATCGTCACCTTCGGCATCACCCCGACCCACGGTGAAACCGGCTATGGCTACCTGGAACTCTCCGAGGCGCCCGGCGACAGCGCCATCGCGCTCAAGCGCTTCGTGGAAAAACCCGATGCCGCCCGCGCCGAAGAGATGGTCGCCTCGGGCATGTACCTGTGGAACGCGGGGATCTTCCTGTTCTCCGTCGGCACGATCCTGAACGCCTTCCGCACCCTGGCCCCCGAGCTGGTGCCCCCCGTGGCGCAATCCGTCGCCGAGGCGAAAAGCGATCTGGGCTTCCTGCGCCTGGCCCCCGAGCCCTGGTCCGGGGCCGGGGACATCTCGATCGACTACGCGATCATGGAACGCAGCGACGGGCTGTCGGTCGTCCCCTTCTCGGCCGGCTGGTCCGACCTGGGCGGCTGGGACGCGGTCTGGCGCGAAAGCGCCCAGGACGCCCGCGGCGTGGCCACCAGCGGCACTGCTACGGCCATCGACTGCGAGAACACGCTGCTGCGCTCGGAAGACGACCGGGTCGAGCTGGTGGGCCTGGGGCTCAGGAACGTCATCACCGTGGCCACGCCGGATGCGGTGCTGGTTGCCGATGCCTCGCGTGCGCAGGACGTGAAACTGGCGGTGGCCGCGCTCAAGGCAAAATCCGCCAAGCAGGCCACCATGTTCCCCAAGGATCACCGCCCCTGGGGCTGGTTCGAAAGCCTGGTGGTGGGCAACCGCTTCCAGGTCAAGCGCATCCACGTGCATCCCGGCGCCGCGCTGTCGCTGCAAAGCCACCACCACCGCTCCGAGCACTGGATCGTGGTGGAAGGCACCGCCCGCGTGACCATCGACGAGGAGGTCAGGCTGGTGACCGAGAACCAGTCCGTCTACATTCCGCTGGGGGCCGTTCACCGCATGGAGAACCCCGGCAAGGTGCCCATGGTGCTGATCGAGGTACAGACCGGCAGCTATCTCGGCGAGGACGACATCCTTCGCTACGAAGACATCTACGCCCGCACCTGACCCCGCCGAGGACATCGCCATGACGAATGACAGCCCCCGCCTCGTGGTGCATGCCCTGCCGGGCGCACAAGCCCGGAAGATCGCCACCGCGCTGACCGGCCTCATCGGCCCGGACGGCACGGAACAGGGGCCGGCGCTCTCGGCGCAGGACGCCGCCCGACAGCTCTCCGCCGACCCCGAGGCCAGGCTCTGCCTGCTTTACGAAGACCCGGTCCGCGCGCTCTGCGCCGCGATGTCCGCCCAGGAGGACATCGCCGCCGTCCTGCAGAACTGGACAGCCGCCACGGGCCAGGCGCTGGACCTGCATCGCCACAACAGAAAGCGATCGACGATCTACGAGGCGGCGCACCTGCAGCGGTTCGCCGCCGCCGGCCTGGCCCGGCTGGGGGTCGAGGCCGACAGCCGCCTGCTGGGCGATATCCCGGACACCGCGCCCCCCAGCCCGCTGGCCTATATCATGGCCCAGGCCATTCTGGCAGAAGACCAGGACGCCCGGGCCGCGCATGACGAACTGGTGGCCAGCACACAGACACTGTCCAACGAAGAGGATCCGGCCCCCGCCGACCTGGCCCTTCAGGCCTATGCGGCCCTGCGCGACAAACAGGACACGGTGGAATCGCTGCAAAGACAGGCCATGGACACCAGCCACGACCTCGGCCAGCAGCTGGCAAGGAAAACCGCCCACGTCGAGCTGCTGCTCTCGCATCAGGCGGATATAGTCGCCGACATGGAAGAGCTGCGGAACGGCTTGCAAACGAGCGCCCTCACGGCAGAACAGGAAGCGGAACAGGAAAAGGCGGGCCTGCAGGCACAGCTTCAGGCCGCCTCCGATGCGCAGGCCCAGCTGATGGCCCAGCAGGCAGCGATGATCGCCGACATGGAAGAGCTTCAGGAAAAGCTGGAGCAGAACGGTCGCGCGGCGGAACAGGAAAAGGCGGGCCTCCGGGAAAAACTGGATGCAGCCTCCGCACGCAATAGCTTGCTGGCCGACCAGCAGGCTGCCATGCTCTCGGACATGCAGAAACTGGAGCAGGAAATGGACGCCAGGGAGGTCCGCGCCATGGGCATCCAGCACAGCCTTCGGGTCCAATTGAAAGCCGTGGAAGAGACCAGGGACCGCGTCCTGCTTGAACGGGATCAAA
Organism: Ponticoccus sp. (in: a-proteobacteria); assembly: GCF_048381735.1. Classification (NCBI taxonomy): domain Bacteria; kingdom Pseudomonadati; phylum Pseudomonadota; class Alphaproteobacteria; order Rhodobacterales; family Roseobacteraceae; genus Ponticoccus; species Ponticoccus sp. (in: a-proteobacteria). Next base: position 58,672 of record NZ_JBLXGL010000016.1, read on the forward strand.
GAACCGCAGAGCTCAAGGCCGCCCTTGAAACGCAGGCACAGACCGCCGCGGCCCTGACCCAGCGCGACGAGGATCTGACCATGGCCCGCAGGGAAATCGACCGGATCATGGGCTCTCGCTCGATGCGCCTGACCGGGTCGCTGCGCAAGATCGCCGGCCTTCTGCGGGGGCGCCGCTGACATGCGCGAAAGCCTCAGAACCGACACCCCTGCCCTTCTCGAGGCGACCGAGACATTCGCAACCGCGCTCTATGTGGGGCCGGGGCTTGAAGCCCTCGCCGCGTCGCTGTCGGGGACGCAGGCAGACCGGCTCGTGGCTTTCGCCCTTCCGGCCGCGGCAAAGGCGCTGCGCGTCCCGACCGCCAGCGCGCCGCTTGCCCGGATCGAGATCCACCCTGCCCTGCTGTCGCGCAGCAGCGGTACGGCCAGCCTGCAGGACTTCAACATCAAGGGCTATGCCGCCCTGCGACCGGCCACCGGCCTCAAGCGGATTTTTCCCGGGCTGCGCGAAACGCGCCAGACCAGCATCGATACGATCTCTCCCTCCGAGGCCCTGGAACAGGCCCGGCTGGAAGGAAGCGACAACCTGCTGATCCTCGGCGCATCCGGCTTTGAAATGGAGGTTCTGGACGCGGTCCTGCCCACCAAGGGGCAGCCGCCCTTCTCGCGCATCGTCCTGATGCTGCCGGATGCGGTCCTTTACGAGGGCGGCAGCACCGGCGCCGCCCTTGCCACGCGTCTGGAGCAGGCCGGCTATCGCCGCAGCAGGACCGACAGCTCCGATCCCGACATGCCGGTCGCCGCCTTCGACCTTGACCGCGCCGGCCAGGAGGCGCGCATGGTGCTGGCCGAACGGGACCGCATCATCGCCGCGCTGACCGACAGGCTCGATCGGCTCGCGGACGACCTGAAAGAGGTCCAGGCCCAACGCGACCGCGCCCTCACCGACGCCGAGACCGCCCTCGCCGCAGCCCGCGCCGAGGCGAAGGGCCTGCGCCGGGAGCTGGACCAGGCACAGGCCGCGGCGCAAGATCTCCGGCAGCAGAACGCGGCGCTCACGGCGGCACGGGCCGAGTTACAGGCCGATGCAGAGGCGGAACGGGCGGATCTCGCAGAGATCACCGCCGAAAAGGACACCGCCCAGCACAGGCTCGGCGATCTGGAAGGCGCCCTCGCCGCAGCCCGCGCCGAGGCGGAGGGCCTGCGCCAGGAGCTGGACCAGGCACAGGCCGCGGCG
>NZ_JBLXGL010000017.1:0-37406 GCF_048381735.1 Ponticoccus sp. (in: a-proteobacteria)
CACTCGCCGACCCCTCTGTCGTCGAGGACCTCATCGAAAACCGCATGAACAAGGGCTGACGATGATGGACGGAGCACAGACACCCGCCCCCGCCGCCGTGCTGATCCTGCTGGGGCCTCCGGGCGCCGGAAAGGGCACGCAGGCCCGCATGCTGGAGGAGAAATTCGGCCTCGTTCAGCTGTCGACCGGCGACCTCCTGCGCGAGGCCGTCGCCCAGGGCACCGAGGCGGGCAGGCAGGCCCAGGCGGTGATGCAGGCCGGTGACCTCGTCAGCGACGAAATCGTCATCGCGATCCTGCGCGACCGGCTGGCGCAGCCCGATACGGCGAAGGGCGTGATCCTCGACGGCTTTCCGCGCACCACCGTTCAGGCCGAGGCGCTGAACCGGCTGCTGGAAGAGACCGGGCAAAAGGTCAATGCCGCCGTCAGCCTGGACGTCGACGACGCCGCAATGGTGGAACGGGTCTCGGGCCGCTACACCTGCGCGCGCTGCGGCGAGGGCTGGCACGACAGCTTCAAGCAGCCGAAGGTTGCTGGCACCTGCGACAATTGCGGCAGCACCGAGTTCAAGCGCCGCGCCGACGACAACGCCGAGACCGTCGCCAGCCGCCTTCAGGCCTACCACGCCCAGACCGCCCCGCTGATCGGCTTTTACGCCGACCGCGGCGCGCTCATCCGCATCGACGCCATGGGCGAGATCGACACCATCGCCGACAAGCTGTCGGCGATCGTGAGGACAGCCACCGCATAAGCGGAGGAGGACCCGGCCCCGGCAACGGGGCCACCGCCCCCGCAAGGGGGCATCAGGAGGAAAGAGGAGGACCCGCGACATGGCGGATCGAACATCACAAGTCTCGCACAGGGCGGAGGGCGACAAGGCCTACTGGTCCGCCAATGTGCGCATCATCATCATCAGCCTCGTGATCTGGGCGCTGGTGTCTTTCGGCTTCGGCATCCTGCTGCGCCCCGCCCTGTCGGGCATCAGCGTCGGCGGCACCGACCTTGGCTTCTGGTTCGCGCAGCAAGGCTCGATCATCGTCTTCCTGGCGCTGATCTTCTTCTACGCCTGGCGGATGAACAAGCTCGATAAAGAATTCGGCGTGGGTGAGGAGTAACCCGTCATGGATCAGTTCACCATCAACCTGCTGTTCGTGGGCGCGTCTTTCGCGCTCTACATCGGCATCGCGATCTGGGCCCGCGCGGGCTCGACCTCGGAATTCTATGCCGCCGGGCGCGGGGTGCATCCCGTCACCAACGGCATGGCCACGGCGGCCGACTGGATGTCGGCGGCCTCGTTCATCTCGATGGCGGGTCTGATTGCCTTCACCGGCTATGACAACTCGACCTACCTGATGGGCTGGACCGGCGGCTACGTGCTGCTGGCGCTGCTGCTGGCGCCCTATCTGCGCAAGTTCGGCAAGTACACGGTGTCCGAGTTCATCGGCGACCGCTTCTACAGCCCGACCGCGCGCCTGGTGGCCGTGATCTGCCTGATCATCGCCTCGGTGACCTACGTCATCGGCCAGATGACCGGCGTGGGCGTGGCCTTCGGCCGCTTCCTCGAGGTGGACAGCAGCACCGGCCTGCTGATCGGCGCCGTGATCGTCTTTGCCTATGCGGTGTTCGGCGGCATGAAGGGCGTGACCTACACGCAGGTGGCGCAATACGTCGTGCTGATCCTGGCCTACACGATCCCCGCCGTCTTCATCTCGCTGCAACTGACCGGCAACCCGATCCCGGGCCTGGGCCTGTTCGGCGACCACCAGGCAAGCGGAGAGCCGCTGCTGGCCAAGCTGGACCAGATCGTCCGCGAGCTGGGTTTCAACGAGTACACGGCCCACAACGGCGACACCTTCAACATGGTGCTCTTCACCCTGTCGCTGATGATCGGCACCGCCGGTCTGCCGCATGTCATCATGCGCTTCTTCACCGTGCCCCGCGTGGCTGACGCCCGCTGGTCCGCGGGCTGGGCGCTGGTCTTCATCGCGCTTCTGTACCTCACGGCCCCCGCCGTCGGTGCCATGGCCCGCCTGAACATCACCGAGCAGTTCTGGCCCAACGGCACCAATGCAGAGCCCGTCGCGCTGGAAACCATCCAGAGCGATCCGGCTTATGACTGGATGGCAACCTGGCAGCAGACCGGTCTTCTGGGCTGGGAAGACAAGAACGGCGACGGACGCATCGCCTATTTCAACCAGGGCGACGCCGAGACGGTTGCCGCCATGGAAGCCGCCGGTTGGGGTTCGGAGAACGAGCTGACCAACTTCAACAACGACATCCTGGTTCTGGCCAACCCGGAAATCGCCAACCTGCCGGCCTGGGTGATCGGCCTTGTCGCCGCCGGTGGTCTGGCCGCCGCGCTGTCGACCGCCGCCGGTCTGCTTCTGGCGATCTCCTCGGCGGTTTCTCACGACCTGCTGAAGGGTCAGCTGACCCCGAACATGTCGGAAAAGAACGAGCTTCTGTCCGCTCGGATCGCGATGGCCGTGGCCATCGGTGTCGCCACCTGGCTGGGTCTGAATCCCCCGGGCTTCGCGGCGCAGACCGTGGCGCTGGCCTTCGGCCTTGCCGCAGCCTCGATCTTCCCGGCGCTGATGTTGGGCATCTTTACCAAGGTGAACAACAAGGGCGCCGTGGCGGGCATGCTGGCCGGTCTGATCGTGACGCTGGTCTACATCTTCCTGCACAAGGGCTGGTTCTTCATCCCCGACACCAACAGCTTCACCGACGCCGATCCGCTCCTGGGCACGATCAAGTCGACCAGCTTCGGTGCCGTCGGTGCGATGATCAACTTCGCGGTGGCCTTCACCGTGTCGAAGATGACCGCCCCGGTCCCGCAGGAAATCGAAGAGCTTGTCGAAAGCGTCCGCATCCCCCGCGGTGCCGGCGCCGCGGTCGACGGGCACTGAAAGTGACGCGCGGGGCGTGGAATGCGCGCCCTGCCCTTTGCCAAGCCGTCCCGTTCCGCGTAAGCGGGACGGGACATTTCATTGCAACCGGAAGGCCTTCATGATCACCGGACATGTCTTCGTCGCCTGCTCTCTGGACGGGTTCATCGCGCGCAGCGACCACGGGCTGGACTGGCTGTCGCATCCCGGCACCGAGGACGAGGAACACGGTTACGAAGATTTCCTCGCCGGGATCGACGGGATCGTCATGGGCAGCGCATCCTACCGGAAGGTGCGCAGCTTCCCCGAATGGCCCTACGACAAGCCCGTGGTGGTTCTCAGCGAAAGCCTGCGCCCCGAGGATATCCCCGAGGACCTGCACGACCGCCTACGCCTGAGCCGCGCGCGCCCGGTGCGCCTGATGGAAACGCTGGAGGCCGAAGGCTGGCGAAACGTCTACGTCGACGGCGGCGCGGTCATCCAGTCCTTCCTGCGCGCCGGTCTGATCTCGGAGATGACGATCACCCATGTTCCGGTGCTGATCGGCTCGGGCCGCCGCCTGTTCGGCGCGCTCGAAGAGGACATCCCCTTCGACCTGATGGAAACGCGCAGCTTCCGCTCCGGCCTTGTCTCGACCCGCTACCGCCTGCGCCCGAAAGCCTGACCCATGCCGCTGGACCGCACCGCCCTCGACCGCTTCTTCGCCGCCCTGCACCCCTATGACGCGCTGGAGCCCGGGACGCGCGCGGCCCTGATCGCCGCGTTCCGCGAACAGGCGGTGCCTGCGCATCAGCCGGTCTATACGCTGGGCAACCCGCTGGACGGGCTGTACCTGATCCACAGCGGGCGGGTCGAGGTGCGCGACGGGAATGGCGCGCAGCTGTCGCTTCTGGGTCCGCGCAACTCCTTCGGGGAACGCGGGCTGATGCGCGACGGCATCGCCGTGACCAGCGCGCGCACGACAGAAGACACGGTGCTGCTGGTGCTGCCCCGGCCCGCCTTCCTGACGCTGGTGGAACGCGAACCGGCGGCGGCGCGCTTCTTCGACCGGCAAAGACCGGCGCGCGCGCAACGCTCTGACCTTCTGACCAGCCGGGTCGAGACGCTGATGGCCCGCGATCCCCTGACCTGCGCGCCGGATGCCACGGTGCAGGCGGCGGCGCAGGCCATGTCGGCGCGCCACGTCTCGTCGATCTGCGTGACCGATGGCGACAGGCTGAAGGGCATCGCCACGATCCGCGACATATCCGGCAAGGTGGTGGGGGGCGGCCTGCCCTACGACACGCCCGTCACGCAGGTAATGAGCGCCGCGCCGATCACCCTGCCACCCTCGGCCATCGGGTCCGACGTGCTGCACATGATGATGGAACGCCGCATCGGCCACGTGCCGATCTGCGAGGGCACGCGGCTGGTGGGCATGGTCACCCAGACCGACCTGACGCGCTTTCAGGCCACCACCTCCGCCGAGCTGGTCTCCGAGATCGCGCAGGCCCCCGATGCCGCCGCCATGGCCCGGGTGACGGCCCGCATTCCCCGGCTGCTGGTGCAGCTGGTGGCGGGTGGCGCCCGGCACGAGGTTGTGACGCGGCTGATCACCGACATCTCCGACACCTGCACCCGGCGCCTGTTGACGCTGGGCGAAGAGGCGCTTGGCCCGGCGCCGGTGCCCTATCTCTGGCTGGCCTGCGGCAGTCAGGGGCGACAGGAGCAGACCGGCGTCAGCGATCAGGACAACTGCCTGATCCTCGACGATGCGGTGACCGACGACCAGCGGGGCTGGTTCGCGCAACTGGCCGATTTCGTCTGCACCGGCCTCGACACCTGCGGTTACGTCTTCTGCCCCGGCGAGATGATGGCGACCAACCCGCGCTGGTGCCAGCCGCTGGAGACATGGCGCGGCTACTTCCGCAGCTGGATCGCCCGCCCCTCGCCCGAGGCGCAGATGCTGGCCTCGGTGATGTTCGACCTGCGTCCGATCGGCGGCACGCTAACGCTGTTCGACGCACTGCGCGAAGAGACCCTCGCCGCCGCCGCGAAGAACTCGATCTTCGTCGCGCATATGGTCTCGAACGGGCTGAAGCATCAGCCACCGCTGGGCCTGTGGCGCGGCTTCGCCACGATCCGCTCGGGCGAGCACCGCAACAGCATCGACCTGAAGCTGAACGGCGTTGTGCCGGTGCTGGACCTCGCCCGCATCTATGCGTTGCAGGGGCAGCTGACGCCCGTCAACACCCGCGCCCGGCTGGAGGCGGCAACCGCCGCCGGGGTGCTGTCGGCCACCGGCGGGCGCGACTTGCTGGACGCCTACGACCTGATCGCAGAAACCCGGCTGGAGCATCAGGCCCGCCGGATCAAATCCGGCGCGCGGCCCGACAACTACCTGATGCCCGCCGATCTGTCGGACTTTGAGCGAAGTCATTTGCGCGACGCCTTCGTCGTGATCAAGTCGCTGCAATCGGCACTGGGCCACGGCAAGGGCATGCTGGGGTGAGCCCCGATCCGCATAGCGGCGAAGGCTCCGGGGGCGCCTTCGAGGGGCGAACGGGCGGAACCCCGACAGGCCCCGATCCGTACAGCGGCGAAGGCAAGCGCGTCGGGGAGATCCCGGTCCGCGCAGCGGCAGGCGCCCGGGGCGCGCGTCTGCGCGGAGAAAGAGTGCGCCGTGGCGCCGTGTGAGGGCGGCGTGATGGCGCGGGACAGTTGAGGACGGGGCGCATACCCAGCACGGGACAACCCCAGGGGAGGAATGGATGTTTTTCGAGTTGATCGCCGTCTTCGTGGCGGGCTTCGCCGGGGCCGGTGCGGCAATGATCCTGCGCAAGATGACCGGGGGCCGCCTGCCGCGCTGGCTGGTGCCGGTGGGGGCCGGTGCGGCCATGCTCGCGGCCACGATCTCCAGCGAGTACACGTGGTACGCGCGCACCGCCGCCGCCCTGCCCGAGGGCATGCAGATCGCCCAGACCGTCGAGAGCCGCGCCGCCTGGCGGCCCTGGACCTACGTCTTTCCGCTGACCGACCGCTTTGTCGCCGTCGATGTGGGCGGCCTGCGCGCCAACCGGCAGACCGCGGATCTCTACCTTGCCGAAATGGCCTTCTTCGCCCGGTGGCGCCCGGTCACGCAGGTGCAGATCATGGTGGACTGCGCCGGAAACCGCCGCGCCGACCCGACCATGGGCGACGGCTCGGACCCGGTCTGGCGCGATGTCGGCCCCGAAGACCCGGTGGTGCAGACCGTCTGCGCGGAGACCTGAGATGCTGGCCAGCCTGTCGCTTCGCCTGCGGGTCTTCCTGTTCTTCTGCCTGATCGCGCTTGGCGGCACGCTGATCCTTGGCGCTTCGCTCTGGGCCGGCCTGAGCCGGGCGCTGACCACCACGCCGCAGAACGGCTTTGTCCTTGCGGGCATCCTGTCGATCTTCGGACTGACCGCCCTGACCGCCGGGGTCTGGCTGCTGTTCGATGAAAACGTGGCGAAACCCATCGAACGGCTCTCGGCGGGGATGCGGGCCCGCGCCCACGCCGGCGTCGCCGTCGAGGTGGACGCCCGGGCCGCGCGCTACCTCGGCGACCTCGGGCCCGCCGCCTCTGCGGTGACCGAGGCACTGGCGCAGAACGCGATGAGCACCGCGCAGAGGGTCGCGGCAGAGACCGAGCGGCTGGCACAGGAACGCGAACGCCTGACCGCCCTGCTGACAGAGATCCCGGTGGCGATGATGCTGATCAACAGCGCCGGGCAGATCGTGCTCTACGACGGACAGGCCGCAGAGGTGCTGTCCACCCTCGGCATGCCCCGGCTGAACGCCCCGCTGACGGATTACTTCGACGCAGGCTCACTGGACCGCGCGCGCGGGCGGGTGAACCGCTCGGGCAAGGAGGCGCGCTGCGTGCTGACCTCGCGCGATGGCGCGCAAAGCTTCGACGCCCGGATGAAGCCGATGGACGCGGGCGGCTACCTGCTGATCGTCGACGCGGCCCATACCGACATCCCGCCAGAGGCGGCCCGCCCGCTGGTCTACGACTTTGCCCTGCTGACCGCGCGCTCCGGAGAGATCGGCGACGAGACCCCCCTGTGCGACCTGACCTACACGGTCTTCGACACCGAAACGACGGGCCTGCTGCCGCATAAGGACGAGATCGTGCAGCTGGGCGCCCTGCGGGTGCTGGGTGGCCGGATCGTGCCGGGCGAGACGATCGACCAGCTTGTCGACCCCGGTCGCCCGATCCCGCCGTCCGCCACGCGGGTGCATCACGTGACCGACGCCATGGTCGCGGGCAAGCCCGACATCGCCGAGGCCGGGCGGCGCTTTCACAGCTTCGCGCAGGGTTCGGTGATCGTGGCCCATAACGCGCCCTTCGACATGGCCTTCCTGCGCCGCCACCGGGCGCGGATGGGGGTCGAGTGGCATAATCCGGTGCTGGATACGGTTCTGCTGTCGGCGGTGCTGTTCGGCGCGTCGGAGACGCATACGCTGGACGCCCTGTGCCAGCGGCTTGGCGTCACCATCCCCGAGCGGCTGCGGCATACGGCGATGGGTGATGCGCAGGCCACCGCAGAAGTGCTGATCCACATGCTGCCGATGCTTCAGGCGCGCGGGCTGACGACGCTGGGCGCGGTGCTTGCAGAGACCCGCCGCCATGGCCGCCTGCTCGAAGACCTGAACTGAGGCGGGGCCGAATTCTTCCAAAGAATTGGCACCGGTTTCTTTGCAAGAAACCGGCGCCCTACTCCAGAAACCCGCGCTCCGCGATCAGCGCCAGCAGCCGCTTCAGCGTGTCGTCCAGCGAGGCGCCCGAGGTGTCCAGCTGCGCATGGGCCCGCTCGTAAAGCGCCTCGCGCGCCTGCAGGATCGACCGCAGATCGTTCATCGCCTCGGGGTTGCCCGCCATCGGGCGCTCGTCCCCCTGCGCGCGAACCCGCTCCATATGCTCGGTCGCGCTGGCCTTCAGCCAGATCGTGTGGAAATGCGACAGCAGCCGGTGATAGGTCGCGGGCTCGGCCACGATGCCGCCGCCCACCGCCAGCACCAGCCGGTCGTGCGTCGCGACGACCCGGCTCAGCGCATCGGCCTCCAGCTTGCGATAGCCCTCCTGCCCATACAGCGCCATGATCTCCTCGACCGGCATGCCGCCCGCCAGCTCGATCTCGCGGTTGAGTTCGACGAAGGGCACGTCCAGCGCCTCTCCGGCCAGCTGTCCCAGCGTCGACTTGCCCGCCCCGCGCAGCCCGATCAGGCAGAGCCGTTGCGCCCGCTGGCCCTGCGGCTCCGTCGCCGTCAGCAGGCTCATGACCTGCGCCTGCACCGAACGCTCCGCGTCCCGGAACAGCTCGGTCATGCGCAGCACCTCCGAGGCCCAGGGATCGTCCTCGCCCACCAGCCACTCGATCCTGAGATCAAGCGCGATGGCCACCCGCATCAGCAAGCCGATCGAGATATTGCCTTCTCCGGATTCCAGCTGCGCGAGGTAGCGCGGCGACACGCCCGAGATCTCGGCCAGCACGCGCCGGGGGATGTTGCGCCGCGCGCGCGCCTGCCGCACCCGCTCGCCCACCCGCGCAAGCAGTTCACCCACCGCAACATCGATCAGCGCCGCGCCGTCGACCTTCGTGGTCCTGCCGTCGAAAGAGGTGATCTCTGCCATCTGCGCCCGCGCTTATGAACTATAGTGCATTTTGGCACGGGGCGGACCCGGGTGCAATCGCCCCGGGCCTCAGGCCCGCACCACCGCCGGGTCGTCGGAATACAGCCGGTCGAGCAGGCCCGCGCGCCGGGCCAGCACCTTGCGGAAGTTGAGGTTGCCCTTGGCGGTGATCTCTCCGTCGCCCAGCGAGGGCGGCTCTGCCAGCACCAGCACGCGCGCGATATGGCTGGCCGATCCATGTGCCCCGCGCGCCGCCAGCCGCTGTGCCAGCGCCGCGCGCAGGTCGGGGCCGTCGATCAGCCCCTCGGCTTCCTGCCCCAGCCCCGCCGCCTCGGCCGAGGGAAAGACCAGCACGCCGATCTCGCCCCGGTCGGCGCCGCAGATCACCAGATCCTGCGCCAGCGGCGCCAGATCCCTCAGCAGCTCCAGCCGCAGGGTCGCCGCCCGCACCCATGTGCCGGTCAGCAGCTTGAAGTCCTCGGATATCCGACCGTCGAAGCGCATGCCCTTGTTCAGGTCGTCCGGATCGATCAGGCGCACCGCATCGCCGGTGACAAAGAACCCTTCTTCATCAAAGGCTTCCGCCGTCTTCTTCGCGTCATGCAGATAGCCCGGCATGATGTTCGGCCCCCTGACGCGGATTTCGCAGCGCATTGCGGCATCGGGCAGCAGCTTGACCTCCACCCCGGTCAGCGGCACCCCGATGATGCCCGACCGGTCCGTGGGCTCGTGCTGCAAGACGCAGGCGGGCCCGGTCTCCGTCAGCCCCCAGGACGAGGTCATCAGCGGCACGTCGCCCCGCACCGCGCGGGCCATGTCCTCGAGATCGGTCCAGACGTCCTGCGGCAGCGAGGCCCCGGCGTAGAAGATCATCTCGAGGTCGCGGAACCAGGTCTCGCGCAGGCCCGCATCCGCCTTCATCGCGTCGCGCAGCTGGGCAAAGCCCACGGGCACGTTGAAGGCCAGGGTGGCGCTCTTCAGGCGGTTGTTCTCTATGGTCTGGCCGACCAGCGCGGGCGTCGGCTTGCCGCCGTCGACATACAGCGCGCCGCCATTGGCGAGCATCATGTTGAAGTTGTGCGAGCCGCCGAAGACATGGTTCCACGGCAGCCAGTCGACGATGCAGGGCGGGCGCGCGCGCAGGAAGGGCAGCGCATCGGCCAGCTGGGTCTGGTTCGCGCACATCATGCGCTGGGTGGTCACCACCGCCTTGGGGTGCGAGGTCGACCCGCTGGTCATCAGGTATTTCGCCACGGTGTCGGGCGTGACCCGCGCCGCCGCTTCGTCGACGCCCGCCTCCGCGCCCATCAGCGAGGACAACGCCGTCATCCCCGCCCCGGCGTTGCGCGCGACGACCTTCTCCATCCCCTCCAGAACCGGCAGGGCCAGGGCCTCGGCATAGCGCGCGCCGTCATCGGCAAAGACCATCGCGGGTTTCACCAGTTCGGCGCAATGCACCAGCTGCGCGCGCGCCGCCGGGATCAGCGCATATTGCTCGGCCAGGGGCACGGTGGGCACACCCACGTATTGCGCCGCCAGCGTCAGCAAGCCGTGGTCCACCCCATTGCCCGAGATCACCAGGATCGGCGTATCCGCCCCCATGCCGCGGGCCAGCAACGCGCCCGCAAGCCGCCGCACCACCTGCCGCGCCTCGGCATAGGTGACCGCGCGCCAGCCCGCGCCGGACCGCTCGGCGATGAAGACTGCCCCGGGCGTCTCGGCGGCCCAGCGGTCCAGCCAGTCGCCGGTGCGCGCCGTCACCGGGCCAAGGTCATAGCCCGAGCGCAGCAGGATCGCCCCGTCCGCCCGGTCTTCGCGCCGGACCGCATGCGCCAGATAGCTGCCCATCGCGCGGCCCTCAGCGCTGCGGCAGGCGCACGGCACCGTCCAGCCGGATCGTGGTGCCGTTCAGATAGGGGTTGGCGACGATCTGGCTGACCATCTGCGCATATTCCGCCGGATCGCCCAGACGATGCGGAAAGGGGATATTGGCCACGATGCCCGCCGTCGTCTCTTCCGGCAGCCCCTCCATCATCGGCGTGTTGAACAGGCCCGGCGCGATGGCCATGACCCGGACGCCCTGCTTCGCCATCTCGCGCGCGGCGGGCAGGCACATGGCGGCAATCGCCCCCTTAGAGGCAGCATAGGCCGACTGCCCCACCTGCCCGTCCTGAAAGGCGACAGAGGCGGTGTTGACCACCACGCCGCGCTCACCGCTTTCCAGCGGCTCCAGCGCCATCATCGCCCGCGCTGCATAGGACATGACGAAATAGGTGCCCATCAGGTTCACCCGGATGGTCTTTTCGAACAGATCGGTGGACAGCGCCCCGTCGCGCCCGACGATCCGCGCCGCCAGCCCGATGCCCGCGCAGCTCACCGCCACGCGCGGCGCCCCCAGAACCGCGACCACCTCGTCCACCGCCGCCGCGACGGATCCCTCGTCGCCCACGTCCACCGCCACCGCATGGCCGCCGATCTCCGAGGCCATGGCCGCCCCGCGCGCCGCGTCGAAATCCAGGATGCCAACCCGCGCCCCCTCCGCCGCCAGCCGCCGCGCCGTCGCAGCCCCCAGGCCGCTCGCACCGCCGGTGACCAGCGCCACCTGCCCAGATATGTCCATCCTATCCTCCTTTCCCCGAACCCGGGGCTTCTTCTTGGTTCAAATACCCTTGGGGGTGAGGCGCCCTGGCGCCGAGGGGGCAAAGCCCCCCGCTACCCCGGCAACAGGAACAGGGTGATCGACGGGAAGGCCACCAGGATGACCACCCGCACCAGGTCCGAGGCCACGTAGTAGAGCACCGCCCGGTAGGTCTGGACCATCGGCGTCTCGGGCGACATCGCGTTGATCACGAAGAGGTTCATCCCCACCGGCGGCGTGATCAGCCCGACCTCCACCACGATCAGCACGAGGATCCCGAACCAGATCGCCACATGCTCGGGCGAGAGGCCGAAATCCAGCGCCGAGATCACCGGGAAGAAGATCGGGATGGTCAGCAGGATCATCGACAGGCTGTCCATGAAGCAGCCCAGCACCAGGTAGATCACCAGGATCACCGCCAGCACCGACAAGGGCGACATGCCCAGTTCCACCACCCAGGACGACAGTTCCTGCGGCACCCGGGTCCGGGCGAGGAAGGCATTGTAGAAGGCCGCGCCCAGCACGATGAAGAAGATCATCGCCGAGGACCGCGCCGTGTCGGTGAAACTGTCCAGCAGCGTCCGCCAGGTCAGCCCGCCCGAGGTCAGCGCGATGATCCCCGTGCCCAGCGCCCCCACCGCCGCCCCCTCGGTCGGCGTGAAGATACCGCCGTAGATGCCGCCGACGACGGCGATGAAGACCAGCAGCACCGGCCAGACGTCCAGCAGCGCGCGGAACCGCTCTGCCATGGGGACCGGGGCGCGCACTCCGGCGCTGCCGGGGTTCATGCGCACGTAGATCGAGATGGCGATCATGTAGCCGATGGCCGCCAGAACGCCCGGGATGAAGGCCGCGAGGAACAGCTTGGCGATGTTCTGCTCCGTCAGGATGGCATAGATCACCAGCACTACCGAGGGCGGGATCAGGATGCCCAGCGTGCCGCCCGCCGCCAGCGTGGCGGTGGAAAAGCCGCCGTCGTAGCCGTAGCGCTTCAGCTCTGGCAGGGACACGCGGCTCATGGTGGCCGCCGTGGCCAGCGACGAGCCGCAGATGGCGCCGAAGCCCGCGCAGGCGCCGATGGCCGCCATGGCCACGCCCCCCCGCCGGTGCCCGAGAAAGTTCTCGGCGGCCTTGAACAGCGACTGCGACATGCCGCCCAGCGTGGCGAAATAGCCCATCAGCAGGAACATCGGCACGATGGACAGCGAGTAGTTGGAGAATTGCGAATAGGCGAGGTCCTTCAGCTGCGCCAGCGGCAGCCGCGTGTTGCCCATGACCATCCACATGCCGGCGAAGCCGGTCGAGAACATCGCCAGACCGATGGGCACCCGCAGGAAGATCAGCAGCAGCAGCGCCGGAAAGGACCAGATGCCGATTTCGAGGTTGCTCAATGGTCCGCTCCCACGGCATTCGGCAGGATCACCCGGCCCGTCAGCAATTCATAAAGGCGCACGAAAGCCACGTAGATCCCGACCAGTGCCGTCGCCACCGCGCCGACCAGGCAGGCCGCATAGGCCCACCAGACCGGGAACTGCAGCAGCAGGGTGGTCTGGCCGGAGGAGATCTTGCGCGCCATGCCCGCGTTCAGCTGCACCGCGATCAGCACAAGCACGGCGGCGAAAAGCCCCGCGATCAGCACCTCCAGCACCCGGTTCGCGCCGCGCGGCAGGAAATTGGTGAAGACATCGACAGAGGCATGGCCCCCGGTCACGGTGCAGTAGGGCAGGAAGGCGAAGATGCAGAAGGCCATGCCCGCCTCGACCAGTTCGAAGTCTCCCGGGATCGCCCCCAGCCCCGCCTCGATGGCCCATGCGGCGAAGCCCGGGGCAAGCGATGTCACAAGCCCCGAATGCATCAGCGAGTTCAGCGCCCGCCCGACGATCGAGATGCAGGTCATCAGGATCAGCACCAGAAGGACGGCGCCGCCCAGAAGCGCCATCAGACGCGCAAGCCACAGGACGATGCGGTGCAGACCGGCCATCGCGACATTCCCCTCGACGTCTTCGGTAGAAACGAAAGCCCCCGGGGCGACCGTTGCGCCGCCCCGAAGCGCGGCATCACTTGCCGTAGGTGTCCATGCTCGGGTCGTACTCGGACATCAGCGCGCGCGCCTGATCGATCAGCGCCTGACCGTCGATCCCCTTGCCGTCCATATCGGCCACCCAGCTCTCGTAGATCGGGTGCACAAGCGCGTCCCATTCCGCCGCGTCCTCTTCGGAGACGGTGATGATATTGTTGCCCCGGTCCACCGCGATCTGCCGCGCCGGGCCATCCGCATCGGCCTGCGTGCCGCCCGCGAAGATCGAGAACGCCAGCCCCGAGTTGTCGTCGATCACCTGCTGCAGGTCCTCGGGCAGAGACTCGTAGACATCCTTGTTCATCGCCAGAACGAAGGTCAGGTTGTACAGCGCCGGGCCGTCGAACTCGGTGTGGTTCCCGACCAGCTCGGCCACCTTCAGCGCGCTTGTCACCTCCCAGGGGATGGTGGTGCCGTCGATCACCCCCTTGGAAAGCGCCTCGGAGACCGCCGGAACCGGCATGCCGATAGGCTCCGCGCCGACGCGGGTCAGCAGGTCGTTCACGAGGCGAGAGCCGCCGCGGATCTTCATGCCTTCAAGGTCCGAGGGTACCGTGACCGGCTTGTTGGTGTGGAACATGCCGGGGCCGTGCACCCATGTGCCGACGATATGCAGATCGGCGAATTCGCCGTCCTTCATGTGCTCCTCGAACATCTTCCAATAGGCGTAAGAGGCCGCGCGGGCGTCTTCCACCATGAAGGGCAGCTCGAAGACCTCGGTCGAGGGGAAGCGGCCCGGCGTATAGCCGACCACGGTCCAGACGATATCGGCGATGCCGTCCATGGCCTGGTCCATCAGTTCGGGCGGGGTGCCGCCCAGCTGCATCGAGGGGTAGCGCTCGATCTCGATCCGGCCCTCGCTGGCCTCTTCGACATTGTCGGCCCAGACATCCAGCACCTGCTTGGGCACATTGGCCTGCGCGGGCAGGAACTGGTGCAGGGTCAGCGTGACCTCCTGCGCCATGGCCGAGGTACAGGTCATCAGCGCGGTCGCCAGCGCGGCCGCCGCCCCGATAAAGGTTCTGCGTGTGGTCATTGTTGTCCTCCCTGACTGACCACGCCCGTTTGCGGGCGCTTGTTCTTATTCGCTTGCCCAGGTGTCCATGGCTGGATCGTAGTCCTCCATCAGGGCGCGGGCCTCGTCGATCATGGCCTGACCGTCGATGCCCTTGGCCTTCACGTCCTCGATCCAGGCGTCATAGACCGGGCGGGCGATCTCTTCCCACTTGGCGGCATCATCCTCGGAGACGGTGACGATGGTGTTGCCCATGTCCACGGCCACCTGCCGCGCCGGGCCGTCCGCATCCGCCTGCGTGCCGCCCGCGAAGATCGAGAAGGCAAGCCCTGAATTGGCGTCGATCACCTGTTGCAGGTCCTCGGGCATCGAGTCGTAGACGTCCCGGTTCATCGCCAGCACGAAGGTCAGGTTGTAGATCGCGGGGCCGTCGAACTCGGTGTGGTTCGAGACCAGTTCCTGCACCTTCAGCGAGGTCGTGACCTCCCATGGGATCGTCGTGCCGTCGATCACCCCCTTGGACAGCGACTCCGGGATTGCCGTCACCGGCAGGCCGATGGGTTCGGCGCCCACACGCTCCAGCAGCTGGTTCACCATGCGCGAGCCGCCCCGGATCTTCAGGCCCTGCAGATCCTCGGGCGCCGAGACCGGCGTCTTGGTGTGCAGCATCCCCGGCCCGTGCACCCATGTGCCAAGGATCTTCACATCGGCAAAGTCGGTCTCGGCCATGTGTTCCTCGAACATCCTCCAGTAGGCGTAAGAGGCCGCGCGGGCATCCGACACCATGAAGGGCAGCTCGAAGACCTCGGTGCGCGGGTAGCGCCCCGGCGTGAAGCCGTTCACCGCCCAGACGATATCGGCGACACCGTCCTGCACCTGATCCAGAAGCTCGGGCGGGGTGCCGCCCAGCTGCATGCCGGGGTAGCGCTCGATGGCGATGCGGCCTTCGCTGTCGGCCTCGACCTTGTCGGCCCAGACGTCCAGCACCAGTTTCGGCACATTGGCCTGCGCGGGCAGGAACTGGTGCAGCGTCAGCGTCACCTCCTGCGCCCATGCGGGGGCGGCGCCCGTGACGGACAGCCCGGCCGCAGCCACGCAGCCCAGCAGCGTTCTTCTCGTGGTCATCTTCTCCTCCCTCAGACGACCGCCGGCAGCGCCGACCTTGATGCAGAATCTTGCACGAACGGCATTATAATGCAACTCCCGCCGTGACCTGCACGATCCGGAACGCGGGCCCCGGTCAGGCCCCGGACCCGGTGAAAATATGGGAACAGGTTCAGCGCGGCTTGTCCAGTATCTTCCACAAGGAAACAAATTTGCGCCCGCGAAGGACGGCGCACCCCGCCCGGTGACGGGCAAAGGACGACCGCCGGGCCGCCCAATCTGCCTTGCCGGGCGCCACAGGCAGCGGGCACAACCCGGGCCCTTCCCACGATCCGAATCGCGGCGGCGGCGCATCGCCCCTGCCCCCGGCACGGATCGCCCTTGCGGCGCGCGGCAAAACCCGGCAGCTTCGCCCGACAAAGGACCATGCCCCTCCCGTGATCACGCTGCTGCATACCGCCGACCTGCATCTCGACTCGCCGCTGAAGTCCTTGGCGCTGCGCGACGAGGCGCTTCAGCGCGCCGTGGCCACCGCCACGCGGACGGCGCTGGCGCGGATGGTCGACCTTGCCATCGAGGAGGGTGTCACCGCCCTGCTGATCGCGGGCGACCTCTTCGATGGCGAGGCCCGCAGCGCCAAGACCGCCGCCTTTGTCACCGCGCAATGCGACCGGCTGGCGGCGGCGGGCATCCGGGTCTTCCTGATCAAGGGCAACCACGACGCCGAGAACCCGATCACCGGCGACCTCGTGCTGCCGGAGAACGTCCATGTCTTCGACGGGCGCGGCGGCAAGGTGCAGCTGGCCGAGGATCTGTGGATACACGGCGTCAGCTTCAGTGGCCGCCACGCGCCTGACAGTCTCTTGCCGAAGTTTCCCGCCCCGGTGCCGGGCGCGGTCAACATAGCCCTTCTGCACACCTCGCTCAGCGGCGCGGCGGGCCATGACCCCTACGCGCCCTGCACGGTGCCGCAGTTGCAGGCCGCGGGCTTCGACTACTGGGCGCTGGGTCACGTCCACAAGCGCACGGTGCATTCCGAAAGCCCCTGGATCGTCATGCCCGGCATGCCGCAGGGCCGCGACATGGGAGAGACCGGCGCCAAATCCGTGACGCTTCTGCAGATCGACGCGGGCCGCATCACAACCGCCGAACGCCCGCTGTCGGTGGTGGATTTCGAACGGATCGCGGTGGATGTCACCGGACTTGAGGACGCGACCGACCTGCGCGCCGCCCTGCGCGCGCGCCTTGCGACGGTGGCCGACGGGCTGCGCGCCGATCAGGCCATCCTTCGGGTGACGCTGACCGGGGAAACGCCGCTGCGCTGGCCCCTGCTGCGCGACCGCGAGACATGGGCCGAGGCGCTGACCGACATGGCGGCAGAGACCGGACGACTGTGGATCGACCGGCTTGAACTCGACCTGACCGAACCGGCCTCCACCGGCAACGCCACCGCCGCAGGCGAACTGGCGGCGCTGATGCAGGAGATCCTTGCCGAAGAGGGCTTTCTTGCCGCCGCGCGGGCCGAGGTGGACGAGGTTCTGGCGCAGCTGCCGCCCTCGGAACGGCGCGCCCTGCTGCCAAGCGAAGAGGCCGCCCCCGCGCTGGCCGAACGGCTGGTCCGCGAGGGCGCGGAGATCGTCACCGCGCGGCTGAAGACCGGGGGCGCGTGATGCGGCTGGAACGGCTGGCGCTCGACCGCTTCGGGCATTTCACCGACAAGCAGTTCGACTTTGGCCCGCAGCCCGACGGGACACCGGATTTCCACATCGTCCACGGCCCCAACGAGGCGGGCAAGACCACCACCATGGAGGCCTGGCTGCGCCTTCTCTATGGCTATGCCCGCGGCGAACCCTACGGCTTTCGCCACCAGCGCGAGAACCTGTCGGTCACCGCATGGCTGAACATCGACGGCCAGACCCGCTGCTTTCGCCGCCTGCCGCGCAAGAACCAGCTGCTTGACGAAAACGGCGCGGTCCTGCCCGAGGCGGCGCTGTCGGGTGCGCTTGGCGGCACCACGGCAGAGACTTATCGCAGCCTCTTCTGCCTTGACGACGCGACCATCGAAAGCGGCGGCGAAGAGATCGTCCGCGCCCGGGGCGACATCGGCCGCCTGCTGTTCACCGCCGCCGCGGGCACAGAGACCCTGTCCGAGGTTCTGGACGGGCTGCGCGACGGGGCCGACACGCTCTACCGAAAGGGCGCGCCCACCACCCGGGTCCATGTGCTGAAAAAGGCGCTGCGCGAGACAGAGGCGCAGATCCGCGCGATGGATGTCTCTGTCTCGGCGCTGCGCAAACTGCGCACGGATCGCGACGCCGCGCAGGCGCGCGAAGAGGCGGTCTCTGCCGAACGCCGCGCGCTCATGCAGCGGGCCGCCCGGACCGAGGCAGAGATCGCCGCCCTGCCGATGCAGGCAGAGCTTCGCGCGCTGGAAACGGCGCTGGCGCCGCTGGCCGATCACCCCGCCGATCCCGGGATCACCACCGACGGCGTGCTGGCGCTGATGCAAGAGGCGGCGCGCGCCGAGAACGACATCCAGCGCCTCGACCGTGAAACGGCGCGGCTGACCGGGGAACGGGCGGCGCTGCCGCTGGCGCCCGGGGTGCTGGCGCTGGCGGACCCGCTGACGGCGCTGGACCCGCTGTACCATCGCGCGACGGGCGGCGCGGCGGACCTTGGCAAGCGCCGCCAGACCGCGGCGGACCTGCTGGCCGAGATGGGCGCCCTTGCCCGCAGCCTGACCGACGCGCCAGAGGCGGACCCGCTGGCCTTCGTGCCCGCCGAAGCCGCGCTCGCCCAGCTGGAAGAGCGCCGCGAGGCCCTGCGCGCGGCGCGGGCGCTGGTGCAGTCCGAGACGCAAGAGGTCGCGGAGCTGCGCGAGGCCCTGGCCCAGGCCGAGGCGCAGGCCGGCCCCGACGAGGCGCCCGATGCCATCGCGCAGGTCTTTGCCGATGTGCCGGTCGACCGTCTGGCCATGGCCGAAGAGATGGCCCGCAACAGCCTGCAACAGGCGCAAGAGTCCGCGCGGGCCGCGCTGGACGCGCTGGCCCTTCCCGGCCAGAGCTTCGACACCGCGCCCGACCTGCCGATCTCTCCCGAAGAGGCAGAGGCACAGCACCGCGCCTGGCAGGAGGCCGGGCGCCAGCTGACCCATCTGACCGAAGAGACCGCCCGCCACGCCACCCGCCGCAGCGCGCTGGAGCGCGAGATTGCCGGGCTGTCGCGGCTGGCCGACGACCCCGCCACCCGCACCGCCCGGCAGGAACGTGACACCCTGTGGCAGGCGCATCGCGACGCGCTGACCCCCGAGACCGCCCGCGCCTTCGAAGCGGCGATGCTGCGGCTGGATGCGCTGATGGAGGCGCGGCTGGACAAGGCCGATGCGCTGGCCGCGCTGCGGCAGGCCGAAAGCGCGCTGGCCGAGGCGCGCGAGGCAGAAACCGCAACCGCGACCGCCCGCGCAGAGGCAGAGACGCGGGTGGCAGAGCTTTCCGCTGCCTATGACGCCACGCAGACCGGGACCGGGCTGGCGCGCCCGCTGCCGCTGGCTGCTCTGGCCGACTGGCTGCGCCGGGTCGAGGCGGCGCGCTCCGCCTGCCGCGCGCTGGACCGCGAGGCCGCCCGGCAGGACCCGGTGCTTTCTGCCGCCCGCGCCGCCGCCGACCGGCTGCGCCCGCTTCTTGGCAGCGAGAGCACGGATTTCAGCCATCTCGCCCGGCTGGCGCAAGAGCGGCTGGAGGCATGGCAGGCCCGGGCCGAGGCCGCCCGCCGCCGCGCCGAACGCCGCGAGGATCTGGCCCGGCGCCTTGAAGCCCGCGAACGGCGCCTTGCCCGGGCCGAGGCCACGCAGGCAGAGGCCGAGGCGGCGTGGCAGGCCGGCCTTGCCACCACCCTGCCCGAAGGCACGCGGGCCGAGGCCCTGTTGGCGACGCTGAAACCACTGCACCGGCTGCGCGAACTCTCGGGCACGCGGGACCCGGTGCTGCGCCAGATCGCCGGGATCGAAGAGGACCGCCGCCGCTTTCACGCGGCGATGCAGGCCCTGCCCGAGCTGCCCGGACCGGCGGAGACAGAGCCCGAGGCCCGCTTTCGCGCAGCCCTCAAGGCGCTGGATGAGGCACGCAGCGCAGAAGACCGGCAAGCGGCTCTGGACCGCCGCCTTGACGAGATCGCCGGGGAACGGGCCAGCGCCGAGCAGAACGCGCAGACCACCGCCCGACAGGTCGAGAGGCTGTTGCAGGCCTTTCCCGGCCCGCCGCAGGGTGGCCCCGACGCCCTGCGCCGCGCGGTGCAAGAGGCCGAGCGCGCGGGCGACCTGCGCCAGCGCATCGACACGCTGGCGCGCCGCATCGTGCAAACCCTGTCCTGCGACAGCCTCGACGAGGCCCGGGAGCGACTGGCCAGCCGCGACCTGCCGACGCTAGAGGCCGAACGGGCCGAGACCGCCGCCGACCTCGACCGGGTCGAGGAGGCAGTGCGCGAAGCCATCGCCGCCCGGACAGAGGCCGAGGCCGCGCTGAAGGCGGTGACCGGCGGCGCCGAGGTGGCAGAGCTGGAGGCCCGGGCCACGGTCGAGGCCATGCAGGTCACCGATGCCGCGCTGGATCACCTGCGACTGTCGCTGGGCCACCGGCTGGCCGAAGAGGCGCTGCGGCGCTACCGCGACAGCCACCGCAGCGGCATGATGCAGGCCACCGAAACCGCCTTTGCGGCGCTGACCAACGGCGCCTACCGGCAGTTGCGGACCGAGATGGAGGGCACGACAGAGGTGCTGCGCGCGCTCGACGCCAGCGGAACCCCGAAACAGGTGGGCGACATGTCCAAGGGCACGCGCTTTCAGCTGTACCTTGCGCTGCGCGCCGCCGCCTACGAAGAGATGGCGCAGCAGGGGCTGTGCCTGCCGTTCTTCTGCGACGACATCTTCGAGACCTTCGACGAGGACCGCACCCGCGCCGCCTGCCGGGTGATGGCGCGGATCGGCATGACCGGACAGGCGATCTACCTGACCCATCACCGCCACGTCGTCGAGATCGCCCGCGAGGTCTGCGGCGACGCGCTGCGGGTGCACGACCTGCGCGAGACCGGGGCGCCAAACCTCTGACCCGGTGCCCCCAAGCGCCCCGGCCTCTGTTCGCGGCAAGGCACCCGGCAGCTGTCGCTTAGGGCAACAGGAGCGTGCGCGGGGGCGCAATACTGGCACGCAATCCGGGGGCGCGGGCCGGCGGTTCCCTTGTCCGCTTGCCGCGCGCCCCGACCGGCCTCTCCCGGACTAGATCGAAAGGCGCGGTCCCGGGCATGCCCCTGCGGCCATGGCGCAACACCGGAACTCAGGCCGGGTCGGTCGGAAGCTCCAGCACCTGCCAGTGTTCGCCCATGGCGACAATGCAGGACGTGCCGTTCGCGTAGGACTGCACCAGCGCCCAATCGCCCGAGGCCTTGTCGATCCAGACCTCCATCACCGCGTCGGGGCCGCGCAGGCCCTGCCCCTGCTTGCTTACGCCCTGCACCGTGGTCAGCCGGTTTTCCAGCCGGGCGCGGTCGTCGCAGATCACATCCGCAAGCCGGGCTGCGGCGCCGAAGGGGGCGCCCGTCAGCAACAGCGTGAACAGGGCAAGACACCGGGTCATGGACGAATCCTAGCAGGCGGCGGACGACCTGTAACGATTTTATGACGACGCCCGATCAATTCTGGCTTCAACCCTGCAATGATTGCGCAGGCGGCAGGCCGCGCCCAGGCGCCGCGCGACAGCCCGCGCCGTTACATTTCCGTTTCCAAAGCTTAATAGAACCGACTCAAAAGCGTCGCAAAATCGTCTGGTAGGCGCATTACCTCCCACCCCGAGACAGCTTGGGGGACACATGCTGCAGGTTCAGACTCTGACCAAGACGTTCGGCGAGCGCACCGCCGTCGACCGCGCCAGCTTTTCCGTGGATCAGCCGCGCATGATCGGCGTGATCGGGCGCTCGGGCGCCGGGAAATCGACGCTTCTGCGCATGCTGAACCGGCTCAGCGACGCCAGCAGCGGCACGATCCTGTTCAACGGGCGCGACATCACCGCCCTGAAGGGCGCCGAGCGGCGCAAGTGGCAGTCGCGCTGCGCGATGATCTTCCAGCAGTTCAACCTCGTGCCGCGCATGGACGTGGTGTCGAACGTGCTGCACGGCACGCTGAACCGGCGCTCGACCCTTGCCACGATGTTCAACCTCTACCCGACAGAGGACATCCACCGCGCCATCGAGATCCTCGACCGCCTCGGCATCGCCGATCAGGCGCCCAAGCGGGCCGAGGCGCTGTCCGGCGGCCAGCAGCAGCGCGTCGCCATTGCCCGCGCCCTGATGCAGGACCCCGCGGTGATCCTCGCCGACGAGCCGATCGCCAGCCTCGACCCGATGAACGCGCAGATCGTCATGGAGGCGCTGCGCCGCATCCACGAGGAAGACGGCCGCATGGTCATCGCCAACCTGCACACGCTGGATACCGCGCGGCGCTACTGCGACCGGGTGATCGGCATGCGCGACGGGCGCATCGTCTTCGACGGCACGCCCGAACAGCTGACCACCGGCGTCGCCCGCGACATCTATGGTGCCGGGGCCGATTTCTCCGAGGCCGCGACCTCGACCGAGATCGCGACCCTCGACCGCACCGATGCCGAACGGCTGAAGGCCAGGGCCCTCGCCTGATCCGCCTTTTCAACGACCCTTCATCAACGGAGAGACTGATGAAAAAGACCATCGCACTGGCCCTGGCCAGCACCATGCTTGCAGGCTTTGCCCAGGCGCAGGAGATCGAAGAGTTCCGCATCGGCATCCTCGGCGGCGAAAACGCGCAGGACCGCATGAACTCTTACGCCTGCCTTCAGGAATACACCGAAGAGGCGCTTGGCGTCCCGACGAAGCTGTTCGCCCCCGCCGACTACAACGGCGTGATCCAGGGCCTGCTGGGCGGCACGCTGGACATGGCGTGGCTGGGTGCCTCGGCCTATGCCGCCACCTACCTGCAGGATCCCGAAGCGGTCGAGCCGGTGCTGGTCAAGGTCAACCTCGACGGTTCGATCGGCTATCACTCCATCGGCTTCGCCCACAAGGACGCCGGCGTTGCCTCGCTGGACGACATGAAGGGCAAGGTCTTCGGCTTCGGCGATCCGAACTCCACCTCGGGCTACCTGATCCCCTCGATCGAGATCCCGCAGGCCGGTGAAGGCATCACCATGGAATCCGGCGAGTTCTTCGGCGAGGTCAAGTTCACCGGCGGTCACGAGCAGACCATCGTCGCGGTCGCCAACGGCGACATCGACGCCGGCGTGACCTGGGCCGATGGTCAGGGCAACTGGGAAGACGGCTACAACTCGGGCGCGCTGCGCAAGGCCGTGGACGCGGGTCTGGTCGACATGAACGACCTCGTCGAGATCTGGAAGTCCAAGGTCATCCCCGAGGGCCCGGTGGTCCTGCGCAAGGCCCTGCCCGCAGAGGTGAAGACGGCCATGGTCGAGCTGGTCGACGGCCTGCACGAGCGGGACGCCGACTGCGCCTATGGCGTGGCCGCAGGCGACACGCTGGGCTTCGAGCCGGTGACCCACGATGTCTATTCGTCGGTGATCGCCGCTCGCCAGGCCGTGATCAACAACTAAGACACCATGGGGGGCCGGGCGTCAGCGTCCGGTCCCCTTTTTCTTGCGCTCCCCCAAACCCGGGGACGCCGCCAGACCGCCCGAGGCCCCGATGACCGACATGACGCTAACCGGCCCCGAGCGGGTCGGCACGATCCAGTCCGACTACATGGCACAGGTGCAGCGCCGCCGCCTTTATGGCGGAATGGTGCTGCTGATCTTCGTCGTGCTGATGGTCTCGGGCTTCACCGTGGCGGACGAACGCAACGCCGGCGGGTTCTGGGAGGGGCTGCACAATATCGGCGCCTACCCCGCCGACGTGCTCTCCGAGGCTTGGCAGAAGCGCGCCGAGCTGCCCGCGCTGGTGGTGAAATACCTCCCCGCACTGGTCGAGACGGTCAATATCGCCGCCGTGTCGACCCTGCTGGGCGCGCTGGCCGGTCTGGTGCTGTCGCTGCTGTCGCCTCGCGGGCTGGCGCGCTGGCCGCGGCTGATCCCGGTCTTTCGCCGCTTCATGGACATCCTGCGCGCGATCCCCGAGATCGTCATCGCCCTGGTGCTGATCTTCGTGCTGGGCGGCGGGCCGGTGCCCGCGATGATCGCCATCGCCATCCATACCGCGGGCGCGCTTGGCAAGATGTTCTCCGAGGTGGCCGAAAACGCCGACCTGAAGGCCGTCGAGGGGCTGACCTCGACCGGCGCCACATGGGCGCAGAAGATGTGGCTGGGGATCCTGCCGCAGGTCGCGCCGAACTACCTCAGCTACGCGCTGCTGCGCTTCGAGATCAATATCCGCGCCTCTGCCATCCTCGGCTTCGTCGGCGCCGGCGGGCTGGGCTACGAGCTGCGCAACGCCATGGCCTGGGGGCCGGGCCGCTTCGACGCGGCGGCGGCGATCTTCCTGCTGCTTTTCGGAACCATCGTCCTGTTCGACCAGCTGTCCAGCCGGATGCGCAATCGCCTGACCGAAGGAGGCCACGCATGAGCGCCGCCGACATGACCGCCCTGCCCAGCCTGTCCGATGCCAAGACGCAGGCCGCCGCCCTGATCCGCCGCAAGACCGCGCTGGCCTTTGGCCTGCCCGCCGTGGTGATCCTCTACCTCGCCTATATCGTCGTGGCCTTCGACGTCCCCGGCCTCGCCCAGCGCGCCAACTGGGACAACGCGGTGACGCTGGCCTCTGACAGCTGGTCCTACAAGACCCATGTCACCCGCTCCAACCGCGACGGCACCATGACCTATGCCGTCGAAGGCGAACGCAAGGGCACCTACCCCGAGGGCGCGCGCCCCGACTGGGTCAGCGGCAGCGAGGTGATCGCCGTGGACCTCGCCGCCGGAGAGCAGGTGCGCCTGTACCCCGACAACCGGGTCGAGATCGACCTGCCCGACTTCCCCCGCATCGAGGCGCAAATCGACGGGCGCCGGGTGACCACGAACCTGCCCGAGGCCCTGCCCGCCTGGATCAGCGCCTCTGACCGCCGCGTGGCCATCACCGCGCCCGGCGGCCGCATCACGCTGACCGGCTCCAAGACCGAGATCTTCCGCTACTTCCCGGGGTGGGAGCTGTTCTGGTTCACGTTCACCAGCCCCTACCACGGCCACGGCCTGCCCGAGATCCTCTTCGGCGACCGCATCGACCCCGAGCGGTCCAACCTGTCCGGCGCCTGGCAGGATTTCTGGGGCAACCCCATGTGGCGTCACGGCGAAATCGCCTGGGCCCTCGGGGAAACCATCCTCATGGCCTTCCTGGGCACCATGGGAGCCGCGATCATCGCCCTGCCGCTGGCCTTCCTCGCCGCCAAGCGCTTTGCGCCGCTGATGCTGGTGCGCATGGCCGCGCGGCGCCTCTTCGACTTCGTGCGCGGCGTCGATGCGCTGATCTGGACCGTTGTGCTGGCCCGCGCCTTCGGACCGGGGCCTCTGACCGGGTCTCTGGCGATCCTGATCACCGACACCGGCACCTTCGGCAAGATCTTCTCGGAGGCGCTGGAGAACGTCGACGACAGGCAGATCGAGGGCGTCGCCTCGACCGGCGCCAAGCCGCTGCAACGCTACCGTTTCGGGGTGATCCCGCAGGTGGTGCCGGTGCTGCTGGCGCAGGTGCTCTACTTCCTCGAATCCAACACCCGCAGCGCGACGATCATCGGCGCCATCACCGGCGGCGGCATCGGCCTGATGCTGACCCAGGCGATCCAGACCCAGAAGGACTGGGAAGAGGTCGCCTATTACATCGTGCTGATCGTCCTGATGGTCATGGCAATGGATTCTCTCTCCGGCTGGCTGCGGGCGCGGCTGATCGGGCGGAAGGACTGACGCAAGGGCGCCCGCCCCTGTCCCCCGCCACGAGGGCGGAGGACAGCGGGCGGGCGCAAAGCGCTTTTCCACCCCTCGTGCCGTCTGGCACGTCGTCACAAAGCGCTTTTACCCGGCCCACGTGGGGGCAAACGCCACGCCAGCAGCGGCACCGAAAGCGCTTTACACACCCCGCCTGCCCCCGCCGCACGCTCTCAAAAGCGCTTTCCCAGCCCGCGTGAGGGCAAACGCCGCGCCCGCCGCGGAACCGAAAGCGCTTTGCACCCCGCCTGCCCCCGCCGCACGCTCTCAAAAGCGCTTTGCCGGCCCGCGTGGGGCAAACGCCGCGCCAGCAGCGGCACCGAAAGCGCTTCGCACTCCGCCCGCTCCCGTCTCGTTCCGTCAAAAGCGCTTTCCCCTTGCGGGCCATCTTGCTCCCCCGCCCCACCGCACAGGGATCCCGGCGCGCGGAAGGCGCTTGCCCCCGCTCCGCACACCCGCCCCTACCCTGCAAAGCGCCTTCCCGTCGCAGACCGGCGGCGGCGCGTCCCGATGAAGCCCCGAGGCGCCGCAGGGGCGCCTAATCCTCCAGGGTCAGCGCGATGCGGTCGCCCGCCCACCATGTCGTGCCGAATTCCACCGGCACGCCAGCGGCATCGACGTTCACGCTGCGGGTCCAGAGCAGCGGCGCCCCCTCTGACACCTGCAGATGCAGCGCCTGCATCGCCCCCGCCGCCACGGCGGTGATGCGGGTCGAGGCGCGGGTATAGTCCTTTATCCCCAGCGCCGCGAAGGCCCATGTCACGCCGTGCCCCTCGGCCAGCGCCCCGGCGATCCCCGGCAGCCGCTCCAGCGGGTAGAGCGCTTCGGCCAGCGCCACCGGCGCCCCGTCCGCCAGCGAGACGCTGTGCGAGGCCAGCACCGGCGCGCCCGGCGCAATGGCCAGGGCCTCGGCCTCGTCCTGCGTGGCGGCGCGCTCTTCGGTCGACAGCAGCCGCCGCCCCGGCAGGCGCCCGGCACGGCGCAGGTTCTGGGTAAAGCTGACGCGGCGCCCGATGGGATAGTCGGCGGGCCGCGCCGTGACGAAGGCGCCCGAACCACGCCGGGTGCGCACCAGCCCCGCCTCGACCAGCGCGGACAGCGCGTGGCGGACGGTGTGGCGGTTCACCCCGAAACGCGCCGCCAGCGCCGCCTCGGTCGGCAGCTTCGCCCCGGTCGCATAGCGCCCCTCGGCGATATCCGTGCGCAGGTCGCGGGCGATCGCCTGCCAGACCGGGGTTGTCTTGCGGGCCATGGCACGCCCTCCGTCACCGAAATTTCACAAGTCTCCGCTGGGCCGCGCCCGCGAATCTGCTAGAATAAGTCTAGTTGTATAGGAATTGCCGAAGGTGTCGAGATGATCCGGACCGAAGACCAGACCCCAGACCGCCGCGCGTGGATGGGCCTGCTTGCCAAGGCGCCCGCTGGCCGGGTGGCCGCCCTGCTGGACGGGCTTGGCGCGCGGCCCGACTTTGCCTGGCTGCGCGCGCCGGAGGTGGGCAGCGTCATGCTGCGTGGCCGGATCGGCGGCAGCGGCGCGCCGTTCAATGCCGGCGAGATGACCGTGACCCGCTGCGCGCTGCGGCTGGGCGACGGCACGGCGGGCCACGCCTGGATCCAGGGCCGCCGCAAGGCCGATGCCGAGGCCGCCGCACTGGTCGACGCCATGATGATGACCGAACAGGCCGAGCGCACCCGCGCGGCGGTGCTGGCCCCGCTGGAAACCGAAGCCGAGGCCCGCCGCAGCGCGCGCGCCGAGAAGGCCGCGGCCACGCGGGTCGATTTCTTCACCCTACAGCGCGGAGACGACTGATGCAGGCAGACACCCTTGGCGGCGGCTTCGCCGCCCCCGCCCACGACGCCGCCCGCGCCTTTCGCGCAACGATGGAGGCCATGGCCCGCCCCGGAACGATCCACGCGGTCACCGGGGCCCGCCCCCCGGCGCCGCTCTCGGCCGCCGCAGGCGCGGCGCTGCTGACGCTTTGTGACGGCGACACGCCGCTCTACCTGGCCGGAGAGGCGGACACGCCGGAAACCCGCGCCTGGATCGCCTTCCACTGCGGCGCGCCGCTGACCGGCCCGGCGCAATGCGCCTTCGCCATCGGTCCCTGGCAGGCGCTGCTGCCGCTGCAGGCCTACCCCATCGGCAGCGCCGACTACCCCGACCGCTCGGCCACGCTGATCGTCGAATGCAGCGATCTGCGCGCCGAGGGCGCCCGCCTTACCGGGCCGGGCATCCGCGAGGCGGCCTTCCTGTCGCTGCCCGACGTCCCGGCCCTGCAGGCCAACGCCGCCCGCGCCCCGCTGGGGCTGGACTTCCTGCTGACCTGCGGCGACCACCTTGCGGCCCTGCCCCGCAGCACCCGGATTGGAGAAGCCTGATGTATGTCGCCGTCAAAGGAGGCGAACGCGCCATCGAGAACGCCCATGCCTGGCTGGCCGAGGAACGCCGGGGCGACAGGGCGGTGCCCGAGCTGAGCCTCGCGCAGATCCGCGAACAGATGACGCTGGCGGTCAACCGGGTCATGGCCGAGGGCTCGCTCTACGATCCCGACCTCGCCGCGCTGGCGATCAAGCAGGCGCGCGGCGACCTGATCGAGGCGATCTTCCTGATCCGCGCCTATCGCACCACCCTGCCGCGCTTCGGCGCCACCACCCCGGTCGACACCGGCGGCATGGCCTGCGACCGGCGCATCTCGGCCACCTTCAAGGACCTGCCGGGCGGGCAGGTTCTGGGGCCGACCTTCGATTACACGCACCGCCTGCTGGACTTCGCCCTCGCCGCCGAGGGCGAGCCGCCACTGGCCCCGGCGGGTGGCGACGGGGACATGGCCCCGAAACCGCATGTCATGGGCTTTCTCGACCGCGAGGGGCTGATCGAGGACGCCCCGCACGACGATACCCCGCCGCCCGACCTGACCCGCGAACCGCTGGAGCTGCCCGCCGCGCGCGCCCTGCGCCTGCAGGCGCTGACCCGGGCCGACGAGGGCTTTACCCTTGGCATGGCCTATTCCACCCAGCGCGGCTACGGGCGCAACCACGCCTTTGTCGCGGAACTGCGCATCGGCACCGTGCCGGTCGAGGTCGAGATCCCCGAGCTGGGCTTCGCGGTCGAGATCGGAGAGGTCGTGCTGACCGAATGCGAGACCGTCAACCAGTTCACCGGCTCGAAGACCGAACCGCCGCAATTCACCCGGGGCTACGGCCTTGTCTTCGGCCAGACCGAACGCAAGGCGATCTCGATGGCGCTGGTCGACCGCGCGCTGCGCTGGGAAGAGCTGGGCGAGGACGACAGCGGCGCCCCGGCGCAGGACGCGGAATTCGTGCTGCCGCATGGCGACAACGTGCAGGCGACGGGCTTTCTGGAACACATCAAGCTGCCGCATTACGTCGACTTCCAGGCCGAACTGGAGCTGGTGCGCAGGTTGCGCGCCGAGGCCAGCGCCGCACAGAGCGACA
The DNA here is from genome assembly GCF_048381735.1 of Ponticoccus sp. (in: a-proteobacteria). Lineage (NCBI taxonomy): Bacteria > Pseudomonadati > Pseudomonadota > Alphaproteobacteria > Rhodobacterales > Roseobacteraceae > Ponticoccus > Ponticoccus sp. (in: a-proteobacteria). The sequence continues at coordinate 28,758 of NZ_JBLXGL010000017.1, forward strand.
CCCGGCAGGAGGCGGCGGAATGACCCCGACACAGGTCGTCTTCGACATCGGCAACGTCCTGGTGGACTGGCAGCCGCATCTGGCCTGGGCACAGGACATGGACCGCGCCGCCATTGACGCCTTCATGCAGCGCATCGACTTCGGCGCGCTCAACCTGCGGGCCGACCGGGGCGCGCGCTTCGAGGATCTGGCCGAGGCGCTGGACGATCCCGGGGACCGGACGCGGCTGAAGCAATACGTGCCGCGCTACGCCATGACCGTGCCCGAGCGGGTGCCCGGCACATGGGATCTGGTCGACCGGCTGATCGCCCGGAACGTGCCGCTGCACGCCATCACCAACTGGTCGCTGGAGACATGGCCCGAGGGGCTGAAGGTGCACCCGCGGCTGGCCGAGATCTTCGACACGCTGGTGGTGTCGGGCGCGGTCGGGCTGATCAAGCCGGACCCGGCCATCTACCGCCTGTTCTGCGCGCGCGCGGGCGTTGCGCCAGAGGCCTGCGTCTTCATCGACGACAAGCGCGACAACTGCGATGCCGCGCGCGGCATCGGCATGGATGCCATTCACTTTACCGGGGCCGACGCCCTGCAAGCCGGACTGACGGACAGGGGGTTGCTGTGAACCAGATCGCACCCGAGACGGCCTATAACTTCGCCTATCTCGACGAACAGACAAAACGGATGATCCGCCGCGCGATCCTCAAGGCGCTGGCGGTGCCGGGCTACCAGGTGCCCTTCGCCAGCCGCGAGATGCCCATGCCCTACGGCTGGGGCACCGGCGGCGTGCAGGTCACCGCCGCCGTGCTGCGGCCCGAGGACGTGCTGAAGGTGATCGACCAGGGCGCCGACGACACCACCAACGCGGTCTCGATCCGCAGCTTCTTCCGCCGCACGGCGGAGGTGGCGGTCAGCACCCGGACCGCCGAGGCCTCGGTGATCCAGACCCGCCACCGCATCCCCGAGGCGCCGCTGACCGAGGGGCAGATCCTGGTCTACCAGGTGCCGATCCCCGAGCCCCTGCGCTTTCTCGAACCGCGCGAGACCGAAACCCGGCGCATGCACGCGCTGGAGGAATACGGGCTGATGCATGTGAAGCTCTACGAGGACATCGCGCGGCACGGGCATATCGCGACCTCCTACGCCTACCCGGTGCGGGTCGAGGGGCGCTATGTCATGGACCCCTCGCCGATCCCGCGCTTCGACAACCCCAAGCTGTCGGACTGCCCGGCGATCCAGCTGTTCGGCGCCGGGCGCGAACAGCGGATCTACGCCCTGCCGCCCTATACCCGGGTCGAAAGCCTCGATTTCGAGGACCACCCCTTCGAAGCCTCGAAACCCGACCGGCCCTGCGGGCTCTGCGGGGCCGAGGACAGCTATCTCGACGAGGTCATCGTGGATGACGCGGGCGGGCGGCTGTTCCTGTGCTCGGACACCGATTATTGCGAAAGCCGCCGCGAGGCCGGACACCGCGGGACGGAGGCGGCATGAGCCCGCAGCCGGCCACCGCCATGGAAGGAGACCAGCCATGACACCCTTGCTGAAGGTCGAAAGCGTCGAGAAACGCTACGGCGCCCATATCGGCTGTACAGATGTGTCCTTCGACCTCTACCCCGGTGAGGTCATGGGCATCGTCGGCGAAAGCGGCTCGGGCAAGTCGACGCTGCTGGGCTGCTTGGCCGGGCATCTGGCGCCGGACACCGGGCGCGTGATCTTCGACACCCGCGCCGAGGGGCCGCGCGACGTGCTGGCGATGCCGGAGGCAGAGCGGCGGATGCTGGGGCGCACCGACTGGGCCTTTGTGCACCAGCATGCCCGCGACGGCCTGCGCATGGGCGTCAGTGCCGGCGGCAACGTGGGCGAGCGCCTGATGGCCGTGGGCGCCCGCCACTACGGCGAGATCCGCGAGACGGCGCTGGACTGGCTGGACCGGGTGGAGATCGCGCCCAGGCGCATCGACGACCGGCCCTCGACCTTCTCCGGCGGTATGCAGCAACGGCTGCAGATCGCGCGCAACCTGGTGACCGGCCCGCGGCTGGTCTTCATGGACGAACCCACCGGCGGGCTGGATGTCTCGGTGCAGGCGCGCCTGCTGGACCTGCTGCGCGGTCTGGTGCGCGACATGGGGCTTTCGGCGGTGATCGTGACCCACGACCTGGCCGTGGTGCGGCTGCTGGCGGACCGGCTGATGGTGATGAAATCGGGCCGCGTGGTGGAACAGGGGCTGACCGACCAGGTGCTGGACGATCCGCAGCACGGCTATACGCAGCTGCTGGTTTCCAGCGTCCTGCAGGTCTGAGGTGTCGCCGTGACCTATCTGGACAGAAAAGAAGCGCGGCGGGGCAAAGACCGGCGATCCACGCCGGGGCAAGGCCGGGAAGGCCTGCCGTGCTCCGGCGCGCCGCGGCGCCCCGGACCGGGGCGCGGCAGGGACCGGCAGGCGCCGGCCCCCGGGACCGGCCCGCACTGCCGGGCCGAGGCCGGTCGGCGCCTCTTTGCAACCGGCATGCAGGATGGAGATGTCGTTTTGAGGTATTTGGACCAAGAAGAAACACGGAAAGGGGCGATGCCCCGGGTCCCTTCGGCTGCGCCGCTGGGCGCTGCGGGGCGGCCCGGCGGGTCGGCGGCCAAAGGGCCAGAGGCTGCAAAATGCGAGGCGGTGCGATGATCGAAGTCAGGGACGTGTCGAAGCAGTTCGTGCTGCACAATCAGGGCGGCGCGGTGATCCGGGTGATGCAGGGGGCTTCGTTTACGGTGCAGCCCGGCGAATGCGTGGCGCTGACCGGCGCCTCGGGGGCCGGGAAATCGACGCTGATGCGCATGCTTTACGGCAACTACCGGGCGGCCTCGGGGTCGATCCGGATCGGGGATGTCGACCTGGTGCAGGCCGAGCCGCGCGAGATCATCGCGCTGCGCCGCGAGGTGCTGGGCTACGTCAGCCAGTTCCTGCGCGTGGTGCCGCGTGTGCCGACGCTGCAGGTGGTGGCGGACCCCTTGCGGGCGCTGGGTGTGGCCGAGCCGGAGGCCGAGGCACAGGCCCGCGGCCTGCTGGCCCGCCTGAACATCCCCGAGCGGCTTTGGGACCTGTCGCCCACGACCTTTTCCGGCGGCGAACAGCAGCGGGTCAATATCGCGCGCGGCTTTGCACATCCCTACCCGGCGCTCTTGCTGGACGAGCCGACCGCGAGTCTGGACGCCACCAACCGCGCCGTGGTGCTGGAGCTGATCGAGGCGGCCAAGGCGCGCGGCGCGGCGGTTGTCGGCATCTTTCACGACGCCGAGGCCCGCGACCGGGTCTGCGACCGCGAAATCGACGTGACCGGGTTCACCCCGGCGCGGGCGGCGTGATGGGCATGGGGCGGCTGATCGCCGTGGTCGGGCCCTCCGGCGTCGGCAAGGACAGCGTGATGGAGGCGCTTTGCGCCGCCTGCCCCGGGCTGCTGCCGGTGCGCCGGGTGATCACCCGGGCGCCCGGGGCGGGTGGCGAGGACTGCGAGGCCGTCTCGGTCGAGGCCTTCGAGGCGCGCCGCGCCGCCGGGGCCTTCTGCCTGCACTGGGAGGCGCATGGGCTGCGCTACGGAATCCCGCAGGACACCCTGACGCAGGTGCAGTCCGGTCAGGACCGGCTGGCCAACCTGTCCCGCGCGGTCTTGCCAGAGGCGCAGGCGGTCTTTCCCCGCCTGACCGTGCTGCATCTGACGGCGCGGCCGGAGACGCTGGCGGCGCGGCTGTCGGCCCGCAACCGCGAGACCCCCGAAGAGATCGCCCGGCGCCTGGCGCGCGCCCCCTTCGCCCTGCCCGAGGGGGTGCCGGCGGTTACCGTGTCGAACGACGGCCCGCTGCCCGAGACCGTGGCCCGGGCCCTTCAGGCGCTTCAGCCGGTGAGGGGGTAGCGGTGGACCAGCTCGAACCGACCATCGGCGCGTTCCCCGACCAGCGCCACCTGGTCCAGCACGAAGGGCTGCGGCAGCGGCGGCAGGTGCCGGGCGACGCTGTCCTGCCAGGCCGCACGGTCCTGCGGGTCAAGTCGGCCGGTCAGCGTCATGTGAAAGCGGAAGGCCTGCATCACGTAGGGATAGCCCCAGCGCGACAGCAGCGCCTCCTGTTCAGGCGTCAGCCGGGCGGCGCGGCGGCGGGCCAGCTCTGCCTCGGTGGCGGGCGCGCGGAATTCGTCCAGCGCCTCGACGCAGGTTGCCGCGACCCGCGCGATCTGCGCGGTGTCGCCCTGCGGGACCAGCGCCAGAAAGCTGCCGAGCCGCGCGACCTCGAGCCCCTCTGCCGGGGCGGGCGCACAGCGCGCCGCCATGGCCGCGACCGCCTTGTCCAGCGCCTCGGGTGTCTGACCCTCTGCCAGCCGGAAGGGCGGCTTCAGCGTGGCGTGGAAGCCGTATTTCCGGGGCGTCTGCGTCACCGCCTCCAGCCCCGGCTCGGGCCAGTGCGGCGCCGCCCTGCCGGTCAGGACATCCCAGCCCAGCCAGCGGGCGCCGAAGCTGGACAGCGCGCCCTCGGGCGGCAAATAATAGACTGCAAAGCGAGCGTATGACATGAACTCCCCTTTCTCTCCCGACGTTCTACCCGAGGACCGTGACGCCCTCATGGCAGAAAGCCTCTGCCTCGCCAATGCGCAACTGGTCCTGCCGGACGGCGTGATCGACGGCCACCTTGTCGTCGAAAACGGCGTGATCGCGGCGATTACCACGGGCGCCGCGCCGAAGGGCGCCATCGACTGCCGCGGCGACCTGGTGATGCCGGGGCTGGTCGAGCTGCACACCGACAATGTCGAGCGTCACCTCGAACCCCGCCCCGAGGTCGACTGGCCGCATCTGCCCGCGCTTCTGGCACATGACGCGGAACTGGCCTCGACCGGGATCACCACGGTCTTCGACGCGCTGCGGGTCGGGTCCACGCTTGGCACCGGCAAGGGGCGCTACGATCCCTATGCCCGCAAGCTGGCGACGGAACTGCTGGAGGCCCGCGCCGCCGGCGACCTGAAGATCAGCCATTTCATCCACCTGCGCGCCGAGATCTGTTCCGAGACGCTGTTGCAAGAACTGGCGGACTTCGGGCCCGAGGATCGCGTCGGCCTTGTTTCGCTGATGGATCACACGCCCGGTCAGCGCCAGTTCCGCGACCTGACCGCGCTGCGGGTCTATCAGGCCAAGAAACGCAACATGAACGACGTCGAGTTCGCCGAGCATGTCGCCAACCTGAAGCTGATGCAGGCGCGCTACGGGGCGGCCCACGAGGCCGGCGCCGTGACCGAGGCGCGGCGGCTTGGCGCGGTCCTTGCCAGCCATGACGACACCACGGCGGAACAGGTCGCCCGCTCGGCCGAGATCGGCGTCGGCTTTGCCGAGTTTCCGACGACGCTGGAGGCGGCGCAGGCCTGCCGGGAGGCGGGCATCGCGGTGATGATGGGCGCGCCGAACCTGATCCGGGGCGGCTCGCATTCCGGCAATGTCGCGGCAGCGGAACTGGCGCAGGCGGGTTTGCTGGACATCGTGTCCTCGGACTACGTTCCGGCGGCGCTGCTGTTGTCGGCCTTCCGGCTGGCAGAGCTGTGGGACGACCTGCCCCGCGCGGTTGCCTGCGTCACCGGCACCCCGGCCCGCGTCGCCGGCCTGTCCGACCGTGGCCGGCTGGAACCGGGGCTGCGCGCCGATCTGCTGCGGGTCAGCCGCCGCGGCGCCGCCCCGATCCTGCGCGGCGCATGGAGCCGGGGCGCCCGCGTGGCCTGAGGCGGACGGGGTCACAGGACGGGCCGCTGCGGGTGGCCTGTCCTGACCCGAAGCGGCGCGCCTGCGGCGCCCAAGGGAATGGCAGCGTCATGCGAAAGCGCTTTGGCGCTGCCACAACCAGCGCAGGAAGGCGCGGTGACAGCTGCCCAACAGCCGGAAATGGCCGGGGCCCGTCGTGGTTTGGGCGCCCGCAACGCAGCGCCGTCGACGTCTTGGGAAATCGACCTTGATGGCTCGTCCGCCGCCACCGGGCGCCGGGCACCGATCCGGCACGATGGGGCTGTCCCGCTTGACGGGCGGGACCGTCACGGCCGCGACCGTGCATCCCGCGCGGCACGCCGAATGTCGCAGCGCCCGGAAGTGGCCATGGCCGGTTCCGGCCTTGCGGCAGATCGGCCCTCAGGCCTTGCAGGGGTAAAAGCCCGGCACCGCGCGCCCAAGTCGTGACTGGCATCGCCGCGCAACCGCCGCCGCCCGGCCCTTTTGTCCGGGACGCGGGATCCTCACCGGCCCGACATGTCAGGGTTCAGTTCCGATCCGAAGCCAGTTCGAAAGGATTGGCCGGGTCGCTGAACAGGCCGCTGCCGAGCAGCGTCAAGAGGGTTCCCAGAACCGTCCCGCCCCCGAGGTAGACCATCAGAGCCCCGCCAAGCCCCATTTCCGAGAAGGCCCAACAGAGACTGGCGGCCACAAGGGCAACCACGCTGCCGACCATGAATGAAATCACTGCCATGCTGTCCTCTCCCTTTCCATATCCGGTTGGCACTCTACGCCATCCATCCTTACCCGAGCGTTTACGCGGTCCTTCACACGATCGAAGGAAACACGCACCCGCTGCCCGCGACGGGCGCTGGGAACCACCAGGGCGCTGACGCAGACACTGACCGATTGCAGCGCCGCAAGGACGCTCGCGGAGGCGCAGGTTTCGAGATAGCGGTTGATGCCCGCTTCGAAGTCCTGCGGCTGCTCGCCGGCGATGTCGCGCGCGATGCAATAGAACGCGCCGCCGCCGACGTAGGACATCAGCAGCCGGTCCGTCTCGACGGTGGCGCAAATGCCCCTGGCGACCCGGGCCAGGATGGTTGCGAAGTTCCGGGTCGTGTTGTCATGGTAGTGGCGGACCGGGTCCTCGATCTGGACCCCGAAGATGCGGGTGCCCGTCAGGGCCTCGGCCGGAAGCTGGGTCAGGTAGTTGCCCAGCGAGAACGGCAGGATCAGCCTGTCCACGCCCTCGACCAGAAGGCTGTCCGCCAGGGCAAAGCTGTGCTTGCCGCTGCGCGACAGCGGCGTCGCCGCGCCCTTTGCCAGCTCCTTGCTCGACAGCACCTGGCACGCGTTGCGGTGCAGCATGCGTTGGGCGACGTGCACCCGACCGACCAGTTCCTTGGCCGCCGCGGATTTCAGGATGTAGTCGTTGGCACCCGCGGCGAAGGCGGTTTCGATGGTCTGGGCATCGTCGCGCGCCGTCAGCATGATGATCGGGACATCGCGGTAGCGGGCCAGTTGCCGGACACGGCTGCACAGCTCGATGCCGTCCATGCCAGGCATTTCGACATCGAGGATCAGGCAGTCGAACTGCTGGTCGCCGTTGCCGAGGATCGCCAGGGCGGCGGCTCCGCTTTCAGCGACATGAAGGGGGGGAAAACCGGAACTGGAAAACAATACAGGCAGCAAGTCGCGGGAAATGGGACTGTCGTCTACTGCAAGAATTTTCACGTCCAGCTCCTGTTGGCTCAAATTCTCTTTTCCTTATTCCGGACAGGGCGGGTGTTTTCGCCCTGTCCGGAGACCTGCCCCGCCTGGGGGGTATGGAGCAGGTAGGGGTTCCTTGTCCGTGAGTGGATTAGACGACGTCTTCGGAACCGTTGCCTGTCAGCCCGCCAAGCAGACCGCCCACAAGGCCGTCCTCACCCAGCACGCCGTCCAGAAGACCGCCGTCTTCGCCGCCGAGCAGACCGCCCACGAGGCCGTCTTCACCCAGCACGCCGTCGAGCAGACCGCCGTCTTCGCCGCCGAGCAGACCGCCCACGAGGCCGTCCTCACCCAGCACGCCGTCCAGCAGACCGCCGTCTTCGCCGCCGAGCAGACCACCCACGAGGCCGTCCTCACCCAGCACGCCGTCCAGCAGACCGCCGTCTTCGCCGCCGAGCAGACCGCCCACGAGGCCGTCTTCACCCAGCACGCCGTCCAGCAGACCGCCTTCGCCGCCGAGCAGACCGCCCACGAGGCCGTCCTCACCCAGCACGCCGTCCAGCAGGCCACCATCTTCGCCGCCGAGCAGACCACCCACGAGGCCGTCCTCACCCAGCACGCCGTCCAGCAGGCCACCGCCGTCGCCGCCGAGCAGACCCCCCACAAGGCCGTCTTCACCCAGCACGCCGTCCAGCAGACCGCCGTCTTCGCCGCCGAGCACACCACCCACGAGGCCATCTTCACCCAGCACGCCGTCCAGCAGACCGCCGCCTTCGCCGCCGAGCAGACCGCCCACGAGGCCGTCCTCACCCAGCACGCCGTCCAGCAGACCGCCGCCGTCGCCACCGAGCAGACCGCCCACGAGGCCGTCCTCACCCAGCACGCCGTCCAGCAGACCGCCGCCGTCGCCGCCGAGCACACCGCCCACGAGGCCGTCCTCACCCAGCACGCCGTCGAGCAGGCCACCGCCGTCGCCGCCGAGCACACCGCCCACGAGGCCGTCTTCACCCAGAACGCCGTCCAGCAGACCGCCGCCCTCGCCGCCGAGCAGACCGCCCACGAGGCCGTCTTCACCCAGCACGCCGTCCAGCAGGCCACCGCCGTCGCCACCGAGCAGACCGCCCACGAGGCCGTCGTCGCCCAGCAGACCGTCGAGCAGACCGCCGTCTTCGCCGCCGAGCAGACCGCCCACGAGGCCGTCCTCACCCAGCACGCCGTCCAGCAG
>NZ_JBLXGL010000018.1:0-14872 GCF_048381735.1 Ponticoccus sp. (in: a-proteobacteria)
AGTTGAAGTACTCGAGAACGGTCAGACCTTCCTTGAAGTTCGAGATGATCGGCGTCTCGATGATGTCGCCGTTCGGCTTCGCCATCAGGCCGCGCATCCCGCCCAGCTGCTTCATCTGCGTGACCGAGCCACGGGCACCGGAGTGCGCCATCATGTAGACCGAGTTCGGTTCCATCACGGCACCGGCCTCGTCCCGGCGTTCCGCCGAGATGGTCGACATCATGGCTTCGGTGACCTTGTCGTTACACTTCGACCAGGCGTCCACGACCTTGTTGTACTTTTCGCCCTGGGTGATCAGGCCGTCCATGTACTGCTGTTCGAAGTCCTTCACCTGATCGCGGGTCTCTTCGACGATGTCCCACTTGTTGTCCGGGATCACCATGTCGGCCTTGCCGAAGGAGATACCGGCCTTGAAGGCCTCCTTGAAGCCCATGGACATGATCTGGTCGCAGAAGATCACCGACTCTTTCTGGCCGCAGTAGCGGTAGACGGTGTCGATGACGCGCTGCACGTCCTTCTTCCGCAGAAGCTGGTTGACCAGGTCGAAGGGCGCCTTGGCGTTCAGCGGCAGGAGCGCGCCCAGACGGACCCGTCCGGGGGTGGTTTCGAACCGCTGCCAGACCTCGTTGCCCTCTTCGTCGATCTGCTTCACCCGCGCCTGGATCTTGGCGTGCAGGTGGACCTCTCCGGCGTTGAGCGCGTGCTCGACTTCCTCGATCGAGGAGAAGAGCATGCCCTCACCCTTCATGCCTTCGCGCATGATGGTGACGTAGTAGAGGCCCAGAATCATGTCCTGCGAGGGAACGATGATCGGCGCACCGTTGGCGGGCGACAGGACGTTGTTGGTCGACATCATCAGGACGCGCGCTTCCAGCTGTGCCTCAAGCGACAGCGGGACGTGCACGGCCATCTGGTCGCCGTCGAAGTCGGCGTTGAAGGCCGAGCAGACCAGCGGGTGCAGCTGGATCGCCTTGCCTTCGATCAGTTGGGGTTCGAACGCCTGGATGCCCAGACGGTGCAGCGTGGGCGCGCGGTTCAGAAGGACCGGGTGCTCACGGATGACCTCGTCGAGGATGTCCCAAACCTCGGGACGCTCTTTCTCGACCAGCTTCTTCGCCTGCTTCACGGTGCTGCTGAGGCCCTTGGCCTCGAGCCGCGAGTAGATGAAGGGCTTGAAGAGTTCGAGCGCCATCTTCTTGGGCAAGCCGCACTGGTGCAGCTTGAGTTCCGGGCCGGTCACGATGACCGAACGGCCCGAGAAGTCGACGCGCTTGCCCAGAAGGTTCTGACGGAAGCGGCCCTGCTTGCCTTTCAGCATGTCGGACAGCGACTTCAGCGGACGCTTGTTGGCGCCGGTGATGACGCGGCCGCGACGGCCGTTGTCAAAGAGGGCGTCGACCGATTCCTGCAGCATCCGCTTTTCGTTGCGGACGATGATGTCCGGCGCGCGCAGTTCGATCAGCCGCTTGAGGCGGTTGTTCCGGTTGATCACGCGGCGGTACAGGTCGTTCAGGTCCGAGGTCGCGAAGCGGCCACCGTCCAGCGGCACCAGCGGGCGCAGTTCCGGCGGAATGACCGGGATCACGGTCAGGACCATCCACTCGGGGCGGTTGCCGGATTCCAGGAAGCTTTCAACCACCTTCAGGCGCTTGATGATCTTCTTGGGCTTCAACTCGCCGGTGGCTTCCTTGAGGTCGGCGCGCAGGTTCTCGGCCTCGGACTCGAGGTCGATGGCGGCCAGCATCTCGCGGATCGCCTCGGCGCCGATGTTGGCGGCAAAGGCGTCTGCGCCGTACTGGTCCTGCGCGTCGTTGTATTCTTCCTCGGTCAGCATCTGGCCGTAGGTCAGGTCGGTCAGACCCGGCTCGATGACGACGTAGTTCTCGAAGTAGAGCACGCGCTCGAGGTCACGCAGGGTCATGTCCAGCATCAGGCCGATGCGCGAGGGCAGCGACTTGAGGAACCAGATATGGGCGCAGGGCGCGGCCAGCTCGATGTGGCCCATGCGCTCGCGGCGCACTTTCTGAAGGGTGACTTCGACGCCGCACTTTTCGCAGACGACGCCGCGGTACTTCATGCGCTTGTACTTGCCGCAGAGGCACTCGTAGTCCTTGATCGGGCCGAAGATGCGCGCGCAGAACAGGCCGTCACGCTCGGGCTTGAACGTGCGGTAGTTGATGGTTTCCGGCTTCTTGATCTCGCCGAAGGACCACGAGAGGATCCGCTCGGGCGAGGCCAGCGAGACCTTGATCTCGTCGAAGACCTTCTGCGGGGCCAGCGGGTTGAACGGGTTGTTGGTCAGTTCCTGGTTCATCTTGTTCCTCGTGAATGTGAGGGAAGCGGGGGAGAGGAGCCGCCAGGACCTTTCGGCCGAAAGGTCCTGGCAAGCAGAGTTTTCGTCGAAAACTCTGCGTTTACTCGTCCTCCTCCGCATCCAGGAGTTCCATGTTGAGGCCGAGGCCGCGCACTTCCTTGACGAGGACGTTGAACGATTCCGGCACGCCGGCCTCGAAGTTGTCCTCGCCCTTGACGATCGACTCGTAGACCTTGGTCCGGCCCGCCACGTCGTCCGACTTCACCGTCAGCATCTCCTGCAGGGTATAGGCGGCGCCATAGGCTTCCAGGGCCCAGACCTCCATCTCCCCGAAGCGCTGACCGCCGAACTGCGCCTTGCCGCCCAGCGGCTGCTGGGTGACGAGCGAGTAGGGGCCCGTCGAACGCGCGTGGATCTTGTCGTCGACGAGGTGGTGCAGCTTCAGCAGGTATTTGACACCCACCGTCACCTTCCGCGCGAACTGCTCACCCGAGCGCCCGTCGAAGAGCACCGACTGGCCGCTCTCGTCAAAGCCCGCGCGGGTCAGCGCGTCGTTCACGTCCGCCTCTTTCGCACCGTCGAAGACCGGGGTCGCGATCGGCACGCCGCTCCGGACGTTGCCCGCCGCTTCCAGCAGGTCGGTCTCGTCCATCGTGGCAAGGCCTTCTTCGTAGACCTCGTCGCCATAGGCGATCCGCAGGGCCTCGCGCACCGGGGTCATGTCACCCGAGCGGCGGTATTCCTGCAGCGCCTCGTCCACCCTGATGCCAAGCGCGCGTGCGGCCCAGCCCATGTGGGTCTCGAGGATCTGACCGACGTTCATGCGCGAGGGCACGCCCAGCGGGTTGAGGCAGAAGTCGACCGGCGTGCCGTCGGCGAGGAAGGGCATGTCCTCCATCGGAACGACGCGCGACACGACACCCTTGTTGCCGTGACGGCCGGCCATCTTGTCGCCCGGCTGAAGCTTGCGCTTCACCGCGATGAAGACCTTGACCATCTTCATCACGCCCGGCGGCAGGTCGTCGCCGCGACGCACCTTCTCGACCTTGTCCTCGAAACGGGCGTCGAGCGCGCGCTTCTGGATCTCGTACTGCTCGTGCAGGGCCTCGACGTGCTTGGCGTCCTGCTCCTCGGCGAGGGCAAGCTGCCACCACTGGCCACGCGTCAGCGTTTCCAGCAGGTCCTCGGTCACCTCGGAGTTCGCCTTGACGCCCTTCGGGCCCTTCACGGCGGTCTTGCCAAGGATCATCGTCTTGAGACGGGCGTAGATGTTGCGGTCGAGGATCGCCAGCTCGTCGTCCCGGTCCCGGGCCAGCTGTTCGATCTCTTCGCGCTCGATCTGAAGCGCCCGCTCGTCCTTTTCGACGCCGTGACGGTTGAAGACGCGGACCTCCACGACGGTGCCGTAGTCGCCCGGCTTCACCCGCAGCGAGGTGTCGCGCACGTCCGATGCCTTTTCGCCGAAGATGGCGCGCAGAAGCTTCTCTTCCGGCGTCATCGGGCTTTCGCCCTTCGGGGTGATCTTGCCGACGAGGATATCGCCCGGCTCGACGTCCGCACCGATGTAGACGATGCCCGCTTCGTCGAGGTTGCGCAGGGCTTCCTCGCCGACGTTGGGGATGTCGCGGGTGATCTCTTCCGGCCCGAGCTTGGTGTCACGCGCCGCCACTTCGAATTCCTCGATGTGGACAGAGGTGAACACGTCGTCCCGCGCGATGCGCTCCGAGATCAGGATCGAGTCTTCGTAGTTGTAGCCGTTCCACGGCATGAAGGCGACGATGACGTTCTTGCCGAGCGCCAGTTCCCCCATGTCGGTGGACGGGCCATCCGCGATGACCTCGTTCTTGCGCACCGTCTGACCCACCTTCACCAGAGGCTTCTGGTTGATGCAGGTGTTCTGGTTCGAACGCTGGAACTTGCGCATGCGGTAGATGTCGACACCCGCGTCGCCCAGCTCCAGATCCTCGGTTGCCCGGATCACGATCCGCTGCGCGTCGACCTGGTCGATGATACCGGCGCGCTTGGCCATGACGGCCGCGCCGGAGTCGCGGGCCACGACTTCCTCGATGCCGGTGCCGACCAGCGGCGCCTCGGCGCGCAGCGTCGGAACCGCCTGACGTTGCATGTTCGAACCCATCAGGGCGCGGTTGGCGTCGTCGTTTTCAAGGAAGGGGATCAGCGAGGCCGCGACCGACACCAGTTGCTTCGGCGAGACGTCGATCAGGTCGACGTTTTCGCGCGGGGCGAGGGTGTAGTCACCGGACTGGCGCGTGCTGACCAGCTCGTTGTTGAACACGCCGTTTTCGTCCAGCGAGGCGTTGGCCTGCGCCACGGTGTGACGCATTTCCTCGGTCGCGGACATGTAGTGCACTTCGTCGGTGACCTTGGCGTCCTTGACGACGCGGTAGGGGGTCTCGATGAAGCCGTATTTGTTCACGCGGGCAAAGGTGGCCAGCGAGTTGATCAGGCCGATGTTCGGGCCTTCCGGCGTTTCAATCGGGCACATCCGGCCATAGTGGGTCGGGTGAACGTCGCGGACCTCGAAGCCCGCGCGCTCGCGCGTCAGACCGCCCGGCCCAAGCGCCGAGAGGCGCCGCTTGTGCGTCACTTCCGACAGCGGGTTGGTCTGGTCCATGAACTGCGACAGCTGCGACGAGCCGAAGAATTCGCGGACGGCCGCCGCCGCCGGCTTGGCGTTGATCAGGTCCTGCGGCATGACCGTGTCGATCTCGACCGAGGACATGCGCTCCTTGATGGCGCGCTCCATCCGCAGCAGGCCGACGCGGTACTGGTTTTCCATCAGTTCGCCGACCGACCGCACGCGGCGGTTGCCGAGGTGGTCGATGTCGTCGATTTCGCCGCGCCCGTCGCGCAGGTCCACCAGCGCCTTGATGCAGGCGACGATGTCCTCGCGGTCCAGCGTGCGCTGGGTGTCGGGCTTTTCAAGCGCCAGACGCATGTTCATCTTCACGCGGCCCACGGCCGACAGGTCGTAGCGCTCGCTGTCGAAGAACAGCGTGTCGAAGAGCGACGAGGCGGCCTCGACGGTGGGCGGCTCACCCGGGCGCATGACACGGTAGATGTCCATGAGCGCCGAGTTGCGGTCCATGTTCTTGTCCTGCGCCATGGTGTTGCGCATGTACGGACCGACGGTGACGTTGTCGATGTCCAGAACCGGGATCTCGGTCACGCCGGCGTCGATCAGGTCCTTGAGCGTGCCGCCGGTCACTTCGCCGTCCTTGTCGACGGTCCAGGTGAGCTCGTCACCGGCCTCGACGTAGATGGCGCCGGTCTCTTCGTTGATGATGTCCTTGGCGACATACTTGCCGACGATGTGCTCGAAGGGCACCAGCAGGTTCTTCACCGTGCCTTCGTCGATCAGCTTCTTCACCGCGCGCGGCGTCACCTTCTTGGTGGCCTCGGCGATGATCTCGCCCGAATCCGCGTCCACGAGGTCGAAGGTCGGACGGGTGCCGCGCACGCGGTCCGGGAAGAACTTCGTGACCCAGCCCTCGCCACGGCGATACTCGAAGTTCACCGTGTTGTAATAGGCGTCCATGATCGCTTCCTGGTCGAGACCAAGAGCGTAGAGCAGCGTCGTCACCGGCAGTTTCCGACGGCGGTCGATGCGCGCGAAGACGATGTCCTTGGCGTCGAATTCGAAGTCCAGCCACGAGCCGCGATAGGGGATGATGCGGCAGGCGAAGAGCAGCTTGCCCGAGCTGTGCGTCTTGCCCTTGTCATGGTCGAAGAACACACCGGGCGAGCGGTGCATCTGGGACACGATCACGCGCTCGGTGCCGTTCACGATGAACGTCCCGTTCGGGGTCATCAGGGGCATGTCGCCCATGAAGACGTCCTGTTCCTTGATGTCCTTGACCGACTTCGCGCCGGTGTCCTCGTCGATATCGAAGACGATCAGGCGCAGGGTGACCTTCAGCGGCGCGCTGTAGGTCATGTCGCGCTGCATGCATTCCTCGACGTCGTACTTCGGCTTCTCCAGCTCGTAGTCGACGAATTCCAGGATGGCGGTCTCGTTGAAATCCTTGATCGGGAAGACCGACTGGAAAACCCCCTTGATGCCTTCGCCGTCCATCGGCTTGGGCTGGTCGCCGGAGGCGAGGAACAGCTTGTAGCTGGATTTCTGAACCTCGATGAGGTTCGGCATTTCAAGGACTTCGCGGATCTTGCCGTAGTAACGGCGAAGACGTTTCTGGCCAAGGAAGCTTTGCGCCATGACAGATGTCACCTTTCGATAGCTCGTCCGAGAAACGCGCCGTCGGGCTACGGTGCGCCTCGTCAGTGACGGCGTGGGGTCCGTTGATCCATTCTCGGTCCGCGTCCCACCGCAGACCACTCGATCAAGGGTCCCTGCCTTGGAAAGACTCCCGCCCGATGGGGGAGGCTTGCCAAGCCGGGGAGGGCCGATGAATGCCGGTCCATTCCGCGCATCCCGATGATTTTTCAGAAAATTTTCCGATGTTTCGGGGCTGGGCGGATGGTTAATTCTCTCTGCGCGCGACCCCCGATCATGCAAAACACGAAAGCGGCTTCGAATCAATCGAACCCGCGTGAGGTTTCCAGATATTCGGTGAACGGCGCAAAGGCAAGACCCCTGGCGGGGTGTTGCGGATTTATGCGTGCCCGGAGAATGACAAAATCCGCGCCGCAGGTCAAGCTGACTGGCGCCTCTCGTCGGACACCCTGCGGATTTTTGCACCCGCCGTCCCGGTGTCCGCCCGGGCGTCCGCTCCGGACCCGCCCGGGGCGGCCTCCCGGCAGGGGCCGGGGCCTTCGGGCCGGAAGCGGGGCGGGATGCGGACTGGACCCCCGGGCAGGGCGCCCGCCTCCCGCATGCGCGGCGCCCCCCCCAACCCTCAGCGCCCGGCGCGCCGCTTGCGGGCGGGATGGCGCAAGCCCCGGGGCCTGCCGGTGCAGAAGGGGGGGCGGCGGGCGCCGTCCCGGGCCCGCCAGGGGGCTGTCCGCTCAGGTCCAGGGGGCCAGCGCCCCGCCCGCCAGCCGCCAGGTCTTCGGCGGCAGCATCCGCGCCCGCAGCCGCTCCAGCCGCCAGGCCTCTCCGGCGGGTCCGTGCCGTGGCTCCATCCGCCAGCGCGTCTCGACCCCCGGCGCGCCGCCCGCCCCGGGCGTCAGCAACAGCCCCAGCGGCCGGCAGCGCCCCGCAGCGCTGCCGGCCTCGGCGGCCAGATGCAGGCGCCGCACCGCTGTCAGGCCCGGAGGCTCCGGCAGTTCGGCCACCACCACCGGCATGGCGCCACTGCGCAGCGCCTCTTCCATCGCCCAAAGCCGGTCGATGGCGCGCGGGGCCGCGACGTGGATCACGTCCTGCGGCGGCAGGATCGGCTGCATGCCGCAGGGGTTCAGCCGCGCCCCCGAGGGGGCGCCCGCGATCCACAGAACCGGCGCCCCGGCCCGTGCCGCCAGCATCAGCGCCAGCCTGCGCCGCGCCTGCCCGCAGATCTCGTGCGCGCGCGACAGCGGCAGCACGACCTCGTCCCACAGCACCAGCCCGGGCGGCGGCGCATGGGGGCGACGGGACAGAAGGGCGGCGGAATCGCTCATTCCTCAAATCTACAATGTTCCTTTTTCGTTCTCAAGAATTCCCGCCATGCGGCGCGCCGAGGGTCTTGCCCGGTGGCGGAAGGCCGCGACCCACCGGCGCCTCTCTCACCGGCCCGCCCTTCTTCTGTCCCGAAATATCCCGGGGGTCCGGGGGCAGGGCCCCCGTCGTGCCCGGCCTGGCAGGGCGCGGATCATCACGGCGGCAGGGCCCCCGACCGGTGGCCCGGGTGGGCCGAAACCGCATGCTCTTGGCATCGCCTTCGCGCCCGCTATGCTCCGCCCCGACCACAGGAGACAGACATGCAGATGAAACCGCTGGGCCGCTCCGGCCTGATGGTGTCCGAGCTTTGCCTCGGCACGATGACCTACGGCAACCAGACCCCGCCGGAAGAGGCCCATGCCCAGATCGACCGCGCGCTCGATGCCGGGATCACCTTCATGGACTGCGCCGAAATGTACCCGGTGAACCCGGTGCGGGCCGAAACCGTGGGCCGCTCCGAAGAGATCCTCGGCGACTGGTTCGCAAGGACCGGGCGGCGCAACGACTGGGTGCTGGCCACCAAGCACACCGGCGAGGGCAGCGCCGTGGTCCGCGACGGCGCGCCGATCTCGGCGCAGACCATCCGCCCCACCATCGAGGCCTCGCTGAAGCGGCTGAAGACCGACCACATCGATCTCTACCAGTTCCACTGGCCCAACCGGGGCAGCTTTCACTTCCGCAAGAACTGGGGCTACGACCCCGCCGCCGCGCTCATGGACCGCGCCGCGATCCTCGCCGACATCGAGGACTGCCTCGGCGCGCTTCAGGCCGAGGTCGAGCGCGGCACCATCCGCGCCTTCGGCCTGTCGAACGAATCCGCCTGGGGCACCAGGCAGTGGATCGAGGCGGCGCAGCGCGGCGGCGGGCCGCGGGTCGCCTCGGTGCAGAACGAATATTCGCTGCTCTGCCGCCTCGCGGATACCGACCTCGCCGAGACCCTGTACCAGGAAGAGGTGGGCCTCTTGCCCTATTCGCCGCTGGGCGCGGGCTTCCTGACCGGCAAGTACCAGGGCGGCGCCGTGCCCGAGGGCTCGCGCATGGCGCTTAACGCGCAGATGGGTGGGCGTCGCAGCCCGCGTGTCCTGCCCGCGGTCGAGGCCTACCTGAAGGTCGCGCGGGACTTCGGCCTCGACCCGGTGCATATGGCGCTGGCCTGGTCGGCGCGGCGCAGCTTCGTCGCCTCGTCGATCTTCGGCGCGACCACGCTGGCGCAGCTGGACCACCTGCTGGGCGCCGTGGAGGTGACCCTCACCGAGGATCTTCTGGCGGCGCTGGACGCGGCCTACAAGGCCCACCCCATGCCCTACTGACGCCAAGGCGGCGCGGGGGGATCACCCCTGCGCCACCGTCCCGCGCAGCCGGTGCAGATATTGCGGCAGGGCGCGCGAGGACACGGCGGCCTCTTTCACGAGGTGGTCGAAATGCGCGGTGAAGGCGGTCACCCGCTCGGTGTCGCGAAAGGCAAGGTAGCTCTGCCCGACGTAAAGCACCGCCATCCGCGGCCCCATGACCGTGACCGGCGCCGAGAACAGCCGCCGCGCGTCGAAGAGATAGACCCGAAGCCGCGGATAGAGCCCCTCGACAAGGGCGATCATCCGGTCCAGCTGCTCCAGCCTCACCGGCTGCGGAACGCCGCGGTAATAGCCCTCGCCCGCGGCAAAGCTGTCCAGTTCATGCAGCGGCACGGCGATCTCGAAATCCGACCGCGATACCCGCAGCCAGTCCAGCCGGTCCGCCGAGGCGTTGACCGCCTGTTCGGCGGTGCGCCCCAGATGCGGGCCGTATTCCCATTCCAGCACCGCGCGGGTCTTCAATATGTCCGGCAGGGTCGTGGGCACGTGGCGGATCTTGTAACCCTCGGCCTCCTGGTGCCAGCGAAAGATCGTCTCGTCCACCAGCGCGCGCGGCGCGCGGGTCAGCGTCGTCGAGGTCGCCAGCAGGTCGGCGGCGCTTTCGGGCCGTTCCGACAGGCCCAGCAGCCAGTCGCTGGACACACCCAGGGCCTGCGCGCAGGCCCCCACCAGATGCGCATTGGGCAGCCGCGCCCCTTCGTCCTTCAGCAACTGCGAGACGGTCGAGCGGTCCACCCCCACGGCCCGCGCCAGCGCGGTCTGGTTCGACCCGGCGCGGGCCATGGCCTCGGAAAGGCGGGCGCGCAACAACGCGGCGCGACGGCGTTTGTCGAGAATTTGCGGCATGTCGTGATAATTATCACAAATGCCGGATTTTGTGAACCAGAACCGCAATGGCGCAACAGCGCGGGCCGGGACAGTCTGCGGCCAAACCGAAACGACATGGACAGCCGCCTTGGACAGCCCCCGAAGAACCCTCGTGAAATCCCTGCTCTGGACCCTGATCGGCCTCGTGACCATGGGCCTCGTCGGCTTTGCCTTCACCGGCTCGCTCGCCTCGGGCGGCGGCATGGCGGCGATCAACGCGCTGATCGGCCTGGCCATGTACGCGCTCTACGAACGCCTCTGGGCGGCGATTCCATGGGGCCGCGATGCCTGAGCCAGCGCCGTCAGACTGCGCGGCCTCGACGGCCCCTCCCGTGCCTGCCGGCGAGCTGCCAGGCTGACCGGACGCCGGGCATGCCGGTCCCGGTGCTGCCCCCCGCTCGGCAGGCCGCGCCGAGGCATGAGAGGCGGCCGGGCCGCCCCTGTCGCAACCGCCCCTGACCGCCCCCTGCCACGACCCGGAAAGCAGCAGCCCCAACCTCGGGCCCTGTCCGACCCGGCTCGCGGGAAAGCCCGCGCCGCCACGGGGCATCCCACGTCCCGGAACTGCGCGCCCCCGGGGCTTCTTCTTGGTCCAAATACCCAAGAGCAACAGCCGCCTCCGAACGCCGATCCTGGCGTTTTCGCACTGGCCCCCGCCGCCCAACGGCGTATGACCAATCGCCATGGACCTCTGGATCATCGCCACCCTCGCCGCCGCCACCTTCCAGACCCTGCGCTTCATGCTGCACAAGGTGCTGGCGGGCGGGGCGCTGACGGCCACCGGCAGCACCTTTGCCCGGTTCGCTTATGCGGCGCCCGCAGCCGTCCTGGCGCTGGCGCTCTATGGCCGCGCCACGCCCGGGCCGCTGCCGACGCTGGCGCCGGGCTTCTGGGGCTGGGCCGTGGCGGGCGGGCTGGGGCAGATCCTCGCCACGATCCTTGTCGTGCTCACCTTCCGCGAGCGCAACTTCGCCGTCGGCATCACCTTCAAGAAGACCGAGGTCATCCAGACCGCGCTGCTGGGCCTCGCGGTGCTCGGAGAGCGTGTTTCGCCGGGCGGCTGGGCCGCCATCGGGCTGGGGCTTGCGGGCGTCCTGCTGCTGTCGCGCACCCCCGGCAGCGCGGCGCGGCTGGCCGAAGGTCTGAAAAGCCGGGCCCTGCTCTTGGGCCTTGCCTCGGGCTTCTTCTTCGCGATCTCCGGCGTCGGCTACCGCGCCGCCACGCTGTCGGTCGAAACCGGCGACCCGCTGATGCGCGCCGGGTTGACGCTGGCCTGCGTGACCACCCTTCAGACGCTGGGCATGGCGCTCTGGCTCAGGCTGCGCGAGCCCGGCCAGATCACCGCCGTCTGGGCCGCGCGCCGGACCGCGCTCTGGCTGGGTCTTGCCTCGATGGCGGGCTCGCTCAGCTGGTTCACCGCCTTCACGCTGCAGACCGCGGCCTATGTCTACGCGCTGGGGCAGATCGAGCTGATCCTCTCTCTGGCTGCCTCGGTGCTGTTCTTCCGCGAGAAGGTCTCGACCCGCGAGGTGGCGGGCATCGCCGTGCTGACCGTCTCTATCGTGTTGCTGGTTCTGCTGGGATAGCAGCCTCCAGCGGCGCGCGCGACGTCGCGTCGCGCAGCACCAGCAGCACCGTGGTGAAGCTGACGTATAGAAGCAGGTACCACGACCCCATCTTCGCAAGGCTCACGAGGTCCAGCGTCGTCTGCCCGGCGTAGAGCCAGGTGTTGGAATTGGTGCCGACATTCTCGGCCACCCAGAGCGCCACCGACGACAGGAAGGCCGCCAGCGGCAGCGGCATCCAGTAGGCGTGCTCGGCGATGGTGAACCAGACGCGGGTGCGCGCATAAAGGATCACCGTCAGCGCCATCAGCACGTAGCGTGCGTCCCAGATGTAGTGATGCGCGAAGAAATTGACGTAGATCGCCACCGCCAGCGCCAGAGAGGCCGCGAAGGGCGGGAAGGGGGCAAAGCGCATGTCGAAGAGGCGGATCACCCGTGCCATGTAGCTGCCCACGGCGGCATACATGAAGCCCGAGAACAGCGGCACGCCCCAAAGCTTCAGCAGCGCCGGTTCCGGGTAGGCCCAGCTGCCCGCATTGACCTTGAACAGCTCCATCGCCGTGCCGGTCAGGTGGAACAGCAGGATCACCCGCGCTTCCTGAAGGGTTTCCAGCCGCAACAGCAGGAAGGCCGCCTGCAGCGAGAGGGCATAGACGAACAGCGCGTCATAGCGCGCAAAGACCCAGTCGTCGGGCCAAAGCCGGTCCGAGACAAACAGCCCCGCCAGCAGCAGAAAGCCGAACAGCGCGGCCCAGGCCTGCTTCAGCAGGAACATCGTGAATTCCACCAGCCCGTGGGGCAGGCGGGCGCGCATCCAGTCGCCGAGGGCGCGTTCGATAAGGCGGGTCCGTGTCATGACAGCGCAATGACCCGTCGGGCCACTGCCGTCCAGTGCGGGTTTCCTGACCCCGGGCGGGGCAGCGGGCGGGCAATCCCGCTTGCAGGGTGACCCGGGTGGCGGGCCACCGGGCGCACCGGAACGCTGCCGCCCGGGGCGGGGGGACACTCAGGGCAGCTTTCGCGAAGGGCCTTCCTTGCGGCCCGCGCCGCCGCCGTGCTAGGGCGTGAACAGTGTTCAAAAAGAGGGGCGTCATGGCGGGCAAGGTGGCAGAGCGCAAGGCGGCGCTGAGGGCGAAACTCATCGACCTGGCAGAAGAGCAGATCGCCGCCGAGGGGCTGTCCTCGCTGCGGGCGCGGGAACTGGCGAAGCAGGCGGGATGCGCGACGGGGGCGATCTACACGCATTTCGCCGACCTCGACGCGCTGGTGCTGGAAGTCAACGGGCGCACGTTCCGCCGCCTTGGCGCCGCCGTCGCGGCCTCGGTCCGGGACCAGCAGGGCGATCCGGTCCAGCGGCTGATCACCATGTCGCATGCCTACCTGCATTTCGCGGCAGACCAGCCGATGCTCTGGCGGGCGCTCTTCGATGTGCAGATGTCGGCGGAGGGCCCCGTGCCGCAGTGGTACATGGATGCGCTGGGGAACCTCTTTTCCCACATCGCCGAACCGCTGGCCGAGGTGTTCCCCGAGATGGACGCCCGCGCGCTGGACCTGATGACGCGGGGCCTGTTCTCTTCGGTGCACGGCATCGTGCTGCTGGGGCTGGAGCAGCGCATCTCTGCCGTGCCGCTGCCGCAGATCGAGGAAATGATCGCGCAGATCCTGTCCCGGGTGGGGCATTCCACAGAAAAATGAACGCCGTTCAAAAAATGTCTTGAACGGCGTTCAGGGAATCGCTATACCAATTTCATGAACGATGTTCACGAAAGGAAAGCGACGATGTTCGGAACCCTGAAGACCCTCTTCGACGGTGCCAATGCCCGGGCCGAAGAGAACCTGCGTGACCGCTATTGCATCGAACTGATCGACCAGAAGATCCGCGAGGCCACGGCCAGCCTGAAGGCCGCCAAATATTCGCTGGCCTCGCTGATCCAGCGTGAACGGGCCGAGACCCGGCAGGTGGCGGCGCTGGAAGAGCGCGCCGCGGACCTGACAGGGCGCGCCAGAGAGGCGCTGGCCGCAGACCGCGAGGATCTGGCGCAGGAGGCCGCTCAGGCCATCGCCACGATGGAAAACGAACTGACCCTCCGGCGCGGCACGGTGCAGCGGCTGGAAACGCGCATCCTGCAACTGCGCCAGTCGGTCGAGACCGCGAACCGCCGCCTGACCGACCTGAAACAGGGCGCCATCGCTGCCCGGGCCGCAAAGCGCGAGGCCGACATCCAGAAGCGCCTTGGCGCCCATGTGGCGAAGGAAACCGCTTTTGAAGAGGCCGAGGCGCTGATCCAGCGGGTGCTGAACCGTGACGATCCCTTCGAGCAGGGCCAGATCCTGAAAGAGATCGACGCGGGCCTCGACCAGACCGACATGGCCGACCGCATGGCCGATGCGGGCTTTGGCCGGGCCACGAAATCCACCGCAGCAGACGTCCTGAGCCGTCTGCGCACCACCGACTGACACCCCTCATTCTGCTGAACGCAAACCCCTGAAAGGAAAGACCCATGAACCTCGACCGCAACGAAAACGGCCTCATCCTCGTCCTCAACTTCGCCGGTGTCGCGCTGGCCCTGGCCCTGCTGGCGGGCTCGCTCTGGCTTTCGACCGAAGTGCCGCTGGCGACCAAGGGCTTCTGGGGCATGGGGATCGTGCTGCTGAGCCTGTCGCTGGTGAACGTGGTGAAATACCGCTTCGACCACCGCTCGTCCGAGGACCGCCTGCGCCGCATCGAAGACGCCCGCAACGAAAAGCTGCTGGAAGACGCGCTGCGCGAAGAGGGCTGAGGATCGGGCAGCGCCCGACCCATCCCGATGCCGGACAAGGAAAAAGGCGGGGCTGCGGCCCCGCCTTTCATGTTTTTGCCGGATCAGGGGGCTGCGCGGGCGGGGGCAAGATCGTCGACGATCTTGCGCAAATTCCATCCATGGAATTTGCGCTCCGCAATCACCCGGAAAGGCCCTTACAGCCCCGGGTACACCGGGAAGCGCTGGCACAGGGCCGCGACCTCACCCTTCACCTTGGCCTCGACCTCGGCATTGCCTTCGGCGCCATTGGCCTTCAGCCCGTCCACGACCTCGACGATCCAGTCGGCGATCTGGCGGAACTCGGCCTCGCCGAAGCCGCGTGTCGTCCCGGCGGGAGAGCCCAGGCGGATACC
>NZ_JBLXGL010000019.1:0-10043 GCF_048381735.1 Ponticoccus sp. (in: a-proteobacteria)
CGTCGGCGAATTCCTCGGATGCGAGGCGGGCCTTGTCGGCGGCACCTTTGGCATCGGCATCCCGGTCGACCAGTTCGATGATCGCCATGGGCGCCATGTCACCGTAGCGGAACCCGGCCTTCAGGACGCGGCAATAGCCACCCTGACGCTCGGCGTAGCGTGGTCCGAGCACTTCGAACAGCTTCGCGACGTGGATGTCCTGCTTCAGCTGGGCTGCGGCCTGACGGCGGGCATGCACGTCGCCGCGCTTGCCGAGCGTGATCAGCTTGTCGATGATCCGCTTCAGTTCCTTGGCCTTGGGCAGGGTTGTCTTGATCTGTTCGTGCTCGATCAGCGAGCCGGACATGTTGGCCCAGAGCGCCTTGCGGTGTTCATGGGTGCGGTTGAGGCGGCGGTATCCGCGAGCGTGACGCATGTTGTTTCTCCGTAGCGTGTTTTGCTTTGTCCGGGGTGCCCTGCGTTCGGGCGCCCTCTCCTTGGGGCATCATGCCCTGATCTTCCCGCCCATGATGGCGGCATCGGGTGCGGGCGCCCTCTCCAGTACGCCCCGCGAAGGCTCAGAACTGGTCTTCCAGTTTCTTTGCCAGATCCTCGATGTTGTCCGGCGGCCAGTCCTCGACATCCATGCCGAGGTGCAGGCCCATTCCGGACAGCACTTCCTTGATCTCGTTCAGCGACTTGCGGCCGAAGTTCGGGGTGCGGAGCATCTCGGCTTCGGTCTTCTGGATCAGGTCGCCGATATAGACGATGTTGTCGTTCTTCAGGCAGTTCGCCGAACGCACCGACAGCTCCAGCTCGTCGACCTTCTTGAGCAGCAGCGGGTTGAATTCCAGCCCGTCGTCGTCATCCGACCGCGAGGAGGATTCCGGCTCGTCGAAGTTGACGAAGATCGACAGCTGGTCCTGGAGGATGCGCGCCGCGAAGGCGATGGCATCTTCCGGGGTGACCGAACCGTCGGTCTCGATCTTCATGGTCAGCTTGTCGTAGTCGAGCACCTGGCCCTCGCGGGTGGGGACGACTTCGTAGGCGACCTTCTTGACCGGCGAATAGATCGCGTCGATCGGCATCAGGCCGATGGGGGCGTCTTCCGGCTTGTTCTTGTCGGCCGAAACGTAGCCCTTGCCGGTGTTGACGGTCAGTTCCATGTAGAGATCCGCGCCCTCGTCGAGGTGGCAGATCACGTGGTCCTTGTTCAGGACCTCGATGCCGTTCGTCTCGGTGATGCTGGCGGCGGTGACGACGCCCGGACCCTTGGCATTGACGGAAAGGCGCTTCGGCCCTCGACTTCCATGCGCAGCGCCACCCTTGAGGTTCAGCACGACATCGGTCACGTCTTCACGGACACCGGCAACCGAGGAAAACTCGTGCAGGACGTTGTCGATCTGGACGCTGGTGATGGCGGCGCCCTGAAGGCTCGACAGCAGAACCCGGCGCAGGGCGTTGCCGAGGTCAGACCGAAACCACGCTCCAGCGGCTCGGCGACGAGCGTGGCGACGCGGTGGGATCGGCGCCGGGCGCACCTCCAGCTGGGTCGGCTTGATAAGTTCAGCCCAGTTCTTGTGGATCATGCAAGGCCTCCATTCTTGTCTCCCGCCCCATGTCCGTAAGGCGGGAAACCCCGAGGGTACAAACGAACACAGGCCCGCGTGGAAATAACCACGCGGCCCTGCGGTAATAGTCACCCGATCAGACGCGACGACGCTTCGGCGGGCGGCAGCCGTTGTGGGCAATCGGCGTCACGTCGCGGATGGACGTGATGTTGAAGCCGGCAGCGGCCAGCGCGCGGAGCGCCGATTCACGGCCCGAACCGGGGCCCTGAACTTCGACTTCCAGCGTCTTGACGCCGTGTTCCTGTGCCTTCTTGCCGGCATCTTCGGCGGCAAGCTGTGCGGCATAGGGGGTCGATTTCCGCGAACCCTTGAAGCCCATGGTGCCGGCGGACGACCAGGAGATCGCGTTGCCCTGCACGTCGGAGATCAGGATCTTGGTGTTGTTGAAGCTGGAGTTCACATGTGCGACGCCAGCTGCGATGTTCTTGGAGACCTTCTTCTTGGTGCCTCCGCGACGGGTATCACGTGCCATTGGTGCAGACCTCCCTTACTTCTTCTTGCCGGCGATGGCCTTTGCGGGGCCTTTGCGGGTGCGGGCGTTCGTATGCGTACGCTGACCGCGCACGGGGAGGTTGCGGCGATGACGCAGGCCGCGGTAGCAGCCGAGGTCCATCAGGCGCTTGATGTTCATCTGCGTTTCACGACGCAGGTCGCCTTCGACGGTGTAGTTCGCGTCGATATGCTCGCGGATGGCGAGGCCCCGCATCCGACAGCTCGTTCACGCGACGGGTTGCGTCGATGTTCACGGCTTCGCAGATGGCCTTGGCCGAAGTGTACGATTCCGGTGATGTAGGTGAGGGCGATGGGCACCCGCTTGGAGTCGGGATGTTGACGCCGGCAATACGTGCCAAGTCTCTGTTCCTTTGCGCTGGTGGTTCGTGGTTCCAGAACCTGCCCAGGCCAGGCCATGCGACCATCGGGCTGTCCGCCGATGAGGTGATCCGCGAGGGGGACGACCCTCCCGCTAGGCGATCTCACTTGAGATGGGGGTGGGTATGAGGGATCGCATAAGGTCAAGGGCCTTCGAACCCGCGGGCCAAGCAAGACGTTGTATCACGCATGAGCCACAGGAAAACACTTTGCCGGGAGGCGGCATCGCACAGCACCCGCCGCGCCGTATCATGACACACCAGCTTTATTTAAGCGAATCGATACCCGCGCGGGCATCGCACGGACCTCGACATTCTGCACGAGGCCGTGAACCGCAACCGCCGGCTCGGCATCCGCTACGGCTGCGCGAGCGCAACGGCTTCGCCAGGTGCTCGAAGGGGACGAGGCCAATGTGCGGGATCTCTTCCGCCGCATCCGCGGATCGCCGCCATTTTCAGGTCATCCAGAGGATGTCGAGCACGGCGGACGTCAGGGACTTCGACGGCTGGCACGGGCTACGCCTCGCTCGGCGATCAGGACGGTTCCTGAACAATCGCCTGTCCGAAGGTGACTGGGGTCAGTCGCGCTGGACAGCATTCGTAGGCCTCCCGCCCCTCGGGCCGGGCCTGAAGCCCCGCGCCGCCGACTGGATTAGCAGGGGCGCCGTTATGCCTTCATATCACCCTGGGTGACTGCGGTCCCATGCGCCTATGGCTCAGCTGTCGAGTTTTTCGGCGATGCCGGCCTTGACGGCGTCGATCTGCCCATGCCGTCGGTGCGGCTGTACTGGCCCTTGGCATAGTAGTAACCGACCAGCGGAGAGGTCTGCTGTAATATTCCATCAGACGCTTCTGAGGCTGTCCTCGTTGTCGTCCGCCCGGCGCTTGATTCGGTCCCGCCGCAGTTCGTGGGTCCGTCCGACGGGATGGCTTGGTCAGGCCGTTGTAGACCTCGCCGCAGGCGCTGCAGGTCAACGTGCGGTGATCCGGCTCACCAGAGCCTCGTCATCCACGCGCAGCTCGACGACGCGATCCAGTCAGCCCCTGCTCGTCCAGCAGTTCCGCCAGCGCATCCGCCTGCTTCAGCGTGCGGAAAGCCGTCGAAGATGTACCCGCGGGTCGGTCCGCCTCGAGCTTCGCGGATCAGGCCGATCACGATCTCGTCCGTGACCAGTTCCCCGCGCCATGACTTCGGCGACCTTCTTGCCATTTCCGTGCCGCTGCCCTGGCCTCGCGCAGCATGTCCCCGTCGGGCTGGTCATGCCCGCTCGTCCACCAGAATGCGTGCCTGGTGCCTTTGCCCGCCGGGCGGTCCAAGAAGTATGATGTTCATCGCCGAGCCGGTCCCTTCCGCTTGCGTGCCTTACCTTGCCGCGAAGCTGCGACTTCTGAATAAGACCTGGTATTGATGTGCCAGCAAGTGGCTTTGGATCTGCTGGATCGTGTCCATCGTCACCGAGACGACGATCAGGACGGAGGTGCCGCCGAAGTAGAACGGAATCGCATATTGCGACCGCAGCACTGGGCAGAAGCAGACGGCCGCGAGGTAGGCCGAGCCCAGCACCAGGATCCGTTCACTACGTAGGTGAGGTGTTCTCGGTCTTCTGCCGGGACGGATGCCCGGATGAAGCCGTTCTGGTTCTTGAGGCCCTCCGCAACGTCATCCGGTTTGAACGAGACGTTGAAGGTAGAAATACGCGAAGAACACGATCATCGCCGCGAAGATAAGCAGGTGAGCGGCTGCCCCGGCCCGAAATAGGCGAGGATGGTGACATCACCGACCGGTGGCGCCGGCCTGGCTGAAGGTCGCGGTGGTCGGCGGCAGCAGCAGCGAGCTGGCGAAGATCGCCGGGATCACGCCCGCCGGGTTGACCTTGACCGGCAGGTGGGATTCTGCCTTCGGTCATGCGCAGACCGACCTGGCGGCGGGGATGGATGGGATTCGCAGGGCGCGCTCCATAACACCACGAAGAGGATGCCGCGATTACCATGACGATACGCCGAGGACTGCCGGGCTGATCGCGCCGGAACGGCCGAGGCAAAGAACTGCGCGAGGTTGGCCGGGATTTCCGCCACGATGCCGACGAAGATGATCAGCGAGATGCCGTCGCTGACGCCGTGCCGTGATCTGTTCGCCCAGCCACATCAGGAACATCGTGCCGCCGACAGGGTGATCACGCAGGCCGCGCGGAAATAGAGCCCGGATCGTGGGCGGATCGCCCGCCTCCAGCGATACCGCAAGCCCGTAGGCCTGAACAGCGCCAGCGCCACGGTGCCGTAGCGCGTGTACTGGTTGATCTTCTTCTGGCCCTGCTGGCCCTCTTTCTTCAGCTGCTCCAGCGCGGGCACCATGGCCGCGAGAAGCTGCACGATGATCAGGCCAGATATAGGGCATGATCCCGGGGCGAAGATGCCCATCCGCCCGAGGCACGCCGTCGGTGAACATCGACACGATGCCGCCGATCCCCGCCCCGCCTGCTCCATGAAATCACGCAGCGCGGCGCGTCGATGCCCGGAACCGGATGTAGGTGCCGGGCGGTAGACCAGCAGGAGACCGAGCGTGAAGAAGATACGGTTGCGAAGGTCGGTTGCTTTCCCGAGCGCCGCCCAGCTCGTGTTGGCGCCATTTGTTCCACGGATGCCATGAGGTCCTTCTGAGAAAACGCCGCCGGTAGCGCATTCCGCTCCGGTGGCGTTCCTGGAAACGTGGGTTTGTAAGCGGCTCAGAAGCCGCTCACAACCCGCATTCTGCGGCAGCCGCAACAGTGGCGCGCCGTCGGCATGGCGACCGCGTCAACGGCGGATTTGAGGCGCCGGTACGCGATGGTCAGCGCGACGGTCACGTCGCCCTTGGCCAGGACGCGGATGCCGTCGAGCTTGCGGCGCACGAGACCCGAAGCCACCAGCGATTCCTCGGTGATCGAGCCGGCGTCGAGCTTGCCCGCGTCGACGAACTTCTGGATCAGGCCGAGGTTGACCACGGCGTAGGACTTCCGGTTCGGCTTGGTGAAGCCGCGCTTGGGAAGACGCTGGTAGAGCGGCATCTGGCCGCCTTCGTAGCCGTTGATGGCCACGCCCGAACGGGATTTCTGACCCTTGATACCCCGGCCACCGGTCTTGCCCATGCCGGAACCCGGACCACGGCCGACGCGCTTGCGGGGTTTGGTTGCGCCGGGATTGTCGCGCAGTTCGTTCAGTTTCATGTCGCTTCTCCTTGCCGGATGCGGCCCCCAGCGACGGAGCGGCCGAACACGGCGTGCTGAATGATGTGAATCGCGGCCCATCGGGCCACCGGGGGCGTATAGACCCGTGCAGGCCCGCGTGCAAGCGCAACATGGCCCGCCGCCGCGACGCTGGCATTGACATTGACGGACGCTTGCCCCATATCCCCGATCACTGCCGCACCCGCCGCGTGAGCGGGCAGCCGAGACAAACGACGATACGACCGTATCAGGGCCCGCACGGCAGACATCACAACATTGGTTCCCATTTCACGCGGGGTCCGGCGCCTTGACGTTCCGCGGCAATACGGTCGCGTGGCGGATCCCGGCGTAACCCACGAGTGACGCCCTGCGGCCGAGAGCCCAGGTGCCCGCTTGCCTGCGGCTGGCCTTCTGCCATCCGCCAGAAAAGGACGATCCTTTTGGATTTCGACATGCTGGGACTGCCGTCCCGTCTCCAGGCCAACCTGGCCGAACTGAACATCACCGAACCGACCCCGATCCAGAAACAGGCCATCCCCCACGCCATGAACGGGCGCGACGTGATGGGCCTTGCACAGACCGGCACCGGCAAGACCGCCGCCTTCGGGCTTCCCATCGTCTCGGCCATCATGCGGATGGAGGGGCGCCCTGCCCCAAGTCGGTGCGCGGCCTCGTGCTTGCCCCGACCCGTGAACTCGCCAAGCAGATCCTCGACAACCTGCGCGCCTATGCCGAAGGCACCAGCGTGCGCATCGGCCTGGTCGTCGGTGGCGGTTCGGTCAACGCGCAGGTGCAGCGGATGCACAAGGGCATCGACATTCTCGTCGCCACGCCCGGCCGCCTCATCGACCTGCTCGACCGCAAGGCGGTCCGCCTCGACACGACCAGCTTCCTCGTGCTCGACGAGGCCGACCAGATGCTCGACCTCGGCTTCATCCACGCGCTGCGCCGCATCGCGCCGCTGCTGCCGAAGGATCGCCAGACCATGCTGTTCTCGGCCACCATGCCGAAGCAGATGAACGAACTGGCGCAGGCCTATCTCACCGATCCCATCCGGGTCGAGGTCGCCGCCCCGGCAAGCCGGTCGAGAAGATCGACCAGTCGGTGCACTTCGTCCAGCAGTCGGACAAGACCGGCCTGCTGAAGGCGCATCTCGACGGGCACCGCAGCGACGCGGCGCTGGTCTTTGCCCGCACCAAGCATGGTGCCGAGCGGCTGATGAAATCCCTCGTCGCCTCCGGCTTCGCGGCCAGCTCGATCCACGGCAACAAGAGCCAGGGTCAGCGCGACCGCGCGCTCAAGGCCTTCCGCGACGGCGAGCTGACCGTTCTGGTCGCCACCGACGTGGCCGCGCGCGGCATCGACATCCCTCGGTGCGCTACGTCTACAACTACGACCTGCCGAACGTGCCCGACAACTACGTGCACCGCATCGGCCGCACGGCACGCGCCGGACGCGACGGCACCGCCGTGGCCTATTGCGCGCCCGAGGAAATGTCGGAACTGCGCGCGATCCAGAAGGTCATGGGCCGCGACATCCATGTCGCCGGGGGCGAAGCCTGGGAAGGCGTGCGCAAACCGGCCAAGGGCGGCGGTCGCGGCGGCCCGCGCGGTGGCGGCGGCGGCAAGCCCGGCGGGTTCAAGCAGGGCGGCTTCAAGCAGGGCGCCCAGAAGCACGGTGGCGGGCGTCCCGAAGGCGCCAAGCAGCGCCGGCCGAGACGTTCCGGCGCGCGCTCCAGCAACGCGGCCTGATCTGCGCTCGTGACATAGAAACGCCCCGGTCTCAGGCCGGGGCGTTTTGCGTTCCATGGCCCGGCCGCTCAGCCCGGCAGCGTCACCACGATGGCGCCGCGATCGGTCGCGACGACGGTATGTTCGTATTGCACCACCGGCGCCACGGGGTCGCCGTAGAGCGTCCAGCCGTCCCGGCCTTCGATCGCCTGCTGCGCCCCCGTGGACAGGAATGGCTCCACCGTCAGGACCAGCCCCTGTCGATGCGCCGCCGGTCGCTGCGGGTCGGCCAGGTCGCGATCTCCTCGGGGTATTCGTGCAGTGACCGACCGACGCCGTGGCTGGCCAGGTTGCGCACGAGGGTGCAGCCCGCGCCTCGGCAAACCGGCCGATGGCGTTGCCGATCCCGGCAAGCGGGCGGTTGCTGCAGACCCTGGCGATCCCCACCTCCATGGCGCGCCGCCCGTCCCGGCAGAGACGGTCGATCCGAGGCGACACCGGCCCCACCCGAAAGCTGGCGCCGGTATCGGCAAGAAGTCGTTCTTCGACGCCGACACGTCGATGTTCACCAGGTCGCCCGCCGCGATCCTGCGCGGTCCGGGAATGCCGTGGGCGATCTCCTCGTTCACGCTGATGCAGGTGGTTCCGGGAAAGTCATAGACCGCCTGCGGGGCCGAGACCGCGCCCGCACGGTCGAGACAGCCGCCCGATCTCGTCCAGTTCCGGTCGTCATGCCGGGCTCCATCGCGCGGGCCATGGCCTGCAGCGTGTTGGCGACGATCCGGCCGATCTCCTTCAGCCCGTCGAGTTCGTCCTGCCTCGTGATCGTCATGCGACCGCTCCTGCCGTGTGCATCTCGCCCCCGTGAAATCAGACACCCGCCGGTTACGCAACCGGCGGGTGTCGGTTCTGCCCGGCCGTTTCCCCGCCCCTCCCGTCAGGAAAGGACTCGGGGAGCGCGGTCCTCAGATCTCGCCTTCCTTGTACCAGCCGGCCATCTTCACCGAAGAGGCATCCCCGACCATTTCGGCAAAGGCCTCCGGATCCTGGGTGCCGTCGTCCCTGCCGCGATAGTGATAGGGATAGACGAAGGTCGGCTTGAACTCCTGCACGGCGGCGGCAGGCCTGCTCGGCGGTCATGGTGAAGGGCAGGTTCATGCAGAGGAAGCACAGGTCGATGTTCTCGAGCGCCAGCATCTCGTGCGTCGGTTCGGTATCCCCGGAGATGTAGACCCGGAAACCGTCGAAGCTCAGCACATAGCCGTTGTCGCGCCCGACCGGATGGAAGTTCATCCGCTCCTCCGTGGTGTTGTGCGCGGGGATCGCCTCGATGTTGACGCCTTCCCAGTCGGTGCTCGCCCGTTGTCGAGCATCTTGGCGCCGTCCTTCATCTCGGCCGGGAGCATCGCGTTCACCGCGGGATTGGTCAGCAGCACCGTACCGTCGCCGATCAGCGCGGCCAGCGTTTCAGCATTGTAGTGATCGCCGTGTTCATGCGTCACCAGGATCAGATCCGGCGGCGGCAGATCGGCATATTCTGCGGCCTCGCCCACCGGATCGACATAGATCACCCCGGCCGGGGTCTCCATCACGAAGGAGGCGTGGTGCACCGGATGCACGGTGATCGCGCCGTCGTGGAAGGTGTCGAGGTGTGGGCCTCCGCATGGGCGGCGAACGGCAGCACGGTGATTGCGGACGCGCCCGCAGCCATGCGGCGATGAAGGTTCTGCGGGTCTGTGTCATGTCTTGTCTGGCTCCTTGTCGATACTCCGGACATAGGCCGGGCAAGGGGCGCGACAATGACCACGACCGCGATCCCACAAAGCAAGACGCCCGGAGCAAGCTCCGGGGCGTCGATCTGGTTCACGAGGACCGAAGGCAGGCGTCAGCCGCGCTCTTCGATGATCTGGACCAGGTGCGGGATCTTGGCGACCATGCCGCGCACGGACGGCGTGTCTTCCAGTTCCCGGTCTTGTGCATCTTGTTCAGACCCAGACCGATCAGCGTACGGCGCTGGATGTCGGGGCGACGGATCGGCGAGCCGATCTGCTTCACTACGATGGTCTTAGCCATGATCAGGCCTCCTCGGCAACGTGCGACGATTCGGCGGGGGCGTCATCGCGCTTGGGCAGGATGTCGGCCACCTTCTTGCCACGACGCTGAGCGACGTTGCGGGGCGACTGGTTCTTGGTCAGCGCTTCGAGCGTCGCGCGGATCATGTTGTAGGGGTTCTGCGAGCCGATCGACTTGGCGACCACGTCCTGAACGCCCAGCATCTCGAACACGGCACGCATCGGACCACCGGCGATGATCCCGGTACCCTGAGGCGCGGTGCGCATCACGACGCGGCCCGCGCCGTGGCGACCTTCGATGTCGTGGTGCAGCGTGCGGCCTTCGCGCAGCGGCACGCGGATCATCTTGCGCTTGGCCTGCTCGGTGGCCTTGCGGATGGCCTCGGGGACCTCCTTGGCCTTGCCCTTGCCGAAGCCGACGCGGCCCTTCTGGTCACCGACGACCACGAGAGCTGCGAAGCCGAAGCGCTTGCCGCCCTTGACGGTCTTGGACACGCGGTTGATCGCGACGAGGCGATCGGCGAATTCCGGCGTTTCTTCACGATCGCGGCGGTTGCCA
>NZ_JBLXGL010000020.1:0-8662 GCF_048381735.1 Ponticoccus sp. (in: a-proteobacteria)
ACCGTCTGGACGAGCGTGCCGCGCTGAAACGCTCGGTGTTGCTGGCGGCGGCGCTGCCGGTGGCGGTCGCCCTGCTCGGCAGCCTGGGTCTGCTCTGGCTTGGCCTGGGCCGAGGGCTGGCGCCCGTGCGGCGGATTCGCGAGGCACTGACCCGACGCAGCGCCGACTCCCTCGAACCCTTGCCGGTCGAAGGCCTGCCGCCGGAGCTGCTGCCGCTGGTGCAGACGCAGAACCAGCTGTTCCAGCGCATCGCCCAGGCCATCGAACGCGAACGCCGGCTGACCGGCGACGCCGCCCACGAACTGCGCAGCCCGCTGACGGCGATCAAGACCCACCTGCAGGTAGCACGCATGACCGAAGGCGCCGCCGCCGAACAGGCGCTGGCGAACGCCGAGGCCGGCGCCGACCGCCTGCAGCGCACGCTCGAGCAGTTGCTGTTGCTGGCCCGGGTAGAAGGCAGTCTGGATTTCGACGATGGCCTGCAGTGCACGGCCGCCGAGGTCGCGCGACTGGCGATTCAGGACGCCAGTGGCGGTGACGGCGCGCCAATCCTGTTGCAGGTCCCGGCGGACCTGCCCGACACGCCGCTGGCGATGCCGCCGGTGCTGGCCATCGCCGCGCTGCGCAACCTGCTGGAAAATGCCCAGCGCCACACCGCGCCGGGCAGCGCCGTCACGCTGTCTCTGCAGCCTGAAGCCGGGCGAGTACGCTTCGAAGTACGCGATCAGGGGCCGGGCATCGCCGCCGAGCATCTCGAGCACCTGACTCGGCGCTTCTGGCGACACGCCGCCAGCAGCGGCAGCGGCCTGGGCCTGGCCATCGTCCAGGCGATCGCGCAACGCTGCGAGTGCACCCTCGCCTTCGACAGCCAGGCCGACGGCCTGCGCGTATCACTGACGGTGCCGTTGCAGCGCTGAGCAGGCGCTTAGCCGGGGAATTCCAGGCGGAAGGACGTCCAGCCCTTCTGCGACGTACAACCGATCGCACCCTGATGGGCCTGGACGATGGAGCGGGTAATCGCCAGCCCCAGGCCGGCATTGCTCGGGCTGCCTTCGCGGCGCGCCGGATCGACCCGATAGAAGCGGTCGAACAATCGCTCCAGATGCTCGGGCGCGATGGTCGCGCCGGGATTGCTCACCTCAAGCGTCACCTGGCCCGCGCCGCGCTCGATGGCCACCCGGATGCGCTCGCCGTCGGGGGTGTAGCGCAGCGCATTGGACAGCAGGTTCGACAACGCCCGGCGCAGCATCAACAGATCGCCCTGAATCGTACCGCCACCGGACAGCTCGAAGCGCACCCCGCGCTCGTCGGCCGAGAGCTGGTAATAGTCCAGCAGCTGCGTGCACAACGCCTCCAGCACGACGGGTTTGGCGTCCGGCACGATCAGCCCGTTGTCCGCCTTGGCCAGAAACAGCATGTCGTCGATCATCCGCGACATGCGCTGCAGCTCCTCCAGGTTCGAATGCAGATTGTCCTGGTACTGGTCCAGCGTGCGCGCGCGGGTCAGCGCCACCTCGGTGTGGGTCATCAGATTGCTCAGCGGCGTGCGCAGCTCGTGGGCGATGTCGGCGGAGAAGTTCGACAACCGCACAAAGGCGTCTTCCAGCCTCGCCAGCATGGCGTTGAAAGCCTGCACCAGCTGCTGCAGCTCGGCCGGTGTCGACTCGTCGGGGATGCGCTCGCGCAGCGACTTGGCCGAGACGGAGGCGGCCACCTGGGTGACGTCGCGCAGCGGTCGCAGCCCGCTACGCACCAGCAGCCAGCCGAGCAGGCCGCTGAGCACCGCGCAGAGTATCAGCGCGCCCCACAGCCAGCCGCTGAAGGTATGGAAGAACGCCTTGTGCACGGTGACATCGAGCAGGATCAGCAGCGTCAGCGCTGTCTGACCGACCGGCACCTGCGTCACCTCCGCGCGCCAGAGGCGCCCATCCAGCGACAGCTCGCCATCACGCTCAGCGGCCAGCGCGACCAGGCTCGGGTCGGCCCCGCCTGGCAGCGGCTCGGGAAACAGCTGGCGCCCCGCTGCATCGAAGACGAACCCCCTTATCTCGCTGTGGCCACCGAGCAGGGCCTGCAACCGCGGACGCAGCCGCTCGAAGTCATCATCAGCCTGCAGCTCGCCGAGCAGCGCCTCGCCGGCGCGAAGCTTCTCGTGCAGGGTGTGCTGGTCCAGCTCGTTGAAGTGGCGTTCGCTGAGCTGGTGAAAGAAGTACCCCGCGGCCGCCAGCACGCCGGTCACCGCGAGCATGAACATCAGGCTCAGCCGCGCCGTGAGCGACAGCCGCGTCATGACGGGTCCGGCTCGTCGAGCATGTAGCCCATGCCGCGCGCGGTATGGATCAGTTTGGGCTCGAAGCCATCGTCGATCTTCACCCGCAAGCGGCGGATCGCCACCTCGATGACGTTGGTGTCGCTGTCGAAATTCATGTCCCACACCTGCGAAGCGATCAGCGACTTGGGCAGCACCTCGCCGCGCCGGCGCAGGAGCAGTTCCAGCAGGGCGAATTCCTTTGCGGTCAGGTCGATGCGCTGGCCAGCCCGCGTGGCGCGGCGCTTGAGCAGATCGACCTCCAGATCGGCAACCTTCAGCTGGGTCTGCAATGCCGCCGCGTTGCCGCGTCGCAGCAGGGTGCGCACACGGGCCAGCAGCTCGGAAAAGGCGAACGGCTTGACCAGATAGTCGTCGGCGCCAAGCTCCAGCCCCTTCACGCGATCCTCGACACGGTCGCGCGCAGTGAGAAAGAGCACCGGCACCTCGCGACCGGAGGCACGCACCAGGCGCAGCACTTCCCAACCATCCAGCCCCGGCATCATCACGTCGAGGATCAGCAGGTCGTAGGGCATGCTCAGCGCGTGTTGCAGCGCGTCGGTGCCGGTCGTGACCCGGTCGACGGTGAACCCCGCCTCGCTCAGGCCCTGCTGCAGGTAGATGCCTGTCTTGGGCTCGTCTTCGGCGACCAGCAGTTTCATGTCCCTTTCCTCGGCTCGGCGATGGGC
This sequence comes from Ponticoccus sp. (in: a-proteobacteria), assembly GCF_048381735.1. Classification (NCBI taxonomy): domain Bacteria; kingdom Pseudomonadati; phylum Pseudomonadota; class Alphaproteobacteria; order Rhodobacterales; family Roseobacteraceae; genus Ponticoccus; species Ponticoccus sp. (in: a-proteobacteria). The sequence goes on from NZ_JBLXGL010000020.1 coordinate 2,998, forward strand.
GAAGTGTGGCAGCCACAACGGCCGGCACGCCATCAACTGACAGAAACGTAATCTTTCTATCAGCGTTGCGTAAGGCGGCGAGGACTATGGTGAAACCATCCCATTCCGGAGGCCGGCCATGCAACGCAGCGGAACTCCCCAGCCTTTCTGGCGCAGCCCTGCCGGCATCGCACTGCTGATGCTGGCGATGATCGGGCTGTTCTACCTGGTGCGCGAACATCTGACGCATACCGCCGAAGTACTGCCCTACCTGATCCTGCTGCTCTGCCCGCTCATGCATCTGTTCGGCCACAGGCACGGAGGCCACGATGGCGACCGCTGACCAGCCCGGCAACCACGCACACGCGCATCACCATCCCGCCCACCATTCGCATCCACCCCACTCTGCCGAAACCGCGACCGAACAGGACCCGGTGTGCGGCATGCCGGTGGCCGGCGATAGCCCACTGCATGCCAGCCATGGCGGGCGCGACTACCACTTCTGCAGCCAGCGCTGCCTGGACCGGTTCGTCGCCGAGCCGCAGCGCTACGCCAGTGCCGAACCCGCGGTGGCGCCGGCCGTGGCCGATCCGGCTGCCGAATATACCTGCCCGATGCACCCGGAAATCCGCCAGATCGGCCCCGGCACCTGCCCCAAGTGCGGCATGGCGCTGGAGCCGGTGATCCCCGAGTTGGAGGAGCAGGAGAACCCCGAGCTGCGCGATTTCTCCCGGCGCTTCTGGTGGACCCTGCCGCTGACCGTGATCGTCACCCTGCTGGCGATGGCCGGGCATTCGCTGGCGCTGTTCCACGGCACCACGCAGAACTGGGTCGAGCTGGTGCTGGCGACGCCGGTGGTGCTCTGGGCCGGCTGGCCGTTCTTTGTGCGCGGGGCGCAGTCGATCCGCCAGCACAGCCCGAACATGTGGACGCTGATCGGCCTCGGCACCGCCGCGGCCTATGTCTACAGCGTGGCGGCTACCTTGGCGCCACAGCTGTTCCCGGCGACCTTTCTGCAAAACGGGCGCATCGGCGTCTACTACGAGGCGGCGGCGGTGATCATCTCGCTGACGCTGCTCGGCCAGATGCTCGAGCTGCGCGCGCGCTCGCAGACCTCGGCGGCGATCAAGTCGCTGCTCGGCCTGGCGCCGAAGACCGCGCGACGGATCAACGCCGACGGCAGCGAGGAGGACATCGCGCTGACCCACGTGCACCTTGGCGACCGCCTGCGCGTGCGCCCCGGCGAGAAAGTGCCGGTGGACGGTCGCGTGCTCGAGGGCGAAAGCGCGGTGGACGAGTCGATGCTCACCGGCGAGCCGCTGCCGGTGACCAAGCGCAGCGGCGACACGCTGATCGGCGCCACGCTCAACACCCATGGCAGCCTGGTGATGGAAGCGCAGAAGGTCGGCTCGGCGACCATGCTTGCGCAGATCGTGCAAATGGTCGCCCAGGCCCAGCGCAGCCGCGCGCCGATGCAACGCCTGGCCGATCTGATCGCCGGCTGGTTCGTGCTGGTCGTGATCGCCATCGCCGTGCTGACCTTCTTCGGCTGGGGCCTGTTCGGCCCGCAGCCGAGCTGGGTGTTCGGCCTGATCAACGCGGTGGCGGTGCTGATCATCGCCTGCCCCTGCGCGCTGGGCCTGGCCACGCCGATGTCGGTGATGGTCGCCACCGGCAAGGCCGCCGGCAGCGGCGTGCTGTTCCGCGATGCCAGCGCCATCGAGAACCTGCGCAAGATCGACACGCTGATCGTCGACAAGACCGGCACCCTCACCGAGGGCCGCCCGGCCTTCCACAGCGTGGTCGCAGCGCCCGGCTTCGGCGAGGACGAGGTGCTGCAACTGGCGGCCAGCCTCGACCAGGGCAGCGAGCACCCGCTGGCCCACGCCATCGTCGAGCGCGCCCGCGAGACCGGCGTGCAACTGAGCCCGGTCGAACAGTTCGAGTCGGCCTCGGGCATCGGCGTGCGCGGGCGGGTCGCCGGCCGCGGCCTGCTGCTCGGCAACACCGCGCTGCTCGATGAAGGCGGCGTCGACAGCGGCGCGCTGCGCCAGCGCTCCGAAGCGCTGCGCGCCGAAGGCGTGAGCATCATGTACCTGGCGGTCGACGGAACGCTCGCCGGGCTGCTGGCGGTGGCCGACCCAATCAAGCCAACCTCGCGCCTGGCGGTCGAGCGGCTGCAGGCCGATGGCGTCCGGGTGGTCATGGCCACTGGCGACGGGCTGACCACCGCACGCTCGGTGGCGCGCCAGCTGGGCATCGAGGAGGTGCACGGCGAGGTCAAGCCTCAGGACAAGGAGCGCCTGGCCGCCACCCTGCAGCAAGCCGGGCACCGCGTGGCGATGGCCGGCGACGGCATCAACGATGCACCGGCGCTGGCGCGCGCCGACGTCGGCATCGCCATGGGCACTGGCACCGACGTGGCGATGAACAGCGCCCAGGTCACCCTGGTCAAGGGCGACCTGCTGGGCATCCTGCGCGCGCGCAGCCTGTCGGTGGCGACGGTGCGCAACATGCACCAGAACCTGACGTTCGCTTTTCTCTACAACAGCCTGGGCATCCCGCTGGCCGCCGGCCTGTTCTACCCGCTGACCGGTCACCTGCTATCGCCGATGATCGCCGCGCTGGCGATGAGCGTCAGCTCCGCCTCGGTGGTGTTCAACGCGCTGCGCCTGCGCAACGCCGATGTTGACGGAGGGCTTGACCTTGCCACGATGTCAAGGTCGAGCATCGAGCCAGGCCACTGAGGAGATCGCCATGAACACCACTACGCTGAAGGTCACCGGCATGAGCTGCGGCTCCTGCGTTCGCCATGTCAACGCCGCCCTTGCGGCACTCGATGGCGTCGTACAGGTCGACGTGGAACTGGCCAGCGGTATCGTCCGCGTCCGCGGCGACGCCGAGCCCCAGGCGCTCGTCGCCGCCCTCGACGAAGCCGGCTACCCGGCAGAACCCATCGCCGAGGCCGCCGCCGCGCCGGCGAAGAAAACCGGCTGCGGCGGCAGCTCTGGCTGCTGCTGCCGCTGACACACGCTCTGGAGAATGCGCATGAACAAGTACCTCGTCACGCTCACCGCCCTGCTGATGTCGGGCATGGCCCAGGCCGCCACGGTCATCGACGTGCATCGCGACGCCAACTGCGGCTGCTGCAAGGACTGGATCAAGTACCTGCAAGCCAACGGCTTCGAGGTGCGCGACCATGTGGAAAACAACATGCCGGCAGTCAAGCAGAGCCTCGGGGTCGTACCCCGGCTGGGCTCGTGCCACACCGGGGTGATCGACGGCAAGTTCGTCGAGGGCCACGTGCCGGTGGCAGCGATCCGCGAGTTACAGCAGCGCGATGACCTGCTCGGCGTCGCCGCACCGGGCATGCCCGCCGGCTCGCCTGGCATGGATTATGGACAGGCCAAGCAGCGTTACCAGGTCATCGGCCTGACCCGCGAGGGGCGCGACATGGTGCTCGGCGAGTACCAGGGCGATCAGCTGCAGCGCTGAGCCGCAGGCGGGCACGCCGATGGGCTGGCTCATCGCCAAGTACCTGCTTACCGCTGCCGTGGTGGTGCTGGTATCGGAAGTCGCCAAGCGCAGCGATCGGCTCGGCGGCTTTCTCGCTGCCCTGCCGCTGATCACGGTACTGGCGATGATCTGGCTTTATGTCGAGCGCCAACCGCTGGAGAAGATCGCCAATCATGCCTGGTACACCTTCTGGTACGTGCTGCCGACGCTGCCGATGTTCCTGCTGTTCCCACGCCTGCTGGCGCGGCTGGGCTTCTGGCCCGCGCTGCTGGCCGGCGCCCTGCTGACCGTCGCCTGTTTCGGCCTGCTAGCGCTGTTGCTGCGGCGCTTCGGCGTACAGCTGCTCTAGCCACGCGCACGGCGGTTGCCAGCTGACAGAAGCGTAATGTTCCGCTCAGCCAGTGGTCAGCTCGGCCCGGTTATCGTTGCTCTATTGCTGCGCTAAGCGCAGCGCAATTAGTGCCTGAACAAACCCGCAAAGGATCCACATGCACGCCAACCAATCCCGGCGCACCTTCGTCAAAAGCCTGGCTGCCGGCGGTGCCGTCGCCGGCCTCGGGCTGTGGCGCCAGCCCGTCTGGGCGCTGACCAGCCCAGGTCAGCCGACGGTGCTCAGCGGCACCGAGTTCGACCTCACCATCGACTCCATGAGCGTGGACTTCACCGGCAAGCGCCGCACTGCCATGGCCATCAACGGCAGCATCCCCGGCCCATTGTTGCGCTGGCGCGAGGGCGACACCGTGACTCTGCGCGTGCGCAACCGGCTGCCCCACGACACCTCCATCCATTGGCACGGCATCCTGCTGCCGGCCAACATGGACGGCGTACCCGGCTTCAGCTTCGCCGGCATCGCGCCGGATGGCATGTACGAATACCGCTTCAAGGTCGTCCAGAGCGGCACCTACTGGTACCACAGCCACTCCGGTTTTCAGGAACAGCTGGGCGTCTATGGCGCGCTGATCATCGATCCCAAGGAGCCGGAGCCGTTCAGCTACGATCGCGACTATGTGGTGTTCCTCTCCGACTGGACCGACGAAAGCCCGGCACGGGTGCTGGCCAAGCTGAAGAAGCGCTCGGACTACTACAACCGGGGCCGGCGTACGCTTGGCGATTTCATCGACGATGTCGCCGACAACGGCTGGACCGACACCATCAGCGAACGCTGGGCCTGGGCGAAGATGAACATGTCGCCGACGGATCTGGCCGACATCAGCGGTGCCACCTACACCTACCTGCTCAACGGCCATGCACCGGACGGCAACTGGACCGGCCTGTTCCAGCCAGGCGAGCGCATCCGCCTGCGGCTGATCAACGGCTCGGCGATGAGCTACTTCGACTTCCGCATCCCCGGCCTCAAGCTCACCGTGGTCGCCGCGGACGGACAGAACGTCGAACCGGTGCTGGTGGACGAAGTGCGCCTGGCCGTGGCGGAAACCCTCGACGTGATCGTCGAGCCGGACGGCAGCCAGGACGCCTACACCCTGTTCGCCCAGTCCATGGACCGTAGCGGCTTTGCCCGCGGCACCCTGGCCGTGCGCGATGGTTTGCAGGCGCCGGTACCCGAGCCCGATCCGCGCCCCGAACTGAGCATGGAAGACATGGGCCATGGCGATCATTCCGCCCATGGCCAGGCTGCTGCGCCTGTGCAGAGTGACGATCCTCACGCCGGGCATGGCGACATGAATCATGGCGCGATGAATCAGAGTGGGATGAATGGCCAGATGGACCACGCCGCCATGGGCCACGGCTCGTCCGGCAGCGGCATGCAGGCGCATCCGGCCAGCGAAACCGACAATCCGCTGGTGGACATGCAGACCATGATGCCGGTGCCCAAGCTGGACGATCCCGGCATAGGCCTGCGCGATAACGGCCGGCGCGTGCTGACCTATGCCGACCTGCACAGCACCTTCGCCGATCCGGACGGCCGTGAGCCGACGCGCACCATCGAACTGCACCTGACCGGCCATATGGAGCGCTTCGCCTGGTCATTCGACGGCATTCCCTTCGCCGACGCCGAGCCAATCCGCCTCAAGTATGGCGAGCGGGTGCGCTTCGTCCTGGTCAACGACACCATGATGCACCACCCCATCCACCTGCACGGGCTGTGGAGCGATCTGGAGGACGAACACGGCAATTTCCAGGTGCGCAAGCACACCATCGACATGCCGCC
>NZ_JBLXGL010000020.1:8672-9774 GCF_048381735.1 Ponticoccus sp. (in: a-proteobacteria)
TGCTGGCCATCGCCGCGCTGCGCAACCTGCTGGAAAATGCCCAGCGCCACACCGCGCCGGGCAGCGCCGTCACGCTGACCCTGCAGCCTGAAGCCGAGCGAGTACGCTTCGAAGTACGCGACCAGGGCCCGGGCATCGCCGCCGAGCATCTCGAGCACCTGACCCGCCGCTTCTGGCGACACGCCGCCAGCAGTGGCAGCGGCCTGGGCCTGGCCATTGTCCAGGCGATCGCGCAACGCTGCGACTGCACCCTCACCTTCGACAGCCAGGCCGGCGGCCTGCGCGTATCGCTGACGGTGCCGCTGCAGCGCTGAGCACGCGCTTAGCCAGGGAATTCCAGGCGGAAGGTCGTCCAGCCCTTCTGCGACGTACAACCGATCGCACCCTGATGGGCCTGAACGATCGAACGGGTGATTGCCAGGCCCAGCCCGGCATTGCTCGGGCTGCCTTCGCGGCGCGCCGGGTCGACCCGGTAGAAGCGGTCGAACAGTCGCTCCAGATGCTCGGGCGCTATGGTCGCCCCGGGATTGCTCACCTCAAGCGTCACGTGACCTGCGCCTCGCTCGATGGTCACCCGGATCCGCTCGCCGTCGGGCGTGTAACGCAGCGCATTGGACAGCAGGTTCGACAGCGCCCGGCGCAGCATCAACAGATCGCCCTGAATGGTGCCGGCACCGGAAAGCTCGAAGCGCACCCCGCGCTCGTCCGCCGAGAGCTGGTAATAGTCCAGCAGCTGCGCGCACAACGCCTCCAGCGCGACGGGCTTGGCGTCCGGCACGATCAGCCCGTTGTCCGCCTTGGCGAGGAACAGCATGTCGTCGATCATCCGCGACATGCGCTGCAACTCCTCCAGATTCGAATGCAGGTTGTCCTGGTACTGATCCAGCGTGCGCGCGCGGGTCAGCGCCACCTCGGTGTGAGTCATCAGGTTGCTCAGCGGCGTGCGCAGCTCGTGGGCGATGTCGGCGGAGAAGTTCGACAGCCGCACGAACGCGTCCTCCAGCCGCGCCAGCATGGCGTTGAAGGCCTGCACCAGCTGCTGCAGCTCGGCCGGTGTCGACTCGTCGGGGATGCGCTCGCGCAGCGACTTGGCCGAGACGGA
>NZ_JBLXGL010000021.1:0-8397 GCF_048381735.1 Ponticoccus sp. (in: a-proteobacteria)
TACAACTACGAGGACTCCATCCTGATCTCCGAGCGCATTGCGCGTGACGACGTCTTCACGTCGGTTCACATCGAGGAATTTGAAGTCGCCGCCCGTGACACAAAGCTCGGGCCGGAAGAGATCACCCGCGACATTCCGAACGTCGGCGAGGAAGCCCTGCGCAACCTTGACGAAGCGGGTATTGTCTACATCGGTGCTCACGTCGAGCCGGGTGACATTCTCGTCGGTAAGATTACACCGAAGGGCGAAAGCCCGATGACGCCGGAGGAAAAACTCCTGCGCGCCATCTTCGGTGAAAGCGTCCGATGTGCGTGACGTCGCTGCGCGTGAGCCGGTGACTACGGCACGGTCGTGGAAGTCCGCGTGTTCAACCGTCACGGCGTCGAAGACAGGCGTTCGCTGCAAATCGAACGTGAAATCGAACGTCTGGCGCGTGATGCGACGACGAGATGGCCATTCTGGACCGCAACATCTACGCGCGTCTGAAAGACCTGATCATGGGTAAAGTCATTGCCAAAGGCCAGGTGTCCGGACCGGCGTGACTGTGGACGAAGAGTTGCTGTCGCAACTGTCAAACCAGTGGTGGCAGATCGCCCTCGAGACGAATTCTGCAACCATCGTCGAGGCTCTGAACCCAGTACGAGGCACAGAAACGTGCGCGAGCACCGTTCCGAACAAGATCGAGAAAGTCCGTCGTGGCGACGACCTGCCGCCGGGTGTGATGAAAATGGTTAAAGTCTTCATCGCCGTGAAGCGCAAGCTTCAGCGGGCGACAAGATGGCCGGTCGTCACGGGAACAAGGTGTTATTTCGCGGGTTGTTCCGATGGAAGACATGCCGTTCCTCGAGACGGGACACCGATTTCTGTCTCAACCGCTGGGTGTGCCTTCGCGGATGAACGTTGGTCAGATCCTCGGACGCACACCGGTTGGGCGTCCGTGGTCTGGGTCTGCAAGTGGACGAGGCTTTGCAAGTGTATCGTCGTTCGGGCGATATGACGCCTGTGCGCGACGCTCTGATTCGTCTATGGCGAAGGGTCTATGACGAAGGCTTTGCGCCGATGGATGAGGCCGATCTTCTGGAAGCAGCAGGCAATGTCACCAAGGTGTGCCGGTTGCGACCCCGTCTTTGACGGTGCGAAAGAGGCCGACATCAATGACGCGCTGCGCCGCGCGGCTTTACCTCCGGCTCCGTCTGTACGATGGCCGCACGGGTGGCTGGTTGCCCGTAAGGTCACCGTCGGCATGAAATACCTGCTGAAACTGCACCACCTTGGACGACAAAATCCACGCCCGTTCCACGGGTCCGTACTCGCTCGTCGCAGCAGCCGCTCGGTGGTAAGGCGCAGTTCGGTGGTCAGCGCTTCAGGAGATGGAGGTCTGGGCTCTGAAGCCTATTTGCCGCCTACACCTTGCAGAAATGCTCACGGTCAAGTCGGATGACGTGGCTGGACGGGCGAAGTCTACGAGTCGTCGTCAAGGGCGAAGACAACTGAAGCCGGCGTGCAGGATCCTTCATTCTTGTCAAAGAAGTCCGTGGCCTCGTATATGGAACTCCTGGACTCGGAGGGCGAGGGTAAGGGCTTCGGCCCTTCTTCTCCCTCCCTTTCCGAGACAATCTGAGGAACTCAAAATGAACCAGGAAATCACCAATAACCCGTTCAACCCGCTGACCCCGCCGAAGGTCTTTGACGAGATCAAGGTGTCGCTGGCCAGCCCGGAACGGATCCTCTCGTGGTCCTACGGCGAGATCAAAAAGCCGGAAACCATCAACTACCGTACGTTCAAGCCCGAGCGTGACGGCCTGTTCTGCGCGCGCATCTTTGGCCCGATCAAAGACTACGAATGTCTCTGCGGCAAATATAAGCGCATGAAGTATCGCGGCGTTGTCTGCGAGAAATGTGGTGTTGAAGTTACCCTTCAAAAAGTGCGCCGCGAGCGCATGGGCCACATCGAACTGGCCGCGCCTGTCGCTCACATCTGGTTCCTAAATCCCTGCCGAGCCGGATCGGCCTCATGCTCGACATGACGCTGCGTGATCTGGAACGCGTGCTCTATTTCGAAAACTACGTTGTGATCGAGACCGGTCTGACGGATCTCACCTACGGTCAGATGATGACCGAAGAGAGTATATGGACGCTCAGGACATGTATGGCATGGACGCATTCGAGGCCGACATCGGCGCCGAAGCGATCCGTAAAATGCTCTCCAACATCGACCTTGAGTCCACCGCAGAACAGCTGCGTGAAGACCTCAAGGAAGCGACGAGGCGAGCTGAAGCCGAAAAGATCATCAAACGTCTGAAAATCGTCGAGGTCCTTCCTCAGATCCGGCAACCGTCCGGAATGGATGATCATGACGGTGATCCCTGTGATCCCGCCAGAGCTGCGCCCGCTGGTGCCGCTCGATGGTGGCGCCGTTTCGCGACCTCCGATCTGAACGACCTTTACCGTCGTGTGATCAACCGGAACAACCGTCTCAAGCGTCTGATCGAGCTGCGTGCGCCCGACATCATCGTGCGCAACGAAAACGGATGCTGCAAGAATCCGTCGACGCCCTGTTCGACAACGGCCGTCGTGGCCGCGTCATCACGGTGCGAACAAACGCCCGCTGAAGTCGCTCTCCGACATGCTCAAGGGTAAACAGGGTCGTTTCCGTCAGAACCTTTGAAACGCGTCGACTTCTCCGGCCGTTCGGTGATTGTGACCGGTCCCGGACTGAAGCTGCACCAATGTGGTCTGCCGAAGAAGATGGCGCTCGAACTGTTCAAGCCGTTCATCTATTCGCGGCAAGCCAAAGGTCTGTCTTCGACCGTGAAACAGGCCAAGAAACTGGTCGAAAAAGAGCGTCCAAGTCTGGGACATCCTCGACGAGGTGATCCGCGAACATCCGGTCATGCTCAACCGTGCGCCGACGCTTCACCGTCTCGGTATTCAGGCGTTTGAACCCACGCTGATCGAAGGGAAAGCGATCCAGCTTCACCCGCTCGTCTGTTCTGCGTTCAACGCCGACTTTGACGGGGACCAAATGGCTGTTCACGTGCCGCTCTCTTGAGGCACAGCTCGAAGCCCGCGTCCTGATGATGTCCACGAACAACGTGCTGTCGCCTGCCAACGGCGCCCGATCATCGTGCCGTCGCAGGATATGATCTTGGGCCTCTACTACATCACCATGCAGCGTGACGGGATGAAGGGTGAAGGCATGATCTTCTCCGACATCGAAGAGAGTCGAATACGCGCTTGAACGCTGGCGAAGTGCATCTGCACGCCAAAATCACCGCGCGGATCAAACAGATCGACGAGCACGGCCAGAGGTTCAGGAACGTCTGGACAACCCCGGTCGCTTGCGCCTCGGCTCCTGCTGCCGCTCAACGCAAAGCGCCGTTCTCCTTGGTGAACCGGCTTCTGCGGAAGAAAGACGTGCAGCAGGTCATCGACACCGTCTACCGTTACTGCGGTCAGAAAGAGTCCGTGATCTTCTGTGACCAGATCATGACCATGGGCTTCCGCGAAGCGTTCAAGGCGGGCATCTCGTTCGGCAAGGACGACATGGTGATCCCTGACAACAAGTGGACCATCGTCGACGACACCCGCGATCAGGTGAAAGACTTTGAACAGCAGTACATGGACGGCCTGATCACTCAGGGCGAAAAGTACAACAAAGTCGTCGATGCCTGGTCGAAGTGTAACGACAAGCTCACCGAAGCCATGATGTCCACCATTTCGGCGGCAAAAGTGACGAGAATGGCGCCGAAATGGAACCGAACTCGGTTTACATGATGGCCCACTCCGGTGCGCGTGGCTCGGTGACTCAGATGAAACAGCTGGGCGGTATGCGCGGTCTGATGGCGAAACCTTCGGCGAGATTATCGAAACGCCGATTATCTCGAACTTTAAAGAAGGTCTGACCGTGCTCGAGTACTTCAACTCGACCCACGGTGCTCGTAAGGGTCTGTCGATACCGCGCTTAAAACAGCGAACTCCGGTTACCTGACCCGTCGTCTTGTGGACGTGGCACAGGACTGCATCGTGCGCAGGTCGATTGTGGCACCGAACGCGATCACAGCGGAAGCTGCGGTCAACGATGGTGAGGTGGTGGCCGCTTGCCGAACGTATCCTGGTCGTGTCTCCGCGGATGATGTCAAACCCGGCACAGACGAAGTGCTTCGCAGAACAACTGATCGACGAGCGCAAAGCCGATCGGTCGAGGAAGCGGGTGTTCATCCATGCGCATCCGCAGCCCCTGACCTGTGAGGCCGAAGAGGCGTTGCGCCATGTGCTACGGTCGTGACCTTCACGCGGCACCTGGTCAACCAGGTGAGGCCGTCGGTATCATCGCGGCAGTCCATCGGTGAACCCGGTACCAGCTGACGATGCGGACCTTCCACATCGGGGGTGGCGCAGGGTGGTCAACAGTCCTTCCAGGGCCAACCAAGAGGCAAGGTCGTCTTCCAAGCCAACTTGCTTGAAACGTGCATGGCGAGAAAATCGTCATGGCCGGAACATGTCCATGGCCATGGTCGACGAGCATGGTGTGGAGCGCTCGTTCAAACTGGGTTACGGGACCAAGGTGTTCGTCAAGAGGCGAATCAAGCGCGGCGACAAACTGTTCGAATGGGACCCCTACACCTTCCGATCATCGCGGAAAAAGCGGGTGAAAACGAAATTCGTCGATCTGACTTTCTGGCCGTGCGTGAAGAACCGATGATGCAACCGGTGACGCAGAAGATCGTGTCGGACTGGCGCTCCGGCCCAAGGCGGCGATCTGAAGCCGAGTTCTCATTCTGGGCGAAGACGGCGAACCGGTGCGCAACGACGCGGGCAACCCGGTGCCTACCGATGTCCGTGGATGCCATCCTCTCGGTTGAGGACGGTCAAGACATCGAAGCGGTGACGTTGTTGCACGTATCCCGCGTGAAGGTGCGAAGACCAAGGACATCACCGGTGGTCTGCCGCGTGTGCTGAACTCTTCGAGGCCCGTCGTCCGAAAGATCACGCGATCATCGCGAAATCGATGGCTACGTCGCTTTGGCCGCGACTACAAGAACAAGCGTCGCATCTCCATCGAGCCGGCAGATGAGTCCTGGAGCCGTGGAATACATGGTGCCAAAGGCAAACACATCCCTGTGGTCGAAGGCGACTTCATTCAGAAGGGTGAATATCTCATGGACGGCAACCCGGCGCCGCACGACATCCTGCCATCATGGGTGTCGAGGCTTTGGCTGATTACATGATCGACGAAGTGCAGGACGTGTATCGTCTGCAAGGTGTGAAGATCAACGACAAGCACATCGAAGTGATCGTCCGCCAGATGCTGCAGAAATGGGAAATCTGACCCGGTGACACCACGCTTCTCAAAGGCGAAACGTCGATAAGGTCGAGTTGAAGAAGCCAACGCGAAAGCCGAGAGCAAAGGCGGCCGTCCGCAAAGGCAGCCGATCTTCTTGGGATCACCAAAGCTTCGTTGCAGACTCGTTCGTTCATCTCCGCTGCGTCGTTCAGAGACCACACGCGTTCTCACCGAGGCCTCTGTTCAGGGCAAACGACAAGCTGGTCGGCCTAAAGAGAACGTCATCGTGGGTCGCCTGATCCGGCGGGACCGGCGGTGCGACAAGCGGTGCGCCAAATCGCTCCCGAACGCGACAATGTGTGATTGAGAAGCTCGTGCAGAGGCCGAAGCGGCCGCAGCCTTGGCCGCACCGGCGGATGATGTTCTGCGGACGCTGGACGCCGCACCCGCTGAAGCTCCGAGCGACGGTAAATCTAACGATAAGATATGAAAGGGCCCGGACGCGGGGCCTTTTTGCTTTGAGTAGCGTTGGCACGGCGAGGCGTTGTGGTGGTCACTCACGAGAGAACGAATGCTGCTAATACGGGCGGGGCTGCCGCCTTTTCCATGTGATGCTTAGCGCTCATCTTCCTCGACGTTTGTGCCGCGTTTTTCGCCCACCGCTTTGATGTAATCGGCGCAGCATAGATGATGTAGCTCCATCACACGGGGCACCGCTGCGGATCTGCGCGTAGACGGCCTCGAAACGGTTCGAACCTAAGGGCTTTCGCCATCATATTCGTCATTGCGGTCATGCCATTTCAAAGAATTCTTCGCTATGGCGCATTCCTGCGCAGCGGGCAACATTCCCTGCTTGAGCCTACGCTCTCGATCCACTTGGACATAGTGGTTTAGCTGGCTCCATCATGGGTGATGCAGCGGGCTTGCTCTCCATTCGGGCAAGTTCAAACGCCCGCCCATTGCGGCCCATCGTTGGGCGGCCACCCCCGTCCCTCAAATTCGGCGCGCGGCCCTGAGGAGCTTTGCGAAAGCGGGCGGTTAATACAAAAGCTTTTGAAGAACCCGTTGGAAAGCTGTTGGTCTTGGCTCCTCGAAGGTCTGATGTAAACGTATCCGCATAGGGTCAACCCCGAGTGCCGAAGACCTTCCATGCACCTGCAAACCCGCAAACCGGTCGTTCCTTGCGTTGAGACAGGACCGTGCGATTGCCGAAAGGGCGTCTCATCGCTCGCAGATGAACAGCCAGTTCTTCCCTCCACAGGATGGTCGCGCATGGTGTCCAAACCTGTACCTTCACGGGCAGCCCGGCTCCGGGCACAGCTCATGCTCCGGCACCACGGCATGGGCCAGAACGCGATCTCTCGGCGTGAGTGGTCGTTCTAGCGCATGTGGACGAACAGGAACCTCATCAAATCCGAGCCTTTTCTGCATGCGAATTTCACTCCTAGCTGAAATGGCCACTGACCGGACGCTTTCGCGACGTGTATCTCATGGGTGTGCCCTTTGAGCCATGCACGCACAGGGTTTGCGGTAAACCACTTCTTCAACGCGTGCGCGATGGTAGCGGGTCTGGGCGGCGCAATGAAGGTGTTGCCAGATGGCAGTCAGACAACAACGCGGCGGCTCCGGTCATGGTGCCTCGATGGCCGCCTTTACCATCAACGACTCTTTATGAAGGGCGTTCTGGCGCAGCTGCCCCTGTTTCAGGCCATCTTTCTGCCTGCTTGGCAATGTTGTCTGGTCTTTGCAGTGGTGCCGCTCATGGGCCGGTGAAGTTTGATCTGTCACGCCGCGACTGGGTACTCGTGATGGACGCTCGCTCTGCGAGATCGGTGCATTCCTGTTCCTTCATGCCGTCGCAATATGCGTTTTGCCAATGCGGTGGCTGAACAAATGGCACCACTGCCATCGCATCGCAGGGTGCTCGGTCTCGCGATCCGTTGGGTTGGCGGCGCACGGGGATTGGTGTGCGCTTTCCGGTTTGATCGTGCGCCCAGCACAAACGGCGGAGCGGCATGGATCATTCGTTCTGGGCGTTGAGTGCGGTGGTCTTCATACCTGCGTGACTATTTCGTGCGAGCCATTCGCCCAATGTTCCTACGGCTACGGTGACCTCTTTGCCGTCCTGTTCGTACCGCGGGGCAGCGGGCGTGGCTTCGCTCAGTGCGGAATGGGTTCCTGTGAAATGGGGCCGGATTGATCTTCGCGGCGCTGCTGTTGATCGTGGGGTATGCCTTGTCGGTGGTTGGTGTGCGTATCCGACCTGCATCTCGCGCGTATCGCTAACAAGCCTTGTGTGGGCTGGTTCGGCTTGTTTCTTTGGCGAATGGCCTGATGGGTCCTTGCTGGTGCGGCCATCATCGCGGCCACGGGCTCTTTACGGGCTTCGCGAGGCGCAATGGCTCGCCGTCGAGGTAGGACTGAAAGGCGCCCAGACCACAAGACAGGGTGATCACTCCTCGCGCGACAGCACCTGTTGACATGGGGTCCGAACCTCCGCCACAACCGCGCCCAATCCGACTCTATAGGGCTATCCCGGAAATCGCCGAATTCAAATCGTAGTGATCAAGGTCCGTTACCGCTTTTTGGTGCCGACCTCTGGGAACTCACCGCGTCGTTCCTCGGAATGGGAACGATTGCGGGTTTTGCGTTATGCGAACCTGTATCACGCAGCGAAATCACCGCCGGCGTCGTCGCCGTAGCATCTGAGTTAGGAACGGGAATAGCCCATGCCAACGATTCACAGCTGATCCGCAAACCGCGTCAGCCCAAAGTCAAGCGTTCCAAGTCCCAGCACCTGGAGCAATGCCCCCAGAAGCGTGGCGTCTGCACACGCGTCTACACCACCACCCCGAAAAAGCCGAACTCCGCTATGCGGAAAGTTGCGAAGGTTCGCCTGACCAACGGTTACGAGGTGATCTCCTACATCCCCGGTGAAAGCCACAACCTTCAGGAGCACTCCGTGGTTCTGATCCGTGGCGGTCGTGTAAAAGACCTTCCGGGTGTGCGTTACCACATCCTGCGCGGTGTT
The DNA here is from genome assembly GCF_048381735.1 of Ponticoccus sp. (in: a-proteobacteria). Lineage (NCBI taxonomy): Bacteria > Pseudomonadati > Pseudomonadota > Alphaproteobacteria > Rhodobacterales > Roseobacteraceae > Ponticoccus > Ponticoccus sp. (in: a-proteobacteria). The sequence goes on from NZ_JBLXGL010000021.1 coordinate 8,319, forward strand.
CTGGATACCCAGGGCGTCAAGGACCGGAAGCAGCGTCGCTCCAAGTATGGCGCGAAGCGTCCCAAGTAAGCACACCAGG
>NZ_JBLXGL010000022.1:0-7741 GCF_048381735.1 Ponticoccus sp. (in: a-proteobacteria)
CACCAGTCGTCGATGTCGTCGATCAGCTTGGGCGGCAGATCCTGGTGAACCCCGCCGGGCCGGAAATAGGCGGCGTGCAGACGCGCGCCGCAGGCCCGTTCGTAGAACACCATCAGCTTCTCGCGTTCCTCGAAGCCCCAGAGCGGCGGCGTCAGTGCGCCCACGTCCATGGCCTGCGTGGTCACGTTCAGCAGGTGGTTCAGAATGCGCCCGATCTCGCAGTAGAGCACCCGGATCAGCTGCGCGCGACGCGGCACCACGACCCCGGTGAGCCGTTCGATGGCGAGACACCAGGCATGTTCCTGGTTCATCGTCCCGACATAGTCGAGACGGTCGAAATACGGCAGGTTCTGCAGGTAGGTCCGGCTCTCCATGAGCTTTTCCGTGCCGCGGTGCAGCAGGCCGATATGCGGGTCGCAGCGTTCCACGATCTCGCCGTCAAGCTCCAGCACCAGACGCAGCACGCCGTGGGCGGCAGGGTGCTGGGGGCCGAAGTTGATGTTGAAATTGCGGATCTTCTGCTCGCCGGTCATGACGTCTTCGAAGCCGTTGGAGCCGTCCATCACAGTGCCTCCTCGTGCGCGCATCCGGTGCAGCCGCGAATTTTCGTCGAAAATTCGGTCACTTCCCGGCCTCCGCCTTTTCGTCGCCGGGCAGCACGTATTGCGCACCTTCCCACGGCGACATGAAATCGAACTGCCGGTATTCCTGCACCAGGCTCACCGGTTCGTAGACCACGCGCTTCTGCTCTTCGTCATAGCGCACCTCGACATAGCCCGTCGTCGGGAAATCCTTGAGCAGCGGGTGCCCGCGGAAGCCGTAGTCGGTGAGGATGCGGCGCAGGTCCGGGTGCCCCGAGAACAGGATGCCGAACATGTCGAACACCTCGCGCTCGAACCAGTTCGCGCTGGGGTGCACGGCGGTGATCGAGGGCACGATCTCGTCCTCGCGGATCGACACCCGCAGGCGGATCCGGTGGTTCTGGTACATCGACAGGAAATGATAGACCACGTCGAAGCGCTTGGGCCGCTGCGGGTAATCCACCGCGGTCACATCCACCAGCGACGAGAACCGGCAAGTCGCATCCGCCTTGAGGAACTCGACCAGGCCGACGATGTTGGCCGGGTCACGTCCAGGTTCAGCTCGCCATGGGTCACGTCCCAGCCCAGCACGCAATCGGGCCGCTTCATTTCGATATGGGCGCCCAGTTCGTTCAGTGCGTCGGTCATCTTGCCTCCCCGCCCCGCTCAGCGCACGATCGTGCCGGTGCGGCGGATTTTCTTCTGCAATGCCATCAGCCCGTAGAGCAGCGCCTCGGCCGTCGGAGGACAGCCCGGCACGTAGACGTCGACCGGCACGATCCGGTCGCAGCCGCGCACCACGGAATAGCTGTAGTGGTAATAGCCCCCGCCGTTGGCGCAGGAGCCCATCGAGATCACGTAGCGCGGTTCCGGCATCTGGTCGTAGACCTTGCGCAGCGCCGGCGCCATCTTGTTGGTCAGGGTGCCGGCCACGATCATCAGGTCGGACTGGCGCGGGCTCGCGCGCGGCGCGGTGCCGAAGCGTTCCAGATCGTAGCGCGGCATCGAGGTCTGCATCATCTCGACCGCGCAGCAGGCCAGGCCGAAGGTCATCCAGTGCAGCGAGCCGGTGCGCGCCCAGTTGATACGTCATCCACCGTGGTTGCGAAAGCCCTTGTCCGAAAGCTCCCGGTTCAGCGCCTGACCGCGACTCCCGGTCGCCCCTGCGGTGTTGGCTCCGTCATCACTCCCATTCGAGTGCCCCTTTCTTCCATTCAGGCAAAGCCGATGGTCAGCACGGCAAGGAACACCATCATCGACCAGAAGCCGACCATGCTCACGTCCTTGAAGGCCGTGGCCCAGGGAAGAGGAAGGCGATTTCGAGATCGAAGATGATGAAGAGGATCGACACCAGGTAGAACGACGTCGAATTTCATCCGCGCGTCGTTTTATGCGTTGAACCCGCATTCGTAGGCCGAGACTTTTCCGTCCGATTGCGCACCGCGAGCACCACGGCAGCAAGGATGGACCGCGCCCAGACCGACCGCGACGGCCAGAACATGAGGATGGGCAGATATTCCCGCAGCATTCTTCCACGGGTGGCCTTTGCGAGGCGCGCCGGGGGCGGCGCGGAAACCATGGCGATGCGCCGTGAGTGACTTATCGCCGCCGAAGCGGGGTCAACAATCGCCCGGCAGTTTTCACCCCGCCAAAAACGCTTTTGACCACAATAAACAAAGCCGCCCCGCACGGCGAAGTTGCGCATTTTTCCGTCGACCGTCGCATACAAAAGCATCCCGCGCGGGACTCGGTGCCTCAGCCCGCGCGCGGGGGCGCCGGGGCGGTGCGCCGGGGCACGGCCGGGCCTGCCCGCGCCGACGGCACGCCGGGCTTCCGGTTGGCGCGCGGCGGGGCGCTTGTCGAGGGCCGCGATCCCCCCGGCCCGGCCTCCCCAGCGCGGGCCAGCGTCCACCGCCAGGTCGACCTCCGCCTGCTCACCCGCCCAGCGTCAGCAGCGCCTGGCTCGCGCGTCGCCCCCGCGCAGGCGAGATAGGGCGCGACCCCTTCGACCGCCGCGTCCAGCGCCTCGGGCGCGACGACGCGTTCAGCAGGTCGAGCGCCCGCCTCTGCGCCGAAGAGCCGGGCATGAAGACCTCGCGGGCGGCACCCGCCCATGCGGGCGATCACGTAGGGGCCGATATTGGCGGGTAGCCCCCAGCCGGGTCTCGGTGAAGCCCATCGTCGGCCCTCGGCCTGATCGCCATGTCGCAGACTGCCACCAGCCTACCCCGCCGAAGGCATTGCCGGATGCGCCTGATCAGCGGCTGCGGCAGGGCGGCAACGCGCCGAGCGCGGTGGCGATGCGGCGCGATTCAATGCGGCGGGTGTGGTCGTCCATCCGAACTGCTCGCGCATCCAGGCAAGGTCCCGCCCGCGCAGAAGGTCGCTATACCGCCGAGAGCACCACTACCCGACGTGTCGTCCTCCGGGCGCACCGCGGCGGTTTCCAGCTCGGTCATCATCTGCGCCGAAAGGGCGTTGTGCTTTTCCGCCCGGCAGGCCAGCTGGCTACCCCCGCCCGTCGATCTCGCGCCGATATTGCCGGCTCCGTCCCCCGCGCGCGCCCCGCGGCCCCCGTCTGCGCGTGCGCATCCCCGCGCCATGCCGCGGCCTCCTCCAGAACCCGCGGTCGAGCCCGGTCTCGTGGCCGAGCGCGGCCAGCCGCCGCCACAGCCTCGGTCGCGACGTTCCCGGCGCCCCCGGCGCATAGGGCAACCGCCCAGCTGCCGACCGCCGCGTCGAAGACCCGCAGCCCCCGGCCAGCGCCACCTCGACATTGTCGAGCGCCCGCCCCCCGTGTCGTGGAAATGCCCGGAGGTGACGCCGGCACCCCTCCGCACCGCGGCCACATCGCGTCACCGCCTGGGCCGCCCGAGGGTGTCGGCAAGCGAGATCGTAGCAGCCCATGGCGTGTTCTCGCCACCCACCACTGCCCGGCGCCACTACTGTCATAGGGCATCCACCGCGCAGGAGACATAGCCCTCAATGCCTGCGGTCTGCGCCGCCTCTGCCACCGGCGGAAGCGTTCGAGGCTCTCGTCGATGGAGGCGTTGATATTGGCGCGCGAAACCTGGAGGCGGACCCGAAGATCGCCACCCTGTCGCCCGCGCCGCCACCGCCGCCTCGAAGCCCGAAGGTTGGGCGTCAGGGCGGCGTAGGAACCCCCGGCACGCGGCGATTCCGCCAGACCTCGGCGGAGCCCGCCATCTGCGGCACCCATTTCGACCGATGAAATCCGGCGCATCTGATGCGCCGGAAACCCGCCCGCCCGAGGCAGTCGACCAGCGCGATCTTCCGCCACCGGAATCGCCGCGCCTCGTTCTGCAACCCGTCCCGAGGCCCCACCTCGAAGATCTCGACCCGCCCATCTCGCCCCCTCCCCGTCATCGCTTGTCTTCCCACGCCGCCCGGCCCTCCGCCCGCGCCGCCCGGGCGCCTGCCTGGAGGCCCCCCCGGCGGATGAATTCCCGCGCGCGCCTCGGGCCCTCCGCCGGCAGAGCCGGCCGGAAGGCGCGTAGAGCCCGTGCCTCCGCGCGTGCCAGTCCTCGAGCCGCCGCCTCGATGTTGCGGAAATGCCGCCCATGTAGACCGCCTGCCCCACCGCCACGTCGACGGCGGAAAACCCCTCAGCAGATGGTCGCCCGCTCTGCGCCAGCCGCGCCTCGATGGCGTCGTAGCACTTGCCAGCCGCGCCGCCTCCAGCTTCATCACTGGCGAGCGCATGGATCCTCGCAGCATCAGGTGCTGCTGGGTCAGGGCGGCGCAATGCTGGGTGATGGGCCCGGCGAAATGCAGCCAGACAGCCAGGCCATGCGGTCCGGTGCCCGGCGCCCGGCCCATCCCGGCTCGGGAACCGTTCGCAGAGATACTCCATCATGGCGCCGGATCTGAACATCGTTTGCCCCGATCTCCAGCGCGGCACCCGCCCGCCGGGACAGCGTCAGGTAATCGGGCGCGCAGGTTTGTCGAAGGGGTCGGATGACCTCGAACGGACCCCAGCTCGTGAGCAGCCACAGCACCTGCATGGAACGCGACGGCACGTGCAGAGACGGATCATGCCTCTTCCTCTCCTCCTGACCGACCAGCGCCGCCCCGGTTCGACCTGGTCGCCCGCCGCGACCAGCAGTTCGGCCACCCGCGCGGCGCCACCGCGTGCTCCATCTTCATCGCTCCAGAAGGCCAGCCGGTCCCCGGCCGACCGCCTCCCCCGGCGCAATGACCGCACCACCGCCCGGCATCGGCGCCTCGACAGCCCCGTACCCCTGCCCAGCGCATCCCGGCCAGCGGATGACGATGTCGAAGCGCAGCTCGTAGGGCGAACACCGTGACCTGCCCGGCGGAAATGCCGGGGCCGGCGCCCGTCGAGCCCAGCACCCGCGAGCGCTCGGCCAGAACCGCGCCCCGCCACCTCGATCCCGATGCGGTCCGCCCTGGCGCGCAGCACGCAGGGCGATCCTCCTCGCCGCGCCGCAGCAGCCCCCGCGCCAGCGGCGCCAGAGGCGAACCCATGAGCGGGCCCGCCTGCGCGTCCAGCCCCGACAGCCACGCCGCCCGGCGACCAGCGCGGTGCCCCGGGCGCCGCGCCCAGCGCGCCAGATCCGCCCGATGAGCCGGTGTCCACCGCCCGCGCCGAACCCCGGTGCGCCGCCAGCGCCCGAGGAATGCAAGGGTTGGTGACCGTGCCGGCGACCTCGGTCCCGCAGCCAGGCGCCAGCCGCTTCAGGGCGATTTCCGTGTCGGGCTGCACGATGACCTTCGCGATCATCGGGTCGTAGTGCGGCGAGATCACATCCCCTGCTGCGCACGCCGCTGTCGGCTCGAACGCCTCGGGGCAGCGCCAGATGCGCCAGCTTCCCGGTGGCCGGAAGGAACCCCGCGGGCACGTCCTCGGCATAGAGCCGCGCCTCGAAGGCATGGCCCGAATGCCAGATCCTCCTGCGCCGGCAGCGCCTCCCGGCGGCCACCCGCAACTGCCACTCCACGAGGTCGACCCGGTGATCGCTCCGTCACCGGATGCTCGACCTGCAGGCGGGTGTTCATCTCCATGAACCAGAAGCCGTCGGGGCGCAGCCTGCGACCGTCGACGATGAATTCCACTGTCCCCGCGCCCTTGTAGCCGATCGCCTCGGCGGGCACGCACGGCGGCCCCCATGGCGGCGCGCATCTCGGCGGTGGTCATGCCCGGCGCGGGCGCCTCCTCGATCACCTTCTGTTATGCGCCGCTGCAGCGATCAATCCGCTCGAAGAGGTGGACCGCCGGTGCCGTCGCCAAAGACCTGCACTGGATGTGGCGCGGCGCGGATGCATTGATCAGCACCGCGTCGTTGCCGAACGCGCCGCGCGCCCGGCCCGCGCGCCGTCCAGCCGTCGGAAGGCGTCGGGCGCCTCGACCAGCCGCATGCCCTGCCGCCGCCCCCGCCACCGCCTTGATCAGCACCGGGTAGCCGATCGCCCGGCCTCCGGCCAGCAGCGCCGATCCTGGTCCTCGCCAGGTAGCCCGGCACCACCGGCACCCCGGCCTCGTCCATCAGCCGCTTCGCCGCATCCTTGAGCCCATCGCCGGATCGCCGAGCTGACGCCGACAAAGACCAGCCCTGCCGCCTCGACTCTCCACGAACCGGGGTTCTCGGACAGGAAGCCATAGCCGGATGGATCGCCCCGCGCCGGTCGCAGCGCCGCCCGACGATGCGTCGCCCCGCAGGTAGCTCTCGGGGTGCGGCACCGCCGATGCAGACGAAGGTCGGCTTCGCCACATGCCCGCGCCCGATCGGCCTCCGAACAGACCGCCACCACCTCAGCCCCAGGCGCGGGCGTCCGCATGACCCGGCAGGCGATCCGCCCTGTTCGCAATCAGGATCGTGTCAAACATGCCGCCCCCTTCCCATTCCCGGATTTCCCTGGCCCCTGGCACCGGGGGTCCGCCCGCGGCGGACGGGGGCAGCGCCCCCACTGCGACTTGCTGCCACCCCGCCGCCACGGCCCACATCCGAAACACGCCGAAGCGTCTCCTGACCGGGGTTGCGGGGCGCGCGCAGCGACAGGGCCAGCACCGCGCGGGTCTTGCGCGGATCGACGAGCCGTCGTCCCAGAGCCGTGCCGAGGCAGCGGGTGCGACTGCGCTCGAACATCTCGACCGTCGGCGCTTGAACTCCGCCTCCTCGGCCGACCGCCCGCCGCCCTGCTCGATCGCGTCGCGCTCACCGTCGCCGCACCCCCCCGCCTGTCCCCGCCCATCACCGAGATGCGCGGTTGGGCCAGGTCCACAGAAACGCGGCTGGTAGCCGCCCTGCCGTAGTTCCCGCCCCGAAGGAGCCACCGACCAGCATGGTGATCTTGGGCACCGCAATGCCACCGCCGTCACCATCTTCGCCGGCGGCGATGCCCTCGTTCTCGTATTTCCGCCTGACCATGAAGCCGGTGATGTTCTGCAGGAACACCAGCGGATGCCGCTGCGAGCAGAGCCGATGAAACGCGCGCCCTCTGCGCGGCTTCGGAAACAGCACGCCGTTGTTGGCGACGACCCCACTGGCACCCCCACATGGGCGAACCCGGTCACCAGCGTCTCGCCGAAGCGCGCCTTGAACTCGTCCAGCGCGAGCCGTCGACCACCCGCGCATGACCTGGCGGATGTCGTAGGGCGTGCGCAGGTCGGCGGGAACCGCCCAGGATCTCCTGGGGTCGTAGGCCGGCGCTTCCGGGATTGAATTCGCGTCGTCGGTCGCGCCCCAGCTGGCGACCGCGCGCCGCGCCAGGGCCAGCGCATGGCCGTCGTCCTCGGCCAGGTAATCCGCCACGCCGGAGAGGCGCGTGTGCACGTCGCCGCCGCCGAGGTCCTCGGCCGTCACCACCTCGCCCGTCGCCGCCTTGACCAGCGGCGGCCCGGCAAGAAAGATCGTGCCCTGTTCCTTCACGATGATCGTCACGTCCGACATCGCCGGCACATAGGCGCCGCCCGCCGTGCAGGACCCCATCACCACGGCGATCTGCGGGATGCCCTTGGCGCTCATCTGCGCCTGGTTGTAGAAGATCCGGCCGAAGTGGTCGCGGTCGGGAAAGACCTCGTCCTGGTTGGGCAGGTTCGCGCCGCCGCTGTCGACCAGGTAGACGCAGGGAAGATGGTTCTCCTCGGCGATCTCCTGCGCGCGCAGGTGCTTCTTGAC
>NZ_JBLXGL010000023.1:0-6444 GCF_048381735.1 Ponticoccus sp. (in: a-proteobacteria)
TGACCTTGCCCTTGGTGATGGTGGTGTTGACCGCCTTCACCTTCACGCCGAAGAGCGCCTCGACGGCCTCCTTGACCTGGGGTTTGGTCGCGTCGATCGACACTTCGAAGACAACCGCGCCGGACTCGCCCGCCATGGTGGTTTTCTCGGTGATGATCGGCTTGCGGATCACGTCGTAATGTTGCGGCTTCGCACTCATTTCAGTCGAGCCTCCAGAGCTTCGACACCCGCCTTCGTGAGCACGAGGGTGTCACGCTTGAGGATGTCATACACGTTGGCGCCCATGCTGGGCAGCACGTCCAGACCGTCGATGTTGGCCGCGGCACGAGCGAAGTTCTCGTTGACCGAGGCGCCGTCGATGATCAGCGCGCGCTTCCAGCCCAGGCTCTTGACCTGTGCCGCGAGCGACTTGGTCTTGCCGTCGCTGTCCGCCGTGTTGATCACGACGAGCGAGCCGGTCTTGGCCTTGCCGACAGGGCCAGCTTCAGACCCAGGGCGCGGACCTTCTTGGGAAGATCGTGGGCGTGCGACCGCGGGGTCGGGCCCTTGTAGATGCCACCCTTGCGGAAGATCGGTGCCTTGCGGGAGCCGTGGCGTGCGCCGCCGGTGCCCTTCTGGCGATAGATCTTCTTGGTCGAGTAGCTCACTTCCGAGCGGCCCTTGACCTTGTGGGTCCCGGCCTGCGCCTTGTTGCGCTGCCAGCGAACGACGCGGTGCAGGATGTCGGCGCGCGGCTCGAGACCGAACAGGGCCTCGTCCAGCTCGACTTCGCCCGCGGCCGAGCCGTCGAGGTTGATCACGTCGAGTTTCATTCGTCGCCTTCCTTCTTCTCGGCATCGCCCTCGGCCTTGTCGGCCTCGATCGACGCTTCGGCTTCGTTCAGCGCAGCGGCTTCCTGGGCGGCCTGCTCTTCGGCAAGACGCTGGCTTCCGCTTCGGCTTCGGCGGCAGCGGCAGCGGCGGCCTCTTCGGCAGCACGTGCGGCTTCCTCGGCGGCCGATTTCAGCGCGGCGGGCAGGATCACGTTCTCGGGCGTGGCCTTCTTGACCGCGTCCTTGATCGTCACCCAGCCACCCTTGGAGCCGGGAACGGCGCCCTTGATCATGATGATGCCACGGTCGGCATCGGTCTTCACGACCTGCAGGTTCTGCGTGGTGACGCGGACGGCACCCATATGGCCAGCCATCTTCTTGCCTTTGAAGACCTTGCCGGGATCCTGACACTGACCGGTCGAGCCGTGCGAACGGTGCGAGATCGACACACCGTGCGATGCCCGCAGGCCGCCGAAGTTGTGCCGCTTCATGGCACCGGCAAAGCCCTTGCCGATGGTCGTGCCCGCCACGTCGACGAACTGGCCTTCGAAGTAATGGTTGGCGGTGATTTCCTCACCGACACCGATCAGGTTCTCGGCGTCGACGCGGAATTCCGCGATCTTCCGCTTCGGTTCGACCTTGGCAACGGCAAAGTGGCCGCGCATCGCCTTGCTGGTGTTCTTGGCCTTGGCGGTACCCGAGCCGAGCTGGACGGCGGTGTAGCCATCCTTTTCAGCGGTCCGCTGGGCCACCACCTGGCAACCGTCGAGCTGGAGGACGGTCACGGATCTGCTTGCCGTCTTCCATGAACAGCCGGGTCATGCCCAGCTTCTTTGCGATAACTCCAGAGCGCAACATCGGTAGCCCTCCTTATACCTTGATCTCGACATCCACGCCGGCGGCGGGTCGAGCTTCATCAACGCGTCCACCGTCTGCGGGGTCGGATCCACGATATCCAGGAGCCGCTTGTGGGTGCGGATCTCGAACTGGTCGCGGGATTTCTTGTTCACGTGGGGGCCACGCAGAACGGTGAATTTCTCGATCTTGTTCGGCAGCGGGATCGGCCCGCGCACGGTCGCGCCGGTCCGCTTGGCGGTGTTCACGATTTCCTGCGTGGAGGCATCCAGCACGCGGAAATCGAACGCCTTGAGCCGGATGCGAATGTTCTGGCTTTGCATTGTTCGGTCTGCCTTATCATAGGCGTTGGAGTTGAGAGGAGGAGACAGGACCACCCTGTCCCCTCATCGAACCCGATCGGGTAAGGGCGCTGCCCCGCCCCAGAAGGCGATGGGTGCCGAAGCACCCATCCGAAGTCTTGTCCGGCGGGCCGGATAGATCCGGCACCGCCCGCTGTCAAGATCAGGCGAGGATCTTGGAGACCACGCCGGAGCCGACGGTGCGGCCGCCTTCGCGGATGGCGAAGCGGAGGCCGTCTTCCATCGCGATCGGGGCGATCAGCTCGACTTCGAACTTCAGGTTGTCGCCCGGCATCACCATCTCGGTGCCTTCCGGCAGCGTCACGGTGCCGTCACGTCCGTCGTGCGGAAGTAGAACTGCGGACGGTAGTTCGCGAAGAACGGCGTGTGGCGGCCGCCTTCTTCCTTGGTCAGGATGTAGACCTCGCACTCGAACTTGGTGTGCGGCTTGACCGAACCCGGCTTGCAAGAGAACCTGGCCACGCTCGACGCCTTCACGGTCGATGCCGCGCAGCAGCGCGCCGATGTTGTCGCCCGCCTCGCCGCGGTCCAGCAGCTTGCGGAACATCTCGACGCCCGTGCAGGTCGTCTTCTTGGTGTCGCGGATGCCCACGATCTCCAGTTCGTCGCCCACGTTCACCACGCCGCGTTCGACGCGACCGGTCACCACGGTGCCGCGGCCCGAGATCGAGAACACGTCTTCGATCGGCATCAGGAAGGGCTGATCGGTGGCGCGCGGCGGCTGCGGGATGTACTCGTCGACCGCGGCCATCAGTTCCTTGATCTTGTCTTCGCCGATGTTCGCATCACGGCCTTCGAGCGCGGCAAGCGCCGAACCCGCGATGATCGGAATGTCGTCGCCGGGGTAGTCGTAGGCCGACAGAAGCTCGCGCACTTCCATCTCGACCAGCTCGAGCAGTTCCTCGTCGTCCACCTGGTCGACCTTGTTCAGGAACACCACCATGGCGGGGATGCCCACCTGACGGCCCAGAAGGATGTGCTCGCGGGTCTGCGGCATCGGGCCGTCGGCCGCGTTCACCACCAGGATCGCGCCGTCCATCTGGGCGGCACCGGTGATCATGTTCTTCACGTAGTCGGCGTGGCCGGGGCAGTCCACGTGCGCGTAGTGACGGTTCTCCGTCTCGTATTCCACGTGCGCCGTCGAGATCGTGATCCCGCGCGCCTTCTCTTCCGGCGCGCCGTCGATCTGGTCGTAGGCCTTGAATTCGCCGAAATACTTCGTGATCGCAGCCGTCAGCGTCGTCTTGCCGTGGTCAACGTGACCGATCGTGCCGATGTTGCAATGCGGTTTGGTACGCGCAAACTTTTCCTTTGCCATGGTATTGGCTCCCTTTTGTGTCGGATGGTGGGGCGCCGCCCGCCTACGGTGGTGGGTAGGGCAGGGCCGTCACCCCGCCACCCGGCTTATGCGTATTTCGCCTGGATCTCGTCCGAGATGTTCTGCGGGACCGGATCGTAATGGTCGAACTGCATCGTGAACTGCGCGCGGCCCGAAGACATGGAGCGCAGGGTGTTGATGTAGCCGAACATGTTGGCCAGCGGCACCATCGCGGCGATCGCGATCGCGTTGCCGCGGGTGTCCTGCCCCTGAACCATGCCGCGCCGCGACGTGAGGTCGCCGATGATGCCGCCGGTGTATTCTTCCGGGGTCACCACTTCGACCTTCATGATCGGCTCGAGCAGCTTGGCGCCGGCCTTGCGCATACCTTCGCGCATGCCCATCCGTGCGGCGATTTCGAAGGCCAGAACCGAGGAGTCCACGTCGTGGAACTTGCCGTCGATCAGCGCGACCTTGAAGTCGATCACCGGGAAGCCTGCCAGCGGACCGGAGTCCATGACCGACTTGATGCCCTTTTCGACGCCGGGGATGTATTCCTTGGGAACGGCACCGCCGACGATCTTGGACTCGAAGGAGTACCCTTCGCCCGGCTCCGTGGGAGAGATCACCAGCTTCACTTCGGCGAACTGACCCGAACCACCCGACTGCTTCTTGTGGGTGTAGGTGTGCTCGACCTCGTGACCGATGGTCTCGCGGTAGGCCACCTGGGGTGCACCGATGTTGGCTTCGACCTTGAACTCGCGCTTGAGACGGTCGACCAGGATGTCGAGGTGAAGTTCGCCCATGCCCTTCATGATGGTCTGACCGGACTCGAGGTCGGTCTCCACCCGGAAGGAGGGGTCTTCGGCCGCAAGGCGCTGAAGGCCCTGGGACATCTTTTCCTGGTCGTTCTTGGTCTTCGGCTCGATGGCGATCTCGATCACCGGATCGGGAAGGTCATCGTTTCCAGCGACAGGGTCGTTCTGGGCGCAGAGCGTGTCCCCGGTGGTGGTTTCCTTCAGACCGGCGAGCGCGATGATGTCGCCTGCAAAGGCCTCATCGATCTCTTCGCGGTTGTTCGAGTGCATCATCATCATGCGGCCGATGCGCTCTTTGCGGCCTTGGTCGAGTTCAGGATCAGATCGCCCTTCTTCAGCTGGCCGGAATACAGCCGCGTGAAGGTGAGCGAGCCGACGAACGGGTCGTTCATGATCTTGAACGCCAGACCGGCGAAGGCATGTTGTCGTCCGCACGACGGGCGATGTTGCGGTTTCAAACTCGTCGCCCGGCTTGAAGCCCATGTAGTCGACCACGTCGAGCGGGCTCGGCAGGTAGTCCACAACGGCGTTGAGCAGAGGCTGCACGCCCTTGTTCTTGAACGCGGAACCACCCAGAACCGGCACGAAGGTCATCGACAGGCAGCCCTTGCGGATCAGCTTGCGGAGGGTCGGAACATCGGGTTCCTCGCCTTCGAGATAGGCCTCCATCGCGGCGTCGTCCATCTCGACGGCGGCTTCGACCAGGGTCAGAACGCCATTCGTCGGCGGTGTCCTTCAGATCGTCGCGGATCGGCTGGCGCACCCAGGAGGCGCCGGGTCTTCACCCTGCCACCCACTCTTCCATGGTCACCAGGTCGACGATGCCTTCGAGCTTGTCCTCGGCACCGATCGGGAAGTTGACCGGGATCGGGAGTCGCGCCGGTGCGGTCCTTGATCATCTTCACGCACTTGAAGAAGTCGGCACCGATCTTGTCCATCTTGTTGACGAACACCATCCGCGGAACCTTGTAGCGGTCAGCCTGACGCCCACGGTTTCGGTCTGGGGTTCGACACCGGCGTTGCCGTCGAGCAGCGCCACGGCACCGTCGAGCACGGCCAGCGAACGCTCGACTTCGATGGTGAAGTCCACGTGTCCGGGGTGTCGATGATGTTGAAACGGGTCTTGGTATCCGACGTGCCTTCGGCGGTCGGGTCTTCCTGCCACTGCCAGAACGTGGTGGTCGCGGCGGACGTGATCGTGATGCCCCGTTCCTGCTCCTGCTCCATCCAGTCCATGGTGGCGGCGCCGTCGTGAACTTCACCGATCTTGTGCGAACGGCCGGTGTAGTAGAGGATGCGTTCCGTCGTCGTGGTCTTGCCCGCATCGATGTGGCCATGATCCCGAGTTCCGGTAACGCTGGAGGGGATATTCGCGTGCCATAATGGACTGCCTTTCCGTGCTTACCAGCGGTAGTGGCTGAACGCCTTGTTGGCGTCGGCCATCTTGTGGGTGTCTTCGCGCTTCTTCACGGCGGAACCGCGCGACTGCACTGCATCCAGAAGTTCGCCGGCAAGACGCTCTTCCATGGTGTGCTCGTTGCGGCCGCGGGACGCGGTGATCAGCCAGCGGATGGCAAGCGCTTCGCGGCGCTCGGGCGCGCACTTCGACGGGCACCTGGTAGGTGGCGCCACCAACCCGGCAGGAACGGACTTCCACGGCCGGCTTGATGTTGTCGAGCGCTTCATGGAACACTTCCACGGGCGCGCGCTTGATCTTGCCTTCGACGCGGTCGAGCGCGTTGTAGACGATCTTTTCTGCGACCGATTTCTTGCCGTCGATCATCAGGTTGTTCATGAACTTCGTCAGAACCCGATCGCCATACTTGGCATCGGGCGGACTTCGCGCTTCTCGGCAGCGTGGCGACAGGACATCTCTGTATCTCCTTACTTCGGACGCTTCGCGCCGTACTTCGAACGACGCTGCTTGCGGTCCTTGACGCCCTGGGTGTCCAGCACACCGCGCAGGATGTGGTAACGCACGCCGGGAAGGTCTTTCACACGACCGCCGCGGATGAGCACAACCGAGTGCTCCTGCAGGTTGTGGCTTTCACCCGGGATGTAGCTGATGACTTCGAAACCGTTGGTCAGACGCACCTTGGCCACCTTCCGCATTGCCGAGTTCGGCTTCTTCGGAGTGGTGGTGTAGACGCGGGTGCAGACGCCGCGCTTCTGCGGGCACTGTTCCAGGTGCTGGGACTTCGAACGTTTGACTTTCGGCTGCCGCGGCTTGCGGATCAGCTGCTGGATCGTTGGCATTTGGGTCTCTTCCCCGTGTTTCTC
>NZ_JBLXGL010000024.1:0-2278 GCF_048381735.1 Ponticoccus sp. (in: a-proteobacteria)
TCGATGATGTCGCCGTTCGGCTTCGCCATCAGGCCGCGCATCCCGCCCAGCTGCTTCATCTGCGTGACCGAGCCACGAGCACCGGAGTGCGCCATCATGTAGACCGAGTTCGGTTCCATCTCGGCGCCGTTCTCGTCATGCTTGGCGGCGGAGATGGTCGACATCATCGCCTCGGTGACCTTGTCGTTGCACTTCGACCAGGCGTCCACGACCTTGTTGTACTTTTCGCCCTGAGTGATCAGGCCGTCCATATACTGCTGTTCGAAGTCCTTCACCTGATCGCGGGTATCCTCGACGATGGTCCACTTGTTGTCGGGGATCACCATGTCGTCCTTGCCGAACGAGATGCCGGCCTTGAACGCCTCGCGGAAGCCCATGGTCATGATCTGATCGCAGAAGATCACCGATTCCTTCTGACCGCAGTAGCGGTAGACGGTGTCGATGACGCGCTGGACGTCCTTCTTGCGCAGCAGCGCGTTGACCAGCTCGAACGGAGCCTTGGCGTTCATCGGCAGCAGCGCGCCGAGGCGCACCCGGCCCGGGGTCGTCTCGTAACGCTTGACGACCTCGTTGCCTTCCTCGTCGATCTGCTTGACCCGGCAGGTGATCTTGGCGTGCAGATGCACCTCGCCCGCGGTCAGGGCGTGCTCCACTTCCTCGATCGAGGAGAAGGACATGCCTTCGCCCTTCATGCCGTCGCGCTGGATGGTCACGTAGTAGAGACCGAGGATCATGTCCTGCGAGGGAACGATGATCGGCGCGCCGTTGGCCGGCGACAGGACGTTGTTCGTCGACATCATCAGCACGCGCGCTTCCAGCTGCGCTTCGAGCGAGAGCGGGACGTGCACGGCCATCTGGTCACCGTCGAAGTCGGCGTTGAACGCCGAGCAGACGAGCGGGTGAAGCTGGATCGCCTTGCCCTCGATCAGTTGCGGTTCGAACGCCTGGATGCCCAGACGGTGCAGCGTCGGCGCACGGTTCAGCATGACCGGGTGTTCGCGGATCACCTCGTCGAGGATGTCCCAGACTTCCGGGCGTTCCTTTTCGACGAGCTTCTTCGCCTGCTTCACGGTGCTGGACAGACCCTTGGCCTCGAGCCGCGAGTAGATGAACGGCTTGAACAGTTCGAGCGCCATCTTCTTCGGCAGGCCGCACTGGTGCAGCTTCAGTTCCGGACCGGTCACAATGACCGAACGGCCGGAGAAGTCGACCCGCTTGCCGAGAAGGTTCTGACGGAAGCGGCCCTGCTTGCCCTTCAGCATGTCCGACAGCGACTTCAGCGGACGCTTGTTCGCGCCGGTGATGACGCGGCCGCGGCGGCCGTTGTCGAACAGCGCGTCGACGGCTTCCTGCAGCATCCGCTTTTCGTTGCGCACGATGATGTCCGGCGCGCGCAGCTCGATCAGCCGCTTGAGGCGGTTGTTCCGGTTGATCACGCGGCGGTACAGGTCGTTGAGGTCGGAGGTCGCGAAGCGGCCACCGTCCAGCGGCACCAGCGGGCGCAGTTCGGGCGGGATGACCGGGATCACGGTCAGCACCATCCACTCGGGACGGTTGCCGGATTCCAGGAAGCTTTCGACGACCTTCAGGCGCTTGATGATCTTCTTGGGCTTCAGTTCGCCGGTGGCCTCCTTGAGATCGGCGCGCAGCTGCTCGGCCTCGGATTCGAGGTCGATGGCGGCGAGCATCTCGCGGATCGCTTCAGCGCCGATATTGGCGGTGAAGGCGTCCATGCCGAACTGATCCTGCGCGTCGAGGAATTCGTCCTCGGTCAGCATCTGGCCATAGGTGAGGTCGGTGAGACCCGGTTCGATCACCACGTAGTTCTCGAAATAGAGCACCCGTTCCAGATCGCGCAGCGTCATGTCCAGCATCAGGCCGATGCGCGAGGGCAGCGACTTGAGGAACCAGATGTGGGCGCAGGGCGCGGCCAGTTCGATGTGGCCCATGCGCTCGCGGCGGACCTTCTGCAGCGTGACTTCGACGCCGCACTTTTCGCAGACGACGCCGCGGTACTTCATGCGCTTGTACTTGCCGCACAGGCACTCGTAGTCCTTGATCGGGCCGAAGATGCGCGCGCAGAACAGGCCGTCACGCTCGGGCTTGAACGTGCGGTAGTTGATCGTCTCGGGCTTCTTGATCTCGCCGTAGGACCACGAGAGGATCCGCTCGGGCGAGGCCAGAGAGACCTTGATCTCGTCGAAGACCTTGGGCGGGGTCAGCGGGTTGAACGGGTTGTTCGTCAGTTCCTGGTTCATGTCTTAACCTTCAGATCAGG
>NZ_JBLXGL010000024.1:2288-6282 GCF_048381735.1 Ponticoccus sp. (in: a-proteobacteria)
TTGAAGCCCTCGGGAATGCCCGCCTCGTAATTGTCCTCGCCCTTGACGATGCTTTCGTAGACCTTGGTCCGGCCCGCCACGTCATCCGACTTCACGGTCAGCATTTCCTGCAGGGTGTAGGCGGCGCCATAGGCTTCCAGGGCCCAGACCTCCATCTCCCCGAAGCGCTGACCACCGAACTGCGCCTTGCCACCCAGCGGCTGCTGCGTGACGAGGCTGTACGGTCCGGTCGACCGTGCGTGGATCTTGTCGTCGACCAGGTGGTGCAGCTTCAGCAGGTACTTCACGCCCACGGTCACCTTGCGCGAGAATTCCTCGCCCGAGCGACCGTCGAACAGGCGCGACTGACCCGAGGTGTCGAAGCCGGCGCGCGTCAGCGCGTCGTTGACATCCGCTTCCTTGGCGCCGTCGAAGACCGGGTCGCGATCGGCACGCCACGGGTGACGTTGCTTGCCGCTTCCACCAGCTCGTCCTCGTCCATGCCGGCGAGGCCCTCTTCGTAGACATCGTCACCATAGGCGATGCGGAGCGCCTCGCGCACCGGCGTCAGGTCGCCGGAACGGCGGTAGTCCTGAAGCGCCTCGTCGATCTTCAGCCCCAGACCGCGAGCGGCCCAACCCATGTGGGTTTCGAGGATCTGACCGACGTTCATGCGCGACGGCACGCCCAGCGGGTTGAGGCAGAAGTCGACCGGAGTACCGTCCGCGAGGAACGGCATGTCCTCCATCGGCACCACGCGCGACACCACACCCTTGTTGCCGTGACGACCGGCCATCTTGTCGCCCGGCTGAAGCTTGCGCTTCACGGCAACGAAGACCTTGACCATCTTCATGACACCCGGGGGCAGATCGTCGCCGCGGCGAACCTTCTCGACCTTGTCCTCGAACCGTGCATCCAGAGTCCGCTTCTGCGCCTCGTACTGCTCGTGCAGCGCCTCGACGATCTGGGCGTCCTGCTCCTCGGCGAGGGCAAGCTGCCACCACTGGCCGCGGCTCAGGCTGCTCAGCAGCTCCTCGGTGATCTCCGAGTTCGGACGCACGCCCTGGGCCCCTTCACCGCGGTCTTGCCGAGGATCAGGTCGCCCAGACGGGCATAGATGTTGCGGTCGAGGATCGCGAGTTCGTCGTCCCGGTCACGGGCCAGACGTTCCACTTCCTCGCGCTCGATCTGCAGCGCACGTTCGTCCTTTTCGACACCGTGCCGGTTGAAGACCCGCACTTCCACGACCGTGCCGTAATCGCCCGGCTTCACGCGGAGCGAGGTGTCTCGGACATCGGACGCCTTTTCGCCGAAGATGGCGCGCAGAAGCTTTTCTTCCGGCGTCATCGGGCTTTCGCCCTTCGGGGTGATCTTGCCGACGAGAATGTCGCCCGGCTCCACATCGGCACCGATGTAGACGATGCCCGCCTCGTCGAGGTTGCGCAGGGCTTCCTCGCCGACGTTGGGGATGTCGCGGGTGATCTCTTCCGGCCCGAGCTTGGTATCGCGTGCGGCGACTTCGAATTCCTCGATGTGGATCGAGGTGTAGACGTCATCGCGCGAAATGCGCTCGGAGATCAGGATGGAGTCTTCGTAGTTGTAGCCGTTCCACGGCATGAAGGCGACGATGACGTTCTTGCCGAGCGCCAGTTCCCCCATGTCCGTCGACGGGCCGTCCGCGATGACCTCGCCCTTGGTGACCCGGTCACCCACCTTCACCAGCGGACGCTGGTTGATGCAGGTGTTCTGGTTCGACCGCTGGAACTTGCGCATCCGGTAGATATCGACCCCGGCATCGCCGAGTTCCATGTCTTCGGTCGCCCGGATCACGATCCGCTGCGCGTCGACCTGGTCGATGATGCCCGCACGATGCGCCGTGATCGCAGCGCCGGAGTCGCGCGCCACGATCTCTTCGATCCCGGTGCCGACCAGCGGTGCTTCGGAGCGCAGCGTCGGCACGGCCTGACGTTGCATGTTCGAGCCCATGAGCGCGCGGTTCGCGTCGTCGTTCTCGAGGAACGGGATGAGCGAGGCCGCGACGGACACCAACTGCTTGGGCGACACGTCGATCAGGTCGACTGCCTCGCGCGGGGCAAGGGTGTAGTCCCCGACTGGCGGGTGTTGACCATGTCGTTGATGAACTTGCCGCCCTCGTCGAGCGTCGCGTTCGCCTGGGCGATGGTGTGACGCATCTCCTCGGTCGCCGACATGTAGTGCACTTCGTCCGTGACCTGGCTTTCCTTCACCACCCGGTAGGGGGTTTCGATGAAGCCGTACTTGTTCACGCGGGCAAAGGTGGCGAGCGAGTTGATCAGACCGATGTTCGGGCCTTCCGGCGTTTCGATCGGGCACATCCGGCCGTAGTGGGTCGGGTGCACGTCGCGCACCTCGAAGCCGGCGCGTTCGCGGGTCAGACCGCCCGGCCCGAGAGCCGAGAGGCGCCGCTTGTGGGTGACTTCCGACAGCGGGTTGGTCTGGTCCATGAACTGCGACAGCTGCGAGGAGCCGAAGAATTCGCGCACCGCCGCCGCTGCGGGCTTGGCGTTGATCAGGTCCTGCGGCATCACCGTGTCGATCTCGACCGAGGACATGCGTTCCTTGATCGCGCGCTCCATGCGGAGCAGGCCGACGCGGTACTGGTTTTCCATCAGCTCGCCGACCGAGCGCACCCGGCGGTTGCCGAGGTGGTCGATGTCGTCGATATCGCCGCGCCCGTCACGCAGATCCACCAGCGCCTTGATGCAGGCGACGATGTCCTCGCGATCCAGCGTGCGCTGGGTGTCGGGCTTTTCGAGGTTGAGGCGCATGTTCATCTTGACCCGGCCGACGGCCGACAGATCGTAGCGCTCGGAGTCGAAGAACAGCGTGTCGAACAGTGCCGAGGCAGCCTCGACGGTGGGCGGCTCGCCCGGACGCATCACGCGGTAGATGTCCATGAGCGCGGTGTCGCGGCCCATGTTCTTGTCCTGCGCCATGGTGTTGCGCATGTACGGACCGACGGTGATGTTGTCGATGTCGAGAACCGGGATCTCGGTGATGCCCGCGTCCACCAGCTCCTTGAGGGAACCGCCGGTGACGTCGCCGTCCTTGTCCACGGTCCAGGTCAGCTCGTCGCCGGCCTCGACGTAGATCGCGCCCGTATCCTCGTTGATGATGTCCTTGGCGACGAACTTGCCGACGATCTGCTCGAAGGGAACCAGCAGGTTCCTGACGTTGCCTTCGTCGATCAGCTTCTTCACCGCGCGCGGGGTGATCTTCTTGGTCGCCTCGGCGATGATCTCGCCCGAATCCGCGTCCACGAGGTCATAGGTCGGACGGGTGCCGCGCACGCGCTCCGGGAAGAACTTCGTGACCCAGCCCTCGCCCTTGCGGAGCGTGTAGGAGACCGTGTTGTAATACGCGTCCATGATCGCTTCCTGGTCGAGACCCAGGGCGTAGAGGAGCGTGGTCACCGGCAGTTTCCGGCGGCGGTCGATGCGCGCGAAGACGATGTCCTTGGCGTCGAATTCGAAATCGAGCCAGGACCCGCGGTAGGGAATGATCCGGCAGGCGAACAGCAGCTTGCCCGAGCTGTGCGTCTTGCCCTTGTCATGGTCGAAGAACACACCGGGAGAGCGGTGCATCTGGGACACGATCACGCGCTCGGTGCCGTTCACGATGAACGTCCCGTTCGGCGTCATCAGGGGCATGTCGCCCATGAAGACGTCCTGTTCCTTGATGTCCTTCACCGACTTGGCGCCGGTATCCTCGTCGATATCGAACACGATGAGGCGCAGGGTGACCTTCAGCGGGGCGCTGTAGGTCATGTCGCGCTGCATGCACTCCTCGACGTCGTATTTCGGCTTTTCGAGCTCGTAGGAAACGAATTCGAGAACGGCGGTCTCGTTGAAATCCTTGATCGGAAACACCGACTGGAACACGCCCTTGATCCCCTCGCCGTCGAGCGGCTGGGGCTGATCGCCGGAATCCAGGAAGAGCTTGTAGGAGGATTTCTGAACCTCGATGAGGTTCGGCA
>NZ_JBLXGL010000025.1:0-5425 GCF_048381735.1 Ponticoccus sp. (in: a-proteobacteria)
CGCCGTCGCACCATGCGGCGCAGGGCAGAACGCGCTTCTGGTCCTTGAGATAGGATTCCGCCATCTCGATGGCCGAGGTCGCGGGGGCGTAGAAGGCGGAGCCGGTCTTGAGCAGGCCGACGATCTCGGCGCCGCCGTCACGGGTGCGCTGCACGATCGCGTCGAGCTTGTCCTGCGTGGTCCAGCCCATGTCGACCAGGTCGGGCAGGGGGATACCGGCAACGGTGGAATAGCGCACGGAGGGCACCATGGTGTCGCCGTGGCCGCCCAGAACGAAGGCGGTGACATCCTTCATGGAGACGTTGAACTCGGTCGCGAGGAAATGGCGGAAGCGCGCGGAGTCGAGCACACCGGCCATGCCGCAGACCTTGTTCGCGGGCAGGCCCGAGAACTGCTGCAGCGCCCAGACCATCGCGTCGAGCGGGTTGGTGATGCAGATGACAAAGGCGTCGGGAGCGTTGTCGCGGATGCCTTCGCCGACCGACTTCATCACCTTGAGGTTGATGCCGAGAAGGTCGTCACGGCTCATGCCCGGCTTGCGCGGAACACCGGCGGTCACGATGCAGACGTCGGCGCCCGCGATGTCGGCGTAATCGTTGGTGCCCTTGAGCGTGGCGTCGAAGCCTTCGGAGGGGCCGGATTCGGCGATGTCGAGCGCCTTGCCCTGGGGCGTGCCCTCGGCGATGTCGAACATGATGACATCACCCAGTTCCTTGAGGGCCGCGAGGTGCGCAAGCGTGCCGCCGATCTGTCCCGCGCCGATGAGGGCGATCTTGGGTCTGGCCATGGATCTATCTCCACCCATTTGTGAAATCCGCCGTCTGGTATGGGTTTAAAGACGACGCGCGGTGCTGGTGGGCATTGTTCCGCCGGGGATGGCAAGCGCGGTGGTGATGGCGCGAAGACAAGGAAATCGAGAGGTTAGGCGGTTGATTGAGCTCTTTCCTGGCAGGTTCTGGCTGTCCCGGCAGTGATCTGCCGGTGTCTCGAAGGCGGCTTCGGACCGCTGCCTTTGCCGGCGACGATTTCCTGCTGGTGATCGAACCGGGGCAGGCGCTGGGGTGATGTTGTCGCTGCTGATGCTGGTCGACACTGAGCCTGCCCGCCTATTGGCGCAAGTGGTCCCGGCCGGATCGGTGCCAGCTTCTGGCGGGGCGGTGCCCGGCACCTTGCTGGGCGCGCTGTTCTATGCCCGCAGCGATCCCGACATGATCCGCCTCCTGATCGGCGTGATTTCGGTCGGGTTCGTGGCCTCCGAGGTGGCAGACCCGCGGCTGCCGGGGCAGGGCGGTGCGGCGGTTCGGGGTGGTCGCGGGCTGGGTGTCGGGAGGTTCTGGGCTTCACCAGCTTCGTCAGTGCGCCGGCGGACGGCGGCGGCGATCTTCCTTCTGGGGCGCGGCCTGGACAAGACGCGCTACCGGCGACGACGGTGTTGGTGTTCTGGGCGGTGAACATCATCAATATGGCGTTCTACGCGGCCATGGGTATCTTCACGGTGGAAAGCCCGCTTTTCGACATCGCGCTGGCCCCTTTGCCTGCTGGGCTGTGGCCATCCGCGCGCACGGGTTGTGCCCGATGTCTTCGGACGAAGCCCATATGCGCTGGTCGTCACCGGCGGCGCGCTGATCTGGGACGGGCTGAGCTGAGCGCCCCTGTCGTCAGCGGTCCGGGCGGAAACAGGTTTCGGGCGCCTGGCCTTCGGGCCGGTGGTCCGTGCGCCGCAGGAGATACGGCGCCAGTGCTCTGTTCGCGCGGGATTCGCGCCAGCGGCACAGGCGGTTTTCCGGGTTGGTGAAGATCAGCAACAGGACGAATGATGACGAGACGGACGACAAGGATCATCGCCGGCCTCGGTAACGGCAGGTGTCATGTAATTCCCCGCCGCGATCCGCGGCGCATGGCCAGCAGGTCATGCGGCGCGCGCAGTTCCCGGCATCCGGCTCGTAAGCGGTCTGGGAAGGGGAAGCCCGGCCTCGGGTGCGTAATGGCGAACGCCTGATCGAGGCGCGGCGAGGGCATCACGGCGGCGGCGGTTCGGGTGGAGAGATCTTGCATCGGTCGGGACCTTGTCTTCGTCTGTCGGTCCTCCCCGCGGTGTAGATAATATCGCGGGCGCGGGGGAACCACCGATGCTGCAAGGCGAAATGCGCGGGCCAAGGTTCCCCAGAGGAAACAGCCGCCCCCCTGGGGATGGCGGCAGAACAGGCGCGATATGGGCCGGTCGATCAGACCGCGGTTCAGCATCATGCGTTGATCTCGGCGATCGCCTTGCCGGGTTCAGACCCCGGGGCAGGTCTTGGCGTTCATGATGGTGGCAGCGGTGAGCTTGAAAGGATCCTCGAGATCACAGCCGCTCGCCTGTGGCTTCGTCGCGGCTGTCGATGATCCAGCGGTAGGCATGCAGCAGCGCGGCCGGGCCGAGATAACGGTCGGAGTTCCACCAGTAGCTCGGGCAGGCGGTGGAGCAGGAGGCGCACATCACGCATTCATAGAGACCGTCGAGCTTCTTGCGATCCTCGATGGACTGGCGCCACTCCTTCTCGGGACGGTTGGTCTTGGTCTCCAGCCAGGGCATGATGCTGGCGTGCTGGGCATAGAAATGCGTGAGGTCGGGGATCAGGTCCTTGACCACCGGCATGTGCGGCAGCGGGTAGATGCGGACATCGCCCTTGACCTCGTCCAGCCCGTAAATGCAGGCGAGGGTGTTGATCCCGTCGATGTTCATCGCGCAGGAGCCGCAGATGCCTTCACGGCAGGAGCGGCGGAAGGTCAGGGTCGGGTCGACCTCGTTCTTGATCTTGATGAGCGCGTCCAGGATCATCGGGCCGCACTTGTCCATGTCGAGGTAATAGGTATCGACGCGCGGGTTCTCGCCGTCTTCCGGGCTCCAGCGGTAGATCTTGAAGGCCCGCACGGTGGTCGCGCCCTCCGGCTTGGGCCAGGTCTTGCCCGTGCGGACCTTGAGTTCTTGGGTAGCGTGAATTGAACCATCTCTCTCTCCTATCGGATGAGCGCCGGCAGCCCCTCGGCTGCCAGGCAGGTCAGGGTCGGGTTTCGAGACGATGTCGGACACGACTTCGACCGTGCTCGGTCTGCCGGTGACGCTGTCCGCGGCCAGCGCGAAGATCTGCGTGGACGAGGCATTGTCGATGATGCAGTCGATGGCCGGCTGACCGGCACACCGGGAAGCGGTCGACGACCACCTTGAAATCGTGGAGCGCGCCGCGTCGCGGGCGATCTGGTCTCCGCGTGGCCGGGGTACAGGCGGCGAGGATCAGGGGAAGGACGATCAGGGCGAAAGACGTTTCATGCGAGAACCTTGCTCAGTGCGGTGACAATGCCCCAACGGCGGAAGCATTCCGTGTTCCGTCCCTGAACAGCACATCGGTGACAATGTCGTCAGCGATGCCGGTCCGGCCCTGCACGTTGTCCGCCGCCAGCGCGCGTTGATCTGCGAGCGGTCGGCGTTGTCGAGGATGCAGCGCACCGCCTTGGTCGTCGGCACGCCGCGGATGCGCTCGGCCACCACCGGGGTGATGGCCGCTTCGGCCGTCGCGCGCGAGCCCGTCCCGCGCCTGCGCGGAGCAGGCGGCGAGCAAGGGCACGAGGGCGAGCGCGGCGCGATGCATCAGAACGTCCGGGCCTTGGGCGCGATCTTGGCGAGGCTGATGCCGCCCTCGGCCTCGTCGTCAGCGGATCGAGAACCACCGGGCGGTTGCTGAGCGCTACCGACGTGCCGTCGACGGGCGATGGTGCGCAGCGCCAGTTGTCGTCGTCGCGGGTCGGGTAATCCTCGTGCGCATGGGCGCCACGGGATCTTTGCGCGCCTCGGCGCCGACGATGGTGGCCAGCGCGCGTTGGGCATGAGGTTGGTCAGCTCCAGCGTCTCCATCAGGTCGGAGTTCCAGACCAGGGTCCGGTCGGTGACCTGATGTCGCTCATCTTGCCGGCGATGGCGGTCATCTTCTCGACACCCTCCTTGAGGGTCTTGTCGGTGCGGAAGACCGCGTCGGCCCGCATCGCGCTGCATCTCGAGCCGCAGTTCCGCGGTCGGCGTGCCGCCGTCGGCATGGCGCAGCCCGTCGAAGCGGTCGAAGGCCTTGTCGACGGAGGGCTGGTTGAGCGTGTGCTTGGCCGCGTCCTTGTCGACGACCTTGCCGGCGCGGATCAGGCGGCGCGGCCGAAGACCACGAGGTCGATCAGCGAGTTGGAGCCGAGGCGGTTCGCCCCGCGCACCGAGGCACAGCCTGCTCGCCCACGGCCAAGGGGCCGGGAACCACCGCACGTGTTGTCGGCGGTCGGGTTCAGCACTTCGCCCCAGTAGTTGGTGGGGATGCCGCCCATGTTGTAGTGTACCGTCGGCAGGACCGGGATCGGTTCCTTGGTGACATCGACGCCGGCAAAGATCTTGGCGGATTCCGAGATGCCGGGCAGGCGCTCGGCCAGCGCTTCGGCGGGCAGGTGCGACAGGTTGAGGTGGATGTGGTCGCCATGTTCGCCCACGCCGCGGCCTTCGCGGATCTCCATCGTCATCGAGCGCGAGACGTAGTCGCGCGGCGCGAGATCCTTGTAGGTCGGCGCGTAGCGTTCCATGAAGCGCTCGCCCTCGGAGTTGGTGAGGTAGCCGCCTTCGCCCCGCGCGCCCTCGGTGATGAGGCAGCCGGAGCCGTAGATGCCGGTGGGGTGGAACTGCACGAATTCCATGTCCTGCAGGGCAAGACCCGCGCGGGCCACCATGCCGCCGCCGTCGCCGGTGCAGGTGTGCGCCGAGGTCGCGGAGAAATAGGCGCGCCCGTAGCCGCCGGTGGCCAGCACGACCATCTTGGCGTTGAAGACATGCATGGTGCCGTCGTCGAGCTTCCAGCAGACGACGCCCTGGCACACGCCGTCTTCCGACATGACGAGGTCGATTGCGAAGTATTCGACGTAAAATTCCGCGTTGTTCTTCAGCGACTGGCCGTAGAGCGTGTGCAGGATGGCGTGGCCGGTGCGGTCGGCCGCGGCGCAGGTGCGCTGCACGGGCGGGCCTTCGCCGAATTCGGTGGTGTGGCCGCCGAAGGGACGCTGGTAGATCTTGCCCTCTTCGGTGCGCGAGAAGGGCACGCCGTAGTGTTCGAGTTCGTAGACCGCGGCGGGGGCGGAGCGGGCGAGGTATTCCATCGCATCGGTGTCGCCCAGCCAGTCCGACCCCTTGACGGTGTCGTACATGTGCCACTGCCAGTTGTCGGGGCCCATGTTGGAGAGCGACGCGGCGATGCCGCCCTGCGCGGCGACGGTGTGCGAGCGGGTCGGGAAGACCTTGGTCACGCAGGCGGTGCGCAGGCCCTGTTCGGCCATGCCGAGGGTCGCGCGGAGGCCGGCGCCCCCGGCCCCTACGACCACGACGTCATAGTCATGCGTCTCGTATTCGTATGAAGCAGTCATA
>NZ_JBLXGL010000026.1:0-5260 GCF_048381735.1 Ponticoccus sp. (in: a-proteobacteria)
ACCTTCGACGGGATCACCTCGAGCAGGAATTCGAGCCCATTGCGCCGCGCCGCCGTCCAGAGCGCCTTGACCTTCGCCTCCTGGTGGGCCCGCGTTTCGGCATCGTCATCGGGGTGGCAGAAGACCAGCAGCTTGACCACGTTCTCCCGCGCCCATTCGCGGAACTGGCCCATGTCCTCGCCCAGCTCCGGCTCGAAGCGGATGGGGCGCGAGCCCGGCAGCTCGGTCGGCCGCCCGATCCACAGGCCGGAGCCGGAGGCCGCGTGAAGCGCCGCCCGCCCGATGCGGTTGTCGCAGAGAATGCCGTAGCCCCCCTGTCCGTCCTGCACCTGCATCGCCGCCTGAAGGCACAGCGCCTTGAACGCGCCGCCCTTCTCGAGGGTGTATCCCTCCATCTCCTCGAGCTGCATCCGGTGATCGAAAGCAAAGGTCCGCACCGTCGACCAGTCACCATGCCGGTTGGTCGCCCAATGGACCTGTTCCAGCGCGGCATCGTTGCGCAGATCGGGGCGCTTGACGCCTCTTTCGAAGAAGAACTGCAGCTCGTCCCAGGACGGATAGGCCGGGGTGCAGCCATGGCGCGACACCGCGAAGGCCCCGCAGGCATTGGCGTACTTCAGGGCCACCGGCCAGCTTTCGCCGTCAAGCCAGCCCTTGAGCAGCCCGCTCATGAAGCCGTCACCTGCGCCCAGCACGTTGAACACCTCGATGGGAAAGCCCGGCCCCGAGACGCCATCATCAAGGCTGTCCGGGATGTCGCCTTCGAAGGCCACCGCCCCCATGGGCCCGCGCTTGCAGACCAGCGTGGCCTTCGACACCGCCCGCACCGCGCGCAAGGCCGCAACCGTATCGGTGGAGCCGCCCGCGATGTGGAATTCCTCTTCGGTGCCGACGATCAGGTCGAAGAAATGCAGGCTTTCCTGAAGCTTGGCCGTGACCTTGGCGCTTTCGACAAAACGGCTTTCGCCGTCGCCATGGCCCGCCACGCCCCAGAGGTTCGGACGGTAGTCGATGTCCAGCGCCGTCTTCAGCCCGTTCACGCGGGCGATCCGCAGTGCCTTCAGCACCGCCGCCTCGGTGCGCGAATGGCTCAGATGCGTCCCTGTCGCCACCACCGAGCGCGACCGCGTCAGCAGCGCCGCGTCGATGTCATCCTCGCACAGCGCCATGTCGGCACAGTTCTCGCGGTAGAAGATCAGCGGGAACTGCTCTTCGTCGCGGATGCCCAGCAGCACCAGAGCCGTCAGCCGCTCCGGGTCCGTCGCGACGCCGTCGACACAGACCCCGTGGCGCAGCAGCTCTTCGCGAATGAAGCGCCCCATGTGCTCGTTGCCGACGCGGCTGATCAGCCCCGAGCGCAGACCCAGCCGTGCCGTGCCGCAGGCCATGTTGGTCGGAGAGCCGCCGATATACTTGTCGAAGGACCCCATATCCTCCAGCCGCCCGCCAACCTGCGAGCCATAGAGATCCACCCCGGCGCGCCCGATGGTGATTACGTCCAGATCTGCCATGTTCTTTCCCCCTCGCAGGCGTCTTGCGGTCAGGAGACGTTGATCGTCTCGAAAGTGAAATTGCGGTGGAACCGCTCGTGGAAGGCGATGAAACCCTTCGTGTGCTGCTGCTCCATGTGGAAGCCATGCGCCGCCTCATCCGCCCAGGTCTCGACAAAGACGAGACGGTCCGGATCATCGGTGCAGGTATAGAAGTCATAGCCGATGCAGCCCGGCTCGGCCCGCGTGGCGGCCTGCGCCCCGGGCGCACGTTCGAGGATCCTCGAACGCGTGCCGGGTTGGCAGTCGATGGTTATGATGAACTTGTACATCAGCCTGTCCTGTCGTGATCCCGGACGGAACACCGGTGCCCACTTTTCCTGGGATCGCTTACCGGATGATCGTCGCCTGAAGCGCGTCGATGGAAGACCGGATGCCCGCTTCGGTGGACATGGTGAAATCCTCCATTTCCAGCGAGACCCAGCCGTCGTAGCCCATCATGCCGACTACCGAGAAGAACTCCTTCCACCATTGCAGGTCATGCCCCGCACCGACGGCGACGTAGTTCCAGGCGCGGTTGGCGACATCGGTGACCTCCTTCATCTCCAGCAGGCCGTTCACGTCACACAGGCCGCGCTCGATGCGGGTGTCCTTGCCGTGAACATGGTGGATCGCCGGGCCAAGCGCGCGGGCGACGGCAATCGGGCAGGCCCCCTTCCAGAAGAGATGCGAGGGGTCGAGGTTCATGCCGACCATGTCGCCGACCTCGTTCCGCAGGCGGAACAGGGTCTCGGGGTTCCAGACCAGCATGGCCGAGAAATTCTCGAGCGCGATCTTCTCGACGCCCATCTTGCCCGCGTGCTCGACCAGGCCGTGCCAATAGGGGAACGCGCGGTCCTCCCACTGGTATCGGTCGCGCTCGGGCATCTCGTCCGGCCAGCTCTTGGTATAGGTCAGCCAGTTCGGCACCGTGTCGCCGGCGGCGGCCTCCGGCAGGCCCGACATGGTGACGATCTTCCTGACGCCGATCTCTCCGGCGAGAGTGAAGGTCTCCTCGATCTCCTTGCGATGCTTCTCGCCGAGGTGACCGGGGTCGAGCGGGTTGCCCGAGCAGTTGAGCGCGGCGATGGTCAGGCCACGCGCCTCGATCTCGGCAAGGCGGCGGGACAGCTCACTCCGGTCGGCCAGAAGCGTCTCGGCGCGGAAATGCGGCGCGGGCGACCAGCCTCCGCCAGTCATCTCGATGCCCTCGACGCCCAGCGCGACGCATTTGTCGAGCATGTCGGTGAAGGACAGGTCGCCCATCACGTCGGTGCAGATGGAAAGTTTCATTGTCGGGTTCCTGCTCAGGCGTAAAGCGCCGGTTTCTCGATCATGCTGATGACTTCGTGCCCGCCGCTGTCCACGGCGCGCAGCGCGGCGTCGGCCACCAGGGTCGAGGCATAGCCGTCCCAGGCCGACGGCCCGGTCGCGGTGCCCTGCCCCGCGGCAACGATCCATTCGCGGAATTCCTGGTCGTAGGCCTCGATGAAGCGCTCGCGCCAGTCCTCGGGGATCGCCTGCCGAATGCCGAACTGGTCGGACACCACCGTCGCGGGCCGGTTCGGCAGCGCGGCAACGCCGCTCTCGCAAGAGACCTCGCCGCGGATGTCGTAGCCGTAGGCGATATTGACCGAGATCTCGACGATCACGATGGCCCCCGACGCACAATGCAGCAGCACGATGGTGGGATCGCGCAGGTCCTTGCCGACGGTCGAGCGGCGCGGCAGCCGCACCTCGACGCCGGTCACCTCGTCCGAAAGCAGCCAGCGCGAGATATCCGCATCATGCACCAGCGTGTCGTTGAGCGGCATATCCGAGGTGTAAAGCCCCTCGGGCACCGAGGCATTGCGGTGCACCGACTTGTACATCAGCGGCGCGCCAAGGCTGCCGGTGTCGATCACCGCCTTGAGGCGACGGTAGTCGGCGTCGAAGCGGCGCATGAACCCCACCTGCACGAGGCGGCGGCCAAAGGCGGTTTCCGCCTCGATCACGCGCAGGGCGGCGTCTTCGCTGGTAACCATGGGCTTTTCGCAGAACACCGGCTTGCCCGCGTCGATGCAGGCCAGCAGCTGTTCCTCGTGCGCAGGCCCCCACGAGCAGATCACCACCGCATCCACCGTGTCGGACGCAATCAGCGCCTTGGGGTCATCGAACACCGCCGCCCCCTCGGGCGCGGCCGCCTCGGCGCGTTCGCGCGAGATATCGGCCACTGCCGTGACCGCCACGCCGCTCAGCACCTGGGTGAGGCGGCGGATATGGTCCTGACCGATCATGCCGGTCCCGATGACTCCGACCTTCAGGCTCATTTGCCCACTCCGTATTTCTCGACGTAACGCTTGGTTTCGGCCAGCATGAAGCGCGCGCTGTCTTCGGCGCGGTCTTCCCAGCCGAAGACGCAGTTCGACAGGACGCCATCGAACTTGAGGTCGGCGAGGGTCTTGAAGAACAGATCCCAGTCGATCTCGCCCTGGCCGTAATCGAGGTGCTGGTGCACCCGGACCTTGGATTCCGGCGGGTTGACGATGTAGCGCAGCTCGGACGACTTGTTGTGATCGTAGGTATCCGCAAGCCGCACATGTTCCAGCAGCCCGGCGGTGGCGCGCAGGTTCGCCTCCATGTCGGGGCCGTAGAAGAAGGTGTGCGGCGCGATGAAGGACGCGCGCACCATCGGCGAATTGATGGTCTTGATGATGTCGATGGCGGGGTGGATCTCCTCGATCCAGTCCTCGGGGTGCGCTTCGAGCGACAGCTTGATGCCCTCGCGCTCGAGGATGGGCACCAGCACATCCATCGCCTTGAAGAACTGGCCCTCGCAGACCTCGGGGCGGTGGATGCCGGAGGTGTCGTTCAGCGAGCGGTTGGGCGATCCGCCCCGACCGAATTCCGACACGAACATCGGGCATTCCAGCTCGACCGCGAACTCGATGGCGCGCTTCCAGTTGTCGATCGCCATGTCCCATTCATCGGCATAGGGCGAGGCCCAGCGGTACATCGGCTGGATCGTGGCAAGGCCGACATCGTGGTCCTTCAGCGCCTTTTTGAAGGATTGGATGCGCTCGGGGTAGAGCTTGGGCCGTGTCCACCATGAGAAGAAATCGGGGCGCGGCGACATCTCGACGCAATCATAGCCCAGCTCGGCGACCTTGCGGATCGTATCCTCGAGCGACAGGTGCCGGATCATGTGGGGGTCGAGGGTGTACTTCATGATGTCCTCCCAGAGGGTCGTTGTCGGGCCGCGCCTCCTCTGGCGCGGAGTGGTTCAAAGGGCGACCGAGGCGCCGATCTCGGCGCTGCGGCGGGCGGCATCCAGCACCGCGATGGTGCGCGATGCCTCGGTGGCGGTGACGGGCGGCGGAGTGCCGTCGGCGACCGCCTTGGCGAAAGCGGCGTAGTAATCGTGGTAGCGGCCTTGCTGCGCGGGCAGGCGTTCGTCGCCATTGCCGACGCGCAGGACGGGCCAGTTCGCCTCGGGCTCGTAGCCCCAGTTTTCCGGGTCGTCCGCCGGGCGCTCCCCGGCGAAAAGCTGCTGTGCCTGCACGTCGGTGGCCTGGCTGGTGAAGCTGCCCTTCGCGCCGTAGGCCCGCAGCTCGCGCAGGTGCAGGTGGTTGCACTTGGAGGCGTTGATATGGCTGTGCGCGCCGCCCTCGTGGCGCAGGGTGATGGTGAAGCTGGCGTCGGTCCGCCCCTCGGGCAGGTCGAGGTGATCCATCTGGCAATCGACCGATGCA
>NZ_JBLXGL010000027.1:0-5180 GCF_048381735.1 Ponticoccus sp. (in: a-proteobacteria)
GTGACCATCAGGTAGGTCAGCCCCTGTTCACGGCGCAGCCGCTTCAGCAGGTTCAGGATCTCGGCCTGCACCGAGACATCCAGCGCCGAAGTCGGCTCGTCCAGCAGCATCACCTTCGGCTCCAGCATCAGCGCCCGGGCGATGGCGACACGCTGGCGCTGGCCGCCCGACAGCTGGTGCGGAAAGCGGAAGCGGAAGCGCTGATCGAGGCCGACGGCGGCCAGCATCTCGACCACCTTCTCGCTGCGCTTGCCGATGCCGTGGATCGCCAGCGGCTCGGACAGGACCGTGTCCACGGTCTTGCGCGGATGCAGCGAGGCATAGGGGTCCTGGAAGACCATCTGGCAGGTCTCGGAGAAGGCCCGGTCGGTGCCATGGCCGCGCGGCTTGCCCAGCACGGAAATCTCTCCCGTCCAGTCCGGCGCCAGCCCGGCGATGGCCTTCAGCACGGTCGACTTGCCCGAACCGCTCTCGCCGACCAGCGCGAAGCTTTCGCCCGGCGCCACGTCGAAGCTTACGTCGCGCACCACCTTGGTGTCGCCGTAAGAGATATCCAGATCCCTGAGGGAAATCGCGGGGCTGCTCATGTGCCTGCTCCTCCGCTGCGGTCCATCACCGGCAGCTCGTCTCGGGTTTCCTGCATGCGGGGCTGAGCCGCCAGCAGGCCCTTCGTGTAGGGATGGCTGGCCTTGTGCAGATCGGCGGCGGCGCAGGCCTCGACCACCTCGCCGCCGTTCATCACCAGGATTCGGTCGCAGTAGCGCGCCACAAGGTTCAGGTCGTGGCTGATCAGGATCAGCCCCATGCCGTTGCCGGTCACCAGCTCCTCGATCAGGTCCAGCACCTGCGCCTGCACCGAGACATCCAGCGCCGAGGTCGGCTCATCCGCGATCAGCAGTTGCGGGCGCGGGATCAGCATCATGGCGATCATCACCCGCTGCCCCATGCCGCCCGAAACCTCGTGCGGATACATCTTCGCCACCCGCTCGGGGTCATTGATGCGGACCGAGTTCAGCATCTCGATCACCCGCGCCTGCAGATCGCGGCGGGGCAGGTTCTCATGCACCTGCAACGCCTCGGCGATCTGGTGGCCGATGGTCATCACCGGGTTCAGAGAGAATTTCGGGTCCTGCATGATCATCGAGATCCGCGCGCCGCGGATCCGGCGCATCTGGCGGCTGCTCTGCGCCAACAGGTCCAGCCCGTCGAAACGCAGGGTCTTCGCGGTCTGCTTGCCCGGTGCCCGGATCAGCCGCAGGATCGACCGGCCCGTCATCGACTTGCCGGATCCGCTTTCGCCGACGATGCCCAGGCGCTCTTCGCAGCCCAGGGTCAGGTTCAGCCCCTTCACGACCTCCACCGGCCCCTTGGGGGTGGCGAAGCTGACCCGCAGGTCCTCGATTTCCAGAAGCGGTGCGTCGGTCATTTCTCGCCCCCCTGTTTAGGATCCAGCACGTCGCGCAACCCGTCGCCCAGGAAGCAGAAGCCCAGCGAGACGAGGATAATGGCGAAGCCCGGCATGGTGGCGACCCACCACTGGTCCAGGATGAAGGTCCGCCCGCGCGAGATCATGGCCCCCCATTCCGGCAGCGGCGGCTGTGCGCCAAGACCAAGGAAGCCCAGACCGGCGGCGGTCAGGATGATGCCCGCCATGTCCAGCGTCACCCGCACGATCATCGACGAGGTACAAAGCGGCAGCACGTGGCGGAAGATGATCCGCGAATGCGAGCCGCCGACCAGCCGCACCGCCTGGATGTACTCGGCATTGCGGAAGGTCAGCGTCTCGGCCCTTGCGATACGGGCATAGGCGGGCCAGGCGGTGATGGCGATGGCGATGATCGCGTTCTCGATTCCCGGCCCAAGGGCGGCGACGAAGGCCAGCGCCAGGATCAGCTTGGGCAGCGACAGGAAGACGTCGGTCAGCCCCATCAGGATGCGGTCGACCCAGCCGCCGAAATAGCCCGCGACAGCGCCGATGATCAGACCCAGCGGCGCCGAGATCACCGCCACAAGCGCCACGATCATCAGCGTGATTCGCGAGCCGTAGACGACGCGGCTGAAGATGTCGCGGCCCAGTTCGTCGGTGCCCATCCAGTGCTCTGCCGAGGGCGGCAGCAGGCGGTTCTGCAGGTTCTGACCCACCGGGCTTTCCGGCGCGATCCAGGGCGCAAACAGCGCCGTGACCAGAAGCAGCAGGATGATCAAAAGGCCCGCCAGGGCCAGCGGATTGCGCATCAGCGCCGCCATCATGCGCCATGCGCGGCCCAGGTTGGCCTGGGTCAGGGTTGCGGGGCTGTCGTCGAGCAGCCAGTCTCTCGTGCTCATCAGCGGCTCCTCGGGTCAAGGACGCGGTAAAGCACGTCCGAAATCTTGTTGATCAGGATGAAGACCGAGCCGATGACCAGCGTGGCCCCCAGCACGGCATTCATGTCGGCATTCAGCAGCGCCGTGGTCAGGTAGTTGCCGATGCCGGGCCAGCTGAAGACGGTCTCGATCATCACCGAACCCTCCAGCAGCGCGGCGTAGGACAGGCCGATGACGGTGATCAGCGGCACGCGGATCGGCTTGAAACCATGCACCCAGATCACCCGCCACTCGGGCACACCCTTGACGCGGGCGGTGGTGATGAACTCCTGTCCCAGCTGGTCCAGCATGAAGCTGCGGGTCATCCGGGCGATGAAGGCCAGCGAGAAGAAGCCCAGGATCGAGGCCGGCAGCACGAGGTGCGAAAGCGCGTTCCAGAAGACGTCCCAATCGCCCGCCAGCGCGGCATCGATCAGCATGACATTGGTGCGCGCGGGCACCAGGCCTTCATAGAAGATGTCCAGCCGCCCCGGCCCCGCGACCCAGCCGAGCCCGGCGTAGAAGACCGCCAGCCCGACGAGGCCCAGCCAGAAGGCGGGCACCGAATAGCCCAGCAGGGCAAAGACCCGCATCACCTGATCGACCCATTCGCCGCGCCGCGTGGCGGCCCAGACCCCGGCGGGCACGCCAAGGACAACCCCGATGAAGATGCCCAGCGTCGCCATCTCCAGCGTCGCCGGGAAGACCCGCAGCAGATCGTCCGCGACTGGGCGGTTGGTCGAGATCGAGCGGCCCAGGTCACCCTGCATCACCGACCAGACGTAGTCGAAGAACTGCACCACCAGCGGTCGGTCCAGCCCCATGGCGATCCGCGCCGCGTCGTATTGCTCTTGCGTCGCGCGGTCCCCGACCACCGAAAGCACGGGGTCGATGGGCACCACGCGCCCGATGAAGAAGGTGATTGCCAGCAGGCCCAGGAAGGTCAGCGCGGTGACGACGACGAAGCCGCCGATCCCCCGCGCACCGCGCCCCGCCCTGACGGCTATTGATGCTTCTGTCGCCAAGGTCTCCGCCTCCTTTGGCTTCGGTCAAATGAATTCTCACCCCCAGTGTTACAAATTTTTTTGCCATAGTAAAAAATTTTTTGTAGCGTGGGGGAAAGGATTTCGGAGGAGCCCACCATGGCACGGGAGAAGCAGAAGGCTGAGCCGCAGCTCGGACCGCTTATTCGCAAGCGCCGAAAGCAGCTTGGGCTGACTCTGCAGGCCTTGTGCGACAAGGCGGGTGTCTCGGTCGGCTACCTCAGCCAGGTGGAACGCGACAACGCGACGCCCTCGCTGGGAACGCTGGCGCAGATCGCCGCGGCGCTGGACGTGACGCTGGAGTATTTCATCGCCGCCCCCGGCCCCTCCGACAGCCTGACCCGCGCCGAGACCCGGCCGCAGTTCTCGCTGAACGGCTCGTCCATCGGCTACGAGAACCTGGCCACAGATTTTCCCGGCGCCGAACTGTCCAGCTACATCCTTCATGTGCCTGCGGGCTATGCCTCGGAGGTGGTCAGCCACGAGGGCGAAGAGATCATCTACATCCTGGAGGGCGAGATCGAGCAGACCCTCGACGGCCAGGTCATCCGGATGAAGGCCGGTGACAGCCTGCATTACAGCGGGTTGCGCCCCCATTCCTGGACCAATCCAGCTGACAAGCCCGTCCGGATCCTCTGGACGGGAACCCTGGCCGTGCTGAACCGCAAGGGCGGGATGAAACTACCGGAGATGGCGCCGCTGGAGAGCTGATAAACGCCATCCCGCTTCACTCAACCCCAACAAGGAGAGCCACATGAACAAGCTGAAATCCGCACTGTTTGCCTCGGCGCTCGCGCTGCCCCTGGCGGGCACCGCGGCGCTGGCCGACACGCCCGATGACATCCTGGTCATCGCCCAGAACATCGACGACATCGTCGCGATCGACCCGGCGCAGGCCTATGAATTCACCTCTGGCGAGCTGGTCACCAACCTCTACGACCGCCTGGTGCAGTACGATGCGGAAGACCCGACCGTCCTGGCCCCCGGCATCGCGACCGAATGGGTCGCCGACGCCGAAGCCAAGACCATCACCTTCACCCTGCGTGACGATGCGGTCTTCAACTCCGGCAACCCGGTGACCGCCGAGGACGTGCTGTTCTCGCTCTCGCGCGTCATCAAGCTGAACCTGACGCCCGCCTTCATCCTCGCCCAGCTCGGCTGGACCCCGGAGAACGTGGACGACATGCTGACCGCCGAGGGCAACCTCGTCACGGTGAAATACGAGGGCGATTTCTCGCCCGCCTTCGTGCTGAACGTGCTGGCCGCGCGCCCCGCCTCCATCGTCGACAAGGCGCTGGCGATGGAGCACGAGGTCGACGGCGACATGGGCAATGCCTGGCTGAACGCCAACTCGGCAGGCTCGGGCCCCTTCGCGCTGACCGCCTACACCCCGGGTCAGATGGTGCGCATGGCCGCCAACGCGGACTACTTCAAGGGCGCGCCCAAGATGTCCCAGGTGATCATCCGCCACGTTGCCGAGGCCGCCACCCAGCAGCTGCTGCTGGAACAGGGCGACATCGACATGGCGCGCAACCTGACCCCCGACCAGGTCGCCTCGCTGTCCGGCGACGACATCAAGGTCGAGACCTTCCCGCAGGCCGCCGTCCACTTCCTGTCCTTCAACCAGAAGACCAAGAGCCTGACCGATCCGGCCGTCTGGGAAGCCGCGCGCTACCTGGTCGACTACACCGGCATGACCGACACGATCATCAAGGGCCAGATGGAGGTCCACCAGGCCTTCTGGCCGAAGGGTTTCCCCGGCTCCTACGACGAGACGCCCTTCACCTATGATCC